>JBCCHE010000038.1:0-51101 GCA_039028875.1 Myxococcota bacterium | reverse complement strand
GTAGACGTCGCCGTCTTCGATGCGCTTGGATTCGACACGTTGACCCGCGAATTCGATTCCATTCGTGCTGCCCAAGTCTTTCATGAAGTAGACGCCATCATGAAACACGATCGCCGCGTGTCGACGAGAAATATTGCCATCGCGAATCGCGAGGTCGGCGGCCTTGGCGCCGCGACCAATGATGAACTCGTCTTTTTCGACCGGGAAATCCTGTCCATCAAACTCGAGGACCAGGACCCGTCGCGTCGCCGCGTCGGAGGGCCGGCTCCCTGGGAGCGGAGGCGGTGCCGTCGGGCCACGACCCGGCATCGGCGTCAGCAACGGGGCTGGCCTCGTCGGCGGCGGCTGCGGTACCCCCGCGGCCAGCGCACCGTCACCTGCGGCGACGGCCGAACCGACCACGTGTTGCACGCCGAGACGAGAGACCGCTTGTTCGCGCGAGCGGGCGTACTCTCGCATGGCTTCGTTGATCAAGTAGTCGACCGAGCAGTCGTGCTCTTCGCTCAGGCGATCGAAGATC
Organism: Myxococcota bacterium; assembly: GCA_039028875.1. Taxonomy (GTDB): domain Bacteria; phylum Myxococcota_A; class Polyangia; order Polyangiales; family Houyiibacteriaceae; genus SG8-38. The sequence goes on along the minus strand of JBCCHE010000038.1, from coordinate 50,581 downwards.
TCGTAGAGGTAATCTCTACACTGGAATGCGCGAACGGTTTTTCTGTCCCCTTGATCAGCCATCAGTTCGACTACTTCTTGTTGTCATCCTGGTCTCGCGTCCGCAAGGCTTCGATCGAGACCTTGGCCACGTCGCCGACGTTCTTGGCTGGAGGGTTTAGCGCGAGCCATCCCTCTCCCTGCACTGGCGTGGTGTCTTTCATCAGCCGCTTCATGGCAGGAACGTCATCTTCCCCACCTCTGCGTTCAAGATAGCGTAACGCGATGACCCGATTCCACCATTGTTGCGATTCGAGCAGCTCCAGCACCGTAGATGTAGGCGGAGGTGTCATCTGGCTCATGCGCGTGGCGTAGCCTTCGAGCTCCTCCGGCTCGTAGTGAACGCCTTTATCTGACGGTAATTGTTGGGTAAATCCTTCGATAGACGAGGGGCCCCCAAGGGAGAGCACCAATTCGCCGGCGCGCCACCGCAATCGCTTGTCGAGCTGGCCGGACTTGCTGCAAGGGCTGCTCGTGCAGCCCGCGCGCTCGACGAGGGGTGACAAACGGGGAATCGCGCGCCGGCTGTGAATGTCGTCCACGCGGTCGAACGCGTAGTCTCGAACCTCGATCGAGTTGCTCGGATCGAGCGCGATCGAGAGCAGCCGGTTGAGCTGTCCGCGAGAGACATGCCCCTCGAGTGCGCGAAGCGCATTGGCGCGCCGGGTGTTGAGTCGATCGACCCATGCTTTGGGATCGTTGGCCCCGGGCTTGGTGTCCGCGATCCGAAGCAGGCGCGAAGACACGACCTCCTGGCCGGCGAGATACTTCATCGCGGGGAGGGCGCCATTATTGATGTAGTTCTCCCGGTTGTAGACGGCTATCGACGAGACACGACCCTCGTCGACCGGCTCGCCGGAGGCTTCGAGGGACTTTCGGATCTCGGTGCTGAGCCACTGCACGAACGCAGGCTTTTCCATCTGCCTTTCGATCTCGACCAATCGATCCGCCGCGCGTTTCTTGGTGGCTTCGTCGCCGTCTTCTCCGATGATCTCGGCGATTTTGATCATCGCTTGCGGGGACATTTTCTCGCTGAGCGAGTCGACCAACATCGCCGCCGCTTCGGCCCCTAGGGTTCGCGTCACCTGCTCGGCGCTGTAGTCCCCGGCCAGGCTCCGCCCCTGGAAGTCGCGCGAGTACCAGCCAACGACCGACTTGGTGAGGTCGGTGCGGGACTCTTCGGGCGCGTAGGGGATCACCATGTACGCTGCGTCTTTGGCGCGAATCTGCGCCTGGTACTCGCCGTTGTCCTCCGCGGTCTTCTCGGCCGCGAGCAGGGCCTGAAGCCGCGTCACCATCCCGGCGACGATCGTCTCCGTGGCCTCTGGATCTTCGCGACGGAGCTGATCCAACGCTTGCTTGAGCAAGTTCAAGCCGTTGACGTCACTCCGGTCCATCTCGACCATCGCAAGCGCCGCTTGGGTCCTTAGGTCGTCGTCGTAGCGGTCGCTCCCCACCACGGCACCCAAGCGCGCCGGACCCTTGACCGTGCCCTTCCAGGCCTCGACGTCATCGCTGTTGGCCTTGCAGCCAGCGACGAGCATCGCCACCATCGCCCACCGAAGCGCCGTCTTCCCCAAAGCTTCCAACCCGCGAGGATAATAGAGGATTCGCGGCTGCAATCAAGAGTTGCGCAGGCCCGTGATTTCTTGACGCTGCCCCATCCCGCGCTTAGCCTGATGATGTAGGAGGCCTCTTACTTGAGCACACATGAAACCACCTCTTCCGGGGACCTCTTGGCACCGGAAGGGAGGCGGCAGGATGTCCTGGCGATCCTCACGTTGACGGGGACCGTTCTCTTGACGCTGGCGTTGATCTCCTACGATGCGCGAGGCGGGGCGGGGAACCTCGTCGGTCCGGTCGGTCACCGGCTTGCGCGGGCCCTGATGTCCGCGTTCGGTCTGGTCGGTTGGCTGCTCTGTCTCGAGGGCGCGCTCCTGACTTATCGACTGTTCCGACGTCGTGCCGCGATGCTGGGGTTGGCCACGCTGGCCTCGACGTTGGTGCTGGTCGTGATGGGCGCTTCGTTGGCCCATCTGCTCATCGAACCGCAGGCGGCGTGGGGGGCGTCGCCAGGGGGGGCGGTCGGAGAGCTGCTCGGTGAGGTGCTGCGCTCGCTGCTCGGGTTCGCGGGGACCATTGTGATCGGGTCGGCGATCCTCGGCATCGCGATCATCCTCCGTACGCCTTGGAGCCTCGAAGAAGCCGCGGGCGGTCTCATGCGGGCCGTGCATGCGGTGTGGCGCCAAGTCGCCGACGTGGTGATCGCGATGCGGGACGCCTGGGAAGAAGCGCGCGAGATCCACGAGGAAGAGATTCGCGCGAGCCAGCCTCTGATCACCGAGGCGAGGCCGAGTGCGCCGCGGATCATGGCCGGCGACGAGGAGCTGACGCAGACCGAGCCCGAAGTCGACTCTTCCGAAATCCCCGAGGCGGACGCCGAACCCATCCCGAGGCCCAAAGCCCCCAAAGCCAATGCAAAGAAGGGTGGCCCGACCATCGTCGCCCCCAAGGAAACCAAGCAAGAGCCGCTGACCATCTCCACACGAACGAGGCGCTCGAGACACGAGTTCCAGCTCCCACCCGTCGACCTTCTCGAACCGCCCGATGCATCGGTGATCCGAGTCGATGCCGACGCCCTCCGTGAGAACGCGGAGCTTCTGACCGAGAAGCTCGCCGCTTACGGCGTTCAGGGCCGGGTCGACGAGATCCATCCTGGACCCGTCGTCACGATGTACGAGTTCGAGCCGCGAAGCGGCACCAAGGTTTCGAAGATCGCCGGGCTGGCAGACGACTTGGCGATGGCCCTTGCCGCACAGAAAGTTCGCATCGTGGCCCCGATCGCGGGGAAGGCGCGCGTCGGGTTCGAGCTGCCGAACGAAGACCGCAACACGGTGTCGATCCGCGAAATCCTCGAGGACCGCCGGTGGATGAATCACGGCGGCGCGCTCCCGATGGCCCTCGGCAAAGACATCGCCGGTCAACCCGTCTACACCGACCTCGCCAAGATGCCTCACCTGCTCGTGGCCGGTGCAACCGGGTCCGGTAAGAGCGTCGCCTTGAACGTCATGCTCTGCTCGATCCTCGCGAAGAAGACCCCGGAGGAAGTGCGTATGCTGATGATCGATCCAAAGGTGGTCGAGCTTCAGGTCTTCGACGGGATTCCTCACATGCTCCTTCCGGTCGTGACCGACATGAAGAAGGCGGCCCTCGCACTTCGATGGGCCGTCGACGAGATGGAGCGCCGGTATCAGCTCTTTGCGGACGCGGGCACGCGAAACATCGACACCTACAATCGCAGAGTCGATCGGGTTCACCGAGGAGACCTCTCGGTCGAGAAGTTCATGCCGAAGCGCAAAGGCAAGGTGAGCGCGCAAGACGCGAACGGGCAGGAGGTGCTGCTCGACCCGACCGACGGCGAGTCGCCCGATGCCGAGAACTTCGAGCCGGAGAAGCTCCCGTCTGTCGTGGTCGTCGTCGACGAGTTCGCGGACCTGATGATGGTGGCGGCCAAAGACGTCGAGGCGTGCATCGCCCGGCTTGCGCAGAAGGCACGCGCTGCCGGCATCCACGTCATCCTTGCGACTCAGCGACCGAGCGTCGACGTCATCACCGGGATGATCAAGGCCAACTTCCCCGCGCGCGTTGCGTTCAAAGTGTCGCAGCGTCAGGACTCGATGACCATTCTCGGTCGGTCGGGCGCCGAACACCTGCTTGGGATGGGCGACATGCTCATGATTCCTCCTGGGTCGAGCGAGCTCGAGCGCGTCCATGCGGCGTTCATCGGCGAGGACGAGGTGCGCGCCATGTGCGACTTCCTCCGCGAACAAGGCGACCCCGAGTACCAAAACGAGATCTTGAAGCCGCGAGACGACGAAGGGGGTCTCGGCGAAAGCGACGACCCGCTCTACGACAAGGCCATCGCGGTCGTCGCCAACGCCGGGTACTGTTCGATCAGCCACGTCCAACGACAGCTCAGCGTGGGCTACAACAAAGCCGCGAAGCTCGTCGAGCGCATGGAGCAAGATGGTGTCGTCGGGCCGCCGAGTTCGAAGGCCGGCGGCCGCCGTGAAGTACTCGTAAGCCCTCAATAGCCCCCCGGGGGGCCACGAGAGGCTTGCCGCTCCCGTTTTGCACGCGGCAAGGGGGTGTCGCAAAGTCCGTCCGATGCCCCTCTCGGACGACCAGATCCTAGCCCTCGATCGACAACACCTGTGGCGACCCTACACCTCGAGTGAGGACCACGAAAACCGTCCGGCGCTCGTGGTGGACACAGCAGACGGGCCCTGGTTGATCGATCGCGAAGGGCGGCGCTTTGTCGACGCGAGTGGCTCCTGGTGGTGCAACAACCTCGGTCACCGTCACCCACGGCTTCGGCGTGCGCTGGCCGCGCAGGCAGAACAGCTCATGCACTGCACGTTCGGCGGTGCCACGCACGAACCGGGCGTTCTGTTGGCATCGAAGCTCGCTGCCGCCGCGCCACCGGACCTCGATCGTGTGTTCTTCAGCGACAACGGTTCGACGTCGGTCGAAGTCGCCTTGAAGATCGCGTTCCAGTACTGGCAGCAGAACGGGCGGCCCGAGCGGACTCGGTTCTTGGCCCTCCCGGGCGGGTACCACGGTGACACGATCGGCGCGATGAGCGTCGGCGCCGTCGACGAGTTCAACGCTGTGTTTCGCCCGTTGATGTTCGACGCAGCACGGCCGCCCGACCCGGTCGACCACGAGTGGGGTCCGGTGTTCGAATGGCTCGCCGACACGCTCGACCGCGAGGGCGACGCAATCGCCGGGGTCGTCGTCGAACCGATCGTTCAGGGCGCCGCGGGGATGCGAATGTACCCACCCGCATTGTTGGCAGACCTCCACGCGGCGACTCGCCGAGCCGACACCTTTCTCATCGCCGACGAGGTCTTCACCGGGTTCGGTCGAACGGGTCCGATGTGGGCGTCGACCCATGCCGGCATCGCTCCCGACCTCTTGTGCACCTCGAAGGGGCTCTCGGGCGGCGTCATGCCGTTCGCCGCAACGATCGCGAGCTCCCGCATCTACGAAGGCTTCCGTGGTGACAAGACGCGCGCCCTCATGCACGGGCACACCTTCTTTGCGAATCCCCTGGGCGCCGCGCTGGCCCTCGAGGTGCTGGCGATCTACGAGGACGAAGACTTGCTCGAGCGCGCCAAGCCGAGAGCCGCGCAGCTCAAGTCCGCGATCGAGGCCATGGCCTCCATTCCGGGCGTGAGCGCACCGCGGTCGGTCGGTATGTGCGCGGCGTTCGACGTCGGCAAGACCGGCTACATGGGCAAGATCGGTTGGGACATCTCCGACGAGGCACTGTCGCTCGGCGCGCTCCTTCGACCCCTTGGGAACACGATCTACCTGGTGCCTCCGCTCAATATCGAAGAGGCCGACCTCGAACAGCTCCTCGCCGTCGCGCGCGAGGCGACCGAGCGGGTCCTGGTGAAGAATCCGTGACCGAACAAACCGGGGGTGAGCATCGGAGTCGCCTCGGCGCGGCGCACGCGGCGGCGGCCCTCGGGGGCGCGATGTACTTCCTCGGGTGGGCCGGGTTTGGTTGGTGGCCTCTCGCACTCATGTCGTTGGTCCCACTTTGGATCTCACTCGAGTGGGTGCGAGACCGGTCGTGGCGCGCCGCCTTCGCGGTGGGCTGGACGTACGGCACGGTGATGATTCTCGGCGGGTACCATTGGCTCCTCGAATTCTTTCAAGTGTTCTCGGGGTACGGGCTCGCGGCCTGCCTCTTCTTCTGGTTTGCGTTCTCGAGCTTCATCGGGGGCCAGTACGCGGTGTACGGGCTCTTTTACCAACGGGCCCGGAGTCGAGGTTGGTCGTTCGTGTGGGCGGCGGTGCCGAGCTGGATCGCGCTCGAGTGGCTCTACCCGAAGCTCTTCCCGGTATATGTCGCAAATAGCTTCGCGCAGCTCCCGCTGGCCGTGCAAATCGCCGACCTCGGGGGGCCTTTGTTGATCTCATTCGTCGCCGTGATGGTCAACGTCGCGCTCTTCGAGTCGATTCGTTGGCTTCGCGGCGTTCGACCCGCACCGAAGGCCGCGTGGGGGTTGGCCGTCTTACTGGCGGCGCTCACCTTGGGCTACGGCGCTTGGCGCATTGCCGACGTCGAGGAGGCGATGGCGCAGGCACCACCGTTTCAGATCGGGATCGTGCAGGTCAACATGGGCATCTTCGAGAAGCGCGCGGACGCGGCGGAGGGACATCGTCGCCACATCGAGCAGAGCCTCGAACTCGAAGGGGATGGCGAACTCGATCTCTTGATATGGCCCGAGTCGGCGTACGTCCGCTCGCTCCCGCGAAACCTCCCGTTCTCGGGCGAGCACGTCCGACAGCAGGTCCGAACGCCGATCCTGTTCGGCGGCATCTCGCGCGGCACCGTCGACGGCGAGCGCCGCGTGTACAACACCGCGTTCCTGATGGACGCCGACGGCAATGTGCACGCGTCGTACGACAAGACCTACCTCTTGATGTTCGGAGAGTACCTTCCGTTCGGGGAGTACATCCCCGAGCTGTACGAGCTATCCCCGAACACCGGCCACTTCACACCAGGCGATCACGTGCATGGCCTCGAACACGAATCGTGGCGCCTCTCGACACCCGTCTGCTACGAAGACGTTCTGCCCGGCTTTACGCGCAAGATGGTGCGGGAAGCCGACCCACACTTGATCGTGAACATCACGAACGATGCCTGGTTCGGCAACACCCAGGAACCGTGGATTCATCTGGTGCTCGCGCAGTTCCGCGCGATCGAACATCGACGGTATCTCGTTCGTGCCACCAACAGCGGCATCAGCGCAGTCGTCGATCCGGTGGGCCGCATCGTGGCCCAAACCGGGGTGATGGTGCGGGACAACCTACGCTATGAAGTGAAGATGATGGACGAAGACACCGTCTACACGCGGTTCGGAAACTGGCCAGGGCTGTTGGCCGTGCTGGCCGCCCTCGGGGCACTCATAGGCCCCCGGCGTTGGGCGAGATGAGCAGCTGATAGGTCCCGTCTTCCGCGGACACCGTCTCGGCAACTTGGATCGCCCGGAACAAACGGCCTGATGCGAGTGGGTTGTCCTCGATGATCACATAAGCGCGAATCGGCGCAGACGGGACGATGCCGCCGTCGGCGTCCGAGACCTGGCCGCGAACGGCAACAGGCGGAGGAAGCTCCCAATCGCGGGTCTGGGTTCCGGCGTTCGGCTCGATCACGAACTCAGGCTCGACCAACCACGGAAAGCCTGTCGCGTCGGAGACCTTGATCAAGAGGTCGTAGAGCCCCGCGTCGACCTTCATCTCGTACTCACCGGTCTCGGCGGACACCGTCTCCTGGGAGCGCTGAAAGCCACCGACTTCGCTCCGTGCCCGCGCCGCGACCGTCACGCCGCTGGCCGCGTCGCCCGTAAAAGTGGAGCACGAGCCGGTCAATGTCGTTTGGGACGCAAGTGTGATCGGGGTCCCCTCGTTTCCATCGGGCACCCCCTCGACGATGATCGCCTGCGTCACCGCCGGCGCCCACGCGTTCTCCGCGTCGTCCGGAGGCGTCACCACGACGTCGTAGATGCCGGGAAATACCTGAACCCCGAAACCACCGTCGGTCGCTGTACTCGCCGACGTGCGGAAGGTCCCCTCGAAGCCGATCTCGTCCGGCGCGAAGACGCCTTGGGACTCGAAGCGCACGTTCGCACCCGCGACGGGACGGAGCTGATCGTCCTGCACGGCGCCGGTGAACACGACGGTCTCGACAAATGGGACGAACACCCTGCGATTGGTCGGGTCCTCGGCGAATTCCGTGACCGGGTCGAAGGAGACCGACGGAAACGGATCGGGGGCATCGGCGCTCGATGTCACGCGGATGACGTAAGCGGCAGCGTCTGGGCTGACGCGAATGCCATAGGCGCCCTGATCGTCGGTCTCTGCGATCGAAGAGACGACCCGGCCGGACTCCTTCTCGAGGGCGCGGACCTGAAGCCCGGCGACCGGCGTCGAGAGCTCGCCGTCAACGCTGAAAACGCTCCCCGTCAGGGTGCAGCCTACGTATTCGCCTTCGTCACACTCCGCCTCGAGGGTCTCCGGGAACGTGACGTCGAAGCGCATCGGTTCGGCCCCTGGGCCGGGTGCGGTCAGGAAGGTGCTGTAGACGGGCGGAAGCGTTCGGATCGCCGGGGCGACGTCGCCGTCGTTGTTCGCCGTGACGACGTCGCTCGTGGGCACCACGGCGACATCGTAGAGCTGCCCGCGAACGAGGCTCAACGCGTAGTCGTCGTCTCCAGCAGCGGTTTCGGCAACCGCATCTCGAACCGTATTGGCCTCGACGGGTGTGGCCGCGAGCGCCGACACGGGGTCACCCAGGTTGCGGGTAAATCGGACCATGGCGGGGACTCGCTCCCCTTTCCAACGCACGGTTCCGGTCACCGGTCGGGTCCCAGGCAGCGAAAAGTCACGGTTCCCCATTCCCGAAAAAGACTCGGGCGCGAAGACCCAACTGGCGGGTGTCGCTTCCGCCGTGTCGGACGGGCTTCGCAAGACTTCGACCACGAGGGTCACCGGTCGGGTCGCCATGTCGACGCAGAACCCGTTGTCGCACACGCCCTGCGCGCAGTCGGTCGACGCCGCACACTCGTTGCCAGGAGCCTGCGCGGGGGTGTCGGAGCCGAAGCCACAGCTGCACAAGAGCGTGATCGCCGCCAACCAGGGACCGAGCCTCACGAGCCCCTTGAGAGAGACCGGGCTCATTGGCACTCCGTCGCCGTCGGATTGTCGGTATCGACCACGCGAATCCACCAGGTGGGATCGTCGAAGTCGCCTGGCACGACGGGACGGCGTGGCTCCGCGAAGCTCGCGAACTCACCGACGACAACCAATTCGATCCGGTGACACACCCCCGGGGTGAGCCGCTCGAACGGAATCACGAAGTCACGCTCGCGTTCGATGAAACCGCTCGGTTCGATCGTACCCGCCGAGAGCGGAATGTCGGGTTCCGGCGGCGAGTCGAGGAAGATCCGGAACTCGAGCGTGTCGTCGAGGTTGGGATCCCGGACGATGGTCTCGAGGCGCACCTCGGCGCCCTGGTCGGGTGGCGGATCATCCAGATTGAGAAGCCCGATCTCGTTGAGCGGGTACGTCGCCTCGGTCTGGCTCACCACCGACGGTGGGAAATTCTCCGTCGGAACGAACTCGATCCGGTCGGTCGCGATACACCCCGAACCCGGCAGCCCGGCAAGGCCGCATGAAGCAAGCAAACACATCCACCGGTAATAGGAAGCAAAGGGCATGCCGGGGCTCCAGCGCCGGAAACATTCAGTTTTTCGGGATTATTCCACGAAATCCTGTCGATCACCATGACACAAATGTCAGTCCTCCGTCGCCCCGGCGGGATCCGGGGCATCGGGCTCTCGCTCGAGATAGCGGAAGACCGTCCGCGGGTCGACACCCAGGTCGCGTGCCGTCCGGGTCCGATTGCCACCGTTGCGGGCAAGAATCTCGAGGATGTATTGCCGGGTGAAGTCTTCGCGGGCCTGCGTGAGTGGAACGACCGCCCGCTTCTGGTCGGCGTGGAGGTCGAGATCGTCGACGCCGATCAGGGTCTTGTCCGCGAGTACGATCGACTTCTTGATTCGGTTCTCGAGCTGGCGAACGTTGCCTGGCCAATCGTAGTCACGCAGCGCTTGGAGCGCTTTGGGTGTGAAGCCCTTGACCACGGCGTCGTACTCGGTGGCGTACTTCTTCAGGAGAAACTTCGAGAGCAGGATCACGTCGTCGCCGCGCTCGCGAAGTGGCGGCAGGTGGATGTTCACCACATTGAGCCGATAGTAGAGATCTTCGCGAAACGTTCCGTCTTTGATGCAGGCTTCGAGGTCACGGTTCGTCGCGGCGAGGACCCGAATGTCAACCGTCTGAGGCTTCGTATCGCCGACCTTGATCACTTCGCGTTCCTGGAGCGCGCGAAGAAGCTTGACCTGCAACGACAAAGGCATCTCGCCGATCTCGTCGAGGAACAGCGTCCCTTTGTGGGCCGCTTGAAAACTCCCCTGCCGAGTCGCTACCGCACCGGTGAACGCCCCTCTCACGTGCCCGAAGAGCTCGGACTCCATGAGGTTTTCTGGGATGGCCCCACAGTTCACCACGACGAAGGGTTTGTCGGCCCGGTTCGACCTTCGGTGGAGCTCCCGCGCGATCAGTTCCTTGCCCGTCCCGGTTTCGCCAGTGATGAGCACGTTGATGTCGGCTGAGGCGACCTTCTCGACCCGCCGAAACACCTGGAGAAGGCTCGGGCAGCTCCCGATGATGTCACCGAAGCGCTGCGCCTCGAGTTCCTCGGCCATGCGATCGCGGTCGGTGGCCAGCTCGTCGAGCAAGATGGCGTTCTGCATGATCAACGAGGCTTGCCCGGCGAACACCGTCAGAATGTCTAGACTCGACTGCTCGAAGAGGTTCACCACATTGTCATTGCCGACGTAGATGAGTCCGAGGAGCTGACCTTGCGCAATCAGGGGTGCGACCATCACCGAGCTCAGTTGGAGGTTCATCACGCTCTCACTCGAGTGAAACATCGTGTCGTTGACGGCATCGCTGACGATGAGTGGCTGACGGGTGTCGATGCACCGCCGCAAGATGCTGTCGGACAGCTGGGTGACGGCGTCGGGTATCGTCTCGTGGTCGACGTTGCGTGCCGCTGCGATCGCGGGATCGCCATCGCGAAGTAGGATCACGAACCCCTTGTTCGCGTGGACCACCTCGATCACGGCATCGAGCAGTGCCTCGATCTGATCGGACACCGATCGTATCTCGAGAAGGCGGCGGTTGAAGTCGCTGAGCTTCATCATGCCTGAGAGCTCGCTGCCACCTTCGCTTCCGCTGTGACTCTCGCTCGACCCCTCATCATACAACGAGAACACCATCTCGACGTCACCGAGAGAGAGCTTGTCGTTGTGAAAGATCTTTGATTTCTTCTTTCGCTTGGTATTGACGGCGAGCGTGCCTTCGGGATCGACCAAGTTGAGGGCGAAGTCTCGCCCATCGAACACCACCTGCGCGTGGTGCTCCCGAACCGAGTCAGAATCGATCACGACGTCGTTGGCGCCAGCGCGGCCGATCGACGTCACACGCTTGTAGATCGCAAACACGCGGGGCCTCCCGCGGGGGACGATCCACTTGAGGCTAGGCATAGGGCCGGGACTCTACCAGATTTAGCTCGGCCGACCGCGCAGATGGCGGCGCGCATAGGAAAAGGCCACCTGGTTTAGGGGGCTCAGGTGGCCTTTTGGACGCGTTTTGGGGGAATGTAAACGCGTGCTTAGGAGAGGTACGGGCCGCCGATGTAGTTCGAGAGCTCGATGACCTCCTGCCGGAGATTGTGCTGAGTGGCTTTGGTGATGTCGCCGATGGAAACCAGGCCGATGAGCTGGCCGTCCTCCACGATGGGAATGTGCCGACAGCGACGCTCGGTCATGACGCGCATCACATCGAGCACGCTGTCCTCGGGAGAGGCCACGTGGAGACGCGTCGTCATCACGTCCCGCACCAGGGTTTGCCTTGGATCGCGTTGGGCGGCGACAACGCGGACGAGGACGTCGCGCTCTGAGAAGATCCCAACGGGTTGGCCGCCCTCCATGACGAGCACCGATCCGACGTGGTGATCGTTCATCATGTTCACCGCGTCGATGACCGTCGCCATCGGCCCAACCGAATACACGTCTTCACCCTTCCGCCGGAGCAAGTCGCGCATGCGTGTTTTGGTGGGCATAGCTACCTCGTGTTTCGCTGATTGTACAATCACTCGAAGATTTGCGAAACACAAAAACGATCCCCGCGAAATCTCATAGAACCGAACGGGTTATCCCTCGATGCGGACTAGCTTTTCCTGCGTCGTCTCGGCACTCTCAAGAGTCGATGGGGCACGCACGCATACAGAGGGAGCCAAGGGTTCCGGAGCGCGTCGACCTGAAGGGCCGCGCGCTCGTGCTCTCGCGCGGCGACGTCGTCGGCCAGTACGCCATGGCTGACTTGTCGGCCGGCGGGGTGCGAATCTCGGGTGAACGTGACCTCCGCCCCGGTCATCTCGTGCACGTGTTGATCGACCTCGCGGCCGGTGGCGAACCGATGAGCCTCACGGGTTCGGTTCACCGCGTCCGCAATGGCCGCACGCCGGCTGAGGGCGGATCGTTCGCGCTTCACTTCCCGGCGCTTTCGGCGGATCAGGAAGACGCGATCCACGACGCGGTGCTCCTCGCGTTGCTGCGACGCAACGATCGCGCCTCGCAACTGCCGATGCTCGTGTTCGAGCCGAGGCGACGTGTGCGCCTCGAAATCGAAGCCGAGATTCGGAGCTTTGGGTTGCGGGTCGCCGCAGTCGAATCACTCGAAGACGCGGTCCGCGAACTCGAGAGCGAGGAAACCCAATACGCAGGCTTGGTGATCCACTCCGTGACGCACGATCCGGCGGCCATGGAAGTCGTCGAGTTCTTCACCAAGAGCGAAGGCTTGCGGACGATCATCTTGCCGGAGCCTGACGGAGAGCTCACGGAAGCGGCCCGTCGACTCGCGAAGTTGCCCGCGGTGTCGGTCCCTCGCATCTGGAGTCGGGCCGAGCTCCGACGCGTCATCCGCAACTAGCGCAGGCCGAGTTCGTTGGCGCGTTGGCCTTACGCCGACCGAAAAGGAATCACATCGACCGAGGTCACGCCCGGGAGCTTCTCGAACTTCGACGAGACGTCTCGTGCGGTCGCGACGACGACGATGGTGAGGTCCCGGGAGGAGATGCGCCCGCTCGTCGCTTCGTTGGCCTGTTTTCGGGTGACGGCGGCGATCAGCTCATCGTGGCGTTCAACATAACGTCGTGGAACGCCGAGGAGCTCAACGTCGAGGCGAGACTCGAGTCGCTTGGACGGAGTATCGGTGTCGAAGCAATGGCTATTGATCAGATACCGTTGCGCAAACCGGAGCGCGCTCCGGTCCAGGCCACGGTCGACCCAACGTTCGAGAAGGTCGAGCTGGAGCGCCGCGCAGTCCGCAGAGTATTCGACGCTCGGCGCGCTCCACATGTACCAGGCGTCTCGCTGGGCGGAATGCGTCAAGCGACTGTACGCGCCGTAGCTCCACCCGCGGACGGCACGAACCTCTTGCATGAGTGGGCCGGTGAACGTCCCGCCGAACGCCGTGTTCGACACGATCAACGGAAAGAGATCGCGATCCTGGGTTCGGGCACCCAACGTTCCGATGTAGAGCTGCGTCTGGGCGCGCTCGGGTTTATCGACGATGACGACCCGCCGGCCGCGCGCCAGGCGAGTCGCCGGAACCGCATTCTTGGTCTTTGGATCGCCGGACCTCGCCGGGAAGTAGCGCTGCACGAGATCCGTCGCTTCGGCCTTGGTGATGTCGCCCGCGAACCCGACGACGTACGGAGTTTTCGCGTAGTAGCGACGGTAGAACCGCTCGACATCCCGGAGGCTGATGTTCCCGACACTCGTCGGCGACCCCGAGGACCTCCGGCCATAGGGGTGTCCCGCAAACAAGCGCTCTCGAAAATGTACGGCGCCGAGGGATTGATCGTCGTCGAGCCGGGCGAGAAGCGAGGCCCGCGCCTGCCGCTTCAGCTTGCCAAAGTCTTGCCGCCTGAGAGCGGGCGACCAGATGAGTTCGGCAACGAACGCGAGCAAAGGTTCGACGTTTCGGCGAAGCGTGGTGGCGCGTACTCTCGTCGTGCGCAGCGACGTGTCGACCGACATGCGTGCGCCGAGACGTGCGAGATGGTCCTCGAACCGCGTGGTCGAGATCCCCAAAGGACCACGTCGCATGAGTTGCCCGGTCAAGCGTGCGAGTCCTTCCTTACCGATGGGGTCCTGGAGACTGCCGGTCGGAAACGCGACCTCGACGTCGATCAGCGGAAGGACCTCACTCGTTTCAACCAGTAGCTTGGGCCGTGACCGAGCCATCACTCGAAGCTCTCGGAGACTTCGACCCGCGTGCGACGGTTCGGATTGAGGTACTTGGCCGCCACCCGTCGCAGAGCGGGCACGGTCAGAGCGCGGAAGGCGTCAAGCCTGCTCATCGCACTTGCGGCGTCATCGACGACAGTTTCGTAGAACCCAACCTGCTCGGCTTTTCCGCCGGCGGTCTCCATGCTGTAGAGAAACGAGAGCTCGATCTGGTTGACCGCCTTTTCGAGCTCCTCGGTCGTCGGGCCCTCCTTGACCAATCGCTCGATCTCGACGTCTAGCAGCGCAAGCGCGTCCGCCATTCGCCGGCCTTCACGCAGCGAAAACCAGAGCTCGAACAGACCAGGATCGACGAAAGGCGATACCGATCCGCGCACTGACAGGGCAAGCTCTTTGTCGTCGCAAAACACGCGATGCAAGCGTGAACTGCGGCCCCCGAACAGGAGCTCGTTGATGACGATGAGAGCCGGCGTATCGGGATGTGCAAAACCGGGGACGTGGTACCCGAGGAGCATCTTGTCGGTCGGGGTAGGCGCCGCGATCCGGTAGGTCCGCTCGCGGCGTTGGGCGGGCTCCGTCACGGTCGCTCCGTTGTGCCGAAGCCGCGTCGCGGGCAGGTGACCGTACCCTTCCTGGATGAGCGAAAGGACCCTGCGTTCGTCGAAGTCGCCGGCAACGACGACGGTCGCGTTGTTGGGCGCATAGAACGAACGGTAGAACTCTCGGCAGTCGTCGACTGTGAAACGTCGAATGTCGTCCATCCACCCTATGGTGGGCCAGCGATACGGGTGCCGTTTGAAGGCGGTGGCATAGAGTTGTTCGAGTGCGCGTCCCTCGATGTCATCGTCGACCCTCAGCTTTCGCTCGTTCGCAACCACCTCTTTTTCGGATCGCACTTGCGGTTCCCGAAGCACGAGGTTCGCCATGCGGTCGGCCTCGAGTTCGACGAGCAACGGTAGCGCGTTCTTGGGTGCGTTCTCGTAGTAGTACGTCCAGTCGGTCCACGTCGCCGCGTTCACTTCGACGCCCGCGTTCTCCATCAAATGATCGAACTCCCCGTACTGGTGGTTCTTGGTCTCGTTGAACATGAGGTGTTCGAACAGATGCGCGAGCCCAGTCTTGCCCGGGCGCTCGTCTCGCGAGCCAACCCGGAACCAAGTGTGGTAGCTCACCGTCGGCGCAGAGCGGTCCTCCAGTGTCAGCACGCGAAGCCCGTTGCCCAACCGATAACGGTGCAGCTCGAGTGCGTCTCCGAACTGCTCGGCGCTGACGAACGACCAACGTGCGTTCCGCCTCGAGACCCCCCGGTTTAGGCGCGTGGTCAGTGCATCAGGCGACGTCATGAATCCGGGAGGTTGGGCAGCCGACCTCTTAGGGTCAAGCCGAATTGACGCGGAACGAGTCGGGAAGCGGGTCTTTTCTGGTATGGTTGAGCCGCGATTGCATGAACCGTGATGGTCGGCCTCGCGGCCGGGGTGTGCGTCTGACTGAAAGGAGCACGGGATGAAGTTTGCGATCATTGGTGCACGAGTGGTTCTGGGTTTGATCTTCGTCGTGTTTGGTCTGAATGGGTTCTTTCACTTCATCGAGCCGCCAGCCTCGAACGAGGCGATGACGACGTTCATGACCGCACTCTTTGGGACGGGGTACTTCATGAACCTGGTCAAAGCGGTCGAGGTCGTGGCGGGACTCATGATCCTGTTGGGCCGGTGGCTGCCGCTCGGGCTCATTCTCCTCGCACCCGTCAGCGTGCACATCCTCGCGGCGCACATCTATCTGGATCAGGCCGGTCTGCCGATGGCCATCGTGATCGTCGTGCTCCAGTTGTTTCTCGCGTTCGCCTACCGAGATTCCTTCAGCGGAATCCTCGAGGCTGGCGCTGAACCTACGAGTTAGCGGGTTCGCTTGACCGGGTGGCGGGGGGCAGGTAGCCCTCGGCCATGTCGGAGGTTCGTGTTCGATTTGCGCCTTCGCCGACGGGCTACTTGCACATCGGCGGAGTGAGGACGGCGCTCTACAGTTGGCTGTGGGCCCGCCAGCACGCCGGAACGTTCATCCTCCGGATCGAAGACACCGACCGAGAGCGAAGCACCGAAGAGAGCATCCAGATGGTGTTCGACTCGATGCAGTGGCTCGGCCTCGATTGGGACGAAGGGCCGGTCGTGGGGGGTGACCACGGGCCCTATATCCAAAGCGAACGACTCGGGATCTACAAGGAATACGCAGACCGGCTCGTGGATGCGGGTCACGCCTACCGTTGCTACGCCACGAAAGAAGAGATCGCCGAAGCCCGGGCGGCCTTCCAAGCCACGGGCGCCAAGGGAGGCTTTCGCTTTCGCAGCCCGTGGCGGGATCGAACCGATGGGCCTGCGGACCCGAACGCCCGGCACGTCATTCGCTTTCGTGCCCCGGAAGACGGCCACACGGGTTGGGATGACGAGGTCAAAGGCCGCATCGACGTGCCAAACGACACGCAACAGGACTTCATCCTCCTTCGACCGGACGGCATGCCTCTGTACAACTTCGGCTGCGTCGTCGACGACCTCACGATGAAGGTCACGTTGGTCGCGCGGGGCGACGACCACGTGATCAACACAGCGCCGCAGATCCTGCTCTACCAAGCCCTTGGGGCAACGCCTCCCAAGTTCGCGCACATGCCGATGGTGCTTGCGCCCAACGGTGAGAAGCTCTCGAAGCGACATGCCGCCGTCGGCGTGCTCGAGTACCGTGACATGGGCTATCTGCCCGACGCAGTTCTCAACTACCTAGCCCGGCTCGGTTGGTCTCACGGTGACCAGGAGATTTTCACCCGTGAAGAGCTACGCGCGTTGTTCAGTTGGGACAAGGTGGGTGCAACCGCCGGCAAGTACGACTCAAAGAAGTTCCTCTACGTTCAGGAGGAGCATCTGCGAATGCTTCCTGATGAGGAGATCGCGCGCCTGGCGATTCCGTTCCTCGCCGCCATTGGCATCGACATCTCGCCGAACGACCCGACGTTGCTCGCAGCGATCCCGTACATCAAGCCGCGTGCCGCAACCCTGATCGACGTCGCCGATGCCGTTCGCTACTTCTTCTTGGATGTCGAGTTCGAGGACAAAGCCAAACGTAAGTTCTTGAAGTCGCAGTACGCCGAAAACCTCACAAAGCTCGCCGACGTCGTCCAGGACGTAGAGCCTTTCGAAGCGGCGCATCTCGACCAAGTGGTCAAGACGTGGCTCGAGACGCACGACCTGCCGATGAAGCAGGTCGCCCAACCGGCACGGGTGGCCATGACCGGTCGAACCCGGAGCCCGGGGCTCTTCGAGGTCATGGAGGTGCTCGGAAAAAACAGAACGGTTGATCGACTCAGGGCCGCCGCCAAACTTGCGGCGTCGACGACGGCAGACTAGGAACGACGTGCTTTGCCCGGTTTCGCTTTGCAGACGACAGTCATCGTCATCTACTTGATTACCCTGGGCGTCCTTGCTTTGTACGGGGTTCACCGGAGCGAGTTGCTCTACCTCTACCTTCGGCACCGCAAAGACGAAACCAAGCCGAGCGCCCGCTTCTCGCAAAGTGAGCTGCCGATGGTGACCGTGCAGCTGCCGATGTTCAACGAGATGTACGTCGCGAAGCGACTGATCGAGGCTGCAGCCAAGATCGACTACCCACGCGATCGGTTGGAGATCCAGGTGCTGGACGATTCGACGGACGCGACCATCGGCATCGTCGAGGAGACATGCGACACGCTTGCGGCTCAGGGTGTCGACATCCAACGGATCCACCGCGAAGATCGCCGAGGCTACAAGGCCGGCGCCCTCGGCGCAGGCCTCGCCCGAGCGAAGGGCGAGTTCATCCTCGTGTTCGACGCGGACTTCGTGCCGGGGCCGAGCATCGTCCTCGACCTCGTTCACTTCTTCACGAGACCCGAAGTCGGGATGGTCCAAGCGCGTTGGGGCCATCTCAACCGGCGTCACTCCTTGCTAACCAAGTGCCAGGCGATGCTGCTCGACGGTCACTTCATGATCGAACATGCGGCGCGGCACCGTTCCGGTCGGTTCTTCAACTTCAACGGGACCGCCGGCATGTGGCGCAAAGCAGCCATCGAGGACGCTGGTGGCTGGGAGCACGATACGATTACCGAGGACATGGACCTGAGCTATCGGGCCCAGCTCCGTGGGTGGGAATTCGTGTACGCGCCCCACGTGGAAGCCCCCGCTGAGCTTCCATGTGAGATGACCGCGTTCAAGAGTCAACAGTACCGCTGGGCCAAGGGTTCGGTGCAAACGGCGCGAAAGCTCCTCGGGCGAATCTTCCGTGCGCCGGTCCCGCGCAAGGTGAAGGTCGAGGCGTTCTTTCATCTCACCAACAACTTCGCCTACCTGTTCTTGCTGGCGCTCGCGCTCCTTCAGATGCCGAACATGCTGATTCGACGGCAGATGGCACACCCGGAGCTGCTGATGCTCGATGTTCCCATGTTCCTCGCGACATGCGGCTCGGTCGCCGTCTTCTACATCGTGGCCCACCGCGATCTCTACGGAAGCCGGTGGCAAGCGATCAAGCAGTTGCCTCTGATGATGGCGATCGGGATCGGCCTCTCGGTCAACAACGGACGCGCCGCGGTCGAGGGTTTGTTCGGCCGAGACGTCGAGTTCGTTCGGACGCCCAAGCATGGAGTCGTGGATGGCAGGTCTCGAGGGGCGGTCCGATACCGCGCCCGTTGGCCGTGGCACAACCTGATCGAGCTCTCGTTTACAGCCTATTGCTTCGCGACGCTGATCCTCGCGGTCGCAACCGAGAGTTGGGCGAGCATCCCCTTCGTGCTTCTCTTCTGCGTCGGTTTCGGTGTCGTCGGGGTGACGAGCGCGATCGAGGCGTTACGAAACCGCGCGCCTCACAACGAGCTCGAGGTCGGCACGCAAGCCGCGTCGACGCATTCGTCACCGAGTCCGCAGTCGATACTCAGCTGACACTCAGCGAGCACCTCGATGCTTCGGACACAGAGCTTCTCGCCACCCACAGGCTCACAAAACCGGATGGTGGCGTCGATTCGAGCGCACTCGTCGTTCGTCTCGCAAGGCGTTCGGCACTGCCCATTGCGACAGACCCGCCCCGGCTGGCACTCGTTGGCGGGGCAGAACGTCTCGGGACGCGTGTCCGGCATGCATTGGAACTGAGCGCAGTACTCGTGGTCCTCGCACTGCGCGTCGTCTGCGCAGTTGGCCAAGCATGCCTCATCCATGCAAGGGCGGCACGCGCCATCTTGGCACTGCTGCGTCCCGGGGCAGGGTGCGTCGATGCAGGTGAACAGGCATTGGCCGTCGACGCAGACCCGGCCGTCTCCGCATTCGAAGTTGAACTGACACGCGCCCGGCACCGGGTCTGGGTCGGGCAGAGGCGGCTCATCAGTCGACACCGGGGTGGGTTCTGGCTCAGTTGGCCCACGGCAGAGCCCGTTGAGGCAAGTCGATCCGATCGCGCACTCGAGAGGCTCCGCGCAGGTGTCGGTACAACCGAGGTCGGTGCACACCTCCCCAAGGGCGCAGTCGACGGTGTCGGCACAAGCTTGCCGTGTCGGCGGCTGCTGCAGCTCGCAATCGTTGTCACTGCATAGAAAACAGCCGCGCTCCGAGACCGGACCCTCGTTGATGCAGAAGTATCGGGTGTCGTCGTTGCAGCCGAGGAGACCCAACGAGACGAGACAGAGAATTCCAAGTCGGTTCATGGGCGGTTGGACGAGGGTCCCCCAGGCATATTCACCGGCGAACAACTTGAAAAACCCCCGTTGGCGTCGGATAAGGGATGCATGGGGATTGTCCGATGAGCGGCCACAGCAAATGGTCGACGATCAAGCGAAAAAAGGGCGCCGTGGACGCCGCGCGCGGCAAGCTGTTCACCAAACTGATCAAGGAAATCACGATCGCAGCCCGAGGCGGCGGTGGTGATCCAGACGGGAATCCGCGGCTCCGGCGCGCAATCGACTCGGCGCGAGCCGCCAACATGCCCGCTGACAACATGCAGCGTGCCATCAAGAAGGGCACGGGTGAGCTCGAGGGCGTGCAGTACGAGGAGTTGGTCTACGAGGGCATCGGGCCCGACGGCGCACTCTTCATATGCGAAGTCGTGACCGACAACCGCAATCGGACTGTCGCGGAAGTCCGCAAGATCTTCGACAAGAACAACGGGCAGATCGGAAGCAGTGGTTCGGCCGCTTGGGCGTTTGAGCAAAAAGGCATCATCCACATCGACGCGAGTGCTGCCGAAGAAGAGGCGTTGTTCGAGCTGGCGGTTGGTGCCGGCGCCGAGAACCTCGAGCTCGTGGGCGACGAGTGGGTCGTGACCACCGTGCGAAACGATCTCGATGCCGTGTCGAAGGCGATCGGTGATGGCGGGGTTGCGGTTCGAACCGCGGCACTCGCCTATGTCCCCAACAACCCGAAAGTCGTCGAGGGGTCGGATGCACAGAAGCTGATGCAACTGTTCGAAGCCCTCGACGACAACGACGACGTCCAGAATGTGTTCTCGGACTTCGAGCTGAGCGAGCAGGCGCTGGCGGAGCTCGACTGACATGCGCGTCCTTGGCATCGACCCAGGGAGCCGACGGACGGGCTGGGGCGTCATCGAGCTCGAAGGGACCCGGCTCCGTCATATCGACGCTGGAACGATCGCGCTGTCGGCGCGTGCACCGCTGCCCGACCGGTTGCGGGGAATTCATGAAGGCCTCGAAGCGGTGATCGCCGCGCACGGGCCTCGCATGGTCGCGGTGGAGGAGATCTTCTTTGCCAAGCACGCGAACGCCGCCCTCAAGCTCGGGCACGCACGCGGCATCGCGCTCTTGGCGGCTGCGCAGGCGGGGCTCCCGGTGCATGAGTATCCACCCGCCGTGGTGAAGCGGACGGTGGTGGGGCGTGGCCAGGCCGACAAGGCACAGGTGGGTCGCCTGGTGGGCGCGCTTCTCGGCGTTCGCGACGCACTCGACGTGGACGCGACCGACGCGCTCGCAGTCGCCATCACCCACATCCAAGCGTTTCGGTCGATGCCCGCCAAAATCGGGACATCTGTTCAGTAAGCTGCTAGTGTCGGCGCGTGATCGGTAGGTTGAAGGGGACGATCGAGCACAGGGAGGCGGACGGCTCGGTCATCGTCGACGTCCAAGGCGTCGGCTACGAGGTCTTCTTGCCGCTCGGGGCCGCCGGACGGCTCGTCACGGAGGCGGGGCAGCCCGTATCGCTGCACATTCACACCCACGTACGTGAAGACGCCATGACCCTCTTCGGGTTCGCAACCGCCGACGATCGATCGGCGTTTCGAGCCCTACTCAAGGTCAGCAGCATTGGACCCAAGCTCGCCCTGGCAATCCTGGGCGTCATGAACGCGAGCGAGCTGCGCGAGGCAATCGCCCGCCACGACAAGGCCGCGTTCAAGGGGATCAGCGGTGTTGGGCGCAAGACGATCGAACGATTGCTGGTCGACCTCCAAGACAAGCTCGACTTCGCCGCCGACAACACCACCGGCGTGCGCCTGCGTGCAGTTCCGGCTCCGCCAGGGTCAGCGTCCGACACGGTCGTTGGCGCACTGATCCAGATGGGATACAAACGAGCCGAGGCGGAGGCCGCGGTCGGGAGCGCGGCGGCCCAAGCCGATCCACAACAAGGGGATGAAGCGGTGCAGGGTCTTCTCCGTGCAGCGCTGTCGGCCCTCTCGTGAACCTGATGGAAGCTAGAGCCAACACGAACCTGAGTGAGACCGAGCAGTCGGACGACGAGACGCTCGACCGGAGCCTCCGGCCCCAACGCTTCGACGACTTCGTCGGACAGACCCAAATCAAAGACAACCTTCGGGTGTTCGTCGAGGCGGCGCGTAAGCGTAAAGAGCCCGTCGACCACACGCTCTTCTGCGGCCCTCCAGGCTTGGGCAAGACCACATTGGCCTTGATCCTCGCGGCGGAGCGGGGAGTCACGTTGCACTCCGCATCAGGACCCGCGATCGAGCACAAGGGCCAGCTTGCCGCGTTGCTGACCAAGCTCGAACCATGCGACGTATTGTTCATCGACGAGATCCACCGCCTCAACGCAACCGTCGAGGAGAACTTATACACCGCAGTCGAGGACTTCCGCATCGATATCGTCAATGGAGACGGACCCTACGCACAGACGCTACAGCTTCCACTTCGGCCGTTTACATTGATCGGCGCGACCACGCGCACTGGGCTCCTCACCAACCCAATGCGTTCACGCTTCGGCTACGTCGCTCGACTCGACTACTACCCGGTGGATGCACTCCGGGCGATCATCGAGCGGAGCGCAAGCCTCCTCGATCTCACGATCAGTGAGGAGGCCGCTCAGGAGCTTGCACGCCGGGCACGGGGAACGCCGCGCATCGCCAATCGGTTGCTACGGCGCGCGCGTGACTTCGCGGAGGTGTTGTCCGACGGCACACTCGACGCCAAGACGGCCAACGAGGCCCTGGACCGACTAGACGTGGACGAAGCGGGCCTCGACCAAATGGACCGAAGGTATCTCACCGTCATCATCGACCACTACGACGGGGGGCCCGTGGGCATCGAGACACTGGCCGCGGCGTTGAGCGAACCGCGAGACACCCTCGAGGACGTATACGAACCCTACCTGCTCCAAAAAGGGCTCTTGGCTCGCACCGCGCGCGGGCGTGTCGCCACCCGGCATGCCTTCGAGCACCTCGGTCGGGAGCAACCGAAGGGCCGTCAAGCGGGGCTCTTCTGAGCGGACATAAATTCTCCGCGTGAAAGCGCGTTGTTGATAGAGTCTTCGACCTGTGAAGTTCCGTCCTCACCCTGAGCAGGAAGTCCCCACGCACGGGTTGTCCCGTGGCGTCGAGTCCCCGGAGCCCCCGGTCACGCTTCTTTCGTGGGCGGAGCGATGGGCGCCCGACGAAGCTGCCGCGTGGGCTCGCTGGCGAGACACCCTGAGCAGCGCGCAACGTACCGAGGCGCTGCTGCCGTTGCAGGCCGCCCTTACCGGCCTCGTCGCCTATCGGCAGTTGGAGAATCACCCCCTATCCGCAACCCTGACTGACTTTCGCCCGCACCTGCACACCGTCTGCGTGACATTCGACTGGGCGTTGGCACTTGTCGCCGAGCTCAGGCCGAACCTCCAACCGGATCACGGAACCCACGACGACAGCACTCGCTCCGCACCCGGCGAAGCCCTCGATACGCTCGAACGAACCCTAACCGACGGGGGTCGGGTCGGACGGCGGCTTCTTGAACTGGCCGTGGTCGACGCAGGCGCGTTTCAGGCCAGTTGCGACTTGTTCCTGCGAGACCTCGACCGAAATCCGTTCTTCCGTCCGCCCGCACCGCTCGAGTTCGCCAACGTCCGCGAGCTGGTTCACGCGGAGAGCTTGACCCCCGCACTCGAGAACTGGAAGACCGGCGCCGCCAAGATGGCAACCACCGTCGCGTTCTTGACGCTGGTTCGCGCCCATCGGTTCTTGGGCATCGCAGAGCATCAGTTGGACCACCCCGAAGGCCTCTACCGAGCGCAGGTCGTGATCGCTGCGGTCCGACGTGAGCTCCGTGCGTTTACGCGATTCTTGATGGTGCAAGGGATCGAGACGCTCGCCAACGAGTTCGAGCACCGGCTGGTCAGCCTCGATGCGCACCACGTCACAGGCACGTACCGAAAGATCCGCGAGACGTCGGATGAGCTTGACCGCATGCGCGAGTCCGCCGAAGCCCTCGCGATCGGTGTGCACGCCAAGGCTCGGACCGTACTCGATCTCCCGATCTGCGACCTCGACGAGGCCCACGACTCCGCCATGGCCAAGGCTCGCATGAGAGCCGGGATCGTCGAGGTTCGTGCGGCGACGAAGAGCGCCGCCAAGCGGCTTCGACAGATCACGAAACCCGCGCCTGACGAGCCCGAGGGGGGCCAGCGTGTGGATCGGCTCTTTCGAGACGTCTGGGCTTTTCGGTTTGTGGTTCGAGCGTTTGTCGCGAAGGCATACGCCGCGTTGGACGCCGCAACGCTCGAAGGCACCGAAGCCTTCGCACGCGAGTTCGCCAAGCACTACCGCGCCTTCGCTGGGCGCCTGCTTCCCGGCACCGAGTACGGCCGACGCGGCCCGCTTTCAAGTGCGATCGGCCGTCTCAGCCAGGAAGCCGCCTTTGACGCGGGCGACTTGCGGGTTGCGGTTCGCGAGAGTGAGATCTTCCTTGCTCACCTCGATGCGGTGTTCGAAGAGCTCGAAGACGAACGCGACGGCGATCCATTCGACAAGGAAGCGGCGGCCGCGGACCTTCGCGCCTACCTCTCGGCCAGCGGCGGGCCGAGGGTATCTGGCAAGTTCGTACTCGGTGTGTTTGGCGCAGGTCGCGGGCGCGAGGAGGCGGGCTAGACCCGCTAGGCGATGAAGAGGCCGAGGGCGGACAAGGTGCGCTCGATGACCCAGTACGCGGCCAACGACCCGATCAAGTATGCCGGAACCGCCCGGTTGCCTCGAAGCCTCGTTGGCAAGGCCCCGCGAAACGCCCGATAGGCGATCCACGCAACGAGGATCACCCCGAGCTGACCGAACTCGAGGCCGAGGTTGAACCCGAAGAGGGCCAGTGGGATCTCGTCGGCCGGAAGACCGGCTTCGAACAACGCGGACGCGAAGCCAAGCCCATGAAGGAGACCGAGGAAGGCGGGTAGCGACCAGGGGTGACGCCAAATCGGGCCACGACGTCCGAGCTGGATCTCGAGCGCCAGCGCGACGATGGTCACCGCAATCAGGGCCTCGACCCACGCCTGCGGCACGCTCACAAAGCCGAGCACAGAGAGCGCCAGGGTCAGGCTGTGCCCGAGGGTGAACGCCGTCACCGCCGCGATCAGACGTCGGTGCCAGCCGAACAGGACCAACAGGCCAAGCACGAAGGTGAGATGATCCCACCCCGTCACCAGATGCTCGACCCCGAGCCATAGGTAGTTGCCGAAGGCGCCGCCCGTCTCCTCGACAGGTGCGACGACGAACGACGGCGACCGGGTGTCGAGAATCGTGTGGTCGATCGCCCCGTCAGGGCGGCCGATCCGGACCACGACATTCACCGTCGAGTCGGTCAGGCCGTCGACGCGAATCGCTTGACCAACCAGGGTCCTCGGTTCGCATCGGAGCACCGTCGTGTCGATGACGGCGGTGTCGCCTTCTACGAGCTCCCGGGATGTCGGCGACAAAGGGGTACAGCTCTCCGGAATCCGCGGTTCGAGCGCCTGCCCCTTGGGGCGGGTAACTGGAGCACGCCACGTCATGATGACCGTTTCGGCGTCGTCGTCGGGCATGAACGAGAGAACCGCCGGTGCGAGCGGATGCGCGCTCGCGCCCGTTCCAGCAAACGTCACAACCAAAACGAGAGCGAACGCTGAGATCGGGGCGAGGCGACTCACTGCACCGTCTCCACTTGAACGACATAGGCGTCCCGCAACGCGTTCATCCGTTCGTCGCTGAGCCGCTTCCGAACCTCCGTGAGGTAGTCGGCTCGCACCTCCGCTTCGATCGCAGAAAGGGGCGGCAGGGCCGGCGGCGCTTTCTCTAGGACCCGCACGAAATGCAAGCCGTAGACCGAAGGCAAGGGGCCGCGCCACATCCCGATGATCCCTTCGTCGACAACAGCCGCGAGCTCTTTCCCGTAGTTGTTCTCCACATCGGACACCGTCGTTGATTGAACGGCACGGAGCCCAGGGAGAGGGTCTCCAAGCCCCGTCGGAGGGGCCTTCCCACGGGCTTCGAGTGTGTCCCGCATCTGCGCCCCGTCAGCCCCGAGCGACTCTCCCCGGCGCGTCCCGCTCAGGAACACGTGCTCGAACCGTACCTTTCCCTCCCGCTCAAACCGATCTGGGTGCTCGGTACGATGCTGCTCGAGTTCGGCTTTGGTCGGCATCCGGTCCTCGGGCACGAAGCCGAGCGCCTCACGTGCGCGGTAGAGCAGGCGCGCGCGCACCACAGGGTCATGCTCTTGCATGTTCATCGCCAATGCCTGTTCGAAGAGCGTTGCGTCGTCGTCGGTGGTTTGCGGATCGATGAAACGCATGTTGCGCACCAAATGCGTGAATACGATCGGGTCGGTCCGGTACCAGCCGTATCGCCGCGCCTCGTTCAAGAGGATCTGGTTCCGGGTCTCCTTCTCGATGTCGGCGCCACTTGCGCCGGCAGGCATGACCACCGTCACCTCGGGGCGGTTCCCATCACCACCGCCGATCGCCACCTTCGCGACGAACAGTACAGCGCCTATCGCAAAGTAGTGGAGGAGCGCTCGGAGCATCAACGATCGGGTTGATACCAGATCGGAGACGTCCACGCTCGCTCTTGAATGGACGTCTCGAGGCGCGGTAGACAGCATGCGCCTTCGTCTTCGGAGAGGGTGTTCGCCACCTGCTCACAGAAGTCGACGTCCAGAATCGACTCGGGATTGTCCTTCCTGCAGCAGGCCGCGCCTCGCTCGCTAAGCTCGGCGGCGACGTCGTCACAGAAGTCGACGTTGAGGCCCGCCGTCGCATCGCAGCAGTCGAAGTCGATCTGGCGTGTGGGGTTGTCGCAGTCGTAGTTGGCTTCCACGCACTGGAGGGCCGACCAACGACACGTGGGGTTCTCGATCACGCGCACGTAGTAGTATGCGCGTTGGGCGGGATCGAAACTCGGGTCTTCCCAAAACGCGCAAAGGTCCGCAGCACCTTGCCCTTGCGGCTCGCAGGTTTCGAGATCAACCGTGGCACCGTTGTTGGCGTCTCCCGCAACGTCGAACACCTCGACTTGGTAATCCTCCCCGTCGAGCCAGCCTTTGATGATCTGGATGCGTTGAAGGGGCGCGCTCATCGGGTCTTGGCGCGCCGACACCACAAACTTGGGGGCCTCGCCGTCGGGTGCGTCGCGAAGCTCCCCACCCATGGGTACCCCGAGCTCGTAGCCAGTGGCGGCGAAGTCCGGTGAATCGCAAAGGTCGCTCGGGAGCCCGAAACCGCCAAAGACTCGAGGAACGATGTGCGGACCGCTCGTTGCAAACGTCTCGCGTCGCTTGAACGCTTCGAAGATCGCGGGCCGTGAGTTCTCTTCGGCCCACACGCCGGCGGGTCCGCCCGGGTTGAGGTACTGAATGTCGGGGAAGCCTTCGGGGACGAAGTCGCGGTTGGCCTGCCCGGCGCCGCCATGACCGAGAAAGGTACGCTCGTCGTCATAGCCAGGCGCTGCAATGTGGGTATCGGTGGCCGAGATCACCCCGTGTTGGAAAGGATTCACCCCGAGACTCTCTTCGAGAAGCATCCCTTCACCGAACGCGCTTCGCACGAAGTCGCGCGGCCCAGGATTGGCAAAGAGCTGCAGGTTGGTATTGGCGAGATTCGGGTAGGGAAGCACCTCAAAGCCGCAAAGCTCGTCGGAGATCGATTCGCCGGGGAAGCACTCGGAGGCCCCCTTGTGCTGGAAGACCTCGATGATCGGCTCGAGGTCGTGGCGGAGTTGTGCGTACTCGGAATCGAAAGGATTGCCGTCTTTGTCGACGTCGTCGAAGAATGTCCCCGCCGCGAGGTTCGAGTTGTGCGGAATCGCGATCGCTTCGCAACCGGTGCCCGATTCGTTGCAATCGCCGTTGAGCCCTGCCCAAAGGTCCTCGACGTACGGTTCGTCGAAGTAGCTGATCGGAAGCTCCGGGACGACCTCGCTCCGGAACATCACGTTTCGATGCAGATTGACGGTTCCGGGGCCGGCGCTCCACTCGTAGCCGACGAACGAAGCGAACTCACACGCGTCCGTTCGGTCGTACGCGGCTTCGGCGGCGTCTTGCACTTCTTGCCAAACGTCGATGCCGGCTTGGAGACAATCGCCCGCCCCACCGTTCGGGTCGCCGCAGAGCGCTGGGTAGCGAGTGTTCTCTGGGGTGAGCGCCGTGAGTGCGTTGAGGCGGCGGAAGACATTGAGGTCCCCGCCTTCGAGTTCCTCGCGATACTCGACACAACCGAGGTCGTCGGGCCGCGCCGACGTGTCCGCGGGCCGATCGTAGGCTGGGTTGTCGGGATTGTTGCACGCGGCGATCGTACCGAGATACTCGGCGTGGTCACTCAGCATGACGAAGTCGATCGAACGGGTCGGCGTGGCGGTGCGAAGCGGGTTGCCGTCTTCGTCGTACGGCTGGACGCCGATCGGTTCGCCCTGCGCGAACGCGTAAGCGTCGTTTGGCCCCGGACGCGTTCCTTGGAGGTTCGCGTCGAGCGACAGCACCGTGTGCACATGGGTGTCGCCAAAGAAAGGTTGGCGAAGGGGATCGGTATCGGCGCATCGGCCGACTTCGTCGGGCGGGAACGATCCGCCGCCTCCCCCTGCGCCTCCAGTGGCCCCCGTCCCGGAAGTATCGTCGCCGCAGCCGACAAGACCCAACGACAGCGTGGCGAGGCACGCGGTAAGCCATAAGCTACGTGTCATCGGGCTAACCTAACTCAGGTCGCTGATATTGCAATCGACGTTAGCGGTCGACTTCGCCGGTGAAAACGAACCGCGCGGGACCCACCATCTCGATGGGCGTACCCGTGACACGAGGCGTCATGGTGAGCGTCCCACCAGGAAGACGAAAGTCGAGCGGCTCACCCTGAGGCGCGCGATTGGTTTCAACCGCGGCGGTCGCGGCCGCGGCGGCCCCGGTTCCGCAGGCTTGGGTCCAACCAGCACCTCGCTCGCAGACGTCGAGACGAAACGAGTGGCCCGATTGTTCCGACACAAAACCTACATTGACGCCATTTGGAAAGTGGGGCGACGTTTGGAGCAGCTCGGCGAGCTTGAAGCGATCGTCGCCGACTTCGTCGAATGTGACCGCGTGCGGATTGCCCATCGAGACGGCAGTAATGTTCAGCGTTCGTTCGCCAAGTGTGATCGCATGATCGACCCAGGGCGCAGCGCTGTCGAGTCCAATCGCGTCTGGCGCGAGCGAGGCGGCACTCATGTTGACGCGAACCGATCCCGCCACCCCATCGCTGTCGACCGTACACGCTTGAGGGCCCGCAACGGTATCGACGTCGAGCTCGAGGTGAGTCGCACCGCTATCGCGGGCAAGATGGAGCGCCACGCAGCGGACCCCGTTTCCACACATCTCGGGAACCGAACCGTCGGAGTTGATCACCGACATCGACGGAGATCGGAGGTCGACGGTGAGTACACCATCGGCCCCCACACCGCGGTGCCGGTCGCAGAGCGCGATCGCTTCGGGTGCTGTGAGGGGCACACCGCCAAGCGCATCTTTGTCGACGATGACAAAGTCGTTCCCCGCCCCCTCGTATTTGTGAAACCGAAGTCCCATGGAATCCCCGATCTAAGGCACACCTCGCGCGAGTGCCACTGGGCTCGTTTGCCCAGGCTCAAGGAAACTTGAAACGAAGGACCTCGGCGCCTTTGGCCTCGAGCTCGTAGTGCGCATGGGCGAACGCTCCCGAATGTGAGACCACCAACCGGTAGCTCTCCCAGCGGCACGACGCCCGTTCACCGCCAGGCAACGTGACGGCGCAAGACCGCGGGCGGACAGGTCTTCGGCTGCCATCGCTCAAGTAGAGCTCCACCTGGCCGCGTTGCTCGACCAACTCAACATGGTGGCCACGCACCATGAGGAGGTGTCCTCCATGACGCGGGCCGTGATCCATGTGACCCGCCGCGCCATGGGCGTGAACCGCGCCCGCGCCGTACCAGGCGAACGGCGCCACAAAGAGAAATGCTCCGACGACAGTCGCGGACAGGTATCGCAACGTAGACTTCATGCGCCACGACGCCTGTCGTTCTCGCTTCGCGCGAGCAGGACACTCAAGACCACGAGCACGATCGCGGCCCCATAGACAGGGAGCAGATCGAAACGCCACTGTTCAGGAGGCAACAAGCCGCGAAGCGAATCGTACACGTGGACCAGCGCGTGGGCGACATAGAAGCCGGTGGCGAACAACAGGGCGGTCAGGCGGAACCGAGGCCGAAACACCGCAACCGCAAGCGCAACCCCGACCAGCGTGAAGATGCACCCGATGTCTCGGATGAAGTGCTCGTTGATCGGCCCCGTTCCCGGCACGTTGGCCGGCAGGTTGATGTACCAGTGGACGGGGCTCGCCAGCATCCAGAGCCCGTTCGCCAAGTTGCCAACGGCGAACAACGCAAAGATGACGGCCCATGCTCCGCCGCGGTTCGAATCCGCCATACTCTTCTCCCGGTCGTATTGGGCCTAGAGGCGTCGAAGCACTTCGTCGGCCGCGCGCTCACCAGACTGAATAGCGCCTTCCATATAACCCATCCACTCCGTCGCCGCTTCGGTACCGGCCCAGTGGACCCGGCCTTCTGGCTTTCGAATGTTGGCGAAGGAGCTCGACAGCACACCAGGGGGCAATCCACCCACGGGACACCCGCGCGACCACGGCTCGGTGCCCCAATCGAGCTCGTGATACTCCTGGCAAAGCCGCGCCTCGTCCCCGAAGTACCGGGCCATCGCTGCGAGGACCCGCCGCTCTCGATCCGCTGGAGGTTGTGTCGACCACTGCCGCGCGTGTTTGCCGACGATGAACCCGACGAGGGCGGGCCGCTTTCCGTCATGCGACGTGTTGTCGAACACGACACTCAACGGTCCGTCTGAGCTCACCACCTCGCCCGAGAACCCGGCCTCACGCCAGAACGCCCGTTCGTAGGTCAGAAGCACCTTCACGGTCGCACCCATGGCGAACCGTTGCGTCATTTGTTCGCGCGCCACCGAAACGCCCGGTTCGTAGTCGATGCGGCCCGCAAGGGCAGGGGCCATGGCGACGATCCCGTACTTCCCCGAGAAGGAGCTGCCCCCGCAGTCAACGGTGATGCCCTGCGCGTCCTGTCGAATCACCCGGACTGGCGCCTCGAGCACCACGGCATCGCCAAGCTCTTCGGCGAGCGCTTTCGAAATCGACTGCGCCCCCATCACGAACCGAGTCTGCTGCGCGCCGTCGTCGACCTCAACGATGCGCAAGAGGCCGCCCCCAGCATTCATGAGCATGAGAAAGTACAACGCCGACAGGTCACGCGCCTCCGTTCCGAAGACCGTGCGGACCGCAGCGTCCATCACTCCGGTCACCTTGTCCGACTTCACAAAGCGGTGCATCCACGTCTCGAGTGTCTCCGAGTCGAGCTGGTTCGCATTGTCGGCCGACATCGGTGCGTCTGGCGGCACCCTCTTTCGAACGCGCTCGAGGTAACTGAGCGCACCTTGCATTTGAATCAGGCTGACCAACGAAAGCGAAGGGATCGAACTCTTATACGTCGAGACCTTACCGCCGATCTCGAGCACCTTCTTGCCCTTCGTGTGCGTGCGAAACGTCTCGAGCCCAAGCTCGTCGACCAAAGCACGGACCCGCTCTTGACCAGGCCCGATCCACTGACCGCCAACGTCAAACCGCGCGCCGCCGATCTCCTGTGTCCAAGTACGGCCGCCAACGCGATCCCGCGCCTCGAGCACGGCTACCCGAGCCCCCTGGCGACTGATCTTCCGCGCCGCGCAGAGCCCTGAAATCCCGGCTCCAACGACCACAACATCCGCGTCGACACCCGACATCCCAACCCGCTTATAACCGCCCCCAACAGACTACTCAATCTTCACGATCCGAGGTGGTCGGAAGCGCTTGCGAACAGGAGCTCTCGCGACGCTGAAAGTCTGATCGAAAACGAACACCTCGTGCACATCGCTTACGACAAACGTCCGTGACGGCGACGCCGGCCGGAGGTCAGGGAACGCCGCCGTGTTGAGGGTGACCTCGAGAACGGCGCCAGGCGGCATGCGTCGCGTAAACACGCCAAACCCCGCCGCATCCGTCTCGGCCGCCTCCGCCCCGCCGAGGAGTATGGGAATCGACCGCGGTTCACGAACTCGCACGACGATCGCGGCAACGTGTTCCACGAGCTCGCAGCGCAGCATGACCTCGAGCGCATCGGCACCGGCTTGGTCGAGTGACCGAAACGGCCGAACCTGCAGCGTCATCATGCCATCCGCATTGCGATACCCTTCGGGGCACTCGTACACGATACGAATCACGCGCGAAGCGGCGGCGGACCCGCCGAGGGTCGTACGAAGTCGGCCCGCCAGGCTGGCGCCTCGGAGGGTGCCGTTGACCCAGACGCGAGTCCCGGTGAGCGGCTCATCGTCGTCCGACTGGCTACGCAGCACCAGATCCATGGGATGGGGCGATCCGCGTGGAGAAGCGCAAGAGACGAGGGTGACCAAGGCGAGCCGTGCGACGAAAGGCGCATTCATAGGCATACCGAACGCTGACGGGCGGCTGAGCCTCGGCATCGAGTCTTCCATGCAAGAACGGTAAGGAGTGCTTGGTGGTCCCCGGCGCGAAAGAGCCCTGGGTCGAGCTCGCGGAGAAGTGCGAGCGAGCCTTCGAAGTCGTTGTTGACGAGAAGCCTCGTGAAGTGCGAGCGAGCCCCCGACGTGTTTGAACCGATCACACGCGGCGCAATCTCGAGCCCTGCGGGGCCGAACGTCACCGGCTCTTCGGGCGTTTGCGCGAGGGGTGTTGCGCTCGTCGGCCCGGTCACAGCCAGGGGCGACGGCCGGTGGAAGGTCAGCGGCTCTGCGCGTCGATGCTCGACAATGACCGCAGTCGCGGCGAACAGGAACGTGAGCGCCCACGCGAACCGCGGGCTACTCAGCAGCGCCCGCACGAAAGCGCCGAGGTGGGACAGCCGAGACAGATATTGGCGGAGCCTCCGGGACTCCTCCGCGACCGGCGTCGCGTCTGAAGGCTGGGGGACCAGAAGCGTTGGCGGATCATGGTCGATGAGCGTTCGATCGGTACCCTGAGGGTCGACGTGCGTCGACTCGACCCTCATGGATCACCGCCCACTTGCCGCTCCGCGACTCGGCGGGTCGCGTCCGGGCCGCCTTTGCCAGGCGGCACCGGCGACGTTGGATCGGACACGAACAGGTCGCGGGGGAAGTAACCGATGACCGACTCATCGGGCTCGAGATTCGAGATCCGGGAGACGACCGGAGCGCCCTCCGAGGAACGCACGACCTCGACAACCACGTCGATCGCCGAAGCGACGGCGTGGCGGATCAGCTGGCGGTCCGACCTTGGGTCTGAGTCGAAGGCGAGTGCCTCCAGGCGCCGCAGGCCCTCGACCAGGGTTGCCGCCGACAACGTCGCCAGGCATCCGCGCAGGCCGGACCTCATCGCCCGGACAAGGTTGAGCGCCTCTGCCCCACGAATCTCTCCGACGAGCAGCCGATCGGGCCGAAGACGCAGGGCCGCCGGCAGCAAGTCTGGCTGACCGAGCGGCGCGAAGGACTCCCGCGAACCACTGGTCGCTTCGAGCCTGATCAAGTGAGGGAGCGTGAGCCGGAGCTGCCGGCGCTCCTCGAGCACGACCACACGCTCGGACGGATCGATGATCGATGCTAAGGCGGTCAGCACGGTCGTCTTCGCCGGGCCGCTTGAACCCACGATCAAGACATTGCACCTGCGGAACACGGTCTGTCGAAGGATCCCGGACGCGACCGGGCCAAGCACACCCGTCTCCGTCAAGTTGTCGAGTGTTGCAGCGACCTCGGGCAATCGTCGGATCGACAGGACGGGGCCACTCGGAGCAGCCGGTGGGACGACCACCTGAACGTGAGCTTGGTCCAAGAACCGCGCTTCGAGAACGGGGGTGTGCCTCCCGATGTCGCGTCCTACGGACTGCGCCAGGTTTCGGATCGCGGCCAGGAGGGCCGCTTCCGATACAAACGCGTCACCCGTACGATGCAGCCGACCGTGCTCCTCCACGTAGATCTCCCGAGGGCCATTGATCAGAACTTCGGTGACGTTGGCGTTCTCGAGATGGGTCACGATTGGCGCGAACAGTTCGCGCAGTGTCTGCCGAAAGGCTTCGGCAGGAATCATGGCAGGTTCCCTCGGGTTGGCTCTTTGGAGGGCCCCGGTTCCCCACGAATCGAAGATCGTTCGGGTGAACCGAGGATCGATCTTGCCTCGGCGGCATGTGGGCCGTCTGGAGCTAGGAGAAGATACTCTGTGAAGTGAACGCGCGCGCCCGCAGCGTCGGCGAGACGCTCACGTTGAAGGACGCCCAGGCGATAGTGCGCGAGTGGGTGAAGGGGCTCAGCCGCCACGATCGCTTCGAGCTCACTCCGGGCCGCCACAGGATCCCCGAGCGCGTCGTAGAGATTGGCAACCACGAACCGGAGCCAGTTGTCGGAAGGGTGGGTGCGGAGGTACTCGGTGCCATGGTCGAGCGCGGCTCGATAGCGACCGGCGCTGACGCACACTCGGACGAGCCAAGTCGCCACAGACTCCGGGTGGTAGCCGCGCTTCCCTGCGGCACTCAGGTACTGCTCCGCCCGCAGGTGGTCGCCTCGAAGCGCGTGGGCGACTCCTTCGGAGAAAAGGGCCTCGGTGGAGACCAGCCGCATCTCCTGCACGAGCGTCGTGTCCTGGTTGGTGGCGCCGTGAGCGCAACCGACGAGGAGCATGATGGCGCCGACGAGCACGCTTGCCGCAAGCCTACGGCTCACGTCGCAGCTCCGCGCGCGCCTTGCCGCTCGTTCGATCGAGCCACTCGGTGTAGTCGTTCTGCCCGAGTTGCGATGTGAGCCTTCGAAGGTGCTGCGCCTCACGAAGAACGGCGTGCCAGTCACGCGCCTCGCGTGCGCGAAGTAGGTCCAAGCGGGCGGCTGCGTAGTCTACGTCCACGCGAGCCGACAAGGCGTTCGCCAATGCGCGGAGGCGACCCGCCGCAACGGCGCGACCCGCGAGCTCGTGGCAGTGGGCGGCCAAACGGTATTGGTGCACGGCAAGCACGCCGTCGACCGGATCATACGGATAGCGATTGGCCCGTGCTCGGCCGCCCGCCTCGGCTCGTGCGGCTGCGGTCGCCGGTGCGCCTTGGCGGGGACACTGTGGGTCGGACACAAAGAGATCCGGGTGGACAACGGGAAGCGCGGCGCGAGACCCTGACGCGCCGCCAAAGTCCAAACACCAGATCGCCGCAAGCGCCGAGGCGATCAGGAAGGCCGACGAAACGCGGAGGCCGATCTTGCGCGATACGTGCTCGGGTGGCGGAGGAGACATCAGAAGACCCGGAACTCGCCAGAAACGAAGCGGACAACCAGCGGCGAGAGCACGAGGGCAATCACGCAGATGAAGATGAGTGACATCGGGCCAACCAACATCAGGGCGGCCCCCGACGCGTTCTCCTCGGCTCGAAAACTCTGCCTCAAGCGTTGGGTCTGCGCTTGAACCGTGAGTACGTCCGCTAGCGGGTTTCCTTTGTCTTCGGCTTGAATCACGCTGTTGGCGAACTCGGACACCGCGTCCGACCGAACCCGCCGCGCGAATCCCCGAACCGCGCGTGCACGCGAGTAGCCGAGGTCCAACTCTCGGAGCACGGCGCGCACCTCCTCGATGAGCGGTTCAAGCGAGTCCGGGGCACTTTGCACGATCTGCTGCAACGATCGTGGAAAATCGAGGCCGGCACTCATACACAAAGCCGCGAGATCGATCGCGGCCGGCAGACTGCGTTCGATCCGACGGGCACGTCGCCGGGCTTCGCCACGTAGGTAAACATACGGCGTCGCGAGGCTTCCCACGGCGAGTGGCACGGCGGGGGCCGGGGGCCAGCCCGCGAACGCGGTGAGGAGCAGCCACGTCGCCACACACGACGAAGCCAGGACGATCGAGATCGCGATGACCTCGTTGGCCGTGAGACCAAGATAGTAGCCGCTTGCTTCGAGCCTTGCCTCGATCTCGCGTCGCAACCGACCGGCAGGAAGGATCGCCGCCCAGGTCCCAAGCAAGCGAATGGTAGGGTCGACCGTGCCAAACCACGGGTTCGCGCGCGCACGAGCGCGCTTGAGACCTCGCATGCCGAGTCGTTGGGGCGCTTGCACCGAGACGTTTGATCCGAGGAAGTAGATGACCCCCGAGATGCCAAGCACGGTGCAGGCCATTGCGGCGCCTAGCAGAGCGTTCACAGGTTCATGCTCACGATCTGTTGCGCCCAGACGGTGGCGCCAACCCACAGGACTGCGCAGATCGCGAGGATCATGTGGCCGTATGGATGGTTCAGGGCGGGGTCGAAGTAGGACGCATCGAAGCCTCGAATGGCCGCGAGAAGCGCGAATGGCATCGCGGCAAGGAGAAGGACCTGCCCGCGGCCTTCGGCGGTCCTTGCGCGGAGAACGCCTTCGAGCCTCGCGGACTCGCGCAGCCCGGCCGCGGTCTTCTCGAGTGCTCGCGAAAGGTCTCCGCCCGTTTGGCTTGCGACAATGATCGAAGACAGCGCCCGGGTAGTCACCGGGCTGCCGATACGACGGGACATCGACAGGATCGCGCGCCGAAGGGGGGCGCCCAACCTCATCTCTTTGACGAGAAGGTCGATCTCCTCCGAAAAAGGGGCAGGAACCAAACGCACCGTGGAGGAGATCCCATCCGCGACCGATGGTGTCGCCTTGAGGGAGTTCGAGAGCATCAGCAACCAAGACTCGAGCTGCTGTTCGAGCTTCCGAACACGAAGGCGATGAAGCCGAGAGAGGGTCGCGGGCGGCACCAGGATTGCCAGAGCAAGTGCAACCGCGAGCCACGGACCGCGGAATACGAGGTAGCCCGCAGCAAGGATGCCGCAAACGAGCACTTGTGACCTGGCGACGGTCGAACCGCTGACCGGCGCAAACAAGAACGTCGTGTGCGTGTCGAGGCGTTCGGCGTATCGGTCGACCCACGTTTGGAGTGGCCCAACGCGCGGCGAAACAACGTGGTACGCGATCATGCCAGCACCCGCGGCGGCGAGGACGGTACCGAGGACGAGGAGGACCGTCGTGAGAGTCATAGGTACTCCCCTTGCGCGACCAAGCCCCGAACCATGAACTCGGACAAGAAGCTCGGGAGGTAGCCTGTCGGGGCGTACTCGCCGAGAACCTCACCGGATTCGCCGGTTCCTGCCTGGCGGAACTCGAAGATGTCACGAAGAAGGATCTCACCGCGTGCGTCTAGCCCCTCGACCTCTGTGATAGCGGTCACCCGCCGGGCACCATCGCTAAACCTCGCCGGTTGGACGATGATGTCGATGCTTTCCGCCACTTGTTCTTTCACGGCGAGCGGAGGCAGTTCGAGATCAGCCATCATGCAAAGGGTTTGGATCCTGGCCAGCGCCTCCCGAGGACTGTTGGCGTGCGTGGTGGTCATTGACCCGGCGTGACCCGTGTTCATGGCTTGGAGCATGTCGATCGCTTCGCCGGCGCGACACTCGCCGACGACGATTCGATCCGGTCGCATCCGAAGGGCGTTCTTGACGAGTTGGCGAATCGAGTACGCTCCGCTGCCTTCCAGGTTGGGCGGTTTGGCTTCCAAGGAGACGACGTGAGGCTGTTGCAGCTTGAGCTCAGCGGCGTCCTCAATGGTGATGATTCGCTCTCGAGCTGGGATCGCCCCCGACAACACGTTGAGCAGCGTGGTCTTACCGCTCCCGGTTCCGCCCGAGATGAGTATGTTCTTCTTGGCAATCACGCAGCGCTCGAGGAACCGCGCCATGCGGGGTGTGAGGCTTTCGTTCGCGAGAAGATCGGTCATCGTCAAGGCGTGTTTGGGGAACTTGCGAATCGTGATGCACGGGCCACGTACCGCGAGAGGAGGGATGATGGCGTTCACCCGGGACCCATCCGGGAGTCGCGCATCGACCAGTGGAGCGCTCTCGTCGATCCGTCGGCCGAGCGGGGTCACGACCCGTTCGATGGCCGAGCGGCACGATTCGTCGTCGGCAAAGCGCAGCGGCGTCCGCTCGATCGCGCCCATTCGTTCGACGTAGATTGTCTCCGGATCGACCACCATAATCTCGGAGACCTGGTCGTCGTCGAGAAGGGACTGAAGCGGACCGAGCCCCAAGACCTCGTCGAGGACCTGCTGCTCGAGCTCCGCGCGGTTGATCCGGTCGAGGACGGCTTGATCCATCGCACCAAGCACCTGACGGAGGGCGGCGAGGACCCTGGGGCGCAGCCGATCTTGACCCATCTGTGACCGGTCGAGAGAACGGAGGTCGAGGCGGTCGAGCAGAAGGCCGTGGATCCGCCTACGGAGATCTGGACTGGCGGACCCAGAACCTTTTTCACTGTGCCCAGGATCACTCGCGCTGCGGATTCGAACCCGAAGGGAGAAGGGCCCGATGCGCAGTTCGGAGTCATCCGAAATCAGGGAACGACAATGGCGCAGTGACTGCTGCCCAAGACCCGTCCCGTTGACCGAACAGTCGACGACCTCGAGTCCGCGCTCGCTCTGGTGAACCTCCAGATGCTTGCGGCTCACTTCGGGCGAAAGAAGCACAACGTCACAAGAGGCGTCTCTGCCCACGGTGATCGAGGATGTCGGCGGGAGTTCTAGATGCTCCCATGGTTCTCCCGTTCGCGCGAAGGCGATCTGGAACGAAGCGTTCATGGCGGAGCCGACCTCGCTCCCCGAGAAGATGGAAACCGCGGTTGGTCGAGTAAGTCGTAGGCGTCGACTGAACCGCGAAAAGACTCGTACGCGCGAATCGCTTCGTCGACGTGGTTTCGTTGGGCGAGGCTGACAGGTTCGACGACTGAGGGAACGACGAGCATGTATGACTTATCGGACTGAGCCTCTCGCCCGTGCGAACCAAAAAGCGCTCCGATGAATGGCACCATCGCCAAACCAGGGAGCCCATCTTTGCGCCGTCGCTCGGTCCTCGCCTGGATCCCCGCGAGCGAGATCGACTGACCCAAATCGAGGTTGACCAGGGTTTCGACGTGAGTCGTGAAGCGGCCCGGAATCCCCTGAGAGCCACGCTCCTGGTCTAGGTCGGACACGTCTGCGGTGATCTCGAGCTCAATTCGACCGGTGCGCGAGTCGTAACGGGGCAGCACCGTGATACGCGTCCCGAACTCGATCGCCTGAACGTTGACGGTAAGGTTGTTCTGAACTTGCACGTTGAACTCCCCGCCCGAAGTGAACACGGCTTCGGTCCCGTTCGCGGTTACGATCGCGGCTTGCCGGTAGAGCTTGGCCCAGCCCTTGGCCTGGGCGACGTCTAGGCTTGGCAGGAAAGTCTGCGGTAGAATCTGGAATGCGCTCTGAGTGGGGACCCCGCTCCCTCCGGTGATCGCGAGGGTGGCTTCGGATGGAGTCAGTGTGCTTCCGATGTTTCCGGGCCAGTCGAGCCCTATTTGGTGGCTATAGCGTTGCTGGATCAGCACGAAGTAGAGGTCGAGACGGATGTTCTCGCGACCTCCGAACCCGCGTGTACCGTCAGCCGGAATCACTTCGATCGTGTACTGAACCTGACTGCGGTCTTGGCGAATGAGCAGGAGCGAACCGATACCGACCGACCTTCCGACCAGCACGAAACGGCGCTGGTCGCGGGTCACGCGGATGTCGACGACGCCGGGCGCTCCTTCCGAATAGCTCTTGACGCCTTTGGCGGAGAGGCTCCGTTGCTCCCCGACCCGGATCACGATCGTCTCGTCGCTGTTCACGTCGGCGTGGGCGGTCCCGAACGGCCCGGTCAGGCAGACCGCCAGGATCACCGCGGCCCGGGAGCTCCGGGTTCCCCGGAGGGTCAATTGACCCTCTCTAGCCGAAGGCGACGCTGACCTTCGGTTCGCTTCTGTTGATCGAGAACATCGCCGTCGTCCGTCTCGGGCACAGCTGCGGATATCTCCAAATCATGCTCATTGCGAAGCAGAAGACGCAGGGTTCCTCCCTGCATGGCCTGAGCCAGAAGCGCGGCCTGATCGATCGTGACGAGAAGG
The DNA here is from genome assembly GCA_039028875.1 of Myxococcota bacterium. Classification (GTDB taxonomy): domain Bacteria; phylum Myxococcota_A; class Polyangia; order Polyangiales; family Houyiibacteriaceae; genus SG8-38. Next base: position 10,859 of record JBCCHE010000038.1, on the reverse strand, counting down.
CTGACACCGCCACGCCGCCCGTCCATACCACCCGCTTGATCGACACGGAGTAGACTGCCGACGGAAAGAACGAGGAGGTTCTGCAACAACGGGACCGTCACAATCGAAACATCTTCACGGGAGCGCGCCCTCGTGAGGAGGACGTCGACTCTGTCGCCGGGTTCCAGCAGCCCCCCGAAGACGTTCTGTTCCGACCAAGGCACCGCCATCGCACGCGTGCCGAGCGGGATGTTGCTGGACAGGCTCGCTTCGAGTCGTGCACCAGTGTTGAGGTCAGTCCAAAGAAGGGTCTGGTTGGCCTTGACGCGTGCGCCGATCCGAACACCAAGAACTCTCGGCGCATCTACTGCCAGGACGTGGCGATCCTCGACGTACGCCTCAGGAAGGGGACGTACGAGGAGAAGGTCTTCAGTAATGGGCTCGCCAACTTGGGCGTCTCTTCTCAGCGCGAGAAGCTCGATCGGATCGCCGCCCGAGGTCTCGCGACGGAAGCGTTGTACGTACGTCGCGAGGAGCATCAGGCCGAGCAGACCCACCCCGATGGAAACCAGTAGCGCGTTTCGGTTCATCGAGCGTCCGTCCTCAGGACGACGAGGGTCGTTGACTCGGGACCCGTTGGTCTGGCGACCAAGGTCACGACTTCGCCGTCGCGCTCCGCCCCAACAACAACCGACGCGTCGACCGCCAAACGCTCAACTGCTTTGCCACCAATCCTTTTGTAGCCAGCGCGGTCGAAAGCCTCGGCATAGAAGCGAAGGAGGTGCTCCGTGGTCGTGCCTTCCGCAAGATAGACCACCACCGCACTCGTGCCGCCAGACTCGGTGGCGGTCAGGACGAGGCGCACTCCGGGCGGAGATCCGAAGTCTAGAAACGCGCCCTCGCCCTGGCGCAACGGCCCAGCCGAGAGGAGGGTCCGGACGTCGAGCTCGTCTGCCCATGCAGTCAAGACGAGTGTTGTCGCGGGCGCATCGGCAACGGGCTGCGCGAAGACGAAGCGTAGGGCCCCAAGCGCATGGAGTCTTCCGGTCTCCGAGAACCTGCGAAAGCGGGCGACGAGGTTGGGAATCGGAACGTGGGCCTCACCAAGATCGAGGCATGCCACGTATCCTCGACCGGGTCCCTGAAACGAGGTTGTCGCGACGTCGCGGAGTTCGAGCCAGCGCAAACGGTCAACAGGCAGTTGTGCCAACATCGATCGGGTGAGCGTCTCGCCGAGCTCACCATCACGTTCGTTGCAGTCGGCGACGCGTCGCCTGATGACGTCCTCAAGCGACCCGTCAACGGTGTGAACGCTGAAGTGTACGAGGTTACCATTGATGTTCAGCGTTCTGTGGCCCTCAGGTGGAGTCCACGAATCGGACATGAGTGCCCCGCCAAGGTCGATGAGGGTGTCGTCGACGGCGCCACGCGCACGCCCAAGGACAAGGATGACGGTAACCGCCGCGACCCCGAACCCGAGAAGCCCTACGCGTATGCACGCCCGCACTGAGCGCAAGCGACTCATTCGCACGCTCCTTCTACGTACTCGATGTTGCGAAGGTCGGCCTCGCACGCGAGCTGAAAGATGTCTCCACCATCTGGATGCACGCGACCCGTCGTATTGCATGGGACCGCGTGGATCTCGGTCTGACGCTTGGCACCCCCAACCATAGCCGGGAGAGGCGCGCTCGCGACACCGATGCCCTCAGCGACTCGGCCCGCGAAGAATCCCTGGACCTCAGTGAGGGCTACGCCGGTGGGGAACCCCTCATTTGATGCTGCTGCGGCCTCGGCCAGTGCCTCGCGGTCGACCTCTTCGCGCGCGCGCATGCAAATCGCATCGCAGGCTAGACGAGAGCAGCGACCTGACTCGGCTTGGAGCCAGGCGTGCCGTCGCGCCCTTTCGCGAGCCTCTAGCTTGGCAACATAGAGGTTGTTCAGTCCGACCACCCCGGCAAGAAGTGCCGCGAACACCGGAACGAGGATCAGCGCTTCGGCCAACGCTGTCCCCCTGACTCGGCGACCAGGTTTGCAGAGAACGGGTTTCAATGGACTGACACCGCGTTGAGGGCGAAGTCGCGGACGACATCACACAGGGTGCCGAAGCGATGGCCCGAAGAGGCCGACGCACACGCGCCGACGAGGCGGTCCGGGAGCCAATGTCGCGACACCCGAAAACGCCGTAGCCTGGCTCGCCAACGCTGTCTCCACATCCATTCTTCGGGGAAAGCATCGCCGTTGAAGTAGTACTCGGCTTGGGCGAACCCAACACGGCCGATCAAGTGCGCGTCGTGTATGCCATCACGACCGGAGCCCTTCGCGCCTTGGGCGAGACGCAGTCCGAGTTCTCCTCGTTGCCAGCGACCGACGTGCGGGTCCTGTCCCCAGCTGTAAGACCGATACTGAAACTCCTCATGCCCCAACCAGACCTGCGTCCCATCGGCGCGGTCTCGAAGCACGATTCGCGGCGGCTCCACGATATCGTCAGCGCAGGTTCGCCTTTTGCCGAGCTTCAGCGTCTTGCTGACGAGGCCTCCGAGAAAGCGAGTTAGCCACCGCGGAACCTTGGAGGACACCTTGGTCAACCGTCGGTCAAGCCCGTCGGCGACACGGTCACAGATGGAACCGAGGCTGCCTTCCTCCACTGGAAGCCCCGACCCGCCTTCGGGAAGTGTGGGCCCGAGGAGCGGAACGACGAACCCGCCGACCACGGGCGGTTGTTGTAACTCGCGGGAGCCCATCACGTTCACCGCCCGGAGCTGCGCGAACGTCGGGAAGCCTCGCTGGACGGCCTCGTGGGCAACGTCGAGGGCGTCGTGCGCGACCTTGACGAACTGCTCGACCCCGTCGCCGATGCGTTCGACGGTTTGTTCGACAGGCGTGAGTGCCGCAATGAGTGCCGTCGCCTTGATGGAAAACACGATCGTCGCGACGAGACCGTTTAGGATGCCGAGAACAATCTCGAGCAGCACCTCGACGCTCCGGATCACAAGAAGAATCCCGGCGGTGACCGCCATCACGATGTTGAGCAAGACGTGAAGATTCATGCCCTTGGCTGCGACGACTGCCGCCGAAAAGGCACCCGCGTCGGAGGCGTCTTGCAATGCGCGGCGGTACAAGATCGCGTCCCCGACACCGACGATGTAGTACATCGCGCCGACGGCGAAGAGCGCCATAAACAACGACAGCGTGAGGACAGACCCGCGGCGGTCGCTCGCGAGCGAACGGTGGCGTGGGCTCATGAGCGCTCCCGGGCGCGGTACTCATACGGCGCACCGTGGATGAGGAGTGTTGTCTCATGGGTGATTTCCCGAAACCGGCCGGGAATGTACTTGCTGACGACGGGGGCGAAGCTCTCGTCGAAAAGGTCGCGGCCCGGAAGGTCATCGAACGACACACACAGAAGACGCCGCGCGACGGGCACTCGACACGCGAACGCGTAAGAGACTTGAACGGTGATCTCGGGTCCAAGCGCTTCGTCCCCTTGCAGCCGGGGGAAGGTGACGGCGACCGCGAACGGTTGGTAGTACAGGGAGCCGAGCAGGCTTCTCTTGCTCGAGAGTGCAGTTCGCAACTGGGCGGGCCGCGATCCAAGGAGCGTCGCGGGCGCCAGAGGGATGAGCGGGACGTGTGCTGCGAGTCGGATCGTGTTCAGACGCGAGCGACCTACGTTCGCGAAGACTTCTCTGGTCTCGGCGAGCGGCGCCTCCGCATCGGTCGCGGCGCGCGAGAGGGTTTCGAGTGCGTCCACGAGGGTGGCCGCGTCTATCGAGCCCCTGGCGACAGACATCACGGGCTCGCCACCGTACTCTTGCGGGTCGTCGGGGAGGACGACGCTCGCCGAGCGCGCTGCGGCTTCTGACGCATGCATCACCAGCAAGTTGGCGTGAGCGAGAAGAGCAAGCTGCACGAGACACAGGAAGGCGACCCAAAGCGGAACCGTCACCAAGAGAAACTCGAAATAGATCGCACCCCGAGCGTCGGCGCGGAGGGACGGGAAGCCGAGCCGCGAAGCCTTCACCAGGACACCACGTCGCGAAGGAGCGAAGGCAACACGACCACGACGGTACCCAGGAACACCGGGGCCCCGAGTCGAAGTGACGTGAACGGGGTCTCTGAGTGTTCGCACGGGGCGGATCGACCGAGGAGATGGCGAAGTGCAGAGCGGGACGCCCGGAGGATCGTCGACAGAAGCGTTCCGCGCCAGGAGAGCACCGCCAGGGCCAGCAATGCTGCGATGAGTAAGGACACGAGTTGGATCTCGAGGCCCGTCAGCAAATCCCCGCCGGTGATCGCTCCGAGAGCAGCCAGGAGCTTCACGTCTCCTCCCCCCATCGCGCCTCGGTAGAAAAGCAGGCAAGGGACGGAACCACACAAGAGGAGTGAAGAAACGCTCCGAATCGCCTGCTCGGGCCCGAAGAAGGCCCCGTATAGAAGCGGCGCACCGATGGCCGGCGGAAGCGTGATCCAGTTGCTGATCTCGCCGGTGCGGTGGTCGGCGATGGCGGCCGCGGCTGCGGTGACGAGAGCCACCACGCAAATAAACTGCATGGCATCCGACTACTGAACGACATCGGACATGTAGCTGTCCGCAGCCTGGATCTCGCCGGTGAGGGTTTCGCCGAACTGCTGCCACGCGGCGATTCCGACGACGGCGATCAATCCGAGTACGATGATGTACTCGACCGTTGTGAGGCCGCGCTGATCGTCGACCAAAGAGTCGCGGGTGTGTTGGGGCTTTGTCATCTCGACACTCCTCGATGGGGCTAGGGGAACGGAAGAAGGACGAACAGCTTGGTCAGGTAGTAGGCCTTCACCAAAGGCACACCCAAGCCGAACAGCGAGAGCCCAACCGCCACGCTCACCAACGCGAGGACGATGACGTATTCGCTGAAGCTCATGACCCTGTATCGGTCGAGCCTCGAAACCGTTGCGTCAGGAAGGTCGATCCGGAGAAGGCGTCAGCACTTCATCTTCGTTCATCCGCGCTCACAACTCTTCACCAGACTTCATCCAACAACATCGTCTGCGAGCGCATTCTGGTTCCTCGATCGGAACAAGGAGCGGACCATGACTAGAGACAAGAGAATGACCGTCAAGCAGCGGAGCGTGTTCTCCGCGGCGTTTTCCCTGCCACTGATCCTGATGGCGGCCTACTTCAGCATGGGGCAAACGTGCTGCGAAGCGACTTGTCCGCCGGGCCCAGAGGCTGACCCCTACCCGAACCACCTGTCGATTGACGTCCCGATGCTCGAAATCGTGGATGGCGAGAACGGCGACCCGGAGGAGCCGTACTTCATGACGATGCTCTGGGAAGCAACCTCAGCGGCTCGCGAAGAGGACGGCGATGAGGATGGGAGGACCACGGTGCGCGTCAAGCGAGGGGACCTTCCGGCCCCCGTGCGGCGAGACGCTCGGATGGGTGAGTACGTGCTCCTTGGCGAAGACATCAGCAACGCCGTGTTCGACTTCCCGGAGGTGCCGGATAACCTCTTCGAAGCGCAGGGCATGAAGGTGAAGATCGCGGGCATGACGATGTGCGGCTTCGAGCTCGATGACGGCGACCGACGCGGCTCGATCCTCGCGGAGTTTGAGGATCTTGCGTTCCAACTCGAGCTGGCGCTCGACGGGTTCTACTCCGAGCAACGCTTCGGGTCGCAGGCGACCAGAGACTCTTTTCGGCGAGTCGCCACGACCCTGAGGTCCGAGGCGAGCGCCGCGTTCAACTCGCTTAACCAGCAAGAGAAAGACGAGAGCAGACCGCTGTTCGATCGGATCAACGATCAGCTCGACGATGTGATCAAGCTGATCGATCAGGGCATCGAAGGCTTCCAGAAGAAAGGCCCCGCGAGCGCGATTCTCGGAATCGTCGGAGGCGCTCTCAAGGTGATCCCGAACATCGTGTCCCTATTTCGCAAGCGCCATAAGCCCGACTCGGACGCGTTCGTGGGTTGCTCGAGCATCGTGTACGTCGGCGTTCCGTTTGAAGTCTGGGATGCGATGGACGAGAGCAACGACAGCACCTGTTCGCTCGACCAAGCAGGACTCGAGATCGCGGTGTGCGCGATCGACGAAGACGCTCCGGTCACGCTCCGTCTGGCGGAGCCATGGGACGTCGAGGAGTCGCGCCACTGGAAGGCCGAGGTGCAGGCACGCCGAGGCTTCTGGCGAACGAGCGCTGCCGAAGGCAACCCAGACAACGCGGCTACCGCCCACAAGTATCAGGTCGTGAGCGTGGAGGGAGCCTCCGAGGTCGTGAACATGCCGGAGGCGCGGAACCGAAACATCTGCCCGAACGGATCGCATTCGGGCGAGTGCGAACTGCACTTTGCGCATATGGTCAGCTACCAGTCGCATGGCGACGATTTTCTCGGGTACGAGATCCTCGAGAAGCCATCGAAACGCTACGAGATCAATGTGTCGGGAGAGAATCCGTACGCCAATGTCGGCGTGCGCTTCACGACGATGACCTTGCCCGATTACGTTCGGGTCAAACGCGACGTGATTGAGCTCGAAATCATCGGGAACGGCGAGACGTCGGAGTTCTCGAACTACCCGAGCGGCTACAAGTCAAACTCACCGAACGTCGTGTCGATCGTCGAGGTTCTGGCGCTCGAGCAGGACAACCGACAGTTGCCTCAGGGGATTCACCTGACGATCGGCGATGGTAGCCAGCTGCTTAAGAACAAGCGGCTCATCACACTGGATGGCGCGAGGAAGTGCGCCGGGTTCCTGGGGTGCCCGGCGATTCGCGCGACCGTGCGCGTAACCTACCTTTACTGGGACGATGACGAGTTAGTGGATGTGTACAAGGCCGAAGTACTCTCGGACGACGACGAGCACACCCCGCCTCAGGAACCCGAGCGCGCCGACATGTTTTGGCAGACCCCGTACGTAAGTACTCACACCGGAGCGACGATGTACTACCCGACCACGCTATGGTCGGACGGCGACCGCAACGCCGCCTTCACGCTTCGGGCGACCGGGACGGAAGTCAAGGACGCGACGAGGCCCGACGCCTGGCTCTACGCACAGGATTACTACGCGGGCGCCGGTGCCTACATGGAAGCCGAAATCATCAACGTTCGATTCAGGTAGTCAGTGGAGCGCGAGCGGCCGCCTGGTGCCGATCTCACATCAAGGTCACGAGGCTGCCGCTCCGCCCCCGCCAGCTGCCCGCCACCGGGTTTTCGCGGTGCGATCGGTAAGTGCTTGAAATAACGGGGCTCTTCGGACGCCGGAGTGACCCCGAAGCGAGCGGGGACGCCGGAGTGACCCCGTTACCTGAGGAGGCGAGGCGGGGTCGAGCAGCGAGCGCCCCCGCAGGGGCGGAGTGAGGAGTACGCTAGTACTTCGCAGCGGAGCAGCGAGGAGGTAAGCCGCTGATCGGCGCCTCCTCGCCGCCTCAGGAGCAGCCCATCGAGTTGCCGCAGTTGAGGCACTTGTAACAGGCCCCGTTGCGTACCGTGATGTGGCCGCACTTATCGCACATCGGCGCGTCACCCATCATCTCGCCAAGCTGTTGGTCTAGCGCGTTGACCGATCCACCAGATCCGTCATCGAAACCGAAGGTCACTTGCTCCGCAGGTTCGATGGCGGGGGGCGGCTCACTTGGTGAAGCGCCCTCGAGCCGCTGTACCGCGGCGACGTCGGTTGGGTTTTGGAGCTCGGCTTGTTCCTCTTCGGGCGGGACCTGCGCGAAGTCGTACTGCTGGAGGTACTCGACCCCGAGCACACGGAAGACGTAGTCGATGATCGACGTCGAGAACTTGATGTTGGGATGCCCCTCGACGATGCCCTGCGGCTCGAATCGCGTGAAGGTGAACTGTCGGACGTAAGCGTCGAGCGGAACCCCATGCTGAAGGCCCATCGACACGCTGATCGCGAAGCAGTTCATCAGCGAGCGGAAGGCGGCGCCCTCCTTGTGCATGTCAACGAAGATCTCACCGAGTGAACCGTCTTCGTACTCACCGGTTCGAAGGAAGACCTTGTGGCCGCCGATGCGGGCCTCCTGCGTGAACCCGCGTCGCTTTTTGGGAAGCCTTTGGCGATGAGTCGCCGGAGGCGTCAACCCCTCACGCTGAGGCACTGCCGCAGCCACCGTTGCGTTCGCATCTTTGGCACGAACTTCGGTATCCGCATCTTCGTCCTCGTCGGTGGAGTCATCAGCCGTGTTGAGGGGCTGCGACGACTTCGAGCCATCTCGGTAGAGCGCGACCGCCTTGAGCCCAAGCTTCCAGCCCTCTTTGTAGATCTGCTCGACTTCTTCGACGGTCGAGTCTGCCGGCAAGTTGACGGTCTTCGAGATGGCACCGGAGAGGAAGGGCTGCGCCGCCGCCATCATGTGGACGTGCGCCATCGGCTCGAGGAACCGCTCGCCAATCTTGCCGCATCGGTTCGCGCAATCGAACACCGGCAGGTGCTCTGCACGAAGGTGGGGCGCACCCTCGACCGTCATGCGACCAATGACGACGTCATTGATTTCGGCGATGGCCTTGTCGGACACCCCCCAATGCCGGAGAAGGTGAAAGCCAGGCTTGTTGTACACATCAGCGGCGATCCCGAGGCGGTCAAACGCTTCGGTACCGAGGACCCACGGTGCCAGGGCCGACCCGACGTCAAACACGCCACGGAGCGCTTCCTCAGCCTTGTCGAGTTCACGCTCGGTAAGGCCTTTGTCGAGAAGCGCCTTGCGACCGAAGTTCGGCGCACCGGTGAAGGTGTTGGTGCCCGTCACATAGGAGACGATGTCGGTGACCTGCGCTTCGGTGTATCCCAGCCGCTGGAGCGCCTTCGGGACACTCTGGTTGACGATCTTGAAGTAGCCGCCACCGGCAAGCTTCTTGAACTTCACCAAGGCGAAGTCGGGCTCGATGCCCGTGGTATCGCAATCCATCAAGAGGCCGATGGTGCCGGTCGGCGCCAACACGGTCGACTGAGAGTTACGGAAGCCGTACATCTCACCGAGTTTGCAAGCGAGGTCCCAATCCTGCTGGGCCGCTTGGATGAGCTCGGGCGGACACGCGGTGGGATCTCCGGCGGTCATGCCGGGCCCGGCGGGCTCGTTGATCTGATAGGAAGCCTCACGGTGCTTGCCCATGACGCGGAGCATCGGCTGGCGGTTCTTCTGGAAGCCTTGGAACGGCCCCTTGGTCGCCGCGATCTCGGCGGACGTCGCGTATGCGTGGCCACACAGGATCGATGTGAGCGCCGCGCAAATCGTTCGGCCCTCGTCGCTGTCGTAGGGGATGCCGAGCTGCATCAACAGCGTCCCGAGGTTGGCGTAGCCGAGCCCGAGCGGGCGGTAGTTGTGGCTGTTCTTGGCGATTGGCTGGGTTGGGTAGCTCGCGTAGTCCACCAACACGTCCATCGCGAGGATCAGGACGCGAATGGCCTGACGGTACCCCTCGATGTCGAACCGGCCATCGTCGTCGAGGAACTTCGAGAGGTTGATCGACGCGAGGTTACAAGCGGAGTTGTCGAGGAACATGTACTCCGAGCACGGATTCGAGGCGTTGATGCGATCGGTGTTCGGGCACGTATGCCAATCGTTGATCGTGGTGTCGTACTGGAGCCCCGGGTCAGCGCAGCCCCACGCGGCCTGGGCGATTTTGCGCCAGACGTCTCGAGCTCGATAGGTGTCACAGACCTCGCCGGTGGTTCGGTAGGTGGTCTTCCAGTCCCCGTCGCTCTCGAGGGCCTTCATGAACTCGTCCGTCACGCGAAGGGAGTTGTTGGAGTTCTGTCCCGACACCGTATGGTACGCCTCGCCGTTGAAGTCGGCTTCGTACCCCGCCTCGATCAAGGCGCGCGCTTTGCGCTCTTCGCGTGCCTTCCACTCGATGAAGTCGACCACCTCGGGATGGTCCATGTCGAGGCAGACCATCTTGGCAGCGCGCCGCGTCGTCCCGCCGGACTTAGTCGCGCCCGCCGCCCGGTCGAGCACCTCGAGGAAGCTCATCAAGCCGCTCGACGTGCCGCCGCCCGAGAGCTTCTCCTGCTTGCCGCGGATCTTCGAGAAGTTGGTCCCCGTGCCCGAGCCGTACTTGAAGAGGCGCGCCTCGTTCTTGATCAGGTCGTAGATGGCCATGAGGTCGTCATCCACGGCCTGGATGAAGCACGCGGAGCACTGCGGGCGCTCGTACGCAGTCCGCGTCTGCGCGATGATGTCCTGCTCGGGGTCCCAGGCGTAGTTCCCGCCTGAGCCCTCGATGCCGTACCGCTGGTAGAGGCCACAGTTGAACCAGACCGGGGAGTTGAACGCGGCTTTTTGGTGGATCAGGAGATGCGACAGCTCGGCCTCGAAGTTGTCGGCCGCATCAGCGTCGGCGAAGTAGCCGCCGAATCGCTCGCCAGCCTCGCGAATCGAATGGGCCACGCGGTAGACCAGCTCCCGGACGCTCTTCTCACCGCGGTTCTTGTCGCCATGAATGCCCGCCTTTCGGAAGTACTTCGACACCGCGATGTCGGTGGCGAGCTGGCTCCAACTCTCCGGGACCTCGGCCCCTTTGAGCTCGAACACGACCGAGCCGTCCGGATTGGAGATCTGGCTGTCGCGAAGGACATACTCGGCCTGCTCGAGCGGCTCCTCGCCAGGCTGGGTGAGGTGTCGCTGCACCGATAAGCCGCCCGCTTTTTGCGAAACCTCGGCCCGCCGGGCGCCCTCAACTTCTAAATTACTCGTCATTCCCCTAGTTTCTAGAGCCACAGCATACCTCCAGCCAGACGCACGTCACCCTTCGGGCCGCGTCCACCATCCTTCCCCAGGTGGTGCACACGCTATCCACATTGATCCCACAAGGGATTGTGCTGGCAGCCTCCTTGCCACCACAACCGCTTGGGGGCGAGCCTGCCAAGTAGCCCTGCAGGACCGACCCAGT
>JBCCHE010000037.1:0-51765 GCA_039028875.1 Myxococcota bacterium | reverse complement strand
GCCGTTTGGCTACTCAACTACGCCGAAACCATCGATCAGCTACGCGCGATGCTCCGCGGTGTCCGCGCGCAGCTACGCGACGGCGGGCGATTCGTCACGATCACCTTCAACCCGGAGTTCACCCTCACCGGGCCAAACCTCACGAAGTACGGCCTAGAGATGCTTGCCCAGGAACGCCAGGGAGACCGTCCCGTCATCGAGGGACGGTTCTGCACCGATCCGCCGTCCGAACCGGTCACCGTCAGCCAGTGGAGCCGCGAGACCTACGAAGCGGCTTTCGCAGACACAGGCTTCGGGGAGCTCGATTGGGAGCTCTACCGCGTTCCGCCCGATCTAAGTGACACGCTTGGCGATGGCTATTGGGACGACCTTCGGTCCAACGGCACCGGCGTCGCGATCGTCGCCCGGGGTGTTTGATCGCGGCAACCAAAGCCGGCCCAGGGCCCTTCGGAGTCTCGAGCGATGCGATTTAGGAAACCATTTCGAAACATACCGGTGGTAATCTCCGCGCGATGGTGGACCCGATTCGGGGGAGGACGCTGACAGGCACTTGGGTGCGGGGCATTCTGCTCGCGTTCGAGCAGCTCGGGCTCTGCGCCGAGGAGGTCTGCGAGCTTGCGGACCTTCAATATGTGGCAGTCATCGAACCCACCGCGCGCACGGGGCTCCACGACATCGACCGGCTCTGGCGGGCGGCGCTCGACCTGAGCGGCGATCCTTTTCTCGGTCTGCATGCAGGGGAGCACATGGCTTCGCGACCGACGCATGTGTTGAAGATCCTCGCGGCGAACACGCGGACACTCGGAGACGCGGTGAACGTGGTGTTGAAACACCAGAGTCTCGTCACCGATCACAAGGTGGCTGCGCTCGAAGACGTAGGTCGCGACAAGAAGGTCCGCTTGGATCTCGGGTCTGTGAATGACTCGCTCCCTCACCGTCGCGAGTTCTTCGTCGCGATGGTTCATACCGGTGTTGCTGATCTGATGGGCGTCCCATTGGAACTGAAGCAGGTCGGATTCGCTCACGCCTCTCGGGGCGGCACCGAAGACTACCAGCGTGTCTTTGACTGTGAGGTGCTCTTTGGCCAGCCCGACACATTCATGCTCTTCTCAGAGGAAACCTGGTACACGCCAAACGTCGTCTGGGATCCGGTTCTCCACAACCGGCTCGAGTCGCTTGCGGTCGAGCTTCATTCGCGTCACGAGCACCCGGGCTTCATGAGCTCCGTGAGCCATGCCATCGAAGAACAGTTGAGCCTTGGCAAATGCGACCTGGCCTCGGCTGCCAAGCGGCTTCGCGTCAGCGATCGCACGCTCCAAAGAAAGCTCCATGACGAGGGAGCCCGTTTTCGCGATGTGCTCGACTTCACCCGACGCGCGATCGTGACTCGATCGCGCCAACGCAAGTTGCCCGACGACGAGATCGCCCGTCTGTCCGGCTTTGGAAGCGTCCGCGCGATGCGGCGGGCTCTTCAACGTTGGGACGCGCAAGGCGGAGAGTGAGCGCGCGAGCGGTTCGATTTCAGAGCTCTCCGAGGGCAGCGGCAATACCGGTGACTTCGATTCCCGTGAGCGGAGGGTCGACCGTCGTCTCGACGAGGCGGCTCGATGCAAAGTTCGCCTCACTCTCCGAAACGAAAGCACGGTCGCCGGCGAATACGACGGTGAAGCGTCCCGCAGAGGGCGTGAACTCCGTCGCCGACACGGCTTCGCTCGCGAGGTCAAGCTTCAAAAAGCCCCAAGCCGCCTGAGCCAGTAGTTCGCTCGACGTCGCGGGATCACCAGTCAGTAGGTCAGGCTCGAGGTTGCGGAAGTAGACGCTGCCGTCGACCCCAGGCGCCATCCCGCCCCCGACCTCGCCTCCCGTGAGTTCGCCGAATGTCGGGTGATAGTCCGGATCGAAGTCGTCGGCCCCTGCTCGGATGCGTCGAATGCACGATGCGCCGACCCCCTCACGATTGAGATACTCGAGCGACGCGTTTGCGGTCCCGGAGGCCAGGTAGATGTCCCCGTTTTCGGCGAGCATGCTGTAGATCCCATCGCCGCACGTGGAATCGGAGATCACCCGAGAGCTTCCGTCGGCCAGGTTGAGAACGAGCATGACGGCTTCAGGGCGAATGAAGTCGTCTCCGGGGTTGCTGTAGGCAAACGGGAAGAAGGCCTCCCCATCCCGGATGACCGGCGTGTACACGAGCGCGTTGCCGTCGTCGCGTGCAATCCCTTCCAACTCCTCGGAGTCGAGAATCTCCATCGTTTCTGGGTTCCACCGGACCAGCTGCAGCGTGCTGCTATCCACCAGGTAGGACTCCGTTGCGGACACGAACACGTTTTGAGAGAGCCGCGACGTCGACGAAAACCCGAGGTTTGCGAAGCTGAGTCGTCCCTCTTGCGTGATCTCCCCCTCAACGACGCGGTACTTTCTCATGATCAGCTCGCTGATGCTGTCGATGAAGAACTCCCCGCTCCCCGTTCGGACGTAGAGAAGGGAAAGCCCTGGCACCTCGATCGCCTCGCCAATCGAAAGTTCTGCGTCGGCCGCCAACGAATCCGTCACTCCAGCGTACGAGGTGATTCCCTGCGGGGAGAAGATCCCCGCCCCGATCACGTAGGAGCTGGGCCCGCTCGGACCGTCGCCCGACTCGGAGCCTGAGCAACCCATGCCTCCGACGATGCAGCCCAACGCGATCCAACAAAGCTTCTTCTTCAACATGCTGTCCTTCCTCTTACGACCGCTCGACCGGAGCGACGGCGAGCCGGTTTCCTCGTTGCGGATCGTACGAACCGATGCCCTTGCTGCGCGCGATGAGCATCGCCCCGCCCACGCACAGGAACGCGCCCGCCAACAGCGCACCGTCGACGAACAACGTATGCCGCAGAGACGGATCGCTCCACGCGTCGGCCAGACTCACCCGCGTGACCGAGGGCGCGAGTGCTACGGTTGCTGCCAGCGCAACGCCCGACGCGGCCCACGCGATCGAGAGCGCAAGAGGTGTCTTCAGCACTGCGCCGACGCCAGCACAAAGAGCAAGCCCGAGCAGAAACGTCCATGTCATGGCCGTCATCGGGTCATCCACTTCGAACGCGCCTGCGGCCACCCAGGACAGGAACGCGAGTCCCGTCGCGAAGGGCAGTCCGCCGGCGAGTGCCACGGTCATCGATCGAACGAGCCGCATTCCAACGTGATCGGGTGAACGTTCGCGCGCGACAAAGATCAGCAGACCCGTGGCGGCGAGCACACAGGTGGCGATTCCGAGGACTCCCCACAGAAGCTTGGTAACGATGCCGAACAGAGTCCCAAAGTGCAGCTGCGCCACGAGCATGACGAGCGTGTTCCCAAGCGAGGCTTGCGTGCCGAGTCGAGGTTTCGAAAGCAGGAACTCACCCGTGTGCCCGTCGTAGACCAGCGTGTGAAGGGAGTCGCCGAAAGGCGATTTCGAGACGAGCTGAACCGTCGCGCTCGCTTCACTCTCCCCCCAGTGATCGAGACCGATACTGGTAAGCCTGGCCTGGTCTGTACGTTCGATTGCGTCCTCGACGAACGGCTGAAGAGATGCGGTCGCGTCAACATCCGAAACATCTACGCTACCGACGACGGTGCGTACGAGCGCCTCTTGATCGCCATCGAATGCGACCATCGCCACGACTGGAACAAGCACGACGCCCGCGAAGGAAAAGAATGCCCCGGTCAACGCGACGATCACGGTGAATGGAAGCGACCAGCTTCCAACCAGCGTATGAAAATCACTGAAAAAGACACGCTTGTGCTGCGTTCGGGGACCGCGGGTCATCTTGGTTCGATTGGGCCGATGGACGAGGAAGCCGGTCGCGATCAGCAGCAGAAGCGCAAAGCCAGAGATGCCGGTCGCGATGAGTCCGAGCGTTTCCGGCATCAAGAGGAAGATGTGGAGGTCGATAAAGAAGCGCGACAGACTATGTGAGAAACGCGGCGTGAATGCGGCCGCACGGTCACCGGTGCGCTCGCCGAGGACCTCGAGTGTCTCGGGATCGAGCGTCCGCGCGACGCCGAGTTCTTCGACGCCCATTCCATCCTTGATGTGCTCATGGAAGAAAAAGAGGAGTGGGCGCCCGTGACGGAGCGCAATCTCTACCTGGTGGAGATAGCGCCCGTCCACCCCATTCGCTGCGGCGGCCATCGCCTCGTCGAAGTCGAACGACTCGACTTGCTGAGGCGAGGGGAAACGGTCGCCCCGGCCAGCCCAGTCGTCGATCTCCTCGTGAAACGTCGCGATCGCGCCGCTAAAGAATACCAGCATGCCGAGTAGGGCGAACAACAAGCCAACCCAGCGGTGAAGCGCATAGAGCCGTCGACGCGGCGGTTCCGTGGTTGGCCCCGTCATGGGACGAAGAATCCGTACCCTGCGAGTCCAATGTTGATCAGCGCAACCGCGCCAGTAATCGCCCAGGCACGTCGCGGTCTTCGTGCGGCATAGAGGGAGACCGAAAGCACGATCCAGATGATCGGAAAGACGATGATCGGGACGACGATGTGGTCGATACCAGCGCGCCCCTCCGGAAGCCATCGCGTTGCGCCGGCCACGATGAGGACCGACACGACAAACGCAGCGACCAGCGTGGCAAGCGCGTAAACCGTGGGGCGAATGCGGGAGCTCTTATGCGACATCGGCGATTCCTGGGAGGAACGGCGAGGGCTGAGGTTGATAGTGATTTTCATTATCACTATGGCCCCGGCTGTCAACGAGTCGCGGGATCCTCGATCGGCGGCTGATCACGCGGTCAAGGGACGGGAATCGCGAGTTGGCTAAGCCGGCGACTGTGTCGGGGACTCTGGGCCTCGCTTGACCCACTCGTGACCGACTCGAATCGCCGGGATCGTGTCGCCACAGCATAGGAGTTGGAGAGTTCACTCATGGAAGCTCCGATGCACGCAACGGTATCGCCCGTGGCGGTGGGCCGGGGCTCAAACCCCGGCTCGTGTGTAACACCCGGCGCTCGGTCTCACTATGTGCATCAAACACGGCGTTCCGCCGAAAGCGAGAGAGACATGATTCGGACTCAGATGGGAGGGGGCCTCGTGTGCGTGGCCATTGCCCTCCTCGCACTCGGGTGCGCCCGACAAAGCGACCCGCCTCTCGGAGAGGGATCCACGGGTGGTGAAGCCACGGCACCCCTCGCGGAGACGGCCGCCCCAATGACGCTCGACCGGATGGACTCGGTGCTTCGTTCCATTGCGCCGAGTGTGGAGCGCGAGGGTGGCGCGTGGGTGTTCGAGTATCTCGACACGCCGGTGCTCGTGGTCACCGACGAGACCGCCAACCGCATGCGAGTGCTGACGCCGGTCACCGAAGCCAGCCAAGTCACGCAGGACCAGTGGGCTGCCGTCCTCGTCGCCAATTTTCACACGGCGCTCGACGCCCGCTACGCGGTGAGCGGAGACGTGGTGTACAGCGTGTTCCTCCACCCACTTCGGAGTCTCACAGAGGCGGATCTTCGAAGCGCCGTGAGTCAGGTCGTGGTGCTCTCGAAAACCTTCGGGTCGACCTACAATAGTTCGGGCGTGGCCTTCGGGGCCGAGCCCTCCGCCGAGCCCACGACGACACCGGGGGTCTCTGCGCCGCTGTAGACGCAGCACCAGCGCGGTTGGGTCACCGGCGCGGCTGCATCGTGCGTGGTGACCGGGGCGATTTCGGTTTCCCATAAGCGGCGGCGTCTCCAACGGGAGCGCCCTCGGAACGCCGACCGATACTTGGTACGATCCGCCGAAAGGCGCCCCCCCCAAGTCCCGCGGGCGTCGGAAAGGGAATGGGATGCAAGACATCGTGGTGGTTTCCGTGATGATGGTGGCGCAGGTGATCGTGGTGGTGGCCTTCGTCTACTTGTACGCTTTCGCCCTGCCGATCTTTCATGCGCGTCAACGGCGTCAAAAGACGACGCTTGCGTTCGCTCTTGCGCTCTCGATTGGGGCGACTTCGGGAGGTAGCCAGGCCGGAGCAAGCGACGTGGACCTGTACGCGAGCGAGGTCGCATCGGCGGCGCAAGCCTTCCTCGAGTCACTGACGCCGGCTCAGCGCGACAAACTCGTGTTTCCTTTCGACAGCATCGCTCGAACCCACGGACGTGACACATCTCAGACACCATCGTTCTGCGCGATTCTTCAGTGGTGCCCCGCCGCGTGGGGGCTGACGCAGTGCTCGTTGTCGCAACGGCAGCGAGTCGCAATGCACACGCTGTTGTCGCTTGCTTTGTCGTCGGGTGGCTACCAGATGGTCAACGCCGTCATGCTCCGCAATCGCCTGATTGGAGAGCTCGAGCACGCCTCGGATCCGGCCACGTCGCGAAAGGCAAGGGATGCCAAACCTAAGGACTTGGCGCAGTCCATCTTTGAGTTTCAGGATCTCGCGCCGGTGGGGTCGAGGACATGGTACCCGGCCGTCGGGGGTGCGAAGCAGTACGAGGACGGCACGACCCGGATCAATTGGGCCTGGGATCCGCCAGGCCTCAAAGAGCGGCGCACCCAGTTTTGTGACTATTCGATCGCCATCTACGGAGAGCCCGGCAGCGCGCGGTGGGCGTTTCGGTTCGAGGGCCACCATCTTTCGGTCAACCTGACGTTCTTGAAAGACCGGGACACGGGGGAGACGTCCGTGTACACGACACCGTTGTTCATTGGCGCATTTCCGATGGTGATCCCCGAGGCTCCGCCCGGTGATGACATCACCGAGGAGTGGACCTGGGCGCAAGGCCAGCAAATGATGTACCGATCTGCGATTCATCTCAACCAGTTTTGGCAGTCGATGCCGCGCGCAGTCAGGAAGAGCGCCCACATCGGCCCGACCGTCTTTGGGGAGGCTGCTGAACTGCTCCTCGACACTCCGACGTCGTCACTGATTGCAGTGCTCTCACCGGAGGTCGATGCGGACGCGATTCAAGACTACGCGTCGGTAGACGTCCTCGGCCGAACGATAGGCGCGAGGGCCTCCTGGCATCTTCGGCAAGCACTGGGCTACTATCTGACGGCGATGAATCCGACGATCGCCGAGGGCTACCTCGAGCGGATCGACGCTTCGCTCAGCTCATCGGACACGATCACAATCGCATGGGCTGGCGGCGCACTCGACGATCCTGGGAACCATCATTACTCGTACCTTCGCATAGGCTCGATCCTGTTCGAGTTCCTTCAGAGCAACGAGTATGCGGTCCAGCACAATCCCGCGTTTACGGGGAACCACGTCCACAGCGCGCTCCGAGATCTGTCGTTCGATTGGACCGATCCGATGCGAAATCATCATCATGGAAACCATCTCCACACGACGCCGAGGTCCGATTGAAGTGGTCGCCGCTTCTGCGCGGCGGCGTCAGTTGGAGCTGACGTCGCCGGCGGTGGCGAATACGTTGGTCAGTAGGTGCCGAAACGCCCGCCGCCTGTCGCACGGCCGAGCCCAACGACCGACGCGCAACCACGCGGCCAAGCGAACCCGTACGATACATCTCGCGCCTCCCGAGGTCTCCCCGTAGAGACGCGCCGCCGTCGCCCGTTGCTCGCGGAACATCAGGGCTTTCGCGCGGCCCACGTACCGTTTCGGTCAAAGTCGGTGCTAGTCCAACGGCAACCGCTGGAAGCAGGTTGGTATACACTGCGAGGGGTCACTTGTGCCGTTTCCCAAACCGCCGACGAACGTGTCGCGGGTCGTCGTTTCGAATGGGCGACCGCAGCCGCCGAGAAAATAGGCAGTGCCATCTTGATCCAAGGGTGCGGCCGCGCCGTTGAATGCCAGTACGACGAGTTCTGAGAGCACCGGTTGTGAAGTAGGACAGTTCGAATTGGTCAGTGTGGTTTCCAAGCTGACGGGGCCAGCAACCGACACATCATCGTCAACAGCCGTCGCACATCCTCCGATCGTGTCCAGGGAGAACTGCACGACTCTCGTATACTCGTTGACCGAGGTTTCGTAGCGGATCGTGTCGCCAACGCGGATTTCGGGGAATGGCATCTCGCCGGTCACTTCGATGTCGTTCACGAAAACCCGGACTTCGCTCGTGATGTCGGGAATCGGCTCTAACCTCGCCTCACCGCATGGAATTCCCTCGCCACCCATTCCACCAACGCCGCCCATGCCACCAACGCCGCCCATGCCACCAACGCCGCCCATGCCACCAACGCCGCCGGTACCAGCCACGCCGCCGGTACCAGCCACGCCGCCGGTACCAGACATGCCGCCGGTACCAGACATGCCGCCGGTGCCAGACATGCCGCCGGTGGCCCCGCCGGCTGCTGTGCCCCCGGCGCCGCCGTCACCGTCATCGCTGCAGCCGTGGACCATCAGGGCGAAGAACAAGAACGAGAAGGTAAGGGACGAAGACAAAGTGCGGCTCATTGCGTGCTCCTTGAAACGCTCCGCTAGCTCGAAACCCTCGCGTTTGCCATACGCAATTGTTAACCTGGCCGAGTCGCAAGTCGCGTCGCCTCCTCGCGGCTAGGAGGGAGGGCACGATGCCATTCTGTCTTCCGATCCAAGAGCTCCGACTTCAGGTGAGCGACCTGGTGGCGTTCTCGACCCCATGAGCGCGTGAAATCCTATGGGTCTCTACTGCCAAGCGCCGAGCGCTCTGGGAGCGCGCGCCTCACCAGCAATTAGACGCCACCCGCTACGCCTGGTCTGGTTCTGACATCAGGCGTTCGGGGTAGAAGCGCTGTACGAGTTCTGCCCGCGTCTGTACCTTGAGTTTCCGTTTCACCTGTTGAAGCAGTTGTGAAACGCGAGCCTCAGTAAGTCCGAACCGGTAGCTGACGTGCTTCTGGCTTTCGCCGCGTGCAAGGTAAATGGCAACCTGCAGCTCACTTTCCGACAGCCCGCGGGGATCGCCACAGTTCGGTGCGTTAGGCTTTGCAAGTAGGTACCGCCGACCGTCGCTGTCGAACCAGTCGACGAGCGACCAGCGCCCGACCACGAGCCCGCGCCAAAGTGAAAGTGCCTCGTTGGGGTCGGTCTTGCGGAGTCTCCCGCGAGCTCGATCCACAGCCCTCGCCGCTTTGCGGATGGCCTCCCCGGCCGTCTTGTGTTTGGCTTCGCGCTCCGCGTGCGAGATGTTGAACTTCTTCGGGTCGATGACGGCCTCCGCCACGAGAGGCAGTTGCGTCATGAGAATCGGCTCTTTTGTGGACTCACCGATCTGAAGCGCGGTCCGCAGTCGATGCCCCGCAGCCAGGTGGACCGCGAGCCGGTCCCAGCGCTCCCGAGCTGCTGGCGTGAGTTTGATGATCTCTTGGGAGGGGATCGTAATGTTCACGCCTCGCCCATCAAGATCACACGCGAACATGGCGAGCGAGTCTTTGCACCCGACGTGCCGCATGTACGCCTCCCCGGTGTGCCGGAGCTTGTCTCGATGCTCGCTAAAGACGCCGACTCGCCCCAGCAAGTGTCGCGTGCCGTAGGCAAACTCTTCGCGTGGAACATCGGAGACAGCCATCGCGAAGCGCATCGGGAGGTCCGGGAACTTCGGTGAGGCGTACACTTCCGATACCAGGGGCTCTCCCGCATCGGTCTGGCCGCTCCAGATCGTGGCACAGGCCTTCTCCATGCCGTCGATTAGGGTAGCGCCCGAGTCGACAATTTTTGCAAGCCACTCCCTCGGCGGAAGCTCGAGGTCGTACGCGGCTTCGACAAAATTGATCGCTGCGGTTTCATGCTTGACCCGCGACACTAAAACCGAAGCTCCATGAGGTACGCACACTTGTCAAATTGAGCAGCCATTTCGTCGATAAACCTAGTGTTGCGCCTTTGTGTTGGGTGAACCAACGATCTGCTCGCTGGCTTCCACGGCCAGGCGCGTCGATCGGCCGGACCGCGGGTGTTGCGTTATCTTTCGGCCGTCAGGTTCGCACACGAAAGGAAGTTGGTATGGAGCTGCGGGGACGAACTGCATTGATCACAGGCGCATCTCGTGGTCTCGGGCCGCACATCGCAACGGCGCTCGCGTTGGAGGGGATGGACCTCGTGATCGCTGCGCGGTCTGAAGCGGGTCTCACTGCAGTCGCCGACGAGCTACGCCCCACCGGACGTCGCGTTGTCTGCGTCCCGACCGACCTCAGCGACCCTGACTCTCTCGAGGCCCTCGTCGAGCGCGCTGAACAAGAAGATGGGGGCATCGACCTGCTCGTGAATAACGCCGGGCTAGAGCACACCATCGTCTTCGAGGAGATTCCGGTCTCCACGATCGACCAGATAATCAGCGTCAATCTCCGCGCTCCAATGGTCCTGAGTCGTCTGCTGCTACCGCGACTGGTTGAGCGCGGGCGCGGGCACATAGTCAACGTGTCGTCGGTCGCAGGATATACCGGCCTGCCTCATAGCGAACCCTATTGCGCGACCAAGGCAGCGCTCGTCGGCTTTAGTCGCGCGTTCCGTGCCTCCGCCAAAGCGTGTGGCTATCCAGTCGGCTGCTCCGTAGTGTCTCCGGGATTCGTGTCCAATGCCGGAATGTACGACGACATGGTCAAGGACTATGGGGTCACAGCTCCGGCACTCCTCGGCACGAGTAGCCCTAAAGACGTTGCACAAGCCGTTGTCCGTGCGGCCAAGCGCGACATTCCCGAAGTGATTGTGAACCCAACCCCTGTGCGCCCACTTGCGGTCTTGGCGATCCTGCTCCCTCGGCTCGCTTCATGGCTGGTCGAAAGGCTCGGCGTCGCCGGCGTGATTGGAACTGTCGCGAAGGCTCGTACCCAACTTCCTGGTTCGAAAGAGTAGCGGCAAGATCCAGGCGTGGCTCACAAGTATTCGGCGACCTACGGCGGCTCGGCCGACGAATCGTGGCGTGCCGCCGCCGGCTGTCGCTCGCGGAACATCACGGCTTTCGCGCAGCCCGCGTACCGTCTAGGTCAACGTCGGTTCGATCCTTGGATCTTGTCGCTGTCCCGGGTTAGCCGAGACCTCGATCGTCACGTCGAACCCGACCGGAACACGCGGGCGGCCGTTGAAGCGACCGTCGGTGTGGCGTGCGTGAGGCCGGAATTCGAGGTTGGAAGTTTCAATCGCGTGTCCATCGTTGCACCAAACGAGTACCTCTTGCCAACTGACCGCGTGCGCGGGTAGCGACGCCTCCTCGCTCGTTCGCAACCCTAGAAAACCACGTTCGTACCCGAAGTCGCCAGCGCCTTCACCAAACTAGCGTCGAGGAATGCGCAGACGACCGGGCCATCGCGGCGTCGGGGCAAGACGTTGCAACTAGTTGTGCGGAAGACCTGTCTTGCGACCTGATAGCGAGCGCCGAGTTCGATGATTGCATCGGCGACGGAGTGCGCGTTCTGGAACCGAGTGCCGTGGGCGCTCAGTACTGTCAAGACTTCGCCCAGACCGCGGAGGTCTGCAACGCGGGAGTCGACCAGGCCTCCGCCGAGCGAGGTTGCCTGGACGCCGTTCCAGGTTTCGCAGACGAGTACTTGAGTGCTCTCAACGACTGCCTCTCCGAGCCATGCGACCGTATCTTCGACTGCGAGGTTCAAACCAATGATACCTTCGATACTGCCGGCTTCTTCATCGACATCGTGATCTCCGGCGGTGGCTCCGGCAGCGGTTCGGGCAGCGGTTCGGGCGGCGGCTTCGGCAGCGGTTCAGGAAGCGGTTCAGGAAGCGGTTCAGGAAGCGGTTCGGGTGGCGCTTGAGTCGAGAGAAGATCTGACCGAGGTTGGCGCCTGCCGCCAGCTAAAGAGACATACGCCCGCACCGAACGCAACGAAATAGGCGACGGGTTTCACGACCGGAGCCACCTGGGCCAGCCGCAAGTTTGCGATCCCGACCAACACGGCGATGGCGATCGACGTCAGGAGGAGTGTTTCAGGTCATCTTCTTCAGTGTCGCTACGTATCACTTCATCGCCGGCCGCCGCCAACAGGCGACGTAGCCCCAACGCACCGCCCACCGAAGCGCGTCAGCATCTTCGGCGTCTGACTAGAGGCTTCGGTGCTCCGAACTCGCGTTCCGGAAGAACTCCGGGTTCTGCTGCCAGACATACATCTACAGTCGGTACCGTTCGCGGGGGTAGTGTAGAGCACGTCCTAGCGCGCCCTCGCGTACTAGAGGCAAACGCCCACGCACCTTCCCGAGAGGCACTCGGCGTTGGAGGTGCAGAGCCCTCCTGGGCCGAGATCGGCGACGCAATCGCCGAATAAATTGCAGTGTTCGGCTGCGATGCATTGGTCGTCACGTACGCATTCCGCGCAGAAGCCTGCCGAGCAGATGTTCGACAGGCACTCGGCGTTGGCCGTGCACACGGCGTTGTTGCCGAGGTCGGGCACGCAGTCGCCGAACAAGTTGCAGTGTTCGGCTGCGATGCACTGGTCGTCGCGCACGCACTCTGCGCAAAGGCCCGCCGAGCAGATGTTCGACAGGCACTCGGCGTCGGCCGTGCACACGGCGTTGTTGCCGAGGTCGTCGATGCAGTCCCCGGCGAGGTTGCAGTGCTTTGCGGAGATGCACTGGTCATCGCGCCCACACTCTCGGCATGCCGCGAGCGTGCACACCCCGCTGGCGCATGCCTCGGGCGTGCTGCACCCGGCGTCTTCCCCGAGAGGTCGTCGAAGACACGCCCCCCAGTTGCAGATCCCCGAAGGGCAGTCGTCGTTCGCGCTGCAGGAGGATGGCGTGCATTCTCCGTGCACGCTGCAGTAGCCGGACGCGCAGTCGCTATCGAGCACGCACATTGTCCCGTCCGGAAAGTCACCCTGGCAGTCCGGTGAGTTGGTCACGGACTCCCCCGCGGCCGCGTCGCACGTGCCGTCCGTTGTGCGGTCTGGGCAGCACTGGCAGTTGCGCCCTTGCCCCCCAATCCATCCGGCGTCGGGCTGCTTCGCCACCGCGTCCGCGTAGATACGCGCCACCACACTGCAGGTCGCGAGGCACGGCCCCAGTGGGTAGGTCGCTTCGCACGTTTCGAGCAGCCGCTCCCGAAACTCGTCGTCGCACTGCGCGCGCGTGGAGCCGCAAACCGCGTAGCAGTAGTCGTGGAGTTCACAGGCACTTGCCAAATCCACCCCGATTTGCACGTCGTTGAAAACCTCGTTGCCAAACGGGGCCGTACAAAGCCCCTGGGTCACGATTCTCAAGGGATCGTCCGCAATCCCTTGTCGCACATCCGGATCGTCTGGAATGTTGAAGCCCCCGTTCTCGAGCGCCTCGACGAACTGCTGCGCACTACACCCGTCGGAGTCCCTCGTGGGTGACTCCCCGTTCGGCCCACGCGCATCAAAGCACGTGCCCTTCTCGTCGTCCTCGGTGACCACGTTGCCAGCACATGGCGCACACCCCGTCTCCGTACACCGCGGTGTCCCAGGCGGACACTCCGCGTCGTCCATGCAGAGCGGCGCTTCGCACGCCCCATCGACGCACACGTCGCTCCCCTCGCAGTCGTCCGACGCCAAGCATGCAACGCACCTTCCTTGCGCCAAGTCACACAAGAGGCCGTCGGTTTCGCAGCTCAGCTCGACGCCGCACGGGGGTGCCACGCCGCCTACGCCGCTGGCGCCGCCGGCACCAGCCGAACCACCAATGGCACCGGTTCCACCGCGTGCCCCCGCACCGGCCGAGCCGGGACCCCCGGCACCAGCCACCCCGCCCGCGCCCGCAGTGGCAGCCGAACCAGAAACCCCACCCGAGCCGCCATCGTCGCTACAGCCAACCCACAGCGCGCCGGCCAGAGCCAACGCGACAAACCAACGAAACTCGGCGCGCACGGTCGTCCTTCCAAACATCAGGCAGCCGACGCGGGTCCGCCGGACCGCTCAACCTATCACAAGACACCTCGTATTGCCGCTGCAGTTGGGCGCCAACAGGGTCGCGGCGATTCACGGGCACGTTCGTGAGGCACCTGACCTAGCGGTGAGCTGCGTACATGCGATCCACGAACGCCGTCGCGGGGTGCGCTTCCCAACGACGAAGCCAGGCCTTGCCAACCTTGTGTCCGCGTGCGATCGCGGCTCCGGGCGCCCCTTCGGGAAACCGTGTGGGGAAGAACAAGGCCGCCGCCGTCAGATCCGCAATAGAGAACCGAGAGCCGACGATGTATCCGGTCTCACTCGAGGCGCGCTCGACGTCATCGAGTGCCTCCCGAACGCGAACTCGCAGCCGCTCAGGGTCCGACGCGCGCTCGGCCAGCATCTTCTTCATCTTGGGAAGCATCGCCGAAAACATGAGTTTGTAAGCGGCGATCCGCGCTCCCGTCCCGCCGGCCGTGAGCAGCCGGAACCCGAAGTCCCGGTCCTCGAAGATGTCGTAGAACAGTGCCGCGCGGAGCGTCGCGCCGATCGGATCCAGTCGCTTCTGCCATGCCATGGCTTCGGCACGTTCCGCTGGGTCCTCTGGAAAGAGCGATCGGTGGCCCGGTTTTGTCTCGAGGTGATCCACGATACGAGCGGACCCAGCCACCACGTGCTCCTCGTCCTCGAGGACTGGAACCAAGGCTTGCCCGCTCAATTTGGTGATCGGACGGCGATGGAGAAACGGAAGGTACTCCCGGACCGTGTAAGGAACTGACTTGTAGTCGGCCGCCCAATTCACTTTCTCGCAGTAGTTTGAGAACGCGAACCGGTGGAGTATGACCTGCGCGATCATCCGCCTGCGCTGGGTGCCTGGAGCAACCCGACCCGGACTCCGAACGGGTCCCGAAACTGCGCCATCTTCATGCCACCTGGCAACTCGATGACGGGCATCGCGATTTGCCCGCCGCGTTGGACGATCTCCTGGAGTGTGGATTCGACGTTCGTCACGGAGACGTAGAAGGTAGCGTAGGTATCGGTGGTGCCTGGATAGGGGCCCGAGACTCCCCCCTTGATCGCCTCACCGCCGGCGCGGGTGTCCGTTGCGCCGTATTGGAGTGGGTTGTCCGTGTTGAACGCCCATCCAAAGACTTCGCCGTAAAACGCACGCGCCGCGTCGCCGTCAGCGCTGATGATCTCAAAGTGAATGACTGGGTTCGCCATGTTCTAGCTCCTGTTCGTCTGGCGCAAGGGCCGACATTGAAATATGATGAGCGTCATATTCAATAAAAATCGTCTTCCGTCAACAGCTTTTTGGTGCGGTCGCGACTAGAACCGGAATCCATGGGGTACTCGCAGGAGCACATCAACAAGACCCGCCGGAAGATCCTCGAAGAGGCCGGCCGACTCATGCGTCAGCGCGGCTACCACGGGGTGAGCATCGGCGCGATCATGGAGGCCGCCGAGCTCACACATGGCGGTTTCTACGCGCACTTCGATTCGAAGGAGCAGCTTTTCGAAGCCATGGCAGCCGAAGACTTCGACTTCACCAATCAGGTGCGTCGTTTGTTGGAGTCCGACAAGTTCGACCGAACTAACCGCGCCGTGTTCGCCGCCGAGAACTACCTCGACCCTTCGCGTACCGACAAGATGTGGCGCGCGTGCACGATGGCCGCCTCGTCACAGGACGTCTCTCGGGCAGGCGAGCGCGCCCAAGAAGGGTTCACCGAGCGCTTCCGCACACTGGCGAACGCGTTCTCCGAGGCGATGGGTGGTCGGGCGTCGAAGAAACGCGACGCCGCCGCGCTTGCGGCGCTCGCCACATGTATCGGAGGCCTCACGCTGGCGCAGGCCCTCACGGATGACGAGCTCTCGGAAGCACTCCTCGGCGCCTGTCTCGACAACGTGAAGTCGCTCGCCACCTGACGTTCGACCGAGGTTGGAGGGAGCTCACCCCGGACGCCGGTGACGACTTCGTGGGAGTGGGTCGACATGAGGCACGCGGCATGCACCACGACCCCATGAAGCTCTGCGGCGTAGGCCAGGCAGTACCAGTAGCACCGCTCCATCTTGCGAGCCTCGTCCGGATGAAGAAGGAAGTGGCGGCGGGTCGTGCGCCGTGAGAGGGCCCACGTGGTCCCGGGCTCGATGATTCGACGTCGGGTCATCGAACCAAGCTCGCCGCAAGACTCGCCCCGAGAGTCATGCCATCGATGGCTCGACGAGCTTTTGGGGCATGGGCTCAACGCGGGTCGGATCCTTCTTTTCGGGAAGCGGCTGCCTGCTCGTGCCCCTCGTGATATGCCTGACCCAATGGTTCGGAAATCAACTTGGTCTCGCTCGCTCTCAGATCCCGCAGCGTACACCCGCGCCGTCGTAGTCGTGCTTCTCGCCACGCCGCTCGGCTTCGTCGCGTGCAGCGACGACGGAACGGGGGGGAGTGTTGGCAGCCCCAACCGCATGCCTTTCGCTCTCCAGGAGGGGCCCACCACGGTCACCAACTACGACGGGGGCGCGCAGGGGAAGTGCGGGCTCACCGGCAGTGAGGTCCAGGGGCGCTATCCCGGCTACACCATGGCCGCGATTCCGGGCGCGTTCTTCAGTGATATCTCGCCTTTGAACGGCACCGTCTCTTGCTCCCCCGAGTCGGGGATCGTTGTAGACGACCAAGGCGACCCGCTTTGCTACAAGCTGACCGGCCAGGACGGGAGCGAGGTCATGGTCGTCGTGGCGGACGTGTGCGGCGGGGGCTGCTCGCAGAACGTGGCAGATTGCGGAAACCCCGACGCGCAGCCTGAGCCCACCTGCTCGACGATTGCTTCCTGCCTCGACTGCACGGACTTCGCGACGCAGTTCGAGGACCGGTGGCGCTGCCCGCCGGCCATGGAGTGCTTGACGCAGACCCAAGGCACCGAGTGGCCCGACTTCATGGGTCCGATCCTCGCCGCTACCATGGGTCTCAATCAAGGAACCGAAGGGTGCGAGGTGTCGGACTTCATCCCGAGCGGCCTCTTCCCGAACGCCAACGTCGACTGGTGCTCGGGCGACAACGCGCACTTCGACATCTGGAACGACACGTCATCGCTCACCAACCCGAGCCCGACGGTGGTCGAGTACGAGCGGATGGACTGTCCGGATCCCGCCGATGGCACCTAGGCGCCCCCACGGGCGCAGGCAGCGACGACCCGGGCCACCGAACGCTCGCGGTCGCGCTGGGCCAGAGCATGGCAGACGACGCCCCGTCACGGCGACCACGATCACGTTCTCCATCCATTCGTCTATTCCAGAGTGAGATCCCGAAACGGTACGCTGGGCGGTGGCGGGTCGTCTACCCACCTCAGTGATACCCTCCCACTCAAAGGCGCTCCATCAAGTCTCGCGGGCGTCGGAAAGGGAGATGATGGAGCCTGTCGAGACGGTATCGTTGGTTCTCGCGATCTGGTTGTTGGGGATGTTCCTCGGGTTCTGGCTAGCCACGCATGGGAACCGGTATTGGCGAATGGCGCTCGTTGGTAGCGCCGATGGCGTTCCGCTCCGGAGGTCGTGGCGCCTGGTCATCGTGTACGCGCAGTACCTGATGTTCAACATCGCCATATCGATCACTTTTCTCGTACTCGCTGCGATCTCCCAAGTAGTCGCGGTGCACGCGACGACCAGTTCGGGTGAGTCTATCGCTCGACTGATGGTTTACGTCATGGTCGTGGGGGGCGTCGCGGCTCTTGTCTGGGGCGCGGTGGGAGTCCGCTACCTCCGACGAACGATCAACAAGGACGCCGCCCGGGCTTCGACCTAGCCCCGACGCGCCGCCCACTGGGGTCGAAAGGGTCCGAGGTCGCAGAACCTGGTCCCGTTTGGAACATTCCTTGTTACGTCTCTGGCGCCAAACGTGCCTCACCCCGCGATAGCGGGGTGACAATGGTGGAGGCGGTGGGAATCGAAGCGTAGTCGATTCACCCGATTTGGATGATCCTCCAATGGTTTCGCGGATCGGTGTCGAAGAAGACTCGGTTCAAAAACACGAGGAAAACGCGCTTGGCGGAATGTTTGGGACATTGTCCCAAATGCCCGACGTGAATCGGGAACTTGCCGAGGTGAGGGCGCTACAGGCCAGTTTCGCCGCGTGGATGAGAGCTGCACGGGAGCGTACCGAGGATGATGAAGTGTGACGATCGATCGCACGTCGCCCTGACGTGGTCACCGCGTTGGCAAGCTGTCGACTTGGTCCGTGTCACTGACTCGGGCGTGCAGGTTCAATGTGGAATTCGTTCAGCGAAGTTGGCTGGCCACACTAAGATCACGCCAAGCCGAGCACACAACTTCTCCCAAATAGGGTCTGACACCTGGTTCTCAACAGCGAGGACCGCGACGCAGGGACGGCCGCCCTCCTGGACCGAGGCGCGATAGTGAAGAACCTGCCCGAGCCCGAGTCGCAATTGCTTCGTCTCGTTCTTGGGCGTTGTGCTCTTGACCTCACATACGTAGACAGTGTGGCCGTGCTCCCAACCCACATCGAAATTTGCGTCCTGCGTCCCCGGAGAAAGGGGCACGATTCCCCACTCTTGGAGCCGTCGCGCGAGAGTGTTCTGAGTCATGCGATGGCCCCGGTTTCCTCGCTCGACCTCAGCGGGGTCCCGTGACATCGGGTCGGCTGCGGAGACGCCCGCAGTCTCGTCGGCCGCTCGGTAGTCGGCGCCAAACGAATGTATCGCTTCGCCCGGGCCCTGCTTTGGTGTCTGCGGGTCCGTTGCTGCTAGGGCATCAACAAGCTCCCGCAGTTCTGGTATTGCTTCGACCGCATCAGCCGGAAACTTCACAAGGTAACCTTGAGTGGCGCGCATTGGTCTCTTGTCGGAGAAGTCGAAGGGGAAATAGAGTGGCTTCTTCTCGAAACGCCCTGCCAGTGCTTCCTTTACCTCACGGAGAGCCGGCTCGGACCGCCGCAAGTCAGTCAGTGTTAGGGGTGGACTCAGCGGCAAGTACTTCTGAAGGGCGCGCCGCCAACCTCTTCGGGGGTAGGGCTCGACTTTCGCCTTTCGTGCGGACTCACCCTTGGAGCCCCAAACAACCTGGTCTTCCCACGCCGTGCCACCCACCATCGACGCACCAACGATGCCGGCAGTTGAGCCACGGCGCTGGTAGTGGAGGACGATGTCGCCTTCACGCGCTCGCCGGACGAAGCTGTAGGACCAATACTCGTCGCCCCGGTCGTTGAACTGGGGCGCGTTCAGGTCGGCCCCCACGTCCGGTCGCTCCGTGATCTCCATCCAGAACTGTTCTCGGGCGATGCCCTCCCACCAGCCCTCGTACCGAAACTCTTCGCGGAGGGCCCATACGCCAGAGCCCTTGCCCCCGACTGAAAAGAACAGGTCGGCGCGCCCCGGCCTCCAGTTCTTTGAGTCGGATGACCAGCTCTCAATTTGGTTACGTACGGTTGCTTGCCATTCCGCCGACAGGGCGTGAGGACGAATCTGCTGAACCTCGGCGTATATGTCCGAGAGACCAGCAGATCCCCCTAGGTTCCGGAGCGCCAATACGATGTCGTCCCTCCACGTCATACGTGTTTCATCATTTGTGTGGCTTCTTCTCGGCCGAGCCTCGAACTTCGTCGGCCGGGTACCGCTCCGCGTTCTTCAGCAGTTTATCGCGGACGGCATCCCCCAGATCGATCTGCAAATCGTGCGCTAGGGTGAGTAGATAGATCGCGATGTCTGCGATTTCTTCGGCCGCACGTGCCCTAGCGCCAGCCGGCTCCTGCCACTGATAGATCTCGAGGAGCTCAGCAGCCTCCACACTGATTGCGGCCGCGAGGTTCCGAGGCGAATGAAACTGTCTCCAATCGCGCTCGTCGCGAAACGCCACGACTTCCCTCGCCAGTTCTTCAAGATCCCCACCCATTCTTGCCCTCCGGATTGCAATACTACATTCCGACGCGTGCGATCGAAACCGGAGTCGTAGAGCCGGCGAAAGCCGGCGAGTTGCCAGGTCCGGCTTCAGTCGCTGATACTGAGGATGGGGGCACAGGGAGTGAGCCGAGCACGTGAAGAGCGGGAGCTTTAGGCATGACTGCGCTAGGTGAAGTCGCCCAGGGGGCTCGGACTTGGCGCCACGTTCATGCGGCGCTGGTTCCACATAACCAATCGGAAGATTCCAATGCGGCGGGTTTTCTGTTTGAGGAGTTCGCAAAGTACTTCTTCGAGACTGGCGCCGAAGCCGGGGAGTTTCGACGCGTCTGGCGAGACACCGAAGTTCCGCGCAACGTCCGAAACGCGCTGACGCTGGCCGACCGCGATTACGGAGCGGACTGGTCCTTGAGGATCGCGAAGGCCGCTACCACGTAGTCCAGTGCAAGTTCAAGACCGAACAGAGTAAGTCTCTCAGTTGGACGGCCGACCGGTTGAGCTCTTGGCTGGCCGAGAGTGACGAGGCGCATGGCTTGATTCTGTTCACGAATGGCTCGGGTGTGGACAACCATACCGCGAGGAAGGCTGCGAAGAAGGACTTCCGTCTTTTTACGCTGGGTGACCTTCTGTCGATCGACGAAGACCGCATGGCGGCAATCATCGCCCTAGCCCTCGGAGAGAAGCCGAAGAAGCGAATCCGCTTCAAGCCGCTTCCACATCAACGAAAGGCTATCCACGCTGTCGTCAAGGGCCTCGAATCAAACGATCGCGGACAACTCATCCTTCCATGCGGAGCAGGGAAGACGCTCACGTCGTTGTGGATCAAAGAGCGCATGAAGCCAAAACGTACGCTCGTGCTCGTCCCGTCGTTGGCTCTGTTGCGGCAAATGCGGCAGGAGTGGGCGACGCACGAAAAGAAGCCGACCCCGTATCTTTGCGTCTGCTCAGAGAACGACATCGATAAGGGACGGGATGCAATCAAAACCCATGCTTTCGAGGTCGGGGGGCACGTCACGACCGACGTTCAAGAGGTGCGACGATTCGCGCGCAAGCACGAGGAGTTCGTGGTCTACTCGACCTACCAAAGCCTCGAGGTGCTCGCAGACGCCAGGGTCGCGTTCGACCTGGCACTGTGCGACGAGGCGCATAAGACTGCAGGTCCCCGTAGCAATCTCTTCGCACTCGTCCATGATCAGAAGCGCGTGAAGATTGCGAAGCGGCTTTACATGACGGCGACGCCGCGCATCACGAGCGCCAAGGCGCGGGCGAAGTTGACGGATATGGATCTCGACGTCGAGCGGGTTGTCGCCGACATGAGCGACGAGACGACATACGGGCCCGAGTTGCTTCGCATGAGCTTCGCCGAAGCTATCGAGCTGGGCATTCTCTCGGAGTACCAGATCATCCTGGCTGGGGTGACTCATGCCGAACTAAACGAACACGTTACGCAGCGCACGTACACCGCAACGTCGACGGTCGACCAGGTAGCTTTGGCCATTGCGTTGCAAAAGGTGATGGACAAGTATGGGGCGACCCATCCGCTTTGCTTCCACTCAACGATCGAGCGATCGCAGGTCTTCTGCGGATTGATGGCTGAACGCAATCCGGCGCTTTGGGTGAAGCACGTTGATGGAAAGATGAGTACCAACGACCGACAGGTGTCCTCGGACGAGTTCCGCGAGGAGGATAGGGCGGTTCTCACCAACTCCCGGTGTTTCACTGAAGGTGTCGACGTGCCGGCGATCGACTGCGTCGTGTTTGGCGATCCGAAGAAGAGCCAGGTGGATATCGTTCAGGCGGCGGGCCGCGCGCTACGGAGGTTTCCCGGTAAAGAGGCGGGCTACATCGTAGTCCCCGTGATGCACGACGACCCCGACAACCCCGAAGAGCGGATCTCGAAGAGCGTTTTCAAGCCCATCATCAATGTGATCAAGGCGATGAGTGCTCACGACGAGCGACTCGTTGCAGAGATGAACGACTTCAAGTTCGCTGCGGGCGCGCGAAAACTCACGAAGGGCCTCGTCCGTATTGAGACTGGCGAACGGTTCATCCTCGAGGGGTTTGAGGATGAGCTGCGGGAGGCCTTGTTCACTCAGCTTATCGAGCGCGTCGCGGACAACTGGGAGGTCATGTTCAGGCGCCTAGAGGAGTACAAGGCAGAGTACGGGCACAGTGATCCGAGTACGACCAAAACAGGTGCCCTGGGGAGGTGGGTCAATGCGCAGCGCACTGCATTCGCTAAGGGTGCGCTTGACGAAAGCAAAGTTGAAAGACTCAACTCGGTTCAATTCGTGTGGAGCAGTTGGGACAGCAAGTGGGATTCAATGCTACGGAAACTCGTCGAATATATCGATGAGCATGGGGATTACCCCGTCACTCAATCGAAGAGCCCATTGGCCAACTGGGTAGACCGCCAGAGAGTCGCTCGACGTGATGGGAAGCTTAGTCCGTCTCGGTTGGCGAAACTAGAGAGCGTTGGCTTTGTGTTCGATCCAGGCAAAGCGAAAAAGATCGACGCGGAGATTGCAAGGAACATCTACTTGGATCCGAAGACCGTGAACGAGATCGCGAAAGCCTACACCGTAAGCTCGTCGAATGTGGAAGCTATCAAAGCTGGCACGATTTGGGGGCACGCGACCGAAGGGATAGCACGGGTACCCGCGAGTTCGACGCGACTGAGCAGAGACGAGCTGATCGAGATCTACAGGGCTCAGGGTTCTATCGAAAAGGTCGCCGCGAGGTTCGAAACGAGCAAGAGTACCGTGCAGAGAGTCAGGAGCGGCTTCTTTGCTCACGTGCTCGGAGACGAGTTCCCCCCGTGGAAATCGAATCGAATGTCTCCAGAAACGGCTCTTGCGATCTACCGGGCTAAGGGGCGCAACAAGGACATCGCATCAGCCTTTGGCGTCAAGCCTCTCGCCGTGAGCAAGATAAAGAATGGCCGAACATGGGCTCACGTCACCGGGCATAAGACCGACGCCGCAGAGTAGCGTGGCCACGATGTGGCGGCCTCCGCTGGCTCAGTCGGCGCTTTTCTCGGCGAACCAGTCGAGAATCGCGCGAAGTAGGTCGTCCAACGTTTCTCTCGCGCGCTTGGCCTCTTCGGGACGAATGTCGATCTTCCGAGGGGCGACCTTCTTGTGCAGGAAATTACCAGCATGAATGCGCTGCCGCTCATCGTTCAACTGACCACAGCGGTCGCTCAACTTCTGGTCGATGATGGGCCGTTTGCCGCGTTTCGCTCCGTCGATGAGATCGGTGAACTTCCATCGGTTCGGCGTGTCCTGCAGAGTTTTCGTGCCCATCGTCTCGCCGGTCGTTCTCACGTCATCCGCGATCAGGGCGAGTGATCCCTCGGCAAGCGCTGCAGCGAGAACCAGCGTCGACGTCGGCATCGTCTGCGGGCTAGAGCAACGCAACTCGCTCCTGGCCTGTTCCCACCAGATCCGATACCTGGCGTTGCTCGTACGCTCCAACAGCTCCCCGTACTCATCCAATGGCTCAGCGTGTCTCGGACGGACTGAGTCTCGCCTGCTGATCACGTCGGCGACTGTGGCCATCAAATCTTTGGAGGGGTAACTCTGACGCTGGGGAACGCGTTTGTGTTGTTTGATCTGCTCTGCCGGCGGCAAGTACGTACGATTGGTCCGCGACAAAATGGCATCTTGGTCGCGCGAGAGCAATCCGTGTAGCTCGTAAGATGCGATTGCTACCTCCATGTCCTTTTGCGTATGGCCATCAGCCTTTCCTCGTTCGACGAGGACTGCGTGCTCCACCTTTGCCCCAGTGGCACCGTGATCCCTTCGTAGTTGCTCGAACTCCCGGAGCATGAAGTCTTGTGCCTTCCAGCTCCTAGGATCATCTGGCCATGTCCAGTTGAAGTCGACCAAGTACATGGACGACGCAACACTCAACACAATGCGCGCACCATCAAACTCGAGCATCTGGGACCGCGCGCTCGCGGCGCAGTCGAGAATCTCACCGGGACCAAAGCCGTGTCGGCCGCCGACCTCGATGAGCTCTGCTTCTGCGAGTCCATGCTCGCTCGGGCTCACGTAAACGCTGGCTTCAAGGGCATGACCGATGAAGCGCTCAAGGTCGCGCTGTCGCTGAATGAGATTTGTCACGTGTTCCAACTCACCGCTTCTGCCGCTTGAGCCATTCCTCAAGCGCTTCCACCAAGATCTCCGACGCAGGCCGCTCCTCATTCAGCGCCGTGATCCTGAGCCTCTTGTGGAGCTCCTTTGGCATCTTCACGGTCGTGGTCCGGTAAACCGGCTCTGGGGCCTCTGAACGTTTCCTCGGCATGTTTCGAGCGTAACAAGGTCGCCCAGGGTGAGGCAATCTTTGTATTTTTTCTCACCCGTTTGTACGTTTGTACAGACGTACGTCATTCCTCTAGCCTGAAGATGTGAGCAGAGACTGCGCGGGGACCCCTTGGGTCGCTGGAAGCGCTCTCTGCGTCGACTGCCAGCGAGCCCGTTTGGGGCCGAGCATTGATTTCAGGAAGACTGAGGGAAGGGGTAGAGAGTGGGAAACGAAGCAGCAGAAGAGGCGCTACGGGTAGCGCGAGACTTTCGTGGCGCGATCCTCGCGTTGCAGATCATGGTGGAGCACGCCGATTCCGAACTCAGCGAGTTTTACCGAACGGGTTTCTCTTTCGTCGAGCGAGAGACCCTGAGGCGTGCTGTGGACTTCAATGTCGTGCTCGCAGGCAGCATCTCGCTCGATCCAGAAATGGTCGCAGCGGCTGGTCTCGATGGCGCTGATGTTCACGGCATTCTAGAGAAAGGCTCTGCTATTCGTCGTTTGTCGGTGGACCTCGACGAAGCGCTCGCCGTCCTCGACCGAAGGGTCCTCGCGCACCCGGATCTTGCAAGCCTACGAGAACAGTACGCCGCGCACTGGGAAGCAGCACAGTAGGTTGCCAACGTCCAACTACAGCGCTCTAGTCGTCAGCAACACGCTGCCTCACCTTCTTACGGTTGATGAAGAGTTAGAAGTGGGCGAACGCTGCGGCTTCTACAAGAAGCGGCTAAGCGATTGGTTCGACGAAGGCGAACTTCAAACCTGGCAACGTGCCATCGGTGAACTGGAGTGGTCCGAGGTGGACAGGGATTCGCCGACATTCATCGCCTGGGGCGAGGGGCACCGGAACCGCATATTCGATGTGTGGAACGCGGTGCTTCTCTCCGATCCAAGTTTTCGGTTCCATTGGAGAGCCTGGTCCGTGGCTGGAGAGGTACAACTTGATTCCCAAGGTCGCCCTGAGCAACTGCTGAGCGCATCCCGACTCAACACGCAGCCGGAGACGTTCCCGAGGCGGCTTCACCGGCCACCGAGTGCGGACTGGCAATCGGACTACAAGCGTCACTGGGACAGGTTCCTTGCCGCTTGGGAACCTGTTGAAGCGGTCGGCGGATTCAACGAATTGCCCATCCTCTTGCGGCTCGCAATCAACTGCCACACCAGAGGATGGACGTCCGACACGGCCGACTTTCGGATCCCTAACTTTGTCAGGTCCGCCGAGGCGATACTCGCAATACCTCGCGGAGGCGGAGCAAGCGAGTACGCGAGGAGAGCGAGCGCCGTTGCATTCGACAGTATCCTCGCCGACGACCTTGTAACGTGGGAGAAGAGCTCGGTCGAGGGTCACCTCAACCAGCTCTATCGCCACCGAAACGATTGTGTACACGGAAAGCTTCCTTTCCATACATTGTTGGGTCAGGGACAGTCCGGTGAACACGAGGTGGAACAGTACGAGTACGTCGCGGAGCTTGTCTCTAGGCACCTGATCGGGTGGGCGCTCGCTCGCGCCGAACAGCAGCTCTTCGAGAGTCGTGACACTCTTGAGAGAGCATGGGAGCAACACTGTCCTCCGGACCAATGGCTGCCGGCGCTTTAGCGAGATCATGGACGACGGAAACGACTCACCCAAGCGAAGCGCGTCAGACCTTCACGACTTCGCGCGTCGTGTCATGGATCTTTCTGCGGAGTGGAGAGACCGGTTCGCCGACTATGCGTCCGACATGAACGATCGCACGACGACTCCCTTCGGCGCGCACTACCTCATGACCGAAGAAAGCGGCGAGGCGATCCATGATCTGCTCACGGAGATAGGGCTGTTTCTCTTGGGGGCGGACTCTTCCGAGGGTCTTCGGCGTGCGGCGAGCTCACTCCGGGATGACCGCAAGGGGGTCATGGAGCGAAAGGGCGCAGCCGTTGCGCGCTGCGACGACGTCATCAGGTTCTGGAAGGAGTTGTACCCGGTTTCGGAGCCCCGGCGCCGCGTTCAAGCTACGGATGGGCAAGGCGAGGCATGGATTGCCGACGGGCTCGCCCGCGCGCTCGGGAGGGAGCACCGTGCGTTCGAGAACCTTCGCACGGATGACGTCCTGTCGAGGCTTCGAGCGCTCAGTCGAGAGAACGCGTCGCCGGTCAGTTTCCTATATGAACTCATGACGCTGAGCCACGTAAACGCGTGGAGCGGTACTTCACGCAAGTCGTTAGAGAACGCTTGGACAGCCTGGAAGAAGCGAAAGACCCCTAGTGGCTAGCTAGGGGCTTCCACGCATTTTGCCCTGCATTGTTGGGGGCATGATGATCCACTTCGACGACGCCGCGAGGAGAAGCGCCCTCTCGGCACACGACAAGCGGCGCGTTACCGTCCGCGCCTACTGCGACCCTCGGACTCTCGACAAGTTTCTCAGGGGGAGAACTCGCGGGGCCACACGCGCCCGGATAGAGGCCGCAATGCACGAGCTCGGGCTCTCGCATTGCGTTCCTGGATCCGCTCGAGATTCGCAATAGACAAACGCGAAACGCCCCCCTGGCAGGGAGGGCGTTCCGTCGAAAACCAGAAACTGAACCAGAAAGGAGCGGCGCTGGCAGGCGCCGACTACGACAATGAAAAGTGTAAACCCAAACCGAGATCTCGCAACCGCATCTGATGGTTCGGTGTCTCTCCGAAACAGCGCGGCGACCGTCTTGGAGCGACTTTCGAGTGAGGAGGATCGCACTCTCGTCCACCTCGAAATTGCGGTGCTTGAGATCCTGAAATCCGAGATCGCCGCAGAGGCCGTCTTCGCTCAATCCTGCGCCTACGAGGGCGGGGACGAGATCGTCGCCGCGTATTTGTCCGGGGCGTGGCGGGAAGCGGCTCTACAGCACGACGAAGACGTCGCCTCGCTGGCGAGCGTTCTGCACGAGGCAGAAGTGCCGCTGCACTACGCGCTCACCAAGATGCTCTCTGAGAACGCGCTTTGGCGCCTCAATGAGGAGCTCGTTCGGCTTCGGGGGACGAAGGGCTGCCCTGGTGAAATCCAGTGAGTTCAAAGGTGCCTCTGGTTCCCGAGCTGAGCGTCGGAGGGGTAGCTCTGAGAGCCAGGCTGGAGCGGCCCGATGACTACGAGGATCCTCAGTCAGAGGAGACTTGGCGCACTCGCTTTCGCGCGAGAACGGAGCTCCGACCAGGGCCGGCTCTCGAGCTGGGCGACCAAGTCGAATTGGCGTCAGAGTTGTGCGAGCTCATCCCCGGCGACTGCGTGTTCTCAGAAGGCGGGTTTTGGTACTACGCCAAACCACGTGGAATCCACGTCGAGATCTCCAAGTCCCGGCTGGGTAGTATCGTGCAGTGGTACAGCGGCGTGTTAGTCGGGGCGGAGAACGCGAAGCGATTCAGGGTGAGCGCCCAAACGGTGAAGGGCGCGATTCAGTGCCTCCAGGATCGCGCTGATGCCGCTCACTACTTCAACGACGCTCCCAGCGCGACCGTTTTCGCGAACCACACTGTCGTTGCGGAGGGTGGGGAAATCGAGCGGCTCGATCACTCGCGCGATTTTCGTGCGCGCTACGCGTACTCGTTCGACTTCCGGCCGGGCGCTCAGCCTTCGCGCTTTCTTGAGCTTCTTCGAGAGTCGTTTGTCGGCTGTGTCGATGTCGAGGAACGTATCGAGTGCATTCGCGAGTACGTCGGTGGCTGCATTCTTGGCAAGGCAACGAAGTTTCAGAAGGCAATTGTGCTGTTTGGGCCTGGGGGCACGGGGAAGAGCGTAGTCCTCAAAATCGTCGAAGACATGATGCCCTCTGGAAGCGTGGCCAGCATTGGGCCTCAGCGAATGGGGCACGAGTACAGCCTTGCGACGCTTGCAGGAAAACACCTCAACGTGCAGCCGGATATCAGTTCGGCGGATCTCTTCGATAGCTCCGCGTTCAAGGCGGTCGTTACCGGCGATACGGTCACGGGACGGTTCCTCTACAAGGACGAGTTTCCTTTTCGACCCGTTGCTGGCCATATCTACTCGGCCAATCGCCTATTTGGTTCGAGAGATCATACGACTGGTCTTTGGAGGCGGCTGGTTCCGATCGAGTTCGGGAACGTCGTTTCGGAAGAAAGAATTGATCGAAATCTCGCGGAGCGCGTGATCAAGACAGAGCTCGCCGAACTCGTGTCGTGGGCGATCGAGGGTGGGGCGAAAGCGCTACATCGAGGCAAGCTCACGGTTCCCCTCACTTCCGCCAAGAGCCTCGAGGATTGGCGAATGGACAATGACCCCGTCGCGATGTTCGTGGAGCAGGACTACACCTGCGCGCGGCTCAGAACTGCTCCAAAGAGGTGTTGGGAAACGCTAAGCGATATGCATACGGCGTTCGGCAGGTTCGCGGACGAATTCAAGTTCTCCCAGATGAGCCGAACGACGTTCAAGAACCGGCTCGCCGACCTCGGCTATCGATCCGAGAAGACGGAGCGGGGCGTCTGCCCGCCGCTCGTCCGCAAGACAGAAGCGGAGAGGCGAGCATCAGAAGTGTGGTCTGAGGCGACGACAGTTCGGCCCCATCAAAGCTCCCTGGAGGCCCGGTATGACGACTGAACTTCAGTGTCCGGCTCTTCGGCTCCCTTCGAACGACGCTGAAACTGCAGCCTGCCCGTTCTCAAACTGCAGTCCCTCGTTCCGACCCCCGTCCCAGGCGAACGTTGAAAGTGCAGCTTCTGCAGGAACTGCAGCCCTAGTGCAGCCTCGTAACTGCCTAAATATATGCGTGAATTGTATCAAAGCTGCAGAAGCTGCACTTTTTCTACGTAAAAAATCAATTGGTCAGATTCGACTCGATAAGGGGCTAATTCGTTGGAAACCCAATTTATATAAAAGTTTCCGTTCCCAAACTGCAGCCTCTGCAGCCACTGCACGTTCCAAAGCTCATCGAAGCGTTCGACCCCGACTGGCTGCCCCGTTCGTCGAGTACGACCGGCCACGTTCGAGGGGCGAGTCCGAGAAGCAGCGAGGGGGAGCGGTGGTCGAAAGCGAAGCGCAGCGGCCCTCCGACCAGACCCCCCGTTCCACCCCCCCCACGTTTGGGTCCTTCCCCCATGGAAGCACCCTGCGGGCGGGAAGCTCGCAGAAAAACGCCAGAGACCGGGCTCGAAAAAATTGTGACTTTGTAAGATCCCTCGCCCTTTGTCCGGAGTAGCGACGCACATGGAATCCAAGCGCAGGCCACCAAAACGCATCATTGATCTGATGGAATCGACGGGGAAAACCCGACGGCAAATCGAGTATCAGATGCGTCCGGGTGGGTCCCTCAAACCCGAGTGGATGGATGGTCGAAAGTTCCACGCGGAGACCTTTCACCTTGCTGTGAAAACAATCCTTCGGATCCACGAGACGCAGGCGGGGCCGAACGTGTCGCAGGTGATCCTCGACTACGAGCGACACAAGACCGAGAAGGCGTACATAGACGCACGTCGAGCGGAGCTCGAGTTGCGGGTGCGCATCGGCGAGCTCGTCGAAGTCCGCGACGTCTACTACGAGGCAGAGCGTTCTTCCGTACTCACCAAGACGCGAATTCTACAGGTGCCGGGGCAGCGTGCGGGGGAATGGTTCCGCGCGGCGAAGACCGCGAGGGAGCTCGAGATTTTGGTAGACGCGGATTACCGCGAAGCACTGATCGATCTTGGTTTGCAGATCCAAGGGGAACCGGCCTCCGAAGAACACTACGCCGAGGACCAGGAATGCAAATCGATCGAGTCGACCGAACTGAAGCGAGAAAGCACCGACCACGACGCGGTTCAAATTCAGGGTGATCGAGAATGAAGTCCGACAACCAACCACTCGTGCTGACCACACTCCCAGAGCTGCAGAAGATGGTACGCGAAGCAGTGCGACAAGAGCTTGAGACCTCGGCCAAAGCGAGGCCTGAGCTGATCTCGACCGACGAGATGGCCCAAAGGGTGGGCGTTTCGCCCGACACCCTTCGCAAGTGGGTCGCGGGGCAGGGTTGTCCGGTGCTCCGTGCAGGCCGTAAGCTCCGCTTTCGGGAACCCGCTGTGTTGGAATGGCTTGAGGATCGCGGTGCCTAGTCGACTACCAAAAGGTGTGACGTTTGATTCAGGCGCACGGCGCTATCGAATCCAGTACAAGAACTCACAAGGCAAATGGGTAAGAGAGCACGCCGGCAAGAACCGCCAAGCGGCGATCCGACTGCTGAGTCGTCGAAAGCGTGAGGCCAACGCAGGCCTGCGTGGGTTTCGTCAGTCGTCTCCGAACACTCGACTCGACACCTACGCAGAGCGCTGGCACGCCCGACAGGAGCGAAGGGGGAAGCGCAACCCCGACCGTGAGCTTTCGAGCTACAAGCGGCACGTCTCTCCGCTGATAGGAAACCGTCCGGTAGGGGATATCAGCCCGTTCGATGCGCTCGAGCTCGCTGAGGCGCTCGATGCACAAACCAAACCCGACGGGTCGAGACGCCACACCCCGAAATCCGTCCGGAACCTCGTGGGGATCCTCTCCTCCATCTTCGGCCTTGCGGTGCTCGAGGGGGCGATCGAGGCCAATCCGGTAAAGCAGATTCCGAAAGGCAACCTTCCCGCAAGCGGAACCGCGAGAACACCCACGTACGATCAGAGCGAGGCACTTGAGTTGATGACCAGCCCGAACGTTCGCAGAGAGGATCGGGTTCTGCACACCATCCAGGCCCTCACGGGAATGAGAGTAGGGGAGGCGTGCGGTCGCCGTTGGCTGGACTGGTCGCCTGACGACGAGCCGTTGGGTTCGCTACGGGTTCACACCCAGTATGACGACCGCCCCCTCAAAACAGCCTCAGGGGGCGACAGCAAAGAGCGCCTCGTCCCCGTGCATCCGGAGCTCGCCAAGGTTCTGCGTTGCTGGCGCCGTCAAGGCTTTGAGAGCGTCTACGGACGTCCCCCGGGCCCCGACGACTTCATTGTGCCGGACCTGCGAAACATGGGGTCTAGGACCATGTCGCAGGCCACGAAGGGCCACAGGCGTCACGCAGAGCGTGCGGGCGTTCCGAACAAAGGCTCGCACGCGCTCCGGCGTTTCTTCATCTCAGCGGCTCGCAGCGGTGGCGCGCGCAAGGATGTCCTTGAGCGCATCACGCACAACGCAAAAGGTGAGATCATCGACACGTACACACGCTGGGAGTGGCCGGCGCTTTGCGAAGCGGTGTTGTGTTTGAAGTTGGATCTCGCCGCGTTTGACCGACGCTTTTGGGACAAAGTTTGGGACATCGACGATCCCAAGTTCTTCAACTACGCGCAATCATTGCAACTAGGTGGTGGAGGCGGTGGGAATCGAACCCACGTCCGAGAACGGTCCAGAATGGCGTCTACGTGCGTATTTTGTGTTTTGGTTTTTTGCCGCGAGTTGCGCCCACAAACAGGCTCGCGTCTTGGCTAGTCGTTCTTAGTCTCGCTCTTTCGCCGAACGACGAAACGAAAGAGCCAGTCTGATCAAATGACGCCTAGGCTAGAAGTTCAGACGGTCTTCTAGCTTCGACGGCTCCTTTGGCTTTACTTAGGCCGCGAGAGCAACTGCGTTATCGTTGGCAGTTGTACGTCCCAAACGTCTTTACGTCGTGCTTGGGCCGACGGACACGCAACCAAACCTTCAACATCCCCGTCGAAACCGGTCGCCCCCATAATTTCAAAGACCGCTCCACTATGCGTCGCCGGGGGCTTTGTGGCTACCCCTCGGGTCTTGAGGAGGCCTTATGCGCTGCAAATTCCGGCAGATTCCGGTGGTTCCTGGTTTCGAGCGTGTCGCGTCGTGCGACGGGTGCCACTATGCGCGTGACGCTTGGAAATCGCGAAGCGCGGTACCTCGAAGGCGCCGATACGCGCCGTAGGCCCCCATCACGAGTCGCGCGTGTGGCGCCGTTTCGACCTCCCGGCGGAAGGCATCTTGCTCCAGCAGTCTCTTGTAGTGGTTGGCGAGGTTGGAGTGGTCTTCGAGCGGGTACCCAGCCATCGACAACCGGTGCACGGAGATGAACCAGGCGACCTCGAGGACCGACATGCGATTGCCGATCAGCCATGCGCGATTCGCGAGCCGCTCCTCGAGGGTGTCGAACGCTTGACGAAACGCCTGGAGCGAGTCTTTGACCGCAAGGTTGGAGATGCCGCCGTTGGCTGCGAAGCTCCGCCACCAGTCGATCTGCGCGCTTCGTGCGGCGTCTGGCGGCCCGGAGCGCCGATACGCGGCGAGCGTGGCGCTCGACT
Source organism: Myxococcota bacterium (assembly GCA_039028875.1). Taxonomy (GTDB): domain Bacteria; phylum Myxococcota_A; class Polyangia; order Polyangiales; family Houyiibacteriaceae; genus SG8-38. The sequence goes on along the minus strand of JBCCHE010000037.1, from coordinate 19,617 downwards.
TCGCCACCAAACGATTCGGGAGCAGAAACTCCATCGTAATGTTTCGAAGGTCGGTGTGGAGGCTCCCTTCGAGGTGCAACGACGCCTCGACGAGACGACGCTCATCGGCGTTGGCGGGAAAGAACGACGGGACACTCGAGGGGAGGGTATCGAGGTACGCCATGATGTCGTTGCTCTCGATGTGGACGACACCGTCATGCACGAGCACTGGAACGACGCCGCGCGGATTGATGCCCACGAACCATGGCGTCGCGTTCTCGTCGCGAAGGATGTTCACGTGGTGCGACACGTACTCGATGCCTTTGGCCCCGAGGAACGACCGAACCTTCTGAGAACACGAGGACCCTTGGAAGTGGAGGAGGTGGAGCCCCTTCCAAGACTTCACTTCGTCTGTGGTGACTTGCTGATCGGGTAGCTGCATAGTGTTTATTCAATCGACCTATGATGAAGCCAAGGACTTGTCAAACGAATAATCAACAGTACGACCACCCTTGAAAGGATCAGCGTGGCTTATCAATCGCGAAGAGGGGCCAAGCACGGTTGGTTATCGACGGATTTACTGAGTTTTTGCCGGGCCCAGACGGGAAGCTGATTGCTCGGAAGAAACTTGTCAGTTGAAAAAGAAAGCTCGCGGACCCGAGCGCCCATGATATGACTTCACTAGCCATGACCATCGAAGCCGAGCCTCGACCCGACCCGAAACGGCGTTCCGTCCGATCCCAGGAGACCCGCGAGCGTATCTTGCAAGCCGCGCTCAAGGCGTTCTCAGAGTCGGGGTTTGACGGGGCTTCGACGCGACAGATCGCGGCGCTCGCGGGGGAGAGCCAAGGGCTCGTCACCTACCATTTCTCGACCAAAGAGGACCTTTGGAAAGCGGCCGTGGATTCGCTCTTCGGACCGTTCACCGAGGAGCTCAACGCGCGTAAAGCCGCGTTGGCGGAAGTCGACATTCGTACCCGCCTCCGGCTCTTGTTGGTTTTCTTCGTGCGTCACGCAGCGAAACATCCCGAACAGAATCGGCTCATGATGCAGGAGGCCCAGTCCGAGACGCCTCGCATGCGGTACATCGCGGAAACGTACCTCAAGGATCAGTACGAGTTCGCCTGTGGGGTCCTTCGCGAGGCGATCGATGCGGGCCTGTTGCCTCCCGCGCCGCACATTCACTATTTCTACATCGTCGTCGGTGCATGCAGTCGGCTGTTCACGGCGACGTCGGAGTGCAAGTACCTGACGGGGGATGACGCGATGAGTCCCGCGATGATCGAGGCCCACGCCGAAGCGGTAGCCAATCTCATCATCCGCTGACGGCCGGCGCGACCCCGGAGAAGGGCCTTCCCGGCGGATCGTAGCGCACTGGTCTATCGACCAGCAGGATCATCCAATGATCCTCTGCTTGGTCGAGCGAAAGATAGGCGCAGAATCCGCCGGGAGTGATTTTCAAGTCCTCAGACGCCTTCGATATCCCGAATATACTATTGAAAACGAGAGCATATAGAAGGCTCCGGCGCACTCGTTAGCCGGCTCACGCGTCTTCTGCGTTGCAATATGATATTTGTCGATTGACAAGGACAGGTGCCTCCGGTATCCAAGACTGGTCATTTGACCAAACTAAGCAGACCCGGAGGAACCAATGGAGACAATCAAGACCGATGTCCTGGTGATCGGGGCGGGGCCGGCGGGGCTCACCATGGCGTGCCTCCTGGCCCGGCTCGGCGTCGACTCACTCACCTTCACGAAGTACGGCACGGCCGACGCGCCACGGGCCCACATCACCAACCAGCGAGCCGTGGAGGTCTTTCGCGACCTCGGGGTGGAGGAGCAGGCCAAGGAACGCGCGCTCCCGCACCACCTGATGGGCAAGCAAGTCTTCGCGACCTCATTCGCGGGCCGCGAACTCTCACGCATGATGACGTGGGGCACCGGCGACGACCGGATCGGCGAGTATCGCGCCGCGAGTCCCTGCGAGATGTGCAACATTGGCCAGCACGTCCTCGAGCCCATCCTTCTCGCTCGTGCCGAGGAGCTCGCCGCCGACGTCCGCCAGCACCACGAAGTCCTCTCAGTCGCGCAGGACGACGAGAAGGTCACGGCGCGCGTGCGTCCGCGCGACGGGAGCGCGGAGTTCGAGGTGGTGGCGCAGTACGCCATTGGTTGCGACGGCGCGCGTACGGTGGTCGGCCGCGACGGAGACTTCGCCTACGAGCGAGGCCGCAGTTTGGGCGACGCCATCACGGTCTGGATCGAAGCGGACCTTCGACGCTACACCGCGCACCGGTCCGGCGCGTTGTTCGGCACGGTGACGCCTGAGAGCAAGGACCTGCTCAGCATCTGGACGTGCGTGGAGCCCTGGACCGAGTGGAGCACGATCTTCGTCCGCCCGGATCTCACGCCCACCGATCTCGACGAATCGTCGGTGCGGGAAAGCGTACGCGCAGCCATCGGAAACGACGACGTCGAGTTCAAGATCAAAAAGATCAGTTCTTGGCAGTTCAACGATGTTGTGGCGTCGCACTATCGGCGCGACCGGCTATTCATCGCCGGCGATGCCGCGCACCGTCACCCGCCGGCGAACGGGCTCGGCAGCAACACGTCGATTCAAGACTCGTACAACCTCGCTTGGAAGCTCGCGCTCGTCATCCAGGGAAAGGCCGACGACGGTCTGCTCGACACGTACAATGATGAGCGCCAGCCCGTGGGCCGGCAGGTCGTCAGACGCGCCAACCAGAGCGTGGTCGAGGCGTTGGGGTGGGTGGCTTCGCTCGGGCTGGTGCCGGGGATGACCCCGGCCCGAGTGGACGCTCGGCTTGCCGAGATTTACGGGCCCGGCGGAGGGGCGCAGAGAACGCGTCTGTTCGCGGGGATCGACCTCATGAACTTCCAGTTCAACGCCCACGGTGTGGAGCTTGGGCAACGCTATCGTTCGAGGGCGGTGGTCGATGACGGGGAGCCCGAACCCGCGGCCGATCCCTCTCGCAATCCCGCGCTTCACTACGACCCATCGACGTGTCCGGGGAGCCCGGTCCCGCATGCTTGGCTGATGATCGACGGCCAGGACGTGTCGACGCTCGACGTCTGTGCCTACGCTCGCTTCACCCTCATCACGGGGCCGGATGGCCAGCCTTGGCTCGATGCGGCAGGACAGCTGTCGGCGGAGTTCGGCGTGGAGATCGAGGCGGTTCCGGTTTCCCTCGGGTTGCCCGTCAACGATGTCTATGGCGATTGGATGCGTCGTCGCGAGGTCGGCGACGCGGGCTGTGTTCTCGTACGTCCTGACCGCATTGTCGCGTGGCGTTCGGCCGATGCAGTCGACGATCCGACCGTAGCGTTGCGCAATGCGATGTCATCAGTGCTCGGGTCAGAAGCAGGCATCCGCTCTCCCATTTTGGTTAGCGGTTGACCGTCCATGATTCGGTCGCGGACCTGTACCCAGTCGGGGAACTGCGTGCCGCCGATGACATCCATGTACCTCGAGATGAACCCGTAGTGTCCGGTGTACCGAGCGTGGTGAAGGGCGTGATAGGTCACCGAGTTGGCGTTGAGCGCTTTGGCGGGGCCTTTGGGTGCAAAGTCGGCGTTCGCGTGGCCCGTGATGTTGACGTAGAAGTGGATGAGGAGGAACGCGAGATATCCCCAGGCGCCGAGCATTCCGGCCCACGATAGCGCCACGGCGGGGGCCAGGATGCCGACGGTCCAGCCCATCGCCTCCACCGGTGACATCGAGAGCCCCGCCATCGGGGTCATGACGTGCGTCCGATGGTGCCACTTGTGGAACCGATAGAGTGCCTTGGTGTGTAGGGCGCGGTGCATCACGTAGTAGAACACCTGGAACTCCACCAAGCAGACGGCGAACGTCACGACTTCGGCTTTCCAGCCCGTCGTGAAGGTGAGCAGAGACCACCAGGTGCCAACGGCGCATGGGATGAACACCATCAAGAACATCGCGGTGCCAATCGCCTCGTGTTGCCGCTGACCTTTCGGAACCGGGAGGTCGAAAATCACCCGGTCGAGGTTTCGCGCGAGTGCTTCCTGCACGAAACCGGCACCGATCGAAAACAGAGACAGAACCACGACGAACAGAGTTGTCCAGATGGCTGCTTCCCCGAGATCGGCTCCGTTCATCCAAGTTGCAAGTTGCGTGTATTGTGGTGGCTGCATGATTTGGCTCGTCGTCACCTGATGATGCGTTGGATGTGTCGCCTTCGGATCAGCGCGGCGCGTACGCTGGGGCCGCGCTTGGCCGCTCCGTCCGTCCTACGAAAAACTGTCTTCGCCGAATCTGCTGGCCCACCAGGAGCACGCCGATCACCGTCACGGCGACGAGATTGGGGCTCGGGCCGAACATCACGATCAGCGAACCTGCCCAGAACGTTGCCGCGAGGCCGACCGCCGCGCGAAGGTCGATGTTCAAGCCAGCGAGAAGCAACGTGCCGAACAAGAAGCACGTCTTCGACCAATAGATCTTGTTGGCATCCACGATCATCGCGGACGGGGTTGCCGCGGCGCTGTAGCTGGCAAAGACGTTGACTCCGGCGTCCGACCAAAGACCCAACGTCAGCCTGATGATCAGCGCGCCGTAAGCCGCCAGGAACACGTAGAAGAGCCAGTCGGTTCGGACGTCGAGGCGGGGTCCTGCCATGATGCGATATTCCTTGCTAGAAATTATTCATATGAACTATTATTAAATACTATGCTTGTCAATCGAATAACCTGACGCAACCCGCGAAAGGGCGTCGCGTTAGCCTTGTCAATCGAATAAAAAGTGTCACATTGGTCGCATGCCCCGAGCATCGGTCAAAGCCGCTCCGCAAAAGAGAGCCAAACCCAAAGCCAAAGCGCGCGCCACCAAACCCAAGGCCGCGCGCAAGTCGCCGCCGCCGGGGCCTTCGACGAACAAGTCGACCGCGACACGCGAGAAGATCATCCGCGCGGCGGTCGATGCCTTCGCCACCTATGGCTTTGATGGTGCGTCGACGCGTCAGATCGCGGCGATGGCGGGCGAGAACCAGGGCCTGATCACCTATCACTTCTCAAGCAAGGAAAACCTCTGGAAGGCCGCGGTCGATTCGGTGTTCAACACCATGAAGCAAGAGCTCCTCGATCGCGCGCAGGTGCTGCTCGACGCCGACGTTCGGACCCGCCTTCGTTTGTGGATCATTTTCATGGCGCGCTACGCCGCGCGGCGCCCCGAACAGATGCGCTTGATGGTGCAAGAGGGCAAGAGCGATAGCCCGCGCATGCAGTGGCTGGTCGACACACACATTCGCGGCCCGTTCGAGCTCGTGGCACCGACAATTCGCGCGGCCATCGAGGAGGGGATCATCCCGGAGGCCCCGGTGCTCCACTACTTCTACATCATCGTCGGGGCTTGCTCGCTGATCTTCAGCTCGGGCCCAGAGGTGCGTGCCTTGACCGGTGATGATCCGTTCGACGAGAAGACCATCGAGGCACACGCCGAAGCCGTGGCGAACCTCGTGCTTCGTTGACCTGCGACTCGCCCTCGGGTCCCACTAACGAGGCGCGTACCAAATCGGCGAGGTCCAGGCGCGCTCCTGGATCGTCTTCGGCGTGAGGGGCCGGCAGCAGCTCGCGAGCTCGTCCGGGACCTCTCCCGTGCAATCGACCGCTTCGGCTTCGCACTGCGCGGGGGTGAGGTCGCAGCACTCCTCGAAGCCTTCGGTGACCGTTTCCGGGTCGCTGCAGTCGACGCCCGCTTCGTTGCATGCGTACTGGCTCCACCGGCAACGTGGGTTCTCGATGACTCGGGCGTAGTAGTAAGCGCGCTGCCCAGGTTCAAACTCGGGGTCGACCCAACGTGAGCAAAGGCTTTCAAAACCCCCGGTCCCGGGTTGCGGTTCGCAGGTGGCGATGTCGACCGTCGCGCCGTTGTCGGGGTTGCCTCCCACGTCGTACACACGCACGCGATGCTCGTTGGCCTCGTCGATCCAGCCCTTGACGATCTGCAAACGCTGGAGTGGCATGCCCGGATCGCCCGGCGTGCCGAGGTCCTGCCGGGCGGAGACCACGAAGACTGGCGCAGAATCGCTCTGAGACTCGGCCGGCAGGTCCGATCCCATCGGCACACCTTCGGCGTATCCGAGGGTCGCCATGTCTGCCGCGTCGCAGATGTCCTCTGCATATGACCAGCCTCCGAAGAACCGAACGACGATCTCGGGGCCACTCGTCCCGAACGTTTCGCGGCGCCGCATCGCGTCGAAGATCGAAGCGCGGGAGTTTTCTTCGGCCCACACGGCGGCAAGTCCGCCCGGACTGTGGGTCGGCCGCATGATCAGCCCGGGCCGGAGCTCACCCGAGAAGTCGGCCTCCTCGTAGATGTTCCCCGGGGCGTCGCGCTCTCTCACGTTCCCGGCGGCCGCGAGGTGCGTGTCCGTACTCGCGATGATTCCGTACTTGAAAGGGTTCTCGCCGAGGTTGGCGGCGTGCTTCATGCCCTCGCCGAGCGCGTCTCGCACGAAGCTTCGCGGGTTGGGGTCGACGAAATCCCCGATGGCTTCGCTTCCGGCGTTGTCGAAGGGCAGGATCTCGAAGCCGCACAACTCATCCGAGATAGTTTCTCCGGGCTTGCATTCGGATTGGCCTTTGTTTTGGTAGATCTCCACCAACGGCTCCATGGAAGCGCGTTCGGCCACGTAGTCGGCGTCAAAAGGGCCGTCGCGTCCCATCGGTGCGAACGCGAGCCCAGAAGACATGTTCGGGTTGTGGGGGATGGCGAGCGCGTCGCATCCCGTGCCTGCCTCGAGGCATTCGGTTCGCAGGTGCTCCCACAGACCTTCGGCGTAGGGCTCGTCGAAGTAGCTCATCGCACGGTCGGGCACCGTCGCGCTCCGAAACACGACGTTGCGGTGCAGATGATTGGTTTGTGGGTTCGCGGTCCATTCGTAGCCGATGAACGCCGTGAACTCGCATGCCGCGCTCGCGTCATTGGCAGCCTCCGCGGCCGCAATGATGTTGTCCGTCCATACGTCGACGCCTGCATCGAGACAGTCGGTTGCGTCTTGTCCGCAAAGCGAAGGATACCGGGCTTCTTCGGGTGACGCTGCGCCGAGAAGACCAATCGACGTGAAGGCCACCTGACCCCCTTGACGATAGTCGGCACAAAGCGAGTCATCGTAGGCGGGCTGCGTCGCATCCGTACAAAGCGGGATCGCCCAAAAGAACTCGGCGTGGTCGGCCACCATCGCAAAGTCGAGGGGGCGCTCGCGCTGGATGGTTCGAAGCGAGTTGCCATCCACGTCGTAGGGCTGAACGCCAATCGATTCACCGCGCGCGAACGCGTACGCCTCGCTCGGGCCCACCCTCGTGCCTCGTGTGTTCGCATCGAACGACAACGCGGTGTGCACATGCATGTCCCCGAAGAGCGGCTGCCGCAGGGGCTCGAAGTCATCGCACTTTGGGGTAGGGCATTGTCCCGCCTGGCAGGGGTCGCCGTCACCCTCGTTCTGCGCTTGGTCGCTGCACGCCGCGACACCGATCGCGAGGGCACATACCGCATACTTATTGAATCGTTGGAACAAGGTGATCACTCCCAGTTATACGAGAAATCGAAGATGAAGTGGTTCGCACGGAGCGCGTACTGCCCCGCGCCTCCGCAGTTCGGGCATTCCACGAGGAAGTTCGATGTGTCGACATCGACGAACTTCGATGCCCACGCCCGCGCATAGGCGAAGCTGAATTGCCAGGGACCATGGTTGTATCCCGTGCCGATGGTGAATAGGTACTCGGGAGCGGGGGGAGGGCCGAACGCGTTGGGGAAGTCCGCGCTCGTGGTCGCCGAGCCAAAGACGAAGCCGAGGCGTATCGGCCATTGCCCGTCGAACACGCCGTACTCGCCTCCCCAGCGAAGAATGTACTGGTCGCTCCAGTCGAACACATTCTGAAGCGGGTTCGGTAGTGTGGGGACCGTCTCGAGAACGATGGTGTTGTTCTGCGAGTTGAAGAGCCACTCGAACTCGACGGCTGTCCCGAAGTCGCCCCAGTCGAACCGAAGGCCCGCGCCGGTGCGCGCCGGGAGGACCAAATCCGTGGCGGCATAGTCGAAGTCGTTTCGAAGCGCGCTCCCACCGTTCTCGCTCGCGCGGACCACGATCTTGTTCCGGTACACCGCGCCGAAGGCCACGTGCTCGGTGAACTGCCACTGGAGACCCACGCGGAACCCCTCAAAGTTCACCCCCTTGAGCCGCAGGTCCAACGTGGTCAGCGCGTCCGGGCGTGACCGAACGAGACGCCCGTACGTGATTCGGTACCCCGCCCCGATGTGGAGCCCGATCTTGTCGACGTTGAACGCGACACCAAGGGTGCTCTCTTGAAGGAGCAACTCGGTGTTGTCCTCCAGCGTATCGGCTGCGGGTGTGGGTTGGTAGCTGTACTCTCCTCCAGCGCCGCCGACGATGTATGCCGCAACGCCAACCGTGAAGAAGTCGGCCAATCGAACCGCGCCGCTGACGAACGGAAAGACGAGAGGCTTGCGCTCCGACTTGACGTTGACGTCTGGGCTGAGGAAGGTCGGCGTGCCTTGGGCTTGCCCGGCGAGGATCGTCGCGGCGACGTCCACGTTGGCGACGCCTACGCGGCCGAGGCCGGCAGGGTTGAGGTAGAGAGACGTGCCGCCGTCGACGAACGCGATGCCTGTTCCTCCCTGGCCGCCGTATCGAGCTGTGTTGACGATCGGGATGTCGTATCCGCCCGCCTCGGCTGGGCCAGTAAACGCCGCAAGGGTCGCCGCCGCGGTGACCAACGCAAGGGCACAGCGGAGGGCGGGTCGTGAGCAGCGGTCGAGGGCTGTGGTGATCATGCTTGCTCCTCGCTCCCTAGAAACTCACCGAGAAGCGCATGCCCGACGGCGACATGCTGAAGTCGAAGTCAGGGCCTTCGACGTCGTTGTTGTAGTAGCGTTCGCTGCAGGCCATGCCGCGGTAACTCTCCCAGTCCTCGACCAGGTTGCGGGGTGCGCTCAGCACAGTCCCGGTCGCGAGGATCGGCGGGATGACATACATGAGCGCCGTGTTGAGCCGCGTCTTGCCAGGCCATTTGACGGCCTTGACCGTGCCGCCCGCGACCCCGAACGCGACGCCGAGTCCGATCAGCTCGCCGCGGCTCAGGAGTTCCTGCACCTTGGCGCCGCGCTCCATCAGGCGGGTCGCGTAGCGGAGCTTGTCACGCCGTGCTTCTGGGGTGCTCGCATCGCGTTTGGCGAGTCGCTTCGCGCCCCAGGTGTCGCGCGCAGGGATCACGGCGAGCCCAAGGGCCAACGCAAAGCCACCGGCGGCTTGATATGCGAACGCGAAGCGGTCCCATGGACGACCGTCGCGCGCAGCATCGATCGCGAGGGCGGTCTGCGCGCTCGCAAGGGCCACGTACCCGCCGATCCATCCGACCCGCCATCCGATCGCATCGTGGCGCCCTCGATCGAAACTCTGCTCGATGCGGCGGAGCCGGTAGGAGACGGCGTCGTCCGAGAGGGAATCGAGACAAAAATACGGGTCTTGTGCCTGCGCTCTCTCGCTCCAGCCAGCAGCGATCGCCAACAGCGCAAGGGTTGCGCTGACCACTCTAAATGCCCGGAACCATGAGTGTATCGAAGTTACTGCCATGGGGTATCCGCCTCGCGACGAACACCGGCCTATCACGGTATTATTCACTTGACAAGTATTTATTCTCGATTTAGTGCATATGAATAACCAAGCGGGAGAGTGTTCTCATGACTCCATCGAGCAGTATCCGAACGGTCCAAGTCCTCCTCACCATCACCGCCTTTGAGTTCTTCGGCCCAGCGGTGCGCGATTCAGGGGTGTCGCATCTTCTGAACGTCGAGTGGGTAGGCCACGCGCGACTCCACCTTGCGTGGCTCCTCGGCTTCATGGTGACGTCGGGGATCGTCAACTTGTATTTCCTCTGGCGCAAACGTCCCACCAAGGCTGCCGACCTCGGCATTTCGTTCCTCTGGCAAGGCTGCAACCTGGTTGGGTTTTGGATCGCCACCGTCTTCGTCGACGGGTACGGCGGCGCCATCATCGACCCCAATCACCACCATCTGATCTTCGGGATCGACGAGAACGTGCTTGCGTTCACGGGTCTCACGACGATCTTCTTGGTTGCCCTCTTCGTCTTCTGGTCACGTGTTCTTCCAAGCGAACGGACTTCAAGTCATGCCCACGCAGTCTGAGACCGACGTTGTGATCGTAGGCGGTGGTCCTGCGGGTATGGTGAGCGCACTGTGCCTCGCCAAGCTCGGGATCCGCAGCACCCTCGTCGAACGCTACAAGAGCGTCAACCCGCACCCGAAGGCCCACGAGCTCAACGCACGCTCGCTCGAGATTCTCACCTCTCTCGGCATCTCGATGGAAGAACTCGAGCGCGAAGCCTCGCCCGAAGTCGACGGGTCGCGAATCCTCTTCTGCAAGACGATCACCGAGGAATTCGGCCGCATCGATCTGTTCGACGACCCGGCGTGCGCAGCCAAGTACGACCGCCACGTCCGCTGCCGACGTCCTTACCTCAACCTCTCGCAGACCGAGCTTGAACGGGTGATGCGCGCCCGCGTGGAGCAGGAGCCTTCGATCGCGTTGCTCCGCGAGCACACATGGGAGTCGTTCGTGGAAAACCACGACGGCATCGTGAGCACGGTTCAGCCGGTCGACGCGCCGCAACACGCCTTCGAGTTGTCGAGCCGTTTTCTGATCGGCTCCGACGGTGCGGCGAGTGCGGTCCGTGAAGCACTCGGCATCGGCATGATCGGCCCCGAGCGCCTCCAAGACTTCGTCAACGCGTACTTCGAGATTGGGCTCCGTGACTACGTCCCGGCTCCGGCCAAGCTCTATTGGATCCTTCATCCGGCGGCCGTAGGGGCCTTCATCGCGCATCACGTCGACCGCCGATGGACCTACAATGTGCCGATCGCGCTCCCTTACGAGTCGCGCGAGGACTTCACCGACGAGGTCCTGCGAGAGCGTATCCAGATCGCGCTCGGCACAGACCGCTACGACATCGACATCAAGTCGGTCTCCACATGGCGCATGACAGTCCAGATCGCCGAGGCCTACCGCCGTGGCCGAGCCTTCCTCGTGGGCGACTCGGCGCACCGGTTCCCGCCCACGGGCGGACTCGGGATGAACACGGGCATCGCGGACGCGCACAACTTGTGCTGGAAGCTTGCGGCGGTCCTCGAAGGTCGCTCGCCGGACGCATTGCTCGACAGCTACGAGGTCGAGCGCAAGCCTGTCGCCGAGCGCAACGCCGCCGAGAGCCGCGAGAACTACGAGCGCATCTTCGAGGTCATCGAGGCGTTTGGACTGCCTCGCGATGGTCACGAAAGAATGGCCAAGCTCGCCTACCGCCCTTGGATTCGCCGAGCGCCCAAGCGCTTGCGTCGGTGGTTGCTGTCGCTCCTGACACTTCCTGTTCATTTCATCCTCGGACGCTTTCGTCGAAGCTCGCGCGTGTCCGATCGCGTGCGGGCGAGCATCGCCGACCAGACGCCGCACTTCGATCGCATTGGCCTCGATCTTGGCTACATCTACGATGGCGGTGCGGTGTTCCCCGAGGCCGATGAAACCGAGACACGTCCTCAAGCGGTCACCGAGTACAAGCCGACCACGCGACCGGGAGCAAGGTTCCCCCACGTGCCGCTCAACGGCGTGTCACACGGCCGGTCCAGCCACGACCTCTTCAGTTATGCCCGCTACACGCTTCTTGTCGGTTCTGACGGCGAGCGTTGGAAGCAGGCGCTCGCGTCCCTCGAACCCGCGATACAGACCGAAGTCGAGATGGTTTCGCTCGACGAAGCGGGGGCGGACCAAGAAGCCGTCGAACGGTTGCGTGAGGTTTCCGAGATCGAGTCGACCGGCGCGATCTTGGTCCGGCCCGATGGCCACGTCGCGTGGCGCCAACGGGCTCTTGCCTCCGACCCGGCGGAGGCCTTGGCGTACGCGTTCTCGCATGTGGGGGTGGCGTGATGAAGTGGCTTTGGCTCGGTTTGATCTTGCTCGGCGCAGCCATCGCGACGCTCGCGGTGTACCTGCTTCGCCCCCTCGCGAACCCGCCCACCCCGGCGAGCTTTGAGTGCCTCGATCTGTCGGATGGGGCGTTCGTGCCGCTCGAGCCCCCGACTCGCGCCTACGGGGTAGGCCTCTCCTACGCGGGGCACATCCACGAGACCGCGTCCAACTTCGATCCGGGCGAGCCGCCTCCGGTGTTCGAGAAGCACCCTCGTGCGTTCGCCGGAGACGGCGCGACTGTGCCCTTGCCGACGAGCGAGGCCATGTTCGTCGCGGCAGATACGCTCGAACCTGGACTTGGCCCGGAGGCGCGGGAGCGGCTCGGCGATGTGACGCCTCTTCTCGACTACGAGGTCGAGCTCGGGTTCGTGCTCCTCGAGGATGTCGATCCGAACGAACTTGAAGAAGAGGACTACGTACCGAAGCTCGGGTTCTTCACCGCCAACGATGTGTCTTCGCGCACGGTCGCGCTCCTCGGAGAAGGGAAGTCCAACAGGTATGATTTTTGGGGGGCATCGAAGAGCTTCCCTGGCTTCATGCCGGTCGCCGCGGAGGCGTTCGTTCCGCGCGATCCTCGAGTCAACAGTCTGCCTTGCGTCAACATCGAGACCCGAGTCAACGGCGAGCTACGTCAGCAACAGAACACGCGAAACATGATCTATACTCCGCGCGAGATGCTCCGCTTCGTGCACGCCAAGTACCCGGACCAACCCCTCGAGGCCGGTGACATCGTGCTGACGGGTACGCCTTCTGGCGTCGCGGTCCGCGTGCCCCGTCCCCTCGTCCGTCTCGCGAACCTCGTGGGTCTCGACCGCTTCGACAAGCTCGAAGCCGCGCTCGGGCGCGACCAGTCTCGGTTCTTGGCGTCGGGCGATGAAGTCGTGGTTCGTGGCGAGGGCCTTGGCGAAGTGAGCGTGACGGTTGCGCCTGCATCGGCCCCGGCGACAGCAAGCTCCCAGTCGGGAGGTCCTGCCGAGTGAGGCCTGCGAAGGTCGTTGTCGCGTTGGTGGGGCTACTCGTCTTCCTGGCCGCGGCCGGCCTCCTCGCGCTCCGGTCCGAACGCGTTCAAGATACGGTCACAACTCGGATCATCGAGCAACGCCTGACGGAGCAACAGCATCGGCTCCTCGAACCCGATGCGCTCCGGGCGCTGGTGTGCGGAAGCGCATCACCGATGCCGCATCCCACGCGCGAGAAGGCCTGCATCGTGGTGTTTGCGGCCAACCGGTTCTGGGTGGTCGATACCGGTCCCGGGTCTTGGAACACGCTCGGGATCCTGGGTTTGGATCCGGCTCCAATCGGTGCGGTCCTTCTGACGCACTTCCATTCCGATCACATCGGGGCCCTTGGCGAGTTCAATCTCAACACATGGACAGGCGGGCGATCTGGGCCGCTCGATGTGTACGGTCCTCCGGGTGTCGAGCGGGTGGTCGCTGGCTTCAACGAAGCGTACGCGCTCGATTCGAGCTACCGAACGGCCCATCACGGGGCCGAGCTCATGCCCCCGGACCTCTCTCAGATGCGTGCTCAGGTGGTCCCGCCGCCGGATGACGGCGAGCCAGTGGCGACAGTCTTCGAAGGGGAGGGCCTGACGATCACCGCGTTCGTGGTCAATCACGATCCGGTCCGCCCCGCTTATGGCTACCGGTTCGACTACCTCGGCAGGTCGATGGTGTTTAGCGGCGATGCCCGCCCGTCGCCTGCGCTCGTCGCGGCGGCCGAGGGAGCGGATGTGCTGTTTCACGAAGCGCAGGCGAACCACATCGTGCGGCAGATCAGCGCGGTGGCCGAAGAGGTTGGCCGTCCGCGCATCGCCAAGATCACCGAGGACATCCAGAGCTATCACACGACGCCGACCGAGGCCGCCGAGATCGCGAACGAAGCCGGCGTGGGCCTTCTCGTGATGGTGCACCTCACGCCCCCACCTCCGGCGAAGTTGGTCGAGCGCATCTTCACGCGCGGTGTGGCGGACATCCGCGAAGACGGCTGGGTGCTGGCCGACGACGGTCTCCTGGTGACGCTGCCAGCGGGATCCGACGAGTTCCAAGTCACGAACCTATTCGACTGAGACACGTGCCCGCGGGTCGTCCAGTCGTGTCGGGCGACGCCGGTGCTAAGCTCCCAATCCGGTGGCGGCGTCTACAGGAGGGCTCGTGCGGAGACAACGAAGCGTGCTGCGATGACACAGGAGCCAACGATGACGCGGCAATGCGGCGCGAGTGCCAGCTTGCTCTTGACGCTGGCCCTCGCTTGGTGTTGGCCGGTCGTCGCGGACGCAGAAGAGCCGGCGCCTCCGGTGAAGGACGACGCGCTTCGCATCGAAGTACTCAACATTCGGAGCGACCGAGGGCAAATCGGTTGCTCGCTCTTCACGAAGGCCGACGGGTTCCCCAGCGACGCCAAAAACGCCGCCTCGATGACCTTCGTGAAACCGAAGGGCCGCAAGGCGACCTGTGTGTTCAAGAAGGTCAAGCCGGGGACGTATGCGGTCTCGGTCCTGCACGATCTCGACGGCGATGGGGAGCTCGCGACCAGCCTGGTCGGCCGCCCGAAAGAGCCGTGGGGGGTCTCCAACGACGCGCCGCCTCAGCGTTTCGGACCTCCGGAGTTCAAAGCCGCGTCGTTCAGCGCCACGGGCGCCGCGCAGACACTGCGGATCAAGCTTCGCGAATAGAAAGCTAGGTGGAAGGCCGCCGCCGCGGGCGGGCGTTCGCGTTCACATGCCTGACTTGAGACGCAGCGATTGCGCGAGTGGATCCCTGTTCGGCTGAGCCGGGCTTTCGTGAACCCGGCGAATTCTGGGTCTCCGTCATGTTGTGCCCTTGGGGCCGGCCCTGATACGGTCCGCGCCACGAACCATGGCACGCGTCACCGCCCGCTTCCTTCGAGACAGCCTGTTCTCCATCGACACCCGCACGCTCGGCCTCACGCGCATCGCGATTGGCCTGATGTTGTTGTTCGATCTCGCCAAGCGGAGCACCGAGATATCGCTGTGGTTCGTCGACAGCGGCCTCATCCCCAACGAGATGATCCTGGCGCATCCGATCCGCCCCTATGGGTACTCGTTCTTCAACTACGTCGATTCGGAAGCAGGCGTGATCGCGGCCTTCGTTGCCGTGGCGATCGTTTATCTGTGCTTCCTCGTCGGGTTCTGGACCCGTCTCTTTCACGTCCTCAGTTTTGCGTGCCTGATCTCACTGCACATTCGGAACGACCTCCTCGCAAACGGGGGCGACTACGTATTTGGCGACCTGGTGCTCTGGACGGCGTTCCTTCCGCTCGGGGCGAGTTTTTCGGTGGACGCGTGGAGGCGCCGCCGCAGTGGAAAGCCGCCGCTTGCGTCGCCGCACGTGTCGGTCGCCGTCTTCGTCGCGCTTTTCCAGCTTGCGATCATTTACTTCTTCAATGCGGTCCACAAGGGTGGAGAGACCTGGCGCGATGGGACGGCCGTCTATTGGCTGGCCCAACAAGAACGGATCGTCACCTTCGCCGGCTACTGGATGCGCGAGAACCTGCCTCTGTGGGTGTTCCAGTTCCTGACGTACTTCACCCTGGTGATCGAATACCTGCTGCCCTTCCTGATTTTTTCCCCTTGGGGGCGCCCCTGGACCCGTCGTGCGGCGATCGTTGGCGTGTTGGCGCTTCATCTGGGCATCGCGTTGGTGTCGAATGTCGGGCTCTTCTCGTTTGTGATGATCGCGTACTCGACCCTCCTCGTGAGCCCCGAAGACTGGGAGTGGCTGCGCGCCCGACTGGCGGCGAGGCGGGGACAAGACGCGCCGATCGTGAAGGCCATGACAGTCCCGTCTCCCAACGATCCGGTAACACCGCGGTCGCCCTGGCGTTGGGCAGCGGCGCCGCTCCTGGCGTTCCTGGTGGTGGTTGCCACCTCACAGGTGCTCGTTGAGAACCCCGCCATCACGAGGTTCGTGAAAGTGCCCCAGCCGGAGTGGATGCGCGCTTCGGTCATGATTTTCAGGCTCAATCAGGGTTGGAAGATGTTCGCGGCGAATGCGCCGCGTGACGATGCGTGGGTCGTCATCGATGCCGTCACCGAGGACGGGCGACACATCGACCCGATGAACGAGCTTGCGTCCCGCCATTCGGATCCGACGCTGAGGGAGATTCCCCCTTACTTGGGGCACAACTATTACTGGTGTGACTACATCGTACGCATCAAGGGGTTCCGGGCCTATCACCGAGGACTCACCGACTGGCTCTTCCGCTACCATAAGCGCACTGGCAACGACGAAGATCGAATCGTGTCCTTCAAGGCTTACTGGATCACGCACATCCCGCCTGCCCCTGGGGAAGAGGAACCCCATGCGGTCAAGTCGCGGGTGTTCATGAGAAAGAGCCGTTGACCGGCGTTGTTCTCGGGGTCGCGGCCGCGTTCTGCTGGGCGGGGCTCGACGTGGTGCGAAAGGCGCTGGCGGACAAAGCGTCGCCGGTCGCGATCGCGGTGGTGCTTCTCCTCGGCCAACTGCCGTTCCTGTTCGTGTGGGCGTCGATCGATGGTTCTTGGGTTGCGCGCGACGTCTACTGGGGGCCGGCGCTCGGGTCGATGGCGATGAATGCGCTCGCCAACGTGTTCTTCATGCGGTCGCTACAACTTTCGCCGATGAGTCGGACGGTTCCGTTCCTTGCGCTGTCGCCGGCGTTCAGCTTGTTGGTGGCGGCGCCGCTCCTCGGCGAGGTTCCGTCGTTGCCGCATGTGGCGGGCGTCGCGTTGGTCGTGGCGGGCTCGGTCGTCCTCAATAGCGACTTGGGTGCCCGTTGGTGGGGTGGGGTGATCGCGGAGCCGGGGGCTCGATACATGATCGCGGTCGCGTTCCTGTGGGCCGGCTCGCTCGCGCTCGACAAAGTCGCGCTGCCGCATGCGGCGCCCTCGACGCATGCCCTCATTCTCACGGCTGGCAGTGGGGTGATGCTTCTCCTTTGGGTCGCGTCGCAGGGCCGCCTTGGGGAGCTCCGGGTGGCTCTGCGGGCGCCGCGACCCTTGCTGTTCGGGCTCGTCGCGTTCGCGGTGGCGGCCATCGGGCTCCAGATGCTGGCCCTCGGGTTTCTGTGGGTGGCGGTGGTCGAGACCCTGAAACGGGGCCTCGGGGTGGTCGGGAGCATCGTTTTCGGGCGAATTTTCTTTCTTGAGCCGTTCACTGGACGCAAAATCATGGCGGCAGGGCTGATGGCCGGCGGAGCTGCTGTTTTGGCCCTGACCTGACTCCTGCGCGCCCGGTCACTATGGCCAGAGGCCTTTTTCTACGCTAATCCTGGGGGGTGCCCGAAAGCGAAAAGCTCCCCGCGAAGCTCGAGGTGGCCCGGTATCTCCTGAGCCAGGGCAGCGTGTTCGTGCACCTCGACCCACGCGATGTCGGGGTCATCGTCCCGCAGTGGTATCGGGATGAACCCCAGCTCGTCCTTCAGATCGGCCTCAATATGCCGGTTCCGATTCCTGACCTCCGCGTCGACGAAGAGGGGGTCTACGGCACCCTGTCGTTCAACCGGTCGCCGTTTACCTGCCGTATCGACTGGGATGCCGTGTTCGCCTTGGCAGGCGACGACGGCCGAGGGATGGTCTGGCCCGAATCCATGCCCCAAGAGATCTCCGAGGAGATCGAACGCGAGGCAGGACGCTCGGCGCCCCCACCACTCCCCGAAGAGCGACCGTCCCTCCGCGTCCTCCCAAGTGTCGCGGACGACAACGATTCCGAACCTTTGCCGACCAAAGCTCGACCAAAACCAAGCGAGCGCCCCCCCTACCTCAAAGTCGTCAAATAGGGGTCACTCCGCCCCCCGAAAACCGTCGCAATTCTAGACAGTTGCACACCGCACCGCGAAAACCCGGGGTCACTCCACACCTCCAAAACCGTTGTCATTCCAAGCGTTTTGACACCGCACCGCGAAAACCCGATCGGCCGCTACAATTCCCAGCTGTCCTTCGGCGCGCGTGATCTCACTGTTGGGCTATGTCAACGCGAGTCCCGCATCCGACCTGACGCTGCGGCCGCCGGATGGAGAATTGTCGAACGCAGTGGCGGAACGCTGGTTGACCGGTTTTCGCGGGACGGTCTATAGGGGTCTGAAAGTATTCAGGTTTTCGCGGAGCGGAGTGACCCCCTTAAAAAGTAACGGGTTGACCGGTTTTCGCGGTATGGGTTGAAAGTGCTTGAAAGTGCTTGTGGTTTGGGGGGGCGGAGTGACCCCCTTAAAAAGTAACGACTCGGAAGGGGGGGCTTCCGAGCCGTTAGAGAGATGGCGATTTGGATGAAGTGGGGGGAAACAAACCAAATCGCCGGTCTAACAGCACCGCGGGGGACGTGGGGGGTACGTCTTCGCCGCAGCGCTTATGTCACCCCTTGTATATGCGACTAACGTGCCAACTTGGCTAGGGGCCGAATCACGAATGATCTCATGTACATGATTGGTGGTCCCCATCTGGGTTGAGTTCAGATCTGAAATTTTTTTGAAGTTCTAGGGACTTAACCCCTGAATTGCACCCGATCGCCCTAGCGGGCCCCCTCAGTCGTGGCCCGGATCACAAACGACACATGGCCTACGTAACCCTTACAGATGTAATGCATGGGGAGGCGGGCTGCACAGGCGTGAGGCAGCTCACTTTTCACAGTTGCAATCCATTTTTCAGATCTGAAGTTAGGCAAGTGCGTAGTCGAGCAGCATGGTGTGGTCGGGCGAGACCAAGAGCTCCGTGGCGCTTCCCTCCGGGGGGTCTACGAACCGGAAATCGCTCACAGAAGCTCCAACCGCCCCCTGGACCAACGCAGCGACCTCCGCGCCAGTCCCTGATACCGACATCACCTCACCTGCACCTCTGACACGCGCAACTTTGATTGCAGAGTTGAAATCCAGCAAGGCTGGATCTTCATCGGGAGGCTCAGGATTGTCGCCCACGAGCAATCGCAGGACCGACTGATCGCGCCGAGGAACGTACTTTCGCCGGTGCTCGTGGGGCACGTGCGAATCGTCATTGTGACCGAGCAGCGCAATCCCCTCGCCATCGAACCGGAGAGTCGTCCTGCCCGTGTTTCGCATGCGACCGAGGGGCCAGGGCCAACGCCCGCGCGCCGAAAGCAAACCCGCCATGATGGCGGCGATGATGCCGCCATGGGTGAACACGATGGCCCGCCCGCCGTCCGGCAAGCGGGCGCGAAGGTCTCGAAGGGCGCCGTCCGCACGGGCGAACACCTCGGGCCAGCTTTCCCCTCCGCCGACCGCAAACGTCTCCCGCCGCTTCAGCGCTTCGATTTGCTCAGGGTATCGCTGAAAGACCTCGTCCATGGTGAGGCCTTCCCAGTCACCGACGTCGATCTCGCGCCATGCGGCGTCGAGCTCGAGGTCTGGAAGAACCGCCCGCCCGGTTTCGGCGGCCCGGCTGAGGTCCGAGCTGACCGCCAGGTCCCAGGCACCGCCGGAGAGCGCCTCACCCAACGCTGCCGCCTGTGCCCGTCCTTTGTCGTTGAGGGGGGAGTCGCCCTGACCCTGCCACACCCCCGCGGCGTTCGACACGGACTCCCCGTGACGTACGAGACAGACTTCGAGCGCGCTCATGCCGCGGGCGCGACGCCTTCCTTGCGAGGCATGATCACGT
>JBCCHE010000036.1:0-54496 GCA_039028875.1 Myxococcota bacterium | reverse complement strand
TGCCCTTGCACCACAGTCGCCCCGTCCCTATTGCGGAGCTACGTACACGGCGCGACGCGCCCGAGCAAGCAAGGCGATGACCTCCGACATCAAGCAGCGAAAGGCCGATCACCTCGATCTGTGCGCGACCGACGACGTCGCGTTTCGCGATCGGACGACCTTGCTCGAGTGCGTTCGGCTCGTTCACCAGTCGCTTCCGGAGGCCGCGTTCGATTCGATCGACACAAGGACGCAGATCCTCGGGAAGGAGCTCCGAGCGCCGATTGTCATCGCGGCGATGACCGGGGGTCACGAGCGGGCGGCGGAGATTAATCGTGCGCTCGCATCGGTCGCGGAGGAACGTGGCTACGCGTTCGGGCTCGGCAGCCAGCGCGCGATGCAGAAGCGCCCGGAAACGTCCTGGACGTACCAGGTGCGGGACGACGCCCCGAACGTCCTGCTCTTCGGCAATGTGGGTGTGGTCCAGGCACGCGACATGTCGACCGAAACGATCGCCAAGATGGTGACCGACGTCGGGGCCGACGCGTTGTGCGTCCATATGAATCCCGCGATGGAGCTCGTACAACCCGAGGGTGATCGAGACTTTTCTCGGGGTCTCGACACGTTCCGTCGGTTGCGCGAAGAACTCGCGGTTCCAGTCATCGCCAAGGAAACGGGAAACGGGGTCAGTCGCGAGACGGCTGCGCGCTTGTTCGATGTCGGGGTTCGCCACGTCGATACATCGGGCGCAGGGGGCACGTCATGGGTTGGGGTCGAGACGATGCGCGCCGACGGTGCGAGTCGTGCGATCGGCGAGGCGCTCTGGGATTGGGGAATCCCTACCGCGGCGTCCGTCGTCTATTGCGTTGAAGCAGGCTTGACCACCATCGCGACGGGCGGAATCCGCACCGGTTCAGATGTTGCGCGCGCAATCGCCCTTGGCGCTGATTGCGCCGGTCTCGCGAGGGTCGTCTACCAGGCGTTCCTCGACGGCGGCACCGATGAGGCCGGTCGCTTTCTCGATGGGGTCGAGCGAGAGCTTCGATCGATCATGCTCCTTTGCGGATCCAGATCGATCGCCGAGCTCAAGCGCGCACCTCGGGTCGTCATCGGCGAGCTGAACGACTGGACACGCGAAAGCACCTAGGCGGCGTCTACGACTTGGCATCCGGCGGCGACGTCGACTCGTCCACCGGGGTCTCGCGATCGGCTTCGGTCGGGGTGTATCGCAACAAGTCCTCAACCCGTTCGAGGAGCTCCCCCTCGAAATGAACCGAGAACCGAGGCTCGAGGAGCTTGCTCCGGACTCGCCAGACGACTGGGTCGGCGGGATCTCGGAGCACGACGGGCGTCGCGCCCGCCAAGACCCACGGGGAACTCAGGATTGCGTCATTCAGCGCGAGGCGGACTCGCCCCGCATCGTGGTAGCCCTCGAGTCGAACGATGACTTCGTGCTCGGCTTCGGCGCCCGAGTCGTACACCATCGGTGCCGCCACCATCGTGCGGTTTGGAACGGTCAGGCGATGCCCTTGGCCGTCGCGAAGCCAGGTCGCGCGAAGCGATCTTCCCTCGACGGTTCCTTGGAATCCGTCACCGGAGACCCACATGCCCTTTCGAACGCGACGCTCTCCGGCGAGGACTGCGCCGGCGACGATATCTGCGAAGAGGTCGCGGACGGACCAACCCGTGACCAGAACCAAGATCGCGAGACCCCAAAGGATCCAGTCTTGCCCGGCCGGCAGCAGCTCGAGCACGATCGCGAGGATCACCCCGAGACCGGTGAGACGAAGGGCGATGACGAGGCCACCGACGATTCGGCGGAGCGGCACGTTCACCGAAATCCAACCCCGCACGCGTTCCAACACCAAGAGCACGACGCCGATCCCAAGCAGGGACAAGAACAGCACCAAGAGGGGCCGACTCGATGGTTTCGGTGTTTCCTCGCCCTCTGTCCCGGTGGGTTCCCCGGACTCCTCCCCGTCGCTCGGCGGCTCGCTGATCACCGGCGAAGTCGTGGGTGGCGTCTCGTCTTCCTGGGATTGTGACCCGAGCTTGATGAGGCGCTTGGTGACCGACGGCGTCCCCGTCTTGGAGGGTGCCGAGGTCGATGTCTCGGTGTCCTGACCGGCCGCGCCGTCTTGGGCGTTCGCCGGCCACACCACGAGCGCCGCCATGAGGGTAGCGAAGATCCCCAACTTTCGAAGCCCCGATGTCATAGGACCCAACCCCGCTCGGCAAAGACACGGCCGAGTGCGCCGCGAAGATGGACGGCAATGACGAACGAACCCTCTCGCTCTTCGAGAAGCCCGAGGTGCGCCAGACGGCTTAATTGTGCCTGGGCCGTACTACGGTCGAGTCGGAAGAGACGTGCTTGCCCAGCGTCGTCCATCCAGCCTTCTCTCGCGATCTGATAGAGGTTCACAAGAATGTCGTCTGGGAGGCGCTTGACACGCGTGTACGACGAAGCCGGGATCGGGCCCACGTGAACGACGTCGTCGTGAATCCCGCGGATGGACGCCAGCCACAGACGGAGCGAGTCTCGCACCAAGCCGCCTGTCGCCTCGTGAAGTTCGTGGAAGTACTGGTCGTATGGGCGTCGAATCCGACTCGCGCTTCGCGCGAATATGCCTTCGATGGGGGAGCCATCACTCCGGTCGAATGAATGCTCGTAACCGCTCAGACGGTGACGTGCCATGACCGCGGCTTGGAGCTCGTGTTCGTTGAGCGGTTCGAGCTTGATGACCTCAGGGAACGCGTCACGCAGGGGAGCGACCGTCGATGCGAAGTTCCAGAACAGCACCGCTCCGTGGGCAAGCCAGCGCCGCCGTCCACCCTCCTCGATGATCCCAGACACGAACCGACGAAGCGGGTCGAAACCCCCTGGCGCCATCGACAGCATCCAGTGAAGGCCGTCGACGACGACGAGCTGCCCCTCCGGCTTGTCCTGGAAGATCGCGTCGACATCTTCGACCGAGACAGGTCCCGTGAACACAACCCGCTTCACGTTCTTCCAGCGGCGGCTTCTGACGATCGCGCTCGAGACGGCCGCCTTGCCCACCCCGTCGACCCCGACGAGCGCGACCGATCGCAGCCTCCCGCGTACCTCGCTCGAGAGCACCGCCTCGGCTCTGCGAATCTCCTCGTCCCTTCCGGTGAGCACGTCGCCGGCTTCCATGGTGTCCGCGGCGAACAAGCGTCTGTAGACCAGCGGTAGATCCACCCCGACCTCAGGCGCCGCGAAGGACCCCGACGAGAGATCATCCGTTGGCGTCTGGCCTGCGAACCCGAGCTTCTCGCTCCAACGCTCGAGTCGCTCTTCACCAAACAACGCGCGGAGCCCCCCCCTGAGCTGCTTCTTGAAGCGTTCTAAGGGAGGCAGTCGGTCGACCTGCTCGACCATCCGCATGCCACTGGCCGCCCGCCGCATCGCTTCGAGGCGGGAACGACTGAAGGTACCTTCCGCCAACTCTCCTCGGAGCGTGGCGAGCGTACCAAGCGACGCGTCGCGCATCTCGGCCCCGATACGCGCAGGCCAGCCAGCCGCCTCGGCGCGAATCTCTTCGAGTGCGTTGTAGCTTCGCTCGAGTTGTCCGTACACCATGTCGCGCAAGAGCGTGTACATCTCCTCCGGGATCGACTCATCGTGGACGATCTCGAGTTCGGCGGTCGCGAGCTCGACGTTGAACGCAACCACGCGCTCGAGTTCCTGAAGAAGGTTGGCCAGGGGCTGCACCTTCTCGGCGAGCTCTCGGCGACTTGCGAGGATCTTCGGCGCAACCTGGCTGTCGATGTAGGTCAGCACAACCTCACGGAACGGGACTTCCACCTCTGGCAAAGCCGATGGGAGGCGCCACTCACCGGTTTGGCGCTGACCGACGGTCACGCGATAGCGGGGCGTCAGGCCTCGGCATGCTTCGACGAGGGTATCGAGGAGCGGCGCCACGCGTGAATCGTCGCTGAGGTCTTGCTGGAGCTCGGTGGTGACCCTGGCGGCCTCCCCCGTGACTTTGCTCGTTGCCTCCGTGGCGCTCTTCAGTGCGGTTGCGAGCTCTTCACCCGAGTAGTCACGCTCGAGCTCGGCATTGAGCTCTTCGAGGGTGCGTTGGAGCGTTTCGCTCACGCGGTCGGCCTGGGCGACGGCACGTCGCTTGAGCGTGTTCGACAAGCGCGACACGTACTCGGCGACGCTGTCCTTGATACGCGCTTCGAGTCCAAGAAGTTCCAACTCCATCGCGAGCGACGAGTACTCGGCCGAACTCGCCTTGCGTAGGTTGGAGACGTCTTTGGTCAGGGTCTCCATCGCTCGCATACGGTTGGCGAATCGGCGACTCGTTCGTCGAGCACTGCTCGGAAGGTCTAGCGTCCCGAACGTCGCGAGGTCGTCCTTGACCTTGACGAAACCGTCGGCGAGCGCGCTGGCAGCACGATGCGTGCCGTCGCTGGTGATCCGAACGACCTCGTCGAGCGCGAGTGCGAGTTCTTCTTCGACGTCGTGTCGAAGCTCCACCAACTGTTTCTCGAGGTCAGCTTCCTCGTCGGACGCGATCTCGACGAGGTCGTCGTAGCCGTCGATGACGCCGTCGAACAGGCTTCGGGTGCGCGCCGCGAGGTGCCGGTCCGCTTCCACGAAGAGCGCCGCAAGCCCTTCGAGTCGCTGAGGTGCCGTATAGGAAAGGTGGTAGCGGCTGAGGGCCCGTAGCCGCACGTCCCGGGTCGGCGGGTTCTGGCCGAACGCTTTTCGCCAGCCACGTCGCATCTTCAGCCACTGCCGCCGAAACTGCTTCGGAAGTGTGTCGTCCTGATGGAGCTCGTAGGATTGCGGTTCGTACGGGGCAGCGATCACCTCGGGGAGTCCGTCGACGACCGCGTCGACCTCTTGGATCACCGACTCAGGGGTCCACGACTGCTTCGAGAGGGTGACCGATCGACCCAGGACGATGCCCCGCCAATGGGCCGCGAGCTCGGACTGCGCGGAACGAAGCATCGTGATCAGGTCTTCACGGTGGGTGTCCTCCTCCGAGCGAGCCTGCACCGTCAGGCGCCTGTGGTGTCGCAAGAACTCGCGTCTCAAGTCGCGCAGGTACTGACCGGAATCGATCTGGAAGTCCCGCAGTGGTCCCGTCGACACTTCTCGCACGATGCTCTGGAGGTCGCCTCCAAGGTCCTGCATGCGGTTCTCGAGTTCCTGGCTTTGGGTCTCGAGGGGCTTGCCCCAAAGGTCCTTCGTCCCGATGTGTTTGGGCCAGGGCGCGAGCTTCTTGCGCCCGCCATCTTCCTCTTCGGGCGCGACGATCGAAGGCGGCCGCACCGAAAGGTGCCTGGCAGGCGCCATCGACGCGCGTCCGGTAACGGTCTCGCCGGCAAGTCCGAGTCCCATCTTGAACATCACGGGGCCGATCAGCTCGTTGATCGCAACCCCGCCGATGATCAGCGTCTCGAGAGACCGTCCGAGCTCGCCGAAGTTCTTGCCCACGATGGCCGCCAGCAAGATCGACACCCCCGCTTGCGACACGAAACCCATCCAACCGTACTGCTGCGTGGCTTCGTCTGCCCGGCCTATTCGAGCGCCCGCTTTGGTTCCGGCGAACAGCGCAAACGCGCGTACGGCGACCAGCGCGATGGCAAACAAAGCCACCTGTCGGAGTTCCTCGAGGTGAAGCTTGGCGCCCGCCAACGTGAAGAACACCACGTAGACCGGGAGCGACAACCGCTCGACCGTCTCGATCAGCCGATGCCCGTTCTTTGAGAAGTTGGACACGCCGAAGCCGGCGGCAAGAAACACGAGTACGGGGTCCCACTCGAGAACGCCCGAGATGTAGGAAACGAGGTAGACGACACCGACGACGAAGATCAGGAGCTCTTGGTTGACGTACCGGATGTAGAGCGCCATCAGCCCACCGACGACAACGGCGCCAAACACGATCGACACGACGATGTGCTTGAAGAGGTACGTACCGATGCCCCCTTCCATCGCGCCGATATCCAACTGTGAGGCCGCAACTGCCTGTGCCACCGCAAAGGCGACGACAACGAGCACGTCCTTGAGAACCACCGAAGACAGGACGGTTTGGGTCATCGACCCCGTCGCCCGCGATTCCATGATCACGGCGATCGTTGCGGCCGGCGAGGTCGCGAGGGAAACCGATGCGACCATCGCGCCAACCGCCAGGGCAGCGGCCATCGGGAGCCCCTCGATGCCTGGCAGCGCGACCATGGGCACGGCGCCCGAGATCAGCCAGAAGAGCGACGTCACGAGCACGAGGACGGCGACGACCTGACCCAACAAGATCGACGTGATCGCCCGTATCCCTTTCTTGAGACTCTCGAGCTTGAGCTCACCGCCCGCGGTGATCGCGATCAACGCCACCGCGAGTGTGTCGAACAGTTCGAGCTGATCGATCACCTCTCGGTTGAGGATCCCCTTGTCGAAGGGTGGCGGAAGACCGAGGCCAGATACTGCCCGTGCAAGCGAGGGCCCGAAGACCAAGCCTGCGATCAGGTATCCCGTAATGTGCGGAAGCTTGAGCTGCCCGACCAGGCCGCCGATCGTATAGCTCGCGAGGACGACGAACCCGAGCGCGAGCATCGCCGTAGGGTCGAAGTCGTGGGCTGCGAACTGATCGAATCGGTAGAGACCCACCATGCCGAAGAGAAGCAGCACGATGACGGTGAACTGTCGCCGTGCGTGCGTCTCTTCGCCGGGTGGCGGCATGCTGAACCGAGCCATCGTCAGCGCCTCCAGAACCCGGGTAGGAAGAGTGCGAACAGCGTGAAGAACTCGAGGCGCCCAAGGAGCATGGCGAGAACGAAGAAGAGCTTGCTTCCCGCGCTATAGGCCGCGAAGTTGTCGGGTCCTTGGTGAAAAGGGGCGGGCCCCATGTTCGACAGACACGTGAGCATCGTTCCGAACGCGGTGGGCACCGGCACGCCATCGACGAGGGTCACGAACAAGATTCCGAACGCGATGCAGCCCATGTAGATCAAGAAGAACGAGGCGACGTCTGCGAGGACCTGGGCGCTGATCGAGGCCTTCCCCATCCGGACCAGCTGAACCGACGCCGGGCGAAAGCTCTTCTGAACCTGAGCGATCGCTTGCTTGCCCATCAGGACCGCCCGCTCGATCTTGATCCCGCCCGCTGTCGAGCCGGAGCACCCCCCGACGAACATCAACAACAGGACGATGGCCAAGGCGGTGGAGCTATACACGCTGTAGTCGTCCGTACCGTAGCCGGTCGAGGAGATCGTGGTCGCCACCATGAAGAACGAGTAGCGGAACGACGTGAGCACCTCGTCATGCACATCGAGGTTCAGAACCGTCAGCAGAAGTACCGCGGCCACGACGATGCCGACGTATGCGCGAAACTCGATGTTGCGGACCAACCCGCGCCAGTGGCCCGTTCTGATGAGCCCGTAGTAGAGGCCATAGTTCACGCTTCCGATCAGCATGAACACCCCGATCACATACTCGACGGCGGGTCGATTGAAGCCGCCCACCGAGCTGTCGAGCGTCGAGAAGCCGCCCGTCGATAAGGTCGTGAACGCGTGGCAGACCGAATCGAACAAATCGAGGCCGAGAAACTTCAGGAGCACGACCTCGATCACCGTGAGTGCCGCGTAGAGCTTCCAGAGCGCGAACGAGGTTTCGGCGATTCTCGGTCGAAGGCCCTCGGCAGTGGTTCCAGGAACTTCGCCGCGGAACAAGTGTTTTCCGCCTGCGCCGAGGTTCGGGAACACCGCGACGAACAAAACGACAATACCCATCCCGCCAAGCCACTGAATCAGCGACCGCCAGAGCAAGAGAGGCCTCGAGAGGCGTGCCTCGATGTCCGTGACGACCGTGGCCCCCGTCGTGGTGAGGCCACTGACCGACTCGAAGAACGAGTCCACAGGCGACATCCCCGCACCCAGGACGAACGGAATCGCGCCGCAGATCCCGGCCGCGACCCAAATCAACGACACCGCCAGGAGCGCCTCGCGTCGCGAGATGCGATCGCTCACGTGACGTCGTCCGTACCACAGCAGGGCGATCCCAACGACGCACACGATCGCCGCTGAGATCCCAAGCGCCCCGGCGCCACCCTGCGGTCGGCTCAGATCCGGGGCCAGCTCATCCCACAGGACTCCGACGGCGCCGCACAACGCGATCATCACGCCCACGCCAAGCACCACGACCCCGACGGGGCGAATCACGCCGCGAAAGTCTCTCGATTGCGTGCTCACTCGCCCCTCGGTCGGAAGAGCCGCTCGACGGTGGCGCGCGCCTCCTTGGTCGTCATCAAGATGACCCGATCCCCGGGCTGAACGACGTCCTTGCCTCTTGGAATGATGACGTCGTCGCCGTGCACGATCGCCGCGAGCAGGGATCCTCGCGGCAGATTCATCCGGTGCAACGGCTTGTTGACCGCCCGACACCGTGCGCTCGCCGTCAGTTCGACGACCTCGGCTTGGCCGTCTTCCAGCACCGTCAAGCTGTGGAGTCCTCCACCGCGCGAGAAGCGCAAGATCTGGTCCGACGCCACGGTGCGTGGCGAGAGCACGATGTCGATGCCGAGTTGGCGGTAGATCGACGTGTAGTCCGCCCGCTGCACGATCGTGGCGGTACGCTTGCAACCGGCGCGCTGCGCGAGCAGGGCTGCCATCAGGTTGATCTCGTCGGCGCGGGTGACCGCCGCGAACAGGTCATAGGTGCCGACTTCTTCTTCTTCGAGGAGCGCGCCGTCGGTTCCGTCCCCATGAACGACCTGGATTCCTTCGAACTCGGCACTGATCTCCTCGGCGGTGGCGAGATCGCTCTCGATCATCATCACCGTGGCTTCTTGCTGGAGCAGCTCGCGTGCGAGCGCTTTGCCCACGACGCCGCCGCCGACGATGCAGATCCGCCGTGCCACGCGTTCCTTGCTGAACATTCGCTCGGCCGCGAGGACCCCGTCGGGCCGCCCGATCAAGTAGACGCGATCCCCCTTCACGAGCACGTCGGCGCCTCCCGGGACGAAGAGGTCGCCGTCCCGAACCACCGCGCTCACCAACGTATGCGGCGGAAGCTCGACCGACGACAAGGGCTTATTGAGCACGCGCGACTCTTCGAGGTCGATCTGGACAAGCTCGACCCGGTCTTGGGCCAAGTCGACGACGTCGGAAGCGCCATAGGATCGCGCGATCCGGCTGAGCTCCTGCGCGACCAAGACGCGCGGGTTGATGACCACGTCCACCCCGAGAAGCCCATAGCGAATCCCCTCGGTCCATTCCGACCACGCGGTGCCCTGGACGCGTGCCACCACGTGATTGGCGCCGAGCTGCTTCGCGCCGAGGGCCGCGACCAAGTTCATCTCATCGTGGTTCGTGACCGCGACGACCAGATCGGCCTTGGCGGCGCCCGACACCTTGAGGAGTTTTTCGCTGGCGCCGTACCCGACGATCGACGCGACGTCGTAGTGCTCCTCGGCGTACTGAACCGCCTTGGCGTTTGAATCGACCGCGACGATGTCGTGGCCCTCCTTGTCGAGCACGCTCAGCAGGTGTCGACCCACTTCGCCCAGTCCGATGACGACGATGTTCATGACGATGCGACTCCGAGCGAGGTATCCGACTCTTTCAACTCGTCCTGAAGGTCACCGGCGTCGACGAGGAGGCCTCTGAGCAATCGTGGAGCGAGAAGGTCGTTGAAGATGATCGAGCAGAGGATGACCGAGTAGGCGATGTCGACGGCTGGCCCCTCGTAGACCAACCGAAACGACACGGCCATGGCAAGGGTGACGTCGCCGTGCGCGAGGAGTCCTCGGAAGAGGTCGTTCCGGACGCTCGTACCCCAGCCGGCTGCGATGCTCGCGATCCATTTCGCCGCGGTCCGGACGACGATGAAGGCAACGACTGCGATCACGGTTGGCACCCAGGGAGACGGGGTCCACAGTGCCCCCGCGAAAATCAACAAGACGAGGGTCATCGGACGTTCGGTGGACACGAGCGTCGAATGGAGCAGCTGACCTCCCCGTGCCGTGTTTACGAGCCACAAGCCCATGATGAGGTTCACTGCCAGGGGCGAAAGCTCGAGGAAATACGCCCCGCCCGATGCGAACGCGATGATTCCGACGAGGGCGAGGAAGCGGGAGTTGTCCGATTCGTCGCCCGCGAGGAACACCGAAAACAGGATCCCGAGCGCACTCCCAAGCGCAAGCGTGATCCAAGCGAGGAGCGCCGGTCCGAGCACTTCGGCGTCGGGCGCGTTCTGGTGCCAGATGCAGAAGATCAGACCGAACGCGAGAATGACGGCGATGTCGCCAAGACGTGTGGCGTTTCGAAGCAGGGGCGAAAGTCGGCCGCTGATCTTGTAACGTCGCGCCAGGAGATCGAACGGTTCGGCGGAGTCGGTGGCCGCGAAGCACCCGAGGGCGGCGGCACTCAACGCCGCATCGCTCTCCGAGGTCTGGATCAGCAGCCCGCTCTGGAACACGTAGAACGATCCGAAGCCGACCGCGACACCCGGGATCACGTGGTGGAGGAAAAAGATGCGCCAGGTCGCGGGGTCGAGTTTCTGGAGACTCGCGAAGTCGAAGTCGGTCCCCCGAAGGAGGCCCACCCACCCGGCGGCGAGTGCAATCACAGGCAACAGTCCCGTGAGGTCGTCGAACGCGCGTACCGCAGGGACGGCTGGGCCAAGCAAGAACCCGAGTAGCAGGTACTCGAGCCCACTCACGACCAAGAAGCGCCGCTGCAGACGCTCGACAAAATTGTGCGCAAGGACATACGCGACGCCGATCACCACAACCAGCAAGACGACGGTGCTTAGGCTACCGCTTCCTCCTGCCGTTCCGCCGGGGTCGCCGCCTGCGGCCCATGCGCGCGCGGGTACGAGTGCACTCGCAGCCCAAGCGACAGCACAACACGCACCGCACCGCCATCCCCCCTGTGCCGTCGCGGCCATACCCGCCCAATTGTGAAGAAGAAGACGTCGAAGCGGTAGTTTAGCCGCTGGACAGATGTTTAGCGTAATCGACCAGATCGGCCCTAGGCCTTGCGAATCCCGTCGAGCACGAGGCCGATCAGGGTGTTGGCGGTGTCGATCGGGTCCATGGGGAACTGATCGCGAAGCCAAGCCAACGCCAGAGACTCCACGGCGCCGCTCACGGCGATGGCGCTGATCCGAGGGTCTCCGATCGACAGAAGGCCCCGATCGACGGCCGTTTCGGTGAGGGCGATCGCGCGCTCATCGAGTTCTCTGGCGAGTACGGAAATCGCTTCGCGGGCCGGTGTCGACGGGGCCCGGCGCTCTTGGAGATACATTTGCGTCGCGTCACGGTTGGCAGCGAGGGTGGCGATCAGCTGGGCCCCGAGATGATGGTACGCGGCCACGGTATCTTCGCGACCCTGGGCGTCGCGGAGCATGCGATCGCAATCTCCCATCGCGCGCCGCACCGCCGCCGTGACCGGCTCGAGGACGGCCTCCACCAGGTCCGCTTTGTCCCGGAAATACCGGTAGAAATTTCCTTTGGCCATCCCGGCTTCGCGCGCGATTTCATCGATGGTGACACCTTCGATCCCGCTCTTAAGAAAGAGCCGGAGGCCTGCGCCCACGAGCGCCTCGACGCGCCTCTTTCGGTTGCGATCGCGTTTGCCCCCAAGTGCGCCCGGGCGCTCCGGGGGTCCAACACGTCTCGGTCGTCTCTCCTCGTCCATCGACTCGTTCCTCGCGGGGTGCGGCTAGCAAGTATGGCCCCGGTGCCGACGAGGTAAAGAGACAACGACGAAAATCTTGCGCGGGCCGACGGCTTGGCGGCCGCGCCCGATGCGGCTCCGGAGAAACCCTGACAATTCGAGCCGTTTGGGCGGGTTTGACACCGCGTTCGCACCCTTCTAAGTCCTTGGCGGGCACCACGATGAACCTGCCGGCTCGCAAACCCGACTGGCTCCGTGTCCGGCTCCCGGCCGGACGCGAGCATGACGCGTTTCAGGGACTGAGAGCGAAGTTTCGCGCACGCGGGCTCCACACGGTGTGCGAGGAGGCGCGGTGCCCAAACATCTTCGAATGTTGGGGCAAGGGGACCGCCACCGTCATGATCCTGGGCGAGACCTGCACCCGGGGTTGTCGGTTTTGTTCGGTGAACACGGGCAAGCCGGGCGGCGTCGTCGATCCGGACGAGCCCGAGAACACGGCCATCTCACTCGAAGAGATGGGGCTCCTCTACGTGGTGCTCACGATGGTCGATCGTGACGACCTCGAAGACGGGGGCGCCTCGCACGTCGCCGACACCGTCCGCCGCATTCGCCGCCGAAGCCCCGATCTCAAAGTCGAGACTTTGGTCGGTGATTTTCTCGGCCGCGCGCGAGACGTTCGCACCTTGGTGACCGAGGGGCGGCCCGATGTGTTTGCCCACAACGTCGAGGTGGTGCCGCGCCTCCAACGCAAGATTCGCGACGTGCGCTGTTCTTGGGATCGGTCGGTCGGGGTCTTGCGGACGGCCAAAGCCGAAGGCGCCGCGATCACCAAGTCTTCCTTGATGGTGGGTCTCGGCGAAACCCACGACGAAATGCTCGAGGCCATGGCGCGTCTACGCGAAGCCGAAGTCGATGTGTTGACGATCGGGCAGTATCTGCGCCCGACCAAACGTCATGCGAACGTTCAGCGCTACGTCGATCCGAGTGAGTTCCTCGCCTACGAGAAGGCCGGACAGGAGCTCGGGTTTCGGTTCGTGGCCTCTGGACCGCTCGTTCGATCGAGCTATCGAGCGGCCGAAGCGTTTCTTCATGACACGCTGTCGACGCGCGCACCGGGCCCCGAGGCATTCGCGCCCGAGCCGCCGGCGATGGACCGATACGGAAGGAAACGAAGGCTCTCGGTGGTGACCTCGTGACCTAAGGGGGGGGATTTGCAGGTCATTCGCGACGACGGAACCCTGGACCCAAACCTCGACCCCGGGCTTTCGGTGGATCAGGTCGTCGCCCTCTATAAAGCCATGGTGCGAACCCGGGTGGTTGATGACCGGCTCGAGCGGCTACAGCGCCAGGGACGTATCGCGTTTCACGTCGGCTCGCTTGGTGAAGAGGCGGCGATCTTGGGCGCGGCTGCCGCGCTTCGCGAGCAGGATTGGATCGTCCCGTGCTACCGCGAGGTGGGGGCGCTCCTGTGGCGGGGCTACCCACTTCAGCAGTACGTCGACCACATGTACGGCAACGCCGGTGATCCGATTCACGGACGACAGATGCCCGATCATACCTTCAGCCGAGCGCATCGGTACCTGTCGGTGAGCGCGCCGATCGGCACCCAAATCCCCCACGCGGTAGGGCTTGCTTGGGCCGCCAAGAAACGCGGCCTCGACGAATGCGTTGCGGTGTTCTTCGGAGATGGCGCCACCAGCGCCAACGACTTTCACGCCGCGATGAACTTCGCCGCGGTCTTCGAAACGCCGACGATCTTCCTGTGTCGCAACAACGGATACGCGATCAGCGTGCCCACAGAGGCACAGACCGCCACGCGAACATTGGCCGAAAAAGCCGCCGCCTATCGCATGCCGGCGTCGCGCGTCGACGGGAACGACGTCCTTGCGGTCTGGCGTGCCGTGCGTGCTGCCGTCGTCCGTGCCACCCAGGGAGGTGGACCCACGTTCGTCGAACTCGTCACCTACCGGCTTGGGGGGCACTCAACCTCAGACGACCCACGACTCTACCGGGATTCCGACGAGGTCGACTCCTGGGCGCGTGCCGACCCTCTGCCCCGCCTACAAAAGCACCTCGAGCACCGAGGGGCGTGGAACGAGGAGCTTGATAGCGATTGGCGCAAGGTCTGCGATACCGAAGTGCGAGAGTGCGTCAGGGCTTCCGAAGAGAAGCCCGCTCCGGCGCTCGAGACGGTGTTTTCCGATGTGTACGCGTCTCAGCCGGCCCACTTGCAAGACCAGCAGGCGCGGGCCTTGGCCGCGCGCGACGCCGATCGGGAGGGTTCCTAGCCATGCCCGAGATGAATCTCGTCCAGGCGATTCAGAACGCTTTGGCGGTGACGATGCGCGCCGACCCCGACGTCGTCGTCATGGGGGAAGACGTTGGCAAGCTCGGTGGCGTGTTCCGAGTCACCCAGGGCCTCGTCGACGAGTTCGGCGCCGACCGGGTCATCGATACCCCGCTCTCCGAAACCGGGATCCTCGGGACGGCGATCGGTATGGCGCTCCACGGGATGCGGCCGGTGTCCGAGATCCAGTTTTCCGACTTCATCTATCCGGGCTTCGATCAGCTCGTGAGCGAAGCGTCGAAGTATCGCTACCGCACCGCCGGGGAGTTCCACGTACCGCTCGTCGTACGCACGCCCTACGGCGGTGGCATTCGTGGAGGCCAGTACCATTCTCAGTCCCCCGAATCGCTCTTCATTCACACCGCGGGGCTCAAGGTGGTCTGCCCGTCGAATCCCTTTGATGCCAAAGGCTTGCTGATCGCTTCAATCCGGGACGATGACCCCGTGCTGTTCTTCGAGCCCAAGCGCGTCTACCGCGCGATCAAGATGGAAGTTCCCGAGGAGGTTTACGAAGTCCCACTCAGCGAAGCCAAGGTCGTCCGTCCCGGCGGGCAAGTCACGTGTGTCGCATGGGGGGCGATGCTTTACGAAGCGTATGCCGCCGCCGAAGAGGCTGCGCAGCACGGGGTCGATGTCGAGTTGATCGACCTTCGCACGTTGTGGCCGGTCGATCTCGATGCGATCGTCACAAGTGTGCAAAAGACTGGCCGTTTCGTGGTGGTGCACGAAGCACCCCAGACGTGCGGATTTGGTGGCGAACTGGTGGCGCGCGTGACCGAGCGTGCCTTCGTGCATCTGCAAGCCCCGCCTCGTCGTGTGACCGGGTACGATACCCCCTTTCCGCTGACTCACGAACGGGAATACTTGCCGCTCGCCCGGCGCATCCTGCCCGCGTTGATCGAGACGGCCCGCTTCTGACCATGACCCACCTCGAGTTCAAACTTCCGGATATCGGCGAGGGGGTCACCGAAGGCGAGATCGTCGAGTGGT
Source organism: Myxococcota bacterium (assembly GCA_039028875.1). Lineage (GTDB taxonomy): Bacteria > Myxococcota_A > Polyangia > Polyangiales > Houyiibacteriaceae > SG8-38. The sequence continues at coordinate 39,531 of JBCCHE010000036.1, read as the reverse complement.
TCGTGGCGGTCGGGGATGTGCTCGACGAGGACGCCCCGATGGTCGAGGTCATGACCGACAAGGCGACCGTGTCGATCGGAGCGCCGTGCGCCGGACGCGTGGTCGCGTGTCACTTCGAGGTCGGGCAGGTCGCCCAGGTCGGCGAGGTCATCGTCGTGCTCGCGCCCTCGGACGAGTCCGGCATGGATCGCGCGAAACGGTCTTCCGCACCACCGGCCACCGCGGTGGGCGAGCTTCACGACTCACTTCCAGGGGCCCACCTTTTCGCCACCACCGACCGCGCGTCACCAGCACCGATCTCTTCGAAACCCGAGGGTTCATACTTCGAGTCCAAGCCGCTGGCGACGCCGGCGACGCGCCGCCTGGCGAAGGAAAGGGGCCTCGACCTTCGGCGTGTCCGTCCGACAGGCGCTGGCGGACGGGTCACCGACGAAGATGTCCACGCCGCAGCCCGTGATGCAGGGGGCCACGCGACGCCCGCGCCCGGCGACACCCAAGGCCGACCGAGCCCTCGAGACGCCCGTGAGGAACGCAAGCCCATCGTCGGCATTCGCCGGAAGATCGCCGAGCGCATGGCAAAGGCGAAGTCCACCGCCGCCCACTTCACTTTTGTCGAGGAGTGTGACGCGTCGGCCCTGCTCGAGATTCGGGGAAAGTACGATCTCGAGGCATCGGGTCGGGGGGTGCGGCTGACCTATTTGCCCTTCGTCGTGAGGGCCGTCACCGACGCGCTCGCACGCCATCCCGCGCTCAACAGCGCCGTCGATGAAGCCACGCAAGAGCTCGTCTACAAGAACTACTACAACGTCGGTGTTGCGGTCGCGACCGAGGCGGGCCTCGTCGTTCCCGTCATCAAAGAAGCCGATCGCCGACCGCTCTTCGATCTTGCGAGCGAGATCGAGCGCCTATCGAGCGCCGCACGAGACGGTTCGCTTCGCCCGGAGGATCTTCGAGACTCGACATTCACGATCACTTCACTAGGGCGCCAAAGCGGCCTCCTCGCGACGCCGATACTCAATCACCCCGAGGTTGGCATCCTCGGGGTCCATCGCATCAAAGAACGTCCGGTGGTGCGGGATGGGCACATCGTCATCGGACGCGTCATGACCCTTTCGCTCTCGTTCGACCACCGCGTCGTCGACGGGCACGTCGGTGCCGCGTTTGCGTATGACGTCATCGAAACCCTCGAGGACCCCGGCCGCATCGCCACCGACTTCCTTCCATGACGAACCTCCGTACACGGCTCCTGTCTTGGTACGACCGCGAGGGGCGAGACCTCCCATGGCGTCGCTCGAGGGATCCGTACGCGATCTGGGTTTCCGAGGTGATGCTGCAACAGACCCGGGTCGATACGGTCATCCCCTACTATCAACGCTTCTTGGATCGCTTCCCGACTGCAGCGGCCCTCGCGTGTGCCGATGAGGACGAGGTCTTGGCGGCGTGGAGTGGCCTTGGGTACTACCGAAGGGCGAGGCTCCTGCATCGCGGGGTTCGCGAGGTTGTGGCCCACTACGGCGGGTCGGTCCCCGAAGATCCGAAGGCCCGACTCGCGCTTCCCGGCGTAGGCCGTTACACCGCGGGCGCCATCGGAAGCATCGCGTTCGGCCGACAAGAGCCCATCGTCGACGGCAACGTCAGTCGCGTGTTCGCACGCCTCTTCCGCATCGACTCTCCGCTTGGCGCGAGCGCGACGACGAAGAGGCTCTGGGAGGAAGCCGCGAAACTCGTGCACGGTGTCCGCCCTGGAGACCTCAACCAAGCGTTGATGGAGCTCGGGGCGATGGTGTGTACACCGAAGCGTCCCGGCTGTTCGTCCTGTCCCTTGACCTCGGATTGCCAGTCGTTCGGCACAAGCGACGCGGCGCGGCTGCCAATCAAAGCGCTCAAGACGCCGCCGCGTCGCCTCGCCCTTTGCGTCGTGGTTGCGACTTCGGGGCGCGGCCGCGACAAAAAAGTGTGGCTGATCAAAGGCCGCGCGCAGCTCTTTGGAGGGTTGTGGGGCCTGCCGAGTTCGGACGGCGGCCCCAGGCGCGCGCTCGACGAGGCGGGCTTGACGGCGAGGCTTCGCTCTCAGCCGAGCGATCGGATCACGCACGTCTTGACCCATCGGCGTCTGGAGGTCGACGTCTATCTCGCCACGGGGGCCAAGCCCATTCACGATGGACCGAGCCCGTACTCGGCGACGTCGCTCGCGACGGTTGGCACCTCGACCCTCACCCGCAAGGTCCTGAGTCTGCCAGCCGTTCGGTTCCGACAGGGCGTGGATCTGGCCCCCCAGTGGGCCAGCGGATAGACTGCGTCGGTGGAAATTCTCGCTTTTCGCGGAGTCTCCAAGCGGTTCGGGGGGCAGGTCGCGCTCGATGACGTGAGTCTCGAGGTCGGGCGCGGCGAGGTGTTTGGTCTGATGGGGCCGAACGGCGCCGGCAAGACCACCTTGATCCGAATCGGCCTCGACATCCTCCGCGCGGACCAAGGTCAGGTGTCGATCTTCGGCGGGCCGCTCGACCGACACGCCCTCGACCGTACCGCATACCTTCCCGAGGAGCGCGGCGTGTACCGCAGAGCCAAAGTTCGCGAGCTCCTCACCTATCTTGGGCGGTTGAAGGGCTTGAAGCCGGCGGCGTCGAAGTCGGCCGCCGATCAGTGGCTCGACCGGGTGGGTCTCGGACGCGTCGCCAACCAGCGTGTCGAGAGTCTCTCCAAAGGCATGACGCAGAAGGTTCAGATTGCGGCCTGCCTGATGAGTGACCCCGAGCTTTGCGTGCTCGACGAACCCTTTTCCGGGCTTGACCCCGTGAACGTTGCGCTCGTGCGAACCTTGATCGAGGAGCGGCGAAAGACCGGCCTGACGACGGTGCTGTCGACGCACCTCATGCATCAGGTCGAAGCCCTCTGCGATCGGGTGGCGCTCATTCACCAAGGGCGCCTCGTCGTCTACGGCGTGCTCGACGAGATTCGGCAGCGCTACTCCCCGCATGAGGTGGTGGTTTGGAGTTCGACGGACTTGATCGCCCTTGGCCTCGATGCCATTCGGGACGGCAACGGTGCCTGGCGCGTGACGCTGCCGCAGTCTGAGACGGCCGCCGGTTACCTGAACGCGCTCATCGAGCATGGGGTCGCGGTCGATCGCTACGAACCCATGGTCGCCAAGATGGACGATATCTTCGTCAACCTCGTTCGTGGGAGTGCCCCGTGATCCGCCCTGACCGTGCGGCCGCCGTGGCCAAGTTCGAGCTATTGGCGGTCGTCAAACGATGGTCCTATCTCATCGCGACTTTCGGGTTGCCGCTGTTCTTGGCAGGGGTTTCCGGTGTGGTTCTCGGGGCGCAAACCTACTTCCTCGCGCAGCGCGCCGCCGAGAGCTCGTCGTTCGGACTGGTGGACGAGGCCGGTGTCGTCGACTCTTCCGTGTTTGAGGAGGCGAACGGTCTGCCCACCTGGCGGGTCAACGCGATTGACGTGATCCTCTACGACGGCTTGACCGAAGCCCAAGGCGACCTCCGAGACGGCAGGGTTCGTGCGCTCTACGTGGTTCCGCCCGATTACCTCGAGACCGGCCGAGTCCAAGCGATTCAGTCCGAGGACACGCCCCTTCTTTCGATGCGGGGAACGACGGTCGAGCCCATGTTGCGCTCGCTCCTCCAGCGCTCGCTCCTCGTCGATCGACTCGAAGACGATGTCCAGGCTCGGGTCCTTTCGCCCGCCTCATTCGTCCGGACGCGCCTGACGCCGGCCGGCGATGAAGTCAAGAGTGTCGACGAGACGATCGACCTCTTGGTTCGAACCACGATTCCGCTCTTTCTCGGCGTGTTGCTTCTCACCGCGTTGTTGAGCGCGTCTGGCTACCTGGTCCAGACCGTGGCGACGGACAAAGAGAGCAAGATCGTCGAAGTCTTGTTGTCGTCGGCCACTCCCGAAGAGATCCTCGCGGGCAAGCTGATCGGTCTAGGCGCCGCGGGCCTCGTCCAGTTCGCGGTTTGGTCTTCGATGGTGGTCCTCGTTGCCGCCAGTGCGTCTGCCGCGCTGGCCGCCTTCGTCAGCATTCCGTGGACCGCCGTGGCGCTCGCCCCGCTCTTGTTCATCCTCGGCTATCTCTTCATGGGAAGCCTGATGCTTGCCACGGCGGCATTGGGGGCGAACGCGGCAGAGAGTCAGAAGCTCACCGTGGGATGGGCGATCCTCGCCATGCTTCCGCTGATGGTCATGGTGGTCCTTCTCGACGACCCGAACGGCATCCTTGGCCAGCTCATGACGTGGACGCCGTTCACCGCGCCCCTGACCGTGATTCTCCGACTCGCGGTCGACCCCGATGGCATCCCTTGGTGGGAAGTCGTCGGTTCGATCGCCGTGCTCGTCCTCTCGATCGGGGTCGCCATCCGTATCGGGGCCCGTCTTTTCCGGGTTGGCTTTCTTCTGACCGGTTCGCGTCCCTCGTTCGGCGAGCTTTGGCGACAAGCGCGCTGAGAGCCGACTCTACGCCGGCGTCGGTGGGATCGGGAGCGCCTGATGGTCCACCACCCGATGCGAGGGCTCCGCTGCGTGGACGTCGACCGTGAGTTCGTCGAAGTCGATGATGCTGAACGTCTGGTCGTTTCGACGGTGGATGGTTCCAGCGTTGACGATCGTGAGACCGGGAAACATGCGGACCATGTGCTTGTGTGTGTGGCCGCCGATCATGAAGCGCACGTCCTCGTCGAGCATCAGGTCGCGAAGCGTCGGAATGTCCTGCAGGGCATACCCCTTGGTGTCGGGGTCGAGCCAGGCTTCGTCCGCTTCCCCGACGCCGTGACACAGCAGCGCGCCACCATGTGCGGTGTCGTAGTGACGTACACGAGGTAGTGTCTCGAGGAATGCGCGCGAGCGGTCGGTGACCTTCTCAGTCGCGTGCTCGACCATGCGGTGCTCTCCAGTCAGGAACCACCGTTCGTGGTTTCCCGCCACGCACTCGACGCCCCGATCTTCGAGGAGCGCGAGCACCCGGTCGGCATCCCCCGCACCGTCGACGAGGTCGCCCACGCACAGCACCGTCGTGACCCCGAGGGCGTCGAGTGCATCGAGCACAAGCTCGAGTACATCGGCCTCGCAGTGCACGTCCCCAACCACGCCGCACCGGCTCAAGCTCCTCCGCTCAGTCACGCTCCTCAATCTAGCCAATCTCAGCACATGCACAACGAAAGGCCCGAAGCCAGCGCCTGGTGCTTGGAGCCCCCTTGTTGTAGACCCGCCTCCATGCTGGATCTCCGGTACGTGAGCGAGAACCTCGCCAAGGTGAAACTCGCCTTGACGCGTCGCGGCTTTTCGGACGATGCGCTGCTCAATCGGATGAGCGCGTTAGCCGACGATCGCCGCTCGGTCATCACCGAGGTCGAGGGCCTTCGCCAGCGCCGCAACGACGCGAGTCAGGCGATGGCAAAGGTCGCCGACAAGAAGTCCGAAGCGTTCCAGTCGAGGCGAGAAGAGCTGCGGGCGCTTGGCGATCAAATCAAGGCAGGGGAGGCGCGCCAAGCCGAGGTGGAGCGCGCGCTCAGCGAGATCCTGTTGACCTTGCCGAACCTCCCTCACCCCGATACGCCCGATGGGATTCAAGAGAGCGACAATGTGCAGATGCGGGTTTGGGGCGACAAGCCTGCGATCGACGGCACACCCAAAGACCACGTCGAACTCGGCGTTGGGCTTGGCATCCTCGACTTCGAGCGCGCTGCCAAGATCAGCGGCTCGCGCTTCGTCGTCCTGATGGGTCCCGGGGCGCGACTCGAAAGGGCGTTGATGCAGTTCATGCTCGACGTGCATACGACCGAGCACGGGTATCGCGAAGTATGGCCACCGGTGCTGGTGAAAGACACGGCGATGCTTGGCACGAGCCAGCTCCCGAAGTTTGCCAAGGATTCGTTTCGGATGGCCAAAGACGAGGCATGGGAAGCCGAGGCCGACGCGCAAGGGCACGACCTCTATCTCGTGCCCACGGCCGAAGTGCCGATCACGAACCTCCATGCGGACGAAATCGTACCCGCATCGGCCCTTCCGATCGCCTACGCGGGGTACACCGCGTGCTTTCGAAGCGAGGCAGGAAGTTACGGCAAGGACACCCGAGGGATGATCCGCGTCCACCAGTTCGACAAGGTCGAGCTCGTCCGGTTCTGTGAGCCCGAAGAGGGCGCTTCCGAACTGGAGGTCCTGACCCAGCATGCCGAGTCGATCCTGCAGCGCCTCGACCTCCACTACCGTGTCGTCCAGCTTTGCGCAGGGGACATGGGTTTCGCGGCGCAGAAGTCCTACGACCTCGAAGTATGGCTTCCCGCCCAAGACGCGTACCGTGAGATCTCGAGCTGCTCCTGGTTCGGGGAGTTTCAGGCTCGTCGGATGAAGGCCCGCTTCCGCGCGGAAGGCAAGGGCAAGCCGCGGTTCGTCCATACGCTGAACGGATCGGGTCTCGCGATCGGACGCACCCTCGTCGCCATCCTCGAGCAGAACCAGAAGCCCGATGGCAGCGTGACGATCCCGAAGGCGCTCGTCCCCTACATGGGTGGCGTCGAGACGCTCACCGCTTCGTGATGGCGACCCTCGAGCCTCAGCGCGATGTCCCTCTCGCCCCGCTGACGACGCTCGAGCTCGGAGGCCCGGCCCGGTACTTCGTCCGCGCGGCCGACCGCGAGACCTTGGTTGCGGCCTTTCGGTGGGCAAGCGACGCCGGCCAGCGCGTTGCGTTGATCGGCGGTGGCTCGAACCTCATCGTGCCCGACGAAGGCTTTGATGGCCTGGTCGTCCACGTGGGCCTCAGTGAGGTCGCCTTCGAACCCGACGGGACGGTCGTTGCCGGCGCCGGGGTCCCGTGGGAGCTCGTGGTCGACGGAGCGGTCACCCGGAGCCTGGCGGGCCTCGAGTGCCTCACCGGGATTCCTGGGTCGACCGGCGCCACGCCGATTCAGAACGTCGGCGCGTACGGCCAAGAAGTCGCCGAGGTGATCGAGAGCGTGACTGTCCTCGATCGCGCGACCCTCGCGTTCGAGGATCGGTCGCCGGCGGATTGCGATTTCGGCTACCGCGATAGCCTGTTCAAGCGCGAGCCAGAGCACTACGTCGTCTGTGCGGTTCGTTTCAAGCTTCGCCCAGGAGGAGCGGCGACGATTCGCTACGACGAACTCCAGAAGCGGGTCGCTCCGGAGGCGTCGCTTGGCGACGTTCGAAGCGCGGTCCTCGATCTCCGGCGCGCGAAGTCCATGGTCATCGATCCCGATGACCCCAACAGGCGGAGCGCTGGCTCGTTCTTCTTGAACCCGGTCGTCGCCCCGGCCGACCGAGATCGGATCATCGCCCTGTCCGTGTCGGAAGGCTGGGCCCCGAACGCCGAGAGCGTCCCGCAGTACCCCATGCCCACCGGCGAGGCGAAGCTCGCAGCCGCCTGGCTCATCGAACGATCAGGGATTCACAAGGGGCTCCGCAAGGGTGCTTTCGGTGTGTCCGACAAGCACGCGCTGGCCCTCGTCCATCATGGGGGCGGTACCACCGCCGAACTCCTCCGCTTCGCCGAGGAAATCCAGTCCCGCGTCACCGATCGCTTCGGCATAAACCTCGAACGAGAACCCCGTCTACTGCTCTAGATGCGCTCACTCTAGGAAGGGGTCGCTGAAGGCGGGGTCGGTGATGAACGACTCGTCGGTCAGCGCGCGGAGGAAGGCCTTCAGGTCCTCGCGCTCTTGCTCGGTGATCTCGAAACCGTTCAGGAACGCGCTTTTGTTGGGGTTGTTGAACCCATCGCCAGCGTTCGGCCCTTCCTCGGTGAGCGTGCCGCCGCGCGCATAGTGATCGATGACGTCGTCGAGGGTCTCGAGCGATCCGTCATGCATGTATGGGGCGGTCAGCGCGATGTTGCGAAGCGTCGGAGGCTTGAAGCGCCCCTTGTCTGCGGGATCCCCGGTCATCTCGAAGATGCCTTGGTTGCCCGGCGGGTAGCTTCCGTCGGGGTCGAGGCTGTAGAGCCCGTTGTTGACGAAGAACTTCTGATCGAACACCTGAAACGCGTCGTCCGAGGACTGCGAGTAGAGAAAGCCTCCGTGGCAGTGGAAGCACTCGAATGCATCAAGGACACCGGCCGCGTTCTCCCCCCCGAAAAAGAGGGCAAGCCCACGCTGCTCCGACTCGTTGAGTGCGGTGGTATCGCCTGCGGCCCACTGGTCGACCTTCGAACCAAAACTCGTCAGGCTCCGTTGGAAGGAGGCGAGCGCTTTGGTAATGCTATCGACGCTGACCGGGTCTTCTTCCTCCGGAAAAGCCGCAGCGAACATGTCGGGGTACTGCTCGTCATCGTTCATGCGTTCGAGAAGCTCGTCCTCCATGTTCCCGAGTCCGAGCTCGACGGGCTCCTCGCCGAACATCGGGATCAACGCTTGCCGCTCGAGCCGGACCAAGACGTCGTTCGCCCACGTCAGCGAAGCCGCGTAGCCGGCGTTCGCCAGCGACATCGACCCGCGGGGTGTGAGCTCTCCGGTCGACCCCGGAGACATCGGGAGCCCGTCGGTGAACGCCAGCTCTTGGAAGTGGCAGCTCGCGCAGCTCTGCGTCAGGTTGCCGGACAATCGTTTGTCGTAGAACAGCCACCGCCCGAGCTCGACCTTCTCGACGTTCATCGGGTTGTCCTCGGGAACTCGCGGCGGAGGCACCGAGTCTGGGAGATTCCACTCCCACGCGGTGGGGCCAGTTCCTCCTGCGCCACTGCCGCCGCTTCCGCCTGCCGCTCCGGTGCCACCGGTGCCCAAGTCGGGCCCGGTGTCACCGCAGGCAGCAAGCGCAAGCGCGAGCGAAAGTGTCAGGAGGCGTGGCTTCATTCTGCGGTGAAGAAGCTTTGCTCACCTGCCGGGGTATCGCCAAACGCGAGGCCGAGATTCGGAAAGATTTCGGTGCAATCTGTATCCGTCGGTCCCGACATGCAGCCTGGCGGTGGGGGGTTCAGCGTGCCCACGTCCTGGCCCGCGGTCAGTGCAGCCGCGTCGGCGACCACGACGCTCGTTGCCGGGTCGAAGTCCTCGAACTCGACCGGCACTCGGTTGGGCGCAGTGCACGAGGTCGTGCCGCCGCTGATCGGGTCTCCATCGCAACCAGTGCTGCCGAGGTGCGTGCGCCAGCCACCCCCCGAGAACGACCCAGAGTCGATCCGAAGGAACTTGTAGCCGCCTTGCCAGTCCCACTGCATCGCAGTGAGGTTCAAGGGCGGATCCGCCATCGCCGGGTTTTCGTGGTTGAGTGCGAACGGAACGCCCATCTCGAACCGGATCGCGTCGTACGTCCCGGCCGGCACGGTACCGACGACCGCGTCGTTGAGTTCCTCGGTCCCCATCTCACCGCAGCCATCCTCGAAGTCGAGCAGCGCCACGTTGCCCGTCTGAAAGTCGGTGTCGTCCAGCGTCACGACGACCCATTCGTCGTCGGCGTTCCGAAGCTCGACGGCGCTCACATGAAAACGAAAGTCGACCAGGTCGAGTTCCGTGTCTGCCGAGCCAAGCTCGTAGGTCTCACCGCATGCGAAGGTCTCGTCACCAACGCGTGCCGAAAAAGAGATCGTGACCGCTTGCTCTGCCATGCCCCCGGTGCCGCCAGCGCCTCCCGTTGCGCCTGCCCCGCCGGTCCCTCCGGTTGCTGCGGTGCCGCCCGCGCCCCCGGTGCCTCCCGTGGCGCCACCGCCACTGTCGTCATCGCCACAACCAAGCCCCATCACCGCCAGGGCCGCTACCAAAGTCAATCCTCGTCGCATTTACTTACTCCTCCGGTCCTCAGAGGCTTTCCGTCGCCATTGAGGCCTCTATGTTGCTCCTGAGCATTTGTTGCACCGCAGCGCCTTCGGCGTCTGCGAACAGTGCAAAATCGATGCCATCGAACCACCTCATGTGATCGATGCGAACAGAAACATTCACCGTCGTCGGACGGTCGAGCACCAACGGATCCTCGAAGCGCAGCTCCCGGACGACCGTGGCGCGGATCTGAACCCGAAACGGTGTCCTTGCGAGGGTATTCGTGTCTTCCGCCTCGCCCGCGAGGAGAACGCTGCTGTTGAGCATTTCGCTATTGTTTTTGAGTCCGACCGCGTCCGCGTCGGCCGGGGTCCCGACGACGCGCACCCCGCAGTATCGCCCGGGAGGTGGCCGGATCGTCCCCACCACGAAACTGAACCCGGTGCTCTCGAGGAGGTCGAGGACGAAAGGGGTCCCAAGTTGAGTCGGGGTCTCGGGCGCGTGGGCCTTCGCCCGGGAGGCTGTGAAAAATCGCCCCAGCACTCGGGCAAAATTGTCGCACTCAACAAGTTGAACCGGCCCCATCGCGATCAGCGCCCGATCGAGCCAGATCCGGGTGTCCGCGTCGCTCCGGACGGCCTGCGGTGTGGCGGGCGTCTCGTAGGCGATGTCCACTTCGATGCCTTCGGTTGTGCGGGTGCAGCCCGCCGCCGACGCCACCGCGACGAGCAAGGGAACGATGGCCAGTCTAGATCTCATAGATCAGGCCCCCGATGATTCCGACACTCTCCCGATGCGCGCCATCGAGCCGTTGAATGAGGGGAACCGCGGCCGTGAACGTCAGCAACACGCGTTCGTGCGGCATCGCGACCATTCCGATCGTGCCGTAGGTGATGTGCCCGCCCGTGTTGGGGTCCCGTACCCCTTGGATGAAGCCCGGCCCATCCCACCGAAACTCTGCTCCGAGCTGAAACGCGAGAAACGTCCAAGGCTGGTATTGCCCGATCGCCGTCTGTCGCGAGCTGATGCCGGCCTTGGTGTCTGCGGTCCCCGTCGTCGGAAAGGTGGTGACCGACGAGACGTAGAGTGACCATGGGTCGGAGAACAAGGCGTACGACACGCCCGCGATCGGATCCCATGACCCTGTGCCCGACTGAAACTCGAGCGGGAGGGGTACGCCGTTCGCGTCGACTTCGATCGAGCTCGTCGGGAACTCGAGCCCTCCGATCAAGCTCAACAAGTGCCGCGGAGCGAACGCTCGGTCGCGGTAGACGATCCCGCGGAGCCTCAACTCGAAGTCCCCGGGTGCCCAGATGTCTGTCTCCGCGAGGTTCACGGCCGTCACGAATCGATGGACGACCGGCATCATCGCCGAGATCGTCAGCCGGTCGGTCGGCGAGTACGCCGCCCCGAGTTCGAGTCGCTGCTCGGCCAGCTGAAGCTGGTCGACCCGAGGGTCCCCGATCTGATCGTTGCGGTGCCGGATCGTGGCCGACGACCGAAACCGATGCTCCTTCGGTTGCTCGAGGCCCACGATCGTCAGGGTCGGGTCGCCCACCCCACAGGTTCCGCACGCACTGGCGGCGTTCGCGCCCGAGACGAGCGCGACCACAAGCCCTATCCAGCACCCACGTGTCACTGCGTGGAGACTAGATCCGACCGTCGATCGGATGAATGTGGCAAATCGTCGCAGTGACTCAGCGAGGCGTCGGGAACTTCGCGAGCTTGCGCTGGAGCGAGCGACGGTGAATTCCCAATACTTCCGAGGCCTTGGTAATGTTCCCGCCGCAGTCGGCGAGGACCCGCTGGATGTGCTCCCACTCGACACGAGCCAACGACGGGGTCGCGGTCGGTGACGGGTCCAGTTCCGTGTCGGTGTTGGGGGGGCCGTCGAACGCCGCGATGAGCTCATCGATGTCCGCCGGTTTCGTGAGGTAGTGGGTCGCACCGAGGTTCACCGCTTGAAGCGCGGTCGCGATGCTGCCGTAGCCCGTCAGAACGACGATCCGGGTCGATGCGTCAATTTCATGCAGCGCTTGAACGACTTCCAATCCGGACTTTCCAGGCATCCGAAGGTCGACGCTTGCAAGTTCGGGACTCTCCTTCGACGCGTGCGCGATCGCGGCATCGTACCCGTCGGCTTCTCGCACGTCATATCCGCGGTCGGAGAACGCGCGTGCCATCCGGGTTCGCAAGCGTTCGTCATCGTCGACCAGAAGGATCGTGCGCGCATCGAGCTGAGTGTTCGGCTCGGTCATGTGGCCTGCGGAAGGAAGACGCGAACGGTGGTTCCCTGATCGAGCTTGGATTCAATCGACAGCCGGCCTCCGAGCGAGTCGACCAGGGTTCGGGCGAGGAACAAGCCGAGCCCCATCCGTTCGCCCGTCGCTTTGGTCGTGAAGAACGGGTCGACCGCGCGTCTTTGGACTTCGGGTTCCATCCCGCATCCCTCGTCTGCGAACCGGAGCTCGACCTCGCCGCCGCGCCGCTCGACATCGAGCGAGACGCGACCCCCGTCGCACGCATCGAACCCGTTTCGAGCGATGTTCTCCATCAGCTGCAGGATCGCCTCCCTTGGCGCGCGGAGCTCGCGTGTGTGGACCCGTGTTTCCCAGCGTTCGGCCTGCTCGCGACGGAGTCGGCGGCGCACCTCGGTGACCAGTTCCTCGACCTCGAGAGACTCCGGGGTTTCGCCGGCGTGTTCCCCGCCCGCGAGTGCCATCCGGTCGAGGACCGCCCGGCATCGCTCGAGTTCCTCGCGAATCAGGTTGGCGTCCTCGACCAGGGCGTCTCCCTCAGGGACGTTCATCGCGCGACGCTTGAGCTCGTTGGCAGCCACCGCGATGGTGCCGAGCGGGGTCCCCAGCTCGTGTGCCGCCCCTGCGGCAAGGGTCGCGATCGAAGCCAAACGACCCCAGCGATAGGTCCGTTCTTCGGCCTCCGCGAGGGCTCTTTCCCGCTCTCGCAACGCATCGGACAAGCGGCTCACGAAGTATGCGATCAGGAGGGCGGCCAGGGTGAACGCGACGAACATCCCGTAGAGATGGGCCTGAAAGTTATCCCCGCCGTGATGCATCATCGCGCCGCCCTCTTCCGGCATCTGCGCAAAGAGGGCGCCGAAGGACAGCATGCAAAGCGCCGCGATCGACCACGTCCATCGCGCGGGGAGCATGACGGCCGACATCGCGATGTACACGACGTACATGACGCTGAACGGATTTGTTGGACCGCCGGACAAGACAAGCAGGCCCGACAGCAGGGCGACGTCGAGGATCAAGAACGCGCCGAGCCACCGCGTGGGCATGAAGGTCAGCCATAGGTTCGAGGCTATGCCGATCCCGATCAGGACCCACGTGGGCCCGCGCGGGAAGTCGACCCCAAGGAAACGGGCGGCGACGAAAACCGACGCGATCTCGATGGCGATCGCACCCCACCGCATGCGCGCCAGCCACTGGGCATCGGTCGCTCGGGTCGTCTCAGGAATCGGTCTGGGCTTCGCCTTCTGGCTGGGCATCGAGCTCAACACTACCGTACATCGCCTCGGCGATCTTGTAGGCGCTCAGCTCGAGGGTCTCGAGCGCGTCCTTGATAGCGATGGAGTCCCCTTCCTCCACGCACTGGTGGAGAGAGGCAATGTCGGCCTCGACCTGGGCGAGAACATCTTCGGCGACGAGCTCCCGGCATTCCGCAACCGCACGCTCTGACGTATAGAGCAGGGCTTCGGCGGCGTTCCGAAGTTCCGCGAGCTCTCGTCGCTTCTCATCCGTCGTCTTGTAGGCCTCGGCCTCGCCAATGATGCGCGCGATGTCCTCTTCGGAGAGCCCGCTCGAGGCGACCACGCGAATGTTCTGCTCGCGGCCGGTGCCTAGGTCTTTGGCGTGGACATTGACCACCCCGTCCGCATCGATGTCGAAGGTGACCTCGATCTCGGGCACGCCCCGAGGGGCCGGCAGGATCGGCGCGAGCTCGAACTTGGCAAGCGACTTGTTGTCTTCGGCCATCTCACGTTCGCCCTGAAGCACGTGAATCGGAACGAAACTCTGGTTGTCGACGCTGGTGGTGAAGATCTCCCGGGCGCGGGTCGGAACCGTCGTGTTCCGTGGGATGAGTTTGGTGAACACGCCGCCCCCGGTTTCAACGCCGAGGCTCAGCGGGGTGACGTCGAGCAGGAGAACTTCTTCCACTTCGCCGGCGAGCGCCGCGCCTTGAATGGCGGCACCCATGGCCACCACCTCGTCCGGGTTCACGCCCTTGTGGGGCTCGCGCCCAAAGAAGTCGGCCACCTTCGACTGGACCATCGGCATTCGGGTTTGGCCCCCAACGAGAAGGACCTCGTCGATCTCTTCCTTCTTGATCCCGGCATCGTTCACGGCCTGCTCGCACGGTCCGAGGGTGCGATCGATGATCTCCGAGACGAGGATCTCGAGCTCACTCCGCTTGAGGGTCGTCTCGAGATGTTTCGGCCCGCTTTCGTCGGAAGCGATGAAGGGAAGGTTCACTTCGGTCTCGAGCGACGAGGAGAGTTCATGTTTGGCCTTCTCGGCCTGCTCTTTGAGTCGCTGAAGTGCGACGCGGTCGTCGCGAAGGTCGATGCCACTCGCCTCTTGGAATCGCCGCGCCAGCTCCTCGACCAACGCGTTGTCGATGTCTTCGCCACCGAGGTGCGTGTCCCCGGCGGTCGACTTCACGCTGAACACGCCGTTGGCGATCTCGAGAATCGAGATGTCGAAGGTGCCTCCGCCCAAGTCGTAGACGGCGACTCGTTTGCCTTCTTGCTCTTCGAAGCCGTAGGCCAACGCCGCTGCGGTCGGCTCGTTGATGATCCGACGCACTTCGAGGCCTGCGATCTTGCCTGCGGCGATCGTCGCAGACCGCTGTGCGTCGTTGAAATAGGCCGGCACAGTCACAATCGCTTCTTGGACATCCTGGCCCAAGAACTGCTCTGCGACTTCCCGCATCTTCTCGAGCACCATCGCCGATATCTCGGGCGGTGAGTACCGCTTCTCGTCGATCTGAACCCACGCGTCACCCCGGTCGCTCTCGACGACGCGGTACGGTGCGAGGCGGGCGTGCTTCTGGGCCTGCTCCGATTCAAAGCTGAGCCCCATCAGCCGCTTGATTGCGAAGACCGTGTTCTCCGGGTGCGTGACGCCCTGCCGCTTGGCCACGCTGCCCACGCGACGCTCTCCGTCCTTGCTAAACGACACGACCGACGGCGTCGTCCGGCTCCCCTCTGCGTTCGGGATGACCTGCGCTTCGCCGTTATCGACGAACGCCACACAGGAGTTGGTCGTCCCCAGATCGATCCCGATGATCTTCCCCATTTGCGCCTAAACTCCTTTATAGCCCGACGCGTGGGTTCGGCGCACCTTCGCGACGTGTTTATTCTTCGGAGTCGCCCGACGTTACACCCGAAGGCTCATCGTCATCGCTGCCCTGATCACCCGTGCCGGCCTCAGGCCGGGCTACGACCACCATGGCGGGCCGCAGGAGCCGCTCGCCGAGCTCATAGCCCGGCACCACCTCTGCGACGATCGTGCCAGGCGGGTGTTCGTTGGTTTCCTGCTGCTGCATCGCGTCGTGGAGGGTCGGATCGAAGAGTTCTCCCATCGCCTTGACCCGCTTGAGCCCGAGTCTGGCGGCCACCTCTTCGAAACCGCGAAGCACCATGTGTACTCCTTCCGCCACTGCCGTGACGTCTTTTGCCCCGTCCATCGCGTCCGCGGCGCGCTCGAGGTTGTCGATCACGGGCAACACTTCGCGAAGGGTGTCTTCGACGGAACGCCGCCGGACCTCTTCGATCTCCTTGCGAGAGCGCTTCCGGAAGTTGTCGAAGTCCGCGGCGATGCGAAGCAGCTGTTCGCGCATGCGATCGCGTTCTGCCAGCGCCTTGTCGGCGGCGGACTCCTCGGGTTCCCCAGCGTTCGCTGAACCCTGGGCTTCGCCTTCCGCCGTTGCCTCGCCCGCCTCTTCCGCGTCCGACTCCTCGGGAAAGATCACGTCGTCTTCGTTGTCGCCCATGCCCTGCCCGTTGCCGGGCTTGTCCCCCGCGTGTTCGCCCATACTACCTTCGACTTCTCCGGTTAGGAGTCTTTGGATTTGCCCGGTACCCGCCCGTCGAGCACGTCGCTGAGCATCTCTGCCGCAAAGCCCACCAACGGAACGTACTTCCTGTAGTCCATTCTAGTCGGTCCGACGATCCCAAACGACCCGATCGTCGACCCGTCCCGCCGAAACGGGCTCGAGATAACGCTGATGTCTTGAACTTCGGTCAATGCGGCCTCCGACCCGATGAACACCTGGACGCCGTCGGCGTCGAGGGTGCGTTCCAACAGATCAACCAGTTTCTGCTTGTCTTCGAACGCGCTCAAGTAGCCACGGATCTTCTCGGCGTCTCCGAATTCCGGCCGGTCGAACAGGGTGCCCTGGCCTTGGATGACGACACGGGCCCCTTCGGCCTCGCCGTCGACCGTCGCTTCGACCATCTGGCTCGCCTGGCGGCGGAGTGACTCGTATTGCCCCTGCTCGTTGGCCAGCCGCACCAAGAGAAGGTTCCGCACCGCGCGAAGCGTTCGACCACTCACCAACTCCGCGAGGTAGTTGTTGACGCGCTCGAGCGTTCGGTCGTCCACCTCGAGGTCGGTCGCGACGATGCGGTTCTCGACCGTGCCGGAGCGCGCAACCAGCACGGCGAGTGTGCGCCCGCTCGAAAGGCGCATGAACCTGAGTTGGTCCAAGCGGGCTTCGGTCACTGATGGTCGCGCAATGATCGTGGCCGTGTGGGTGAGGTGGCTCAAGAGCTGCCCGGTTTCGCGGACCGCGTCGGCACCCGCGTCGAGCGTTCGAAGGCGTTCGACGAGGGCCGTTCGATGTGCGTCCGAGATCTGGCCCGCCGTGGCCATAGCGTCGACGAAGAAACGAAACCCCGCGTCGGTTGGGACGCGTCCTGCGCTCGTGTGAGGCTGGTGAAGGAGCTCGCTTTCCTCGAGGTCGGAGAGGACATTGCGAATGGTGGCGGGCGAGAGGTTGACGGCGTAGCGCTTCGCGATCCGCCGCGAACCGACCGGCTTTCCCGAGGCGATGTACTCGGTTACCACCGCAAAGAGAATCTGCCGGTGTCTTTCGTCCAGGGTCGCCGCCACGTCCCCGAAAAATTAGATTGTGCGCTGGTGGTGTCAAGCGCGGCCGGTTCTCTCCGAAAACTGGCGGCCGCCGTGCGCCTCGGGCAGGCTCGACCCATGAAGCCGACCGCGGCGCTTCTGCCCTTTTTGTTGATGGTGATGGCGATCATGACCCTTCCGACGCTGGTCCTCGACGAGCAGGGCCTCCCGCGCTTCCGCAGCCTCAAGAGTGAGCTTGGAGAGCTGCGCGGGTCCAACGAGGAGCTGGTCCGCGAGATCGCCGAGCTGAAAGCCGAGATCGAGTCCCTGCGCACCGACACCGACTACGTGGAGCGCATCGCCCGAGACGAGCTCGGGATGGTCCGGCCGGAGGAGTTCGTCTTCCAGTTTCCGCCGCAATAGGTAGGGCGGACGCGCACACGGGTCGATTTTTTGCTGAAGCCAGAGGCGACACGTAACAGGTCCCTATGACCGCCCTCGTTCAGGCTGCCCTTCGGGTTCGGCGCACCGCGCGGTCAACCTGGGGGGTCGCGGTCGCACTTCTCCTCGCAGCGTTCTTGGTGGGCGGCTACTTCATGCCTGACCGCGCGTACGGTTGGGGCCACGTGGTTTGGTGCGGCGTGTGGGTCGGCGTCTTCGCCGCGCGCGCTCGCCTGGTGGTCAAAGAGGGTGCCAACCCGCGCCTCGTGTTCGAGCTTGGGCTGCTCTTACTCGTGGGCGTCCACGCGCTGGTTCAAGCACGAGGCGGCGCGTCAGCCGAACTCTACCCGCTCACCTATGTCGTCGTCGCGCTCGTCGCTGCGTTCGCGCGCGGCCTCGGCGGAATCGCCTTCGTCGCGTGCGCGGTCGTGCTCGACCTCGCTGTCTCGTTCTTCGGCGATCAAACGCTTCGCCTTTCGGTGCTTGCCGCCCACGTCACGTTCATCGTGTGCTTCGGCGCGATCAGCTTGGTCCTCACCCGCGCGGAGATCATCCGCGTTCGCAAGAAGTCAGAGCTCGAGCTCCGGGCTCGGCGAAAAAAGGAACGCGACGAGACCCGGCTCTTTCGTCTCGTGGCACCATCGTCGGACGACCTGCGAGACGAAGCACGTATCCATCGCGCCAGCGTGGAGGAAGTCCACCAAGCGCTCTACCACGCGGTCGAGCTTCTACACCGAGTCCTCCGACTCCATAGTTGCGTGGTGTTGATGCCCACCGAGGACGAGTCTCAGCTGCGGATCGTCGAACTCGTGACCGCCAGTGACGACATCGCGGAGGGCCCGTTTTCCTTGGGTTCGGGCGCAGTTGGGGCCGCGGTCCGGCGGAAGGTGACCACCAGTCTCCATCCAATCCGCCCGGGCTACCGGGGCCTTTGTTACTATCGTGGCCCCGCACTCGTCCGTTCGTTCCTCGCCGTCCCCGTGCTCGACAACGGGGTCGTTCGCGCGGTCCTCTGCGCCGACCGCGTCGACGACCGGGCCTTCAGCGCCGAGGAAGAGGAGCTCGTTCGGGGAAGTGCATCGTATGTGCTTCGGGCCGTGGAGAACGAACGGGTCTTCGCGCAGCTTCAGCACTCCAAGGTGCAACAGGAGATCCTCTACCGAGGCTCGCGCGCCCTCAGCGAAGCCCGGAGCCAAGACAAGGTCATGGAGGTCGCGCTCGCGACCGCATCCGAGATCGCGCCGCATGATTTCGCTGCCATCACCGAGTACCAACGCGAGGGAAGGAAGCACATCGTGCGCCGTGCCATCGGCGAACACGCGACAGACTTCCAAGGACTCCGCTTTCGCGACAACGCGTCGCTCACGGCGATGGTCGTCAAGAACCGCCACTACCTGCCTTACCGGGGCGAGTACGACCCCAAGCAGCAGGTGCTCTTCACGAAGAAAGCGCGACTCAAGGGAATGGCTTCGCTCCTGGTGTTGCCGCTGGTGGAGCGTGAGGAGCCGATCGGCACGCTGATCCTCGCGGCCAAGGCCGACCATGCGTTCCAGGGTTCGGCAAGAGACACCCTTCAAGCCCTTGGCAACCAGTTGGCCGTGGCGATGGCCAACGCGCGGGCGGTGAAGCTCCTCGAGGAGAAGGCCACCACGGACGGCCTGACCGGTTGCCTCAACAAGCGCGCGTTCCTCGCGGAACTCGAGCAGAAGATCCTCGCTGCCCAAAGGTTCCGGCGGAAATTGTCGCTGATTGTGACGGATCTGGACCATTTTAAGGCTGTGAATGACACCTACGGCCATGCCAGTGGGGACCGCGTTCTCGCCGAGCTCGGGCGCGTGCTCCAGCGCGTGAAGCGCGAAACCGATCTGGTCGCCCGTTTCGGCGGCGAAGAGTTCTGTCTCCTGTGTGAAGAAACCGATGCGCGCGGCGCGCGCCTGCTTGCCGAGCGGGTGCGTGAGGAGTTGGCTCAGACCGAGGTCGCGACCGAGCTAGGCCCACTCAAAGTCACCGCGTCGCTCGGCGTCGCGACGTTTCCAGACCACGCGTCGACTGCCGAAGCGCTCTTTGCGCAAGGGGACAAGGCGCTCTACGAGGCCAAACACGGCGGTCGCAACCGTGTTTGCAGCGTCTAGGCCATCTCACCGCCAGGCCGCCGAGCCTAAGGGCGTTCGCGCTTGAGGGTATCCGGGTCGAGCATCCACTGGAACTGCCCGCGGCCCTCGTCCACGTCGATCAGGCACGCGGCACCGGTTCGAAACGACACGAATCGATCCATCTGGCAGAGCTGCCCCCCGAGGACCTCCACTTTGGGCATGTGCGACACCAGTACGACGACCGCGTGGTCACCGGCGTGATCGAGGGGTGCCAGGGCTTGAGCGACCGTTCCCTCATCGCTCGATAACGGGACATGCACTTCGACGGGCCCGTCGAAGTCTGGCTGGGTTGCGGCGAGAATCTCGGCGGTCTGAACTGCACGCACGAGCGGGCTCGTGTAGACGCACGAGAACGAAAGCCCGAGCTCGACGAGCGTGTTCCCCACGGCCGTGACCTTGCGGCGGCCCCCGTCGGTCAGCCAGCGCCGTTCATCGCTCCTCGCCAATCGAGCGTCGACGGCTTCCCCATGTCGCACCAAGACCACGCGCATGGGCGGGAGCTTGCCACGTGCGTCAGCGCTCGTCTTGTCGTCTGTGGGCCGATTGCGCGAAAGATTCCTCGGGAGCCAGGACGAGCCTCCGGCGCGCGTAGAGGGCGAACCACAAGAGCCCGAGTCCGTACCAGATCGCCGCCGCGATCACGACCTTGCGGTACACGGGGTCGGTCACGAAAAGCGCGACCAACGTCACCAGGGCGATCACCAAGGCCGCGACCGCGCCGGGCAGCCCAAGGGGGCTTCGGTAGGGCCGCTCGATGTCGGGGAGGCGGATGCGCAATAAGACGAACGACAACATCTGCAAGGCGTAGGCGATGACGGCGCCAAAGACCGCCATGTTGAGGAGCACTGCGCCGACCGGGCTGTCCGGCCCGAGGAGGTGGATCGCATACGCCACGCCGTAGCCAATGACGGCGCCGGTGAGCAAAGCGGCGTGCGGTGTCTTGCGCGTCGGGTGAGTGCGGGACAGCCATCGAGGAAAGTATCCGGCGCGCGAGAGCGAGAAGATTTGCCGGCCGTACGCGAAGATGATGCTGTGGAAGCTGGCCACCAGCCCAGTCACCGCGACCAGCGCCAGTAACTCCGCCCCCAGCCCCTCGCCAAAGGTGGTCTTGAAACCGGCGAACAAGGGCTCTTGGGACTCGCCGAGGGCCGCCGCGCCCGGGGCGATTCCGGCGTTCAAGAAGAGCGTGAGAAACGCCGCGATCACCAACGTGATCAGGCCGAAGACCAGCCCCCGAGGCAGGTCCCGGGCGGGGGCTTCCGCCTCCTCGGCCGCCAACGGCAGCTGTTCGATCGCGAGGAAAAACCAGATCGCGAACGGCAGGGCCGCGAAGATCCCCTTGGGGCCTTTGGGCAGCCACCGAGAAGCACCTCGGTCGGGCTCGATGTCGAGTGCCCAAGCCAAGTCGAAGTGCGGGATCGCCGAGACCCAGAACACGACGAGGATGGCCAACGCCAACGCCGTGATCAAGACCGTGAAGCGAAATGTCGTCTCCACGCCAACTACGTTCAGGCCAACGAAGATGCCGTAGCTCGCCAGCCACCACAGCGGTTCCACCGATTCGGGCGTATCGAAGATCGCACCGAGGTAGCCACCGATGCCCACCACGATCACCGCCGGCGTGAGCACGTACTCCATGTTCTCGGCAAGCCCCGTGATGTATGCGCCCCAAGGCCCCATCGCCGATCGCGCGAAGGAGTAGGCGCCACCGGTGTGCGGAAGGGCGGCGCTCATCTCGGCAATGCTGAAGCAGAGCCCTGCATACATGACGGTGATAATCACAGTGGCGATCAGCAGGCCGCCGAACCCCCCCGACGCCAACCCGAAGTTCCAACCAAAGAAGTCCCCAGAGATCACCGCCCCCACGCCCAACGCCCAAAGGGACCAGACCCCTGCATAGCGGCGCAAACCGCGCTCCTTGAAGTACCCGTCGCCGACGCGGTCGTACTCGACGCCCTGCTTCCGTTCCGCCATGGCGCGCAGTGTAGCGGGTTGCGTCGAGGGGCGATAAGGTTCGGCGCATGCTGCCGATCGACTTGAAGGGGAAGCGCGCGCTGGTCGCTGGCGTGGCGGACGACGGAGGGCTGGGTTTCGCGATCGCCAAGGCGCTGGCCACCGCTGGCGCGAGCGTCTGTGTCGGCACCTGGCCGCCCGCCTTGGGGATCTTCGAGACCTTGCTTCGCCGAGGCAAGCTCGACGCCTCCCTCGAGCTTTCGGGGGGCGGCAAGCTCGAGTTCGAGGCCATCTACCCACTGGACGCGGAGTACGACACCCTCGCCGAGGTTCCCGAAGACGTCCGTGCCCAGAAGCGATACCGCGACCGCGGCGACTTCAGCGTCCAGGGCATGGTCGACCGGATCCGCGAAGACTTCGGCGAGAACAGCCTCGATATCGTCGTCCACAGCCTCGCCAACGGTCCCGAGGTCACCAAGCCCCTCCTCGAGACCAGTCGACGCGGCTATCTCGCAGCGGTTGGCGCCAGCGCCTACTCGTTCGTGTCGCTCGTGCAGCGTGTGCAACCGGTGATGCGAAGCGATGCCGCGTATCTCGCCCTCTCTTACCTCGCGAGCCAGGGGGTCGTCGCGGACTACGGGGGGGGCATGGCCTCGGCCAAAGCAGCCCTCGAAGCCGACGCTCGCATGTTGGCGTTCGAAGTGGGTCGGGAGCGTGGCCATCGGGTCAACATCATTTCGGCCGGCCCCTACGCATCGCGCGCCGCGACCGCGATCGGGTTCATTCACAAAATGATCCGCTACTACGAACTCAATGCGCCGCTTTCAGCGCCACTGGTCGGCGAAGAGGTTGGGCACGCCGCGGCGTTCCTTTGTAGTCCGCTCGCGAGCGGCATCACCGGGAGCGTCGTCTATGTCGACAAGGGCTACCATGCGATGGCCGCCCCCGCCGATGTCGAGGGACTCGTCGACGCCGTGTCGGATCCGTCCGAGTGAGCCGCCACTAAGCTGCGACCATCTCGTGCCGTGCGGTCGGACGGATGCTGGTGTTCTCTTCGGTGACCTGTAGGGTCGCGGCGAGCGCCCGTTCGGTGCGCACGCGGCCTTCGAGCCATGGATCGAGCGCTCGCATGAGGGCCCTCGCCGACGGGGGCCGCGCCGCGGGACTCCGACTCATGAGTTTCGCAAGAACCTCGTCCATCTGGGGGCATACTGCGCTTGAGATCGCGGACGCCCGGGGCGCGTCTTGTCGAATGATCCGCCGGAGCACGGTATTGACGTCGTTCCCGGTGAACGGGAGGCGACCCGTGAGCGCTTCGAACATGGTGATTCCGACACCAAACAGGTCAGCCCGCGCGTCGACGAACGGGTTTCCGCTCGCCTGCTCCGGGGATGCGTAGCTTGGCGTTCCGTAGACTCGCCCCCGTTCGCGTGCGCGCTCATCGGGCGGGGCGGTCTCTGCGGCGCATACCCCAA
The DNA here is from genome assembly GCA_039028875.1 of Myxococcota bacterium. Taxonomy (GTDB): domain Bacteria; phylum Myxococcota_A; class Polyangia; order Polyangiales; family Houyiibacteriaceae; genus SG8-38. The sequence continues at coordinate 16,687 of JBCCHE010000036.1, read as the reverse complement.
AGTCCAAGAGGTGAACGTCGAGCTCCCCATGGGGGCCCCGGTTCATCAAGATGTGCTCGGGCTTGATGTCGCGGTGAACGTACCCGTGTCGGTGCACGCTGTGGAGGATCGATGCCAAGCGTGCGACGATCACTGCGATCTGTCTCGAGTCGATGGGACCCATTCGACGGAGGTAGCTCGCGAGGCTCTCCGAACGCATGCGCTTCATCACGACATAGGGCGATTCGTCATGCAGCGCGCCATGGTCGATCACCGGAACGATGCCGGGGTGGAACACGCGGCGCGCCACCTCGATCTCGCGTCGGACACGCGCCATCAGGTCCTGGTTCCCAGCGTGTGCCGGGCGCAGCATCTTGATCACCACCTGTTCTAGGGTGGCCAGCCGCTCGGCCTCGAACACGATGCCCGTACCCCCGACACCGATCACGTCCCCGACGCGGTAACGACCGTCCAACATGAGTCCACGAAGCTCGCTGCGCTCCCGCGTTGCCGACATGGCCCCACCTTCTGCTGCGACCTCAAGAGGGTCAAAAAAACAGCAAAACACGGGGTTCCAGCCCGTTTTGCGAAGCCTACGCGCCGTGGCATCGCGGAGTTTGACGCCTCCCCGATGCCTTCATCACAACGGGCGTCACGACCGCGCACCCCGTCCGCGTGCCGCCTTCGGCTCGGCCATGTGGTGATGCGTACGCGTCGCGATCGACGTCGTGCAGCGTTGTCGTGTCAGACGCGGCGCGCAGTGAATTGTGTGCTGCAGTACAACAACGCCCGACATGTATCCGTCGTTCGCGTCCGATCATGGCCAAGTCTGCGCGCAATTGTTGCTGGACCGTTTCGTTTCATGCCTTTCGCCGTTGACACTATTAGGGCGCTTGGGAGACAGTCCTCTGCGGCTGACCAAGGATCGATGCCCACGACCCAACTCGAGGAGAACGCAGTACACACGAAGACCCAATGTTGCCCGGAGAGTTTCCGAGGCGTGTGATCTGACAACGAGGGTGCGATTCGAGCGCACGTCCAGCCCCTGAAGAGGGGGCAGTCCCCCCCAGCCCGTTATCGAGGGGACTGTCTCCTCTTTGTCTTTAAGTCCCACCCCGCGGCGTTCACAACGCAGCCCGGAAGTGTTCGATCGTTTCCTGCTCGTCGTAGCGATGTTGGAAGTCGGTGGCACGCTTGAACGCGCTGCTGTCCACGACGATCGGGTACTTCAAGTGGTCGAGGGCCGCCGGCGGCAGATTCGGAAGGGCGAGCCGGCCGAGGCCGAAGTTGATCCACGAGGCCGGCACGGCGAGTGTACGCCTTCCCGCCGCCTTGGCGATGGTCGAGATCGGGACCGGGGATGGCCCAGAAACGTTGTAAACACCATGCAGTTTGCGAGCGAGCGCCGTCACGATGGCTTCGGCCGCGTCTTCCTCGTGGAGGAAGTGGAACAGTGGGTCGAAGCCCATGACGAGCGGCACCCTGGGGCCTCGGAGATAGAGGGCGAGGGTTCCGTGCTTGGTTGGCCCGAGCGTGTACACCATGCGGAGCACCGAAGTCGCAATCTCGGGGTAGCGCCAGAGCGCCGATGACGCGTAGAGGTCTGCTGCGACGAGATCCGCGAGCTCAGGAAAAGCGTGGGACGACATCGGCGGCTCGTCCTCGGTGTGGTAGAGCGGCGAGTCGGCCGCGGCCCCGTAGTACGTATGTCGCCCCACCATCACGGCCTGCTTGACGCCGTAGGTGTGACAGTGATGGATGAACGCGCGCGTTCCGTAGAGGTTGACGCGCATGCGGTCTGGGCTCTTGTGAACTAGGTGGGTGACCGTCGCCATGTGGATCGCCGCGTCGGGTCGCCGGCTCCGGAACACGTCTTCGGCAGGCCGCTTTCGGATGTCGTACTGGAACATCTCGACTTGGTCGGGCGCGTCGGCCCAGGGACGGCGATCGATTCCAATCACGTCGTGGCCACGGTCGATCAGTCGTGTGGCGACGAGCCTACCCAGCGTACCGGCGACGCCTGTGATGAGTACACGCATCAGAGCTCCAGATCGGTTTCGCTCACTCGCCCCTCACGAAGGGCGCGTCCTTGTTGGATCAAACCGCGGATCTTGGTCTTGACCTCTTCGACCATCGCGTTGCACACGTCGTCGCGCTCGTGACCCGACCCTTCGAATCGCATGGGCTGCCCGTAGAGCAGCTGAAAACGCGTGGGTTTTGGCACCAGAACCCCCCATTTCGTCACTGGAATGTAGGGAACGCCGACCATCTTGCCGAGCCGCTCCAAGTTGGCGATCGTCGGCAGCGCCTCCCCGCCCCCCACGAACCCAAAGGGAATGATCGGGCTCTTGGTCTCGAGCGCGAGTCGCAAGAAGCCCGTGCCGAACCCGACCAGGGTGTCCGCGTCTTTCGCGAGCTTGGCAGTCCCACGCGCACCCTCGGGAAACACCAGCACCAATCGGTCGTCTCGCAGCAGCCTCAGCGCTTGGTCGGGGTTCCCGGTGAACTGCCCGGTCCGGCTCATCAGCTTCGACGCGCCAGGGAACTGATGGATGAACCGGTCGATCATCCCTTGCGGAAGCCTTGGTGTTTCGGCGTCGAGCAACATCGAGCCCATAACCATCATGGCGTCGATCGCGACGCCGCCCGAGTGATTTCCGACGAGGACCGCGCGTCCGTGGGGCGGGACGTGTTCGAGCCCATACACGTCCACCTTGAAGTAGTTGCGATAGATCCAAGCGAACGCCGACACGACTCGGGTGAGATCGGCCTTGTTGATCCCATATGGATCCACCCCGAACTTGTTGAACGAGAGTTCGAGCGCGTCGATGCGCTCTGCGACTTCAGGGTCGATCGGGAGTAGACGGTCGAACACGGTGGCTTTCGGTCCCTTGGCGGCTTCGATCTCTATGGCGCGCCGAGAAGAAAAGCAATCACTCGTCGCGTGGCTTGCGGATGCCGAGGGCCTTCATCTTCTTGTAGAGATGGCTACGCTCGAGCCCAAGGTCCGCCGCGGTGTTGGTGACGTGGCCGTTTCGAAACCGAAGGGCCCGCTCGATCAGGTCACGCTCGGCGGCTTCGATCATGTCGCGAAGCGGGGTTTCCGGACGGAAATAGCTAGCTCCCGAGGCCGTGGAGCCCAAGGGCAGGAGCGTTTGGGCGTCGCTCTCGGTGATCGTGTCTCCCGGGCTGAGGATGACCAACCGCTCGATCAGGTTTCGGAGCTCCCGCACGTTTCCGGGGAAAGGGTAGGACTCGAGCAGTGCCATCGCGCCTGGTGCAATCGTCTTGTCGGGCCCTTCGTGGTGCTCTTTGGCGAGGCCGAGAAAGTGCTCCGCCAGCAAGGGGATGTCAGAGGCGCGCTCCCTCAGCGCGGGTACCTGAAGCGGGACGACGTTGAGCCGGTCGAAGAGGTCCGCCCTGAACCTACCGGCCGCGATCTCGTCTTCGAGCTTCTTGTTGGTCGCGGCGACCACGCGGACGTCGACGCGCCGCGTTTCGGCGTCGCCCACCGGCTCGACTTCGCCCTCTTGAAGAACGCGGAGGAGCTTCGCCTGCATCGGGGCTGGCATGTCGCCTACTTCATCGAGGAAGAGGGTCCCTTGGTCGGCCCTTTCGAACTTGCCCCGGCGCGCTTTGGTCGCCCCTGTGAACGCGCCCGCCGTGTGGCCGAACAACTCACTCTCGATGAGCGCTTCGGGTACCGCCGCACAGTTTAGCTTTTCGAACGCCCCGTCGGCGCGCGCCGAACCTTCGTGAATCGCCGCTGCCACCAACTCCTTTCCGGTGCCTCGTTCCCCGAGGATGAGCACGGTTGCGTTCGATCGCGCCGCGAGGGCGATCTGGTTGCGCAACCGTTCGATGGCGTTGCTCTCGCCGAGGAGCGAAGAGCCCGCATCGACCCGACGCCGAAGCTCCTGGTTCTCGCGCCGCAACGCATCGAACTCGAGGCTTCTCTCAAGCGAGAGAATCAATCGATCGCTTCCGACGGGTTTTTCGACGAAGTCTCGTGCCCCCCGCCGCGTCGCCTCCACGGCCGTGTCGATCGTGGCGTTCCCGCTCATCATGATCACGGGCGTTTCGATGCCGCGCGCAGCCAGGGCTTCCAGCATGTCGAGTCCGCTCATTCCAGGCAGCTGCACGTCGAGGAGGATCGCGTCGAATGTGTGGGTCGCCAGTTTCTCGAGTGCGATCTCGGCACTTCCGGCGACCTCGGTTTGGTAGCCCTCGAGGCCGAGGGCGCGCGACACGGTCGTGAGGATGTTCTTCTCGTCGTCGACGACCAAGACCGAGGCGATCGGCATGCGGCTACGCTAGCACCGCCGGTCCTCAGGTGCCGGTGCCGCTGCCACGCTTGGACAATGGGATCGACCGAAGCTTGGTCTCCGAGGGACGCTGGTGGGCTTGGAGCCAAGATGTGAGCACGTCGACGGGTTCGGGGCGCGCGTAGAGGTATCCCTGCGCGATGTCGCAACCATGCTGGCGCATGTATTCGCGTTGGTTGTCGGTCTCGACACCCTCCGCGATGACCTCCAGGCCTAGATTCTGCCCAAGGCCGATGATCATTTTCGAGATCGGTCCACCACGTTCGTTCGACTCGACGTTCTGCACGAAGTTCTTGTCGATCTTGAGCACGTTGAGCGGGAACTCGTGGAGATAAGTCAACGACGAGTACCCGGTGCCGAAGTCGTCGATCGCGATCCGTACGCCGACGTCTCGAATCTCGCGGAGGAGCCCGCCGGTGACCGCGGCGTCGGACATGAGTGAGCTTTCGGTCAGCTCGAGCTCGAGAAACTCGGGCGGCAGATTGGTTTCACGAAGGGCACCCCGAACCTTGTCGACGAACATCGGGTCCTCGAACTGGCGTGCCGAGACGTTGACCGCGACCCTCATCGGTTCGAGATCCATCTCGTGCCAGACCCGGAGCTGCTCGCATGCGGTCGTCAGGACCCACTCGCCGACTTCGTCGATCAGCCCGAATTCCTCGAGTGCCGAGATGAAGTGGTACGGCGTGAGCAGGCCGCGCGTGGGGCTCATCCATCGAAGCAGTGCCTCAACCCCAACCACCCGGCCGGTGCGAAGACAGATCTGCGGTTGGTACACGAGCCGAAACTCGTCTTTGTCGAGCGCTCGCCGGAGCGCGTACTCGAGGGCCCGCCGCGATTGCGCTTCTTCTTGCATCGCGTTGGCGAAGAACTGATAGCGGCCGCGCCCCGAGGACTTGGCCTGATACATGGCGAGGTCGGCGGCTCGCAAGAGCTCCGAGAGATCGTTGCCGTTGTCCGGGTACATCGCGATCCCGATGCTGGTCGAACTCGTCACCTCGTTGCCTTCGATGGTCTTGACCCCCTCTAGGCTTGCCATGATGCGCTCGACGACCGGAAGGACTTCCTTGGCTTCGCTCACGCCTTCGAGGATCACAGCAAACTCGTCGCCACCGAGGCGAGCGACGGTGTCCTGGTCGCGAACCGCGGCCCGAATTCGGGTCGCCGCCTCGATCAGCAGCTTGTCGCCGACCTCGTGTCCGAGCATGTCGTTGATCTCTTTGAAGCGGTCCATGTCGAGCACCAGGGTGGCGACGCCGGCCCCGCTTCGGGTCGCACGCGCCAATGCGTGGTCGACGCGCTCACGAAGAAGCGTTCGATTGGGTAGCGACGTCAGCTGGTCAAACTGCGCCAGCCGGACCAGTTCGAGCTCGGTTCGCTTGCGTTCGACGGCGTACCGAATGACGCGGTGGAGGTTGGCGCCGTCAATGTGGCCCTTGACCAGGTAGTCCTGGGCGCCGGCTTTGACCGAACGGAGCGAGATGGCCTCGTCTTCCCAGGCACTGACGATCACCAACGGGATGTCCGGGTACGAGGTCTGGAGACTCGATACCGTCTGGGTCCCGCGAGAATCGGGGAGGTTCAGGTCTGCCAAGATCACATCTGGCGACAGTTCCTCGGCCGAGAGCACGGCGTCATTCAAGGTCCGGACGTGTGTGATTCGGTAGTACGCATCGGTGATACGTCGCAGGAGACGGCGGATCAGTTGGGCATCGATGAGGTTATCCTCCACAAGGAGGACCTCCCGCACCTCACGCTGCTCCTCGTCCCGCTCACCCAGCATTCACGACACCACCAAAATTTGCGTTACCAACGCCTTATTACAGTGCTATGGTTTACAAGGGGCGTCAAGGGTGATCCGGCCCCTAAGGGTGGACGTGCTACCGAGCAAGGCAGAAATCTCTTTGGTTTCGGGGAAGAGGCGGATTCGCGTACTCATCGCGTCCGGAAGTCCCGAGCGAATCATGTTGGTCCGAGAGAGCCTTCACGCGTGGCCGGAGACCGTGGTCTGCCGCGTCGCAGTTAGCGTCGAAGACGCCCTCGTTCACCTCGAGAGCCACGCGCCCCACATCGTGTGCTGGGACACCGGGCTCGGTGCCAAGGTGCCGGCTTCGCCGGGTATCTGCGTGCTTCTTCTCGAGGAAGACGCGTGCCACATGCCGACCGAACGACCGCTCGAGATGTCCCTCCCCGACGCCTACATCTCGGGGCTCCAGCGATCGATCAACCGCGAGTACGAGCTCAGACGGGCGCTCGTTCAACTCCGTGACGCGCACGGATCGGAGACGCAGAGCCGTTTGTTGATGGCGCGCGCAACCGACGGGATCGTCGTCGTCGATGATGCGCGCAGGGTGGTCTTCGCCAACCCCGCGGCGTGCGGTCTTCTTGGTGCCGAGAACGCCGCGGCGCTTGGCAGCGTGTTCCAAGACAAGATGCCGACCGAAGGGCATCCCGAAATCTATCCAGTCACCCACGCCAATGGGACGCTCTCGTCGGTCACGGGGACCGCGATCGTGTCGGTCTGGGATGGGCAGGAAGCCACGATCGTCCAGCTCCAGCCGACCCTCAAGCCCAGCGTGCCGCCACCGCCCCGCGCGCCTCGCGTTCCCGAGGACCGGCTCCGTGCGATTGGGCGGCTCGCCGCTGGCCTTGCCCACGAGGTCAACAACCCGCTCACGTTTGTGTTGGCGAACCTCGAGAGCCTCCGCGAGTCCCACCAGTCGATTCGACGTTTCGTACGTGATTTGCGGGGCGGCCTTGCCAGTGACGGCGAGATCAGCCCGAACGGGTTCGACCAGCTGGTCGAAGACACGAACCTCCAAGAGGTTATCGACGATGCCGCGGACATGCTGACCGATTGTCACAAGGGCATGCACCGCATTCAGGACATCGCCCGCAGCCTTGGGACGTTCTCGCGTTCGGCAGACGAGCAGGCCGAGATGACCGACATCGCCCGCGTCGTCGACGATGCTTGCGCCATGGTGTTCAACCAGATCCGGTACCGCGCCCGGCTGGTCAAGCGTTTTGACCCGATTCCGCTGCTGCCCGCCTACCCTGGTCGAATCGCGCAGGCGCTGGTCAACCTCCTCACCAACGCGGCCGACGCGATCGATGGAGGCGCTTACGACAAACATCGCATCGTTGTTTCGGTCCGCCTCGAAGGGGACGAGGTCGTGATCGGCGTCAGCGATACGGGCACCGGAATCGGGGAGAACGACCGCTCCCGCATCTTCACGCCCGGCTTCACCACCAAAGCCCACGATGGCGGGATGGGACTCGGGCTGACGCTGTGCAAGCGCGTGGCCGAGGAGCACGGGGGCCGCGTTGAGGTCCACGACCTGCCGGTGCAAGGAACCCGGTTCGAGTTGATCATTCCGGTCGATACGGGGCTCGAGCCGGTCGAACGTCCGCGCGACAGTCGACCCGTCTCCGAGGCGCCCACCTCCCGGGCCCGAATTTTGATCGTCGACGACGACGCGATGGTCCTTTCGGCGCTCCGGCGGCGACTTCGCCGTCGCTACGACATCGTGACGGGGCTCGGGGGCGTCGAAGCGCTCGAGCGGCTCGAGGAGGACCCGCACTTCGATGCGATCATCTGCGACCTGATGATGCCTGAGGTGGACGGCAAATCCTTCTACGAGACCGTCCAGAAGCTCTACCCCCAGCTGGCCGATTGCATCGTCTTCATGAGCGGCGGGGCATTCACGCCGCGCCTTCGAAAGTTCGCCGCGTCGGTTTCGAACCCCGTGCTGCAGAAACCCGTCACGCGGGAGCACCTCGAGTCGATGTTGTCGGTCATCCGCAAAGACGCGACCCTCGCCGAGTGACGGTCAGTCGTTCCTGAGGCCCAGCTCTTTCATCTTGTTCTGGAGGCTCTTGCGGGAAATCTTGAGCAGCCGGGCCGTGTGGGTGACGTTCCCGCCAGTCTGCTCGAGCGCACGTGCGATGAACTCGCGCTCCACCTTCACCGTGGCTTCACGGACGACCTCCTTGAGCCCAGACTCGCCCCTGGCTGGATCGATCCTGGCTGCCAGCGGATTCGTGTCGCGTGCGTCCCGCACGTCTGGCGCCAAGCTGTCCGAGTTCACCTGGCCACTATCGGTGAAGATCATGCACCGCTCGACGACATTTTCGAGCTCGCGAATGTTGCCCGGCCATTCGTAGTTGAGGAGTTGGCGGGTCGCGTCGTCGTCGAACCCGGTGACCTCGCGCTTGAGCTTGTCGTTGAACCGCTGGACGAAGTGGTCGATCAAGAGGGGAATGTCGCTCGGGCGCTCCCGAAGTGGCGGCAGATCAACGTGGACGACATTGAGTCGATAGTAGAGGTCCTCGCGAAAGAGCCCTTCGGCGATCCGGGCTTTCAGGTCGCGGTTGGTCGCCGCGATCAGCCGCGCATCGACGCTGATCGTCTTGATTCCGCCGACCCGCTCGAACTGCTGCTCTTGGATCGCGCGAAGGAGCTTGACCTGCATGCTCACCGGGATTTCCGCGATCTCGTCGAGGAAGAGCGTGCCCCCGTGGGCGAGCTCGAAGCGACCAGGCTTGCTCGTGGTTGCCCCTGTGAACGCGCCCTTTTCGTACCCGAAGAGCTCACTCTCGAGCAGGTCCGGCGGGATCGCGGCGCAGTTGACGCTGACGTAGGGCTTGTCGCGCCGAGCGCTGTTCTCATGGAGCGCGCGCGCGATCAGCTCTTTCCCAGTGCCGCTCTCGCCTGTGATCAGGACGGTGCTCGGGGTGTCCGCGACCTTCTCGATCACGTCATAGACCCGCCGCATCGGGGGCGACTGTCCGATGATCCGGTAGCGACCCCGCTCGTTCGGGTCGGCCCTCACGTGCGCTTGTGAGAGCTCCCGCGTCTTGGCGGCCTTGTGGACCACGTTGCGGAACTCGGTTTGGTCGAAGGGCTTGGTCACGTAGTCGAACGCGCCGAGCTTCAGCGCCTCGACCGCCGTGTCGACCGTCCCGTGGGCGGTGATCATGATCACCGGCAGTTGGGGGAAGCGCGTGCTGACCGATTCCAGAACGCGCATGCCGTCGAGTTTTGGCATGCGCAGATCGGTGATCAGGACATCGATGTGGTGCTCGTCGAGGGCTTGCAGCACCGCCTCCCCATCGGCGGCGGTGTGCACCTCGTAGCCATCGTGCTGAAGCTGGGCCTTCAGGACCCGACGGAGGTTGTCCTCGTCGTCAGCGACCAGGACCTGCTTGGTTTCCGGCACGGACCGAGTGTAGCGCCCGTTGGGCCGAGACGCTCTTTAGCTGGCAGCGAGGCGCTGCTTGGCCGCACGGATGACGGTCGCCCGGTTTTTGCGCGACTTCTCGTAGTCGAGGATCGCATGCGTTTGGGGCCCGGAGAGCCTCTGAATCCGACCGACCACGTCCTTGGCCGTCAGCTGGTCGTAGTTCCGGATGGGGGCGCGTCCGCTTTTCTTCGTGACGGGGCGCGCCTTGGCCGTGGGTTTGGCGGCGGCCGGCGGTTTCGGTCCCGCCTGGTCCAGACGGGCCTCGACCCGCTTCTGGGCTCCGTCGAGCGCGTCGTGCGTCGCCTTCAGGACCTTGGTCTCGAGGGCGGTCGGCTCAAGCGCCTGCTGCGCCTCGTGAGCGCGCTTTTCCAGCTTGGCCATCCGGGCGGTCAGCGCTTCGAGGTAGGCGTCCCGGGTCTTGATCGACAGGTCGCTCCAGTCGAGGGCCTCGGCCCGCCACGCTCGCCCGAAGGCGACCGCGGATGCCGAAACGGTCGAGAACAGATCGGTCCCGGCCTCGGACAGGCGGTCGGCGAAGGCCACACTGGCCTCGGCCGCTTCCTGGGCGAAAGCGACACTTGCGTCTCGGGTCTGCTGGACGAGCAGCACGCTCTGGTTTTGGAGTCGGGTGCGGCTCTGCGTGATTTGGTCTGAATATGACATGATTCCCTGAACCTTTCGGATGTTGATGACGCAGCGCGTTATCAAAGCAACGATAGCCACCCTTCGCCAGCTGTCAAATCGGCTTCGAAACCATGTACCTTTCAACCAATTGCATTAGACTTTAGGGCTAGTGAGCGGGAACCTCCGAACGCTGGTCGTCGAAGACTCGAGCTCGATGCGCGGGCTCCTGACCGAGCTGCTTCGTGAGCGAAATTACGAAGTCACGGCGGTCGACACGGCCGAGGAGGCCCTCGCGGCCCATCGCGCCGACCCGTTCGACCTGTTGCTCGTGGACTGGACGCTGCCGGGCATGTCGGGCCTCGACCTGTGCCGCGAGGTGAGGCTGGGCGACCGGGGGGACGACGCTGTCATTCTCATGATCACAGGCCGAGACCGGGCCGAGGACCTGGTGGCGGTCCTCGACGCCGGCGCCTCCGATTACCTCGCGAAGCCAATCGACCCGCAGATCCTCGCCACACGGCTGCTGATCGCAGAGCGCACGATTGCGGCCAATGCGAAGGTCGTCGCCGAACGGGAGAACATGCAGTCGAGGTTGGTCTTCGCAGATCGGATGGCGTCGGTCGGGACGCTCGCAGCCGGGGTGGCGCACGAGCTCAACAATCCCCTCATGTACGTTCTGTCGAACTTGCACCTCACCCGCGAGGAGCTCCTGGCCCCCGCGGACGGAGCCTGGCTCGAGCGCGCCAAGCAGCAGGTGGACGAGGCGATTCACGGAGCCGTGCGGATGCAAAATGTCGTGCGTGACCTGAAGACCTTCTCGCGCGTCGACGACGAGCAGCGCGGCAACGTCGATGTTCGCGGGGTGCTCGAGTCGTCGATCAACATGTGCTGGAACCAGATTCGCCACCATGCGTCGTTGGTGCGTGAGATTGGCGAGACGCCACTCGTCGAGGTCAATGAGTCGCGGCTCGGCCAAGTGTTCTTGAACCTGCTGATCAACGCTGCGCAGGCGATGCCGTCGCGGCCCGTGGAGGACAACCGGATCTCCGTCCGCACGTTCACCGACCCCGACGGCTGGGCCGTGATCGAGGTCGTCGACAACGGCACTGGCATCGATCCCGGGACTCGGAGCCACATCTTCGACCCGTTCTTCACCACCAAGGGCGTGACCGAAGGAACCGGGCTCGGCCTTTCGATCTGCCGAAACATCGTCCATAGCGCAGGGGGCGCGATCGAGGCGGAGAGCACCGTCGACGCGGGCACCACGTTTCGTGTCCGGCTGCCGCCGTCAAAGCGCGCGTTCGTTCCACTCGTGGCACACGCACCCCCGGCACTTGAACCTGGCGCGGCGGCTCGCGTCATCGTGATCGACGATGAGCCGCTCGTCGGGCGCTCGATCACCCGGGCGCTCCGTCACCACGAGGTCCAGGTCTTCTTGAACGGCCCTGAAGCGATCACCGCGTTGTGCAACGACGCGCCGTGCGACATTGTCTTCTGCGACCTCATGATGCCAGGTGTGAGTGGCATGGAGGTGTTCCATAGGGTGGCCGCGTGTCGTCCCGAAATTGCGTCAAGGTTCGTGTTCATGACCGGAGGGGCGTTCACTCCGGAAGCCCGCGAGTTTCTGAAGCAAACTCCCTTGGTATGCCTCGAGAAACCCTTCGACCTTCATCAGATCCGCGACCTCGTTCGGGAGCGTGCCGAGGCCGCGGTCGGCTGAGATGCAATCGCCACCGTGTTCCGGCCGAGGTCCTTGGCGTCGTAGAGGGCGCCGTCGGCTCGGGCGAGAAGCTCGGCGCCGGTTTCGGTGCCTCGGCGGGAAGCCACCCCGAGACTGATCGTCAGCCGATTGCCCGGCTGGCCAGCGCCCCCTGGGAACTCGGTTTCCTCGACCAAGGTGCGAAGCTTCTCCGCGACGAGGATGGCGGTTTTGGTGTCTGTGCGCGGAAGCAGGACGACGAACTCTTCGCCTCCGATCCGCGCGATCGTGTCGATGCGGCGGAGGTTTCGGGTCATCAAACCCGCCAGCTTGCGAAGTGACGCGTCGCCCGTCGGGTGTCCGTGGCGGTCGTTGAGCGACTTGAAGTGGTCGATGTCGATCGCGAGCACGCTCACCGACTGACCGAACCGCTCGGCACGGTTGAGCTCGTCTTGCAGGCGAATGCGAAGCAGACGGCGGTTCCCGAGGCCGGTGAGGTCGTCGTGTTGGGAGCCGCGCCGAAGTTCGTCGAAGAGTTGCGTGTGGCGAATCGCCAGCCCCAACTGGTCGGCGATTGCGGCAAGAAGCGCCGCGTCGAGGTCGGTGAAGGCATCGGGCGCGGGTCGCGTGACGGCGAGCACGCCCGTGGTCTTGCCGTGGTGAACGACAGGAAGGATTGCCATCGACCCCGTGGGCTCGATCGGGTCCCACAGCGAACCCGCTCGGAGTTTGGAGAGATCGGGCACCAGTTTCGACTCGCCCGTCGTGGCGACCGTGCCGAGGGGTTCCTCGTCGAACAAGACGATTCGCTCGAGCTGGTCGCCGGGCCTTTCGAAGCCATGAGCTGCGCGGAGCATCAGTCGCTCGGTGTCGGCGTCCGCGAGAAACAGCATGCACTCACGCAAGGTGAGGGCGCCCCCAAGGCGGGCCGTGATGTGCGCAAGGACGTCGTCGAGCTCTTCTTCAGAAGCGCTCGAACGCACGATGTCGAACAGAAGTGCGCGCTCTCGGAGCCGTTGTTCGAGCTCCGCGGTCTTTTCGCCGAGCGCTTGCTTGAGAACGAGCTCCTCGCGCGTGCTCCGAAGCTCCTGGCCCTGCTCGATCATGCGAACTTCGAGCGATGTCAGGTTGGCCAACAAGCCATTGAGCGCGCGGCCGATGTCCCCGATCTCGTCGTCGCCCATATCCGGCAATCGTTCGAGGCTCTTCTCTTGCGCATGCGCATCGAGCACTTCGACAATTCGCTCGACCCGCCGGCTTACCGCGAACTCGACGTAGAACCGGGTTAGGAGCCCCGCTGCCAAAGTGGCCCCGAGCGTGATCCACCCGAACACCGTCCCACGGACCTCCACCCCCAACGCCCCGAGGGCAAACCACCCGGCCAACGAAAGAAGGAGTGACAGCGCCGCCGCCTGAAAGCCGGCCCGAAGTGCAAGTCGGCGCCGAGACCCCGCGGGCATCTCTTCACGCTACGCAGCACGGACGTTCAGTCAAGGGTGGCCCACAAAGCCGCCCGCAGACCCGTCCCCAAAGACCCGTCCCCAAAGGCCCGTCACGGTGGCGATGGGTGGACTCGAACCACCGACCTAGCGCGTATGAAACGCCCGCTCTAACCACCTGAGCTACATCGCCAGAGCGGCGCGAGTATAGGCGTGGGTGTGCCCCGCGCAATGTGGAGCGCTGTGGCCCAAAGTGCGCGCTTGGCAGGTCGCGCTGGTTGGTCTATTCGACCCCGGTGCAGCATCGTTCGGTCGCCTTGTCCGCCGTTTTGACGGCGTGTGTTCTTCTTCTCCCCTCCGGTGCTTCGGCGCAATCCGGGTGGAGTGAGCCCCTGCAACCGAAGTCGCCCCCGAGCGAGCCCGCAGAGCCTCCCCCGCCGCCCATGCCCGACGTTCCAGCGCCGGCGCCGCCCGCGGTTCCTGCGCCGTCTCAGGAGCCGAACACGGATTGGTCGGATGCACCCCCGACCGAGTACGAAGAGCGGTCCCCTGACAACCCCGATTGGGTCGAAGAGGACGAACCGCCGCCTATCGCCAACAAGCCCGAGCGCGCGAGCGAGGTGTACGGAATCCGCTATGCGAACCGAAGGCTGACGATGCCGCGCGGCATGATGCGCGGCACGGTCGACACGGTCGTCGGCCGCCGCGTCGACCAAAACGTCGGGTCGTTCGAACCGTTCGGGGAGACCGGCACCATCGCGACCACCAATCTCGGGGTCGCCCTCGCGATCGCCGACGACATCGAGATCGGCTTCTCGCGTTATCGCATGGGGAGCTACCCCCCGAGGGGGGTGTTCCCGGACCTAGGCTTCGGCCCCTCGGGTTTGGTGTCGATGCTCTGGGCCCCGGATGTGAAGTATGGCGACATTCCGCTCTACGCGCGCTTTCAGCCCCTCGATACCGGGGTGTCGCAGGTCGCCATCGACGCTTCGTTTCGGATCCCGTCGCGGACGGAGTTCGGGTTCTCGATGGGGGTCCCACTTCGATTCGTTGCCAAGGAGGCGTACGCGTTCGACACGGGGGTCAACTTCAGCGTCGAGAACAATCCAAACGGCCCCTCGATTTGGTCGCTCGGGATTCCGTTCAGCTTCGTCGCCAACGCCACCGATCAGTTCTTCGTCAAGGTTGATTCTGGGATCGAGTTCTTCGATCTGAGTGGCACGGTCAGTACGGCGACGTCGGGGTTGGTGAACGGGCCCTTCTACTTCATCCCACTCGGCTTCGGGGGCGGCTACACCGTGGGCGCAGAGCGCAGCATGTTCGATATCTTCGCGAGTTTCCGCTTCCCAACGCTTTACGGCTTCACGTCAAACGCCTCGGAGGTCCGCGCGGAAACCTGGGCGGTCACAATCGGGCTCAACATCTACTCGCCCGTGCTGTTCAAGGGCGGCGGCCTCTGATGCTCCGTCCGCTCGGGTCCCGGGAACCGCAGATCGAAGGGCGTGTGTTCGTGGCGGAGTCGGCGGACGTGATCGGGTCGGTGGTGCTCAAGGACCGGTCAAGTGTCTGGTTCAACGCCGTGATTCGAGGCGATTCCGACCTGATCACGGTCGGGCCGGAGACCAACATTCAGGACGGCGCCGTCCTTCACGCCGACCCCGGAATCCCCACGAACCTGGGTCGTGGCGTGACGGTCGGCCACCTCGCCATGGTGCATGGTTGTGAGGTGGGAGACTTCAGCTTGATCGGGATCCACGCGGTGGTTCTCAACCACGCGAAGATCGGCAAGTACTGCATGATCGGCGCCAACGCGCTGGTGACTGAGCACCAGCAGATCCCGGACTACTCGTTGGTCCTCGGCACCCCCGCCAAGGTCGTCCGAACCCTCGACCACGATGCCGTCGAGGCGCTCGAGCGAAGCGCAGCCGGGTATGTGGCGCGGGCCCACGAGTACGCCGAAGCGGGATTCGGGTACGCCTCGGCGCGTTGAGCTTCTCGGGCCGTAGCCACCGTAACCGGACGCTACTGGGAGAGCCGCTCGAGCGCGCGGCTCTCGCCGAGCTCGGTACACAGCCCTTCGAGCGCCTGCATGTTGGGACCCTGCCATCGCATCTCGTCGATCGACTGAGGCACGGGCGCATCGACCCGGAGGGTGGCGAGCCTTCGATAGAGTGCGGCCTCTTCGCGCATCGCGTTGAGGTTGCTCGACAAGGTTGCCGCCCCACGCACCTTGATTCCCCAGGTGCCTGGGTCCTCGGGGATGTCCTCGATGTGACCGAACGCCGAGAGCACCGCTGCCGCGCTCTTGGCGCCCCACCGCGGGATCCCAGGAATCCCGTCGGCCGCGTCACCCACGAGTGCGAGGTAGTCCGGGATCGAAGCGGGGGACACCCCGAACTTTTCGCGCACCCCGTCTGCATCGAGCAGAATCTCGCGGCGACGATCGAGGGTCACGACCCGAGCGTCCTGGACGCACTGACACATGTCCTTGTCGGGCGAGCAGATCAGCACTTGGGTCACGGTCGGCTCGTTCGCATACTTGGCCGCCGCCGTCGCCAGCGCGTCGTCGGCTTCGAACTCCGTCATCGGCCAAGTGGCGAGGCCAAGTGCCTCACTGACACGCTCGACCAGCGGAAACTGCGCGAACAGATCGGGTTCGAGCCCTTCGCCCGTCTTGTATCCCTCAAACAGATCGTTGCGGAACGACTCCACCGTGTGATCGAACGCGCACCCCACATGCGTCACGCCGGGCTCTCTCAGAAGTGCGATCATCGAGCGCAAGAAACTCCGCGTCGCGCCGACCTCCTGACCGGCGGGAGACTTCGCCTCGGGGGCGCCGAACCATGCTCGGAAGAGCTCGTAGGTTCCATCGACCAGATGCACGTTCATGGTGCCCTCTTACCCCACCTGTGCAGCCGACGGGGATCGGGTCGCGAGAAGGACTCGCATTTCATGGACTTGTAGGACGATCTTCCGCGGGGTGCCGGCTCTTGCGGCCCGTTCGCGCGCCGTGCTGCGTTTCGCGGACAATCGCGGCACCCACCCCCAAATGTCGCCCCTTTTTTGTTCGAGACCCCCTACATATTGTAGCATGTATGCCATGACCATACACAACGTGTCATCTCATGCGTAGCGTCTCGGATACGCCCTATGGACATGCCAGATCGGTGAAAAGCCGCCTCGATGCGGCGACACAACTAGCTGAAATAACTTAGCAAATGGAGAAAACGAAAACGGTGCGACATTTCTGCTTGACTGGGTCGGTCCTGCAGGGCTACTTGGCAGGCTCGCCCCCAAGCGGTTGTGGTGGCAAGGAGGCTGCCAGCACAATCCCTTGTGGGATCAATGTGGATAGCGTGTGCACCACCTGGGGAAGGA
>JBCCHE010000035.1:0-55536 GCA_039028875.1 Myxococcota bacterium | reverse complement strand
ATCGAAACCGACGCCGGTCCGACCGGAGTTGAGGTAACATGCCCGCGGGGCCGATCCTTGGTGCCGAGGTGATATGTCGCGCGAGCGTTTCGTCGAGTTGATGGCGCCTGCACTGACCCGCTTCAGTCAGGACCTGAAATCTGTTCTTCGAGTCGTCGAAGATCCTGAGATCGACGACGCGAGTCGGACGGCAACGGCGGGGTGTCTTCTGCACGTGATCTCGTCTTCAGGTGCGATTCCCGGAGTCCGTGGTGTCTTGAGGCACCTCGGTGACGTTTTGGTCGTCCGAATCACCCTTTCGCGTGTTCGGGAGAGTTCGCCTGACGCCTTCGAACGCCACGCCGTCGAATCTCCTGAGATGCTCGCGCCGTTGACCGAGGAGCTCGAGGCCATGAAAGCCTATCTCGGCGACCGGGTCACGGTCTTGGAAGCAGTCGTCGACAAGTTTCCAAAGCTTAATCATCAAGGTCACCAAGCAGCCGACTGCATTGGCGACACCGAGGCGAGCAACTGGCTCTACGACGCGGTCAATGAAGCGTTGATCGACGAGATCGACATCGACGACGACGACGTGGTGCGGGAACTCAAGCAGGTTGACCGCATCCTCGATCCGCTGGCTGCGCGGGTCCGCCGCTAGGGCCACGCGACCCCCAGACCAGTCCGTTCCGGGCACCGCATCGGCGGTGCGCGCCCTCCAGGTAAGATGAGATCAGGCCGCCTTGGATGTACGCTTGCCCATCTGTCGCAAGAGCCAACTTCCGGTTGCCTTGCGGACAGGCTTGAGATGCGTTCGGCATTCGAGCGACCGGACGAGCGCATACACATCTGGGCCCCATTCGATGAGCCGGCCGAGCCTTCCGTCGGCCGCCCGAAAATCCGGCTCACTTGCGGTGGCGCGACGGACCAGATCGTCCGCGTCCGACTGCGCTCGCGTCTGGACAAGCAGCATCACACGGCGCTGGGCGACGCATCCGATCTTGGATGTCACTGCGACGCAGGACAAACTGAGCAGTCCCGGGCGGGCGGAGGGTACGACGATGCGGCAGCGGGGAGGGCTTCCTTCCCGCGCTTCCCAGCAAAACCCCATCGGCGGTGCCGTGTCTTCGAGCCGCAGGTCCGAGATGAACGCCGCCAAGAGTTGCTCTGACTCCGTGGGTGTCGGCGGTCGATGGTGCCCCGTGCCGGTCAAGAACACGGGTAGCGCGGCGAGGGCGACAATCGGCTGACCGAGCGCGATGATGGTGATGAGCGCAACGCCTCCGACGATCCAGCCCACCGGCTGCGTTCCGTCGAGAAGGTCGCCGAGGGGAGTCTCTCGTCGTATGCGAACAGAGGGCGGGCGCACACGCCAGCCGTGCTCGTCGGGGACGGCGAATCGCTCCGAGGGGCGGTGGAGCATCAGGGCGAGGACAGGAATCGCGAGCAGGGGTTCGCTCGGCGCGAAGAGCATCACCAAGCCGACGCAGGCACTGGCCAGCCCGAGCACGGCCGGCCAACGGAGTCGAACGAGGTGCGCCTCTGGTCCCATCGTGACTTCGATGGCGCGGCGTTTCACCAGGACCAAGAGCGCGAGCACCAGTACGCTCCATGGCAGGTCTTGACCCTCTATGGGGGCGAGTGGCGTGAAAGGCTCCGCCGTCGGCAACGCCGGCTCTGCCGTGGGAAGCGCGATCGCCCCCTTATTGACGCGGAATCTGAGGTTCCAAGGCGTATGCCGCGGCAAGTGAATTCGACGCCAGACGAACTGCGTCGCACGGGGGCGCTCATGGGTGGCGAGCGTGACTCCCGGACTCGAGTCGCGGAGCGCGTTCGGCACGACCGAGCCCCTGGGCGCTCGAACATCGACGGTGACGTCATGCAGGCCGGTCTCCCAGGCTGGGAGGCTCCAAACGACCTCCGCTTCGTCGGTGCCTGGCACGGCTGACACCTTGGCCTTGGCTCGGTAGCGGACCAGAACCCGGTACTCTCCTTTTCGCGGCGCTCCACGTCGTTCGAACGAAAGGCGAATTCGTCCGTCTTCGGTCAGTTCGGTTTCTGGTCGGTACACTTCCCCATCTTCGGCGCGCAGGTAGGGCGGGCGGCGAGGGTCGACGACGACATCCGACCCCAAGGTTGCGATCTCGAGCTCGTTGACCCAACCCGCGTGCACCCGGAGCCGAAGATCCAGAAACACCGAGGTCTCCGCGTCATCACGAACCTCCACGGTCGCGTTCGCGCTTTCAACCATGGCCCGGGTCCACGCCGCCGCTGGCCGTGGCGTGCCGACCCAGTGGCCCAACACCACCAATAGGACGAGAAGCTCCCTTCGCAGCATGTCCCGACCCTAAAGAATTACGCCCTTTCGGTGAAATTTACGACTGGAAGCGGAGCCACGATGGCATGAACAAGAGCGCGAACAGGGCCAGGGTCAACCAGCCGACCGTGCGCCGCGACCCCGAGAGCGTTGCGTCTTCGGTGGGCGGGTGCGCGGGCCCGGTGGCTCGAGTCATGAGCCACAAGACCAACGCCCAGACCAACCACTGCAAACCGGCGAAGGCATCGTTGAGGAGCGCGTCTCCGCGAACGCCCGAGAGATAGGTGGGAAGTCCATACCAAAGGCACACCCCGACGGCGAGGACGGGGAGCAGTCGCAGGACCCACCGAGACACTCGATCCTGGCGCGTCCCGACCAACGCGTACGCGACATGACCGCCGTCGAGCTGCCCGAACGGCAAGAGGTTGATCATCGTGACCAGAAGCCCCGCCCAGCCGGCGAGGGCGGTCGGGGTCAGCATGATGTCATAGCCGCTCGGAATGGGGCCTTTGATCCCGTAGAGAAGAGCGCTGTAGAGGAGGGACCGACCCTCCAGAATGTACTCTCCCTCGGGCAGTGGCTCGATTGGAGACGTCGCGATGCCCCAAGCCAGCACAGGGATCGCAACGACCAGGCCGGCGAGCGGCCCCGCGGCCCCAATGTCGAGGAGTGCGTCACGGGTGCGGATGCGATCGCGGATTTGAATGACGGCGCCCATGGTGCCGAGGAAGAAGAATGGGACGGGGATGAAATAGGGCAGCGAGACGTCCACGCGGTGATGGAGGCCCGCGAAGAAATGACCGAACTCGTGGGCCAGCAGGATCGCCATCAGTGGGAGCGAGAACACCCATCCGGCCGACAGCTCCTCGGGGGTGGCAGGCGGTCGACCCAGCACCATTGCGGCACCCACGTAGAAAGTCGACAGGAACGTCAGGGCGGCGAGCAGCAGGGGCATCCGCCACCGTGTCTTTCGCGGTCCCACCGAGGGCGTCTAGCATGTGCCAATCGAAGCGCACGATCTGCTACCCTCCTCGCGCGATGGACCTGTACAGCGCCGCCAAGCGTTTGAATCGACCCTTCACCTTCCCCAACCCAGAGTCACGCCTCGAGTTGTCGATAGCCGATCACGGTTTGATCGGAGATGGCTTCTCCGCGGCACTTGTCCGCGCGGATGGCGCCATCGATTGGCTATGCCTTCCGCGTTTCGATAGCCCGAGTGTGTTCGCTTCGTTGCTCGACCAGGACAACGGGGGTTCGACTTCGGTGACCCCGACGGGGTACCCGTTCGAGAGCCTTCAGCGTTACGACCCCGGCACCAACGTGCTCGAAACCCTTTTTCGAGTCCCGAACGAGGGGAGTGTCCGGCTGACCGACTACATGCCTTGGGCGGACGACCCGCGACTTGCGATCCATGAGGTTCACCGGCGGATTCAGTGTGTCGAAGGGGAAGTCGAGGTCGAGGTGGTGTTCGACCCGAGGTTCGACTACGGCCGCGGCAACGTGCGTTACGATATCGAAGGGCGCTCCGCGCTCGCCAAAGGCGATTCGAACGAACGCTTGGTGGCGGTGCTCGGCGGCGCCGGGTCTTGGGAGCCTCGACCCAAAGGAGGCGTGCAAGCGCGGTTCACGCTCAAGGCTGGTGAGCGATGCTGGCTGGTGATCAGCTGGAACGCGTCGGAGTCGGAGTCGATTCTTGCGTACCGTCCTTTCGAGCTGCTTCGCAGCACTCGCAACCGTTGGCGCGAATGGTCGCGATCACTTCAATACGACGGCCCGTGGCGGCACCACGTCATTCGGTCGGGCTTGCTTCTCAAGTTGCTGATGTACGCACCTACCGGAGCGATGGTGGCCGCACCCACCACGTCGCTTCCCGAATGGATCGGTGGCGTTCGCAATTGGGACTATCGGTTCACCTGGACTCGGGATACCGCGATGGCGGTGCGGGCCGCGAACCTGCTCGGATGCGACCGAGAGGCCCGCGATTTCTTTCACTTTGTTCGCGACACGCTCGAGCGCGACAGCGAGCTCCACATCATGTACGCGGTTGACGGTGGCAGGGTGCCCGATGAAGAAACGCTCGACCGGTTCAGGGGCTTCAAGGGGTCTGCGCCTGTGCGTATTGGTAATGGCGCCCGCGATCAACTTCAGCTCGACACGGCGGGTGCGCTCCTTGATGCGGCGTACGTTTACGAGCGAGGCGGAGGTTCGCTGACGGTCCGTGGCTGGCGCAAGCTTCGCGACGTCATCGAGACCGTGGTGGCGACCTGGGCCGAGCCCGACCACGGGATCTGGGAGCCGCGGGGTGGAAAGCGTCACAACGTTCACTCCAAGCTCATGAGTTGGCTGGCACTGCAGCGTGCGGCTGAACTTGCCCCGCTCTTCGGTGACGACGGTTTGCGGCAGAAGTGCCACCGCGTGGCGAACCAGCTCCACGCCGAGATCTGCACGAGGGGGCTCGACCAGACGGGCAGCCGGTTCGTCGCGGCGTACGATCACGAACACCCCGACGCATCACTTCTACTGCTCCCCATCCACGGCTTTCTTCCGCCGAACGACGAGCGCATCCTCCGGACCGTCGAATGGATCCGATCGACGCTCGGAGACGATCCGTACCTCTATCGGTACCGCACCGACGACGGCGTCGGGGGAGAGGAAGGTGCATTCGTCCTTTGCGGGTTCTGGCTCGCAGAGGCGTTGGCGATGTCGGGTGACGTCGAGGAGGCGCAACGGGTGTTCATCGCCCATGCCGAGGCGTCGAACCATCTCGGGTTGCTTGCTGAGGAAATCGACCCCAGCAATCAAGAGCTGCTTGGCAACTTTCCGCAGGCCTTCAGCCACCTCGGATTGATCAACGCGGCCGCTCGCATCGATCTCGCGCTTCGGCTCCGGGACGAAGGGTCGCACCGCGTGCCCGAAGTCGAGATCGGGCGTTCTTTGTGAGCACGGCGGGGGCCGAAGCTCGCGCGTCCGTTCGCGCTTCGATGCTTCGCTTTGGAGCGCTCGGCGGCGGGCTCGCGGTGCTGGTCGGGGCTGGCCTTGCCGCGACTCGGGGCTCGTCTCTTGGACCTGCGGCCACGATGTTCGTTCCGATGGCGCTGCTCGGCGTGGCGGCGTCGGTGCTTCTCGGGAAGCTCGTGGCCGAGTCGCCCCGGCCGGCGACGCCGTTCGGAGGCGATCCCGTGCCGCAACCGGACGACACATCTTCGCCACCGACGCTCGACAGTACCGCTCACGCCCACGACGACATTGACCATCTTGCCGCCCTTCGACACGAGTTCCGTACGCCGTTGAACGCGGTGCTCGGGTTCGCCGACGTGCTTCTCAGCGGCATTGACGGAGACGTCAACGACTCGCAGCGCGAGGACCTCGAGATCATCCGTGCCTCCGGGATGCGGCTTCAGGTGTTGTTGGACAGTGCGCTCGACCTGTCACGCCTTGCGAACGGGACCTTTCGGTCGGACGCAGAGTCGACCGATGCCTCTGAGGTCGTGCGGCGCGCCGCCAAGGAAGCCAATCAACTCTGGTCCGGGAAGCGGAGTGTTCGGCTCGCCGTCCCTGATGAACGTTGCATGGCTCTTGTCGACCCAAACCGGCTCCGCAGGTGCGTTCTGGTGCTGGCGGACTTTCTCGCCACGAACTACCGCGAGGCAGACGTCACCATCTCGCTCGAGACTGCTGGGGAACAACTGGCGGTGTCGATTTCGGTGTCCCCCTCGGGGCGGTTGGCGCTCGAAGCGTTGCCGACTCCGGCGGAGGTCGTCGGCGCTGAGGATCCCCTCAAGATTCGCCGCTGGCCCGTGGCGGTCAGCTCGGAGGTCGTTGCCGCACAGGGTGGAACGCTCTACCACGGCGACGACCCGGCACGATTCGTCATTCGAGTTCCGACCACGGAGGACGGATGATGGGACCTTGGTGGGCGTCGGCGGCGATTTCGACGTACTTCGCACTCTTGTGGTTCTTTGGCGCGCAGACCTATCGCCACGTCGGCGCGATCGTCGTGCTTCTGCTCGGGCTGGTCATCGCGTTCGCCATCGATCGGTTTACGGCGGGACCGGGTTCCTCGGCGACAGGGCCCGCTAGCAACGAGCCGCTCCCTCGACCTTCCATTCTCGCCAGCGTGGAGGCCCATTCGGCGGATCCCGAGGTTCCAGAGAGACAGCGGGCTCGCTTTCTCGGGGCCCTCGCTCACGAGCTTCGCAACCCGCTGAACTCGGTCACTGGCTTCTCCGACATGCTCTTGAGTCGGGTCGACGGCGAGCTCAACAGCGAACAAGAGCGCAGCGTTCAAACGATTCGGGACAGCGCTGAAAGGCTCTTGCGCCTGGTGGCCACGGTCGTCGATCAGGCGCGTGTAGAAGCTGGGACCCTCCGGCTCCAGCAGCAATGGGTTGCGCCCGTCGAGCTCGTGGAGGAAGCGACACGATTCGTCGGTTCGCGGATCGAGGGGAAGTCGGTTGTGGGCGACGTGGTGGATTCGTTGCCGCGGGTGTTCGTCGATCGTCAGCGCACCATCCAGGCGTTGGTCGGTCTTTCGGTCCTCGTCGTTCGCTCGTCTGGGGCCGATGTGTCCCTTCGCGTCGCCCCGCCTCGGCGCGATCAAGTTGGGAAGGGTTTCGTTCAGTTCGACCTGATCGCGCACCTCGCCGACGCTTCCGTCGACACCTTGGCGATCGTCGAGCGGCTCGAACGCCCGACATCCCGCCCGGATGCCCTCGGCCTCGAGGTATCGGTCGCGCGCAGCATCATCGAGGCTCAAGGGGGCCGTATCTGGGCCGAAGCCGGAACCGCCGGAAGCCTAAGAGTCTGCACAACCCTCCCCACCTCCAACGCCTAACCCCGGGGTCACTCCGCCCCCCCAAAACCCCTCCAATTCCAACAACCTACACACCGCACCGCGAAAACCCGGAACGCGGTGAGGCTGCGCGTAGGAGCGCTGCCCCTTGTCGTTGGAGAACGCGGACCCGACCTCGCGCTTGTCCGGTGGCTCGGGTGTCCTGAGGGTGTCCAAACGAGCCGGCGACCCAGCGTGGGGAGAGTGCGGATTTGGGTTTTCGCGGTGCGGGCCGTAGGGGGTTGAAGTTACTTGGGTTTTGGGGGGGCGGAGTGACCCCGGGCTTTGAGGATGGCTTGGTAGGCTTGGTTGCGGGGCCAGTGGGCTTCTTGTTGGAGGCGTTGGGTCATTTCTTTGGTCGCGAGGCCCTCGGCCTCCCAGGCCGCGACCAGGGCGGGGACGTCGACTTCGCGTGCGGTCTCCCGTTCGGTGTTTCCCTCGATCACGAGGGTGATCTCGCCTTTCGGCGGATTGGCCAGCTCCGAGCGAACCTGCGCGATCGTGCCGCGCAGCGTCTGTTCGTACACCTTGGTCAGCTCGCGGCAAAGGGCCACACGCCGGTTGGGGCCTACCAGGGCCTCGAGCTCGGTCAGTGTGTCGTGGATCCGGTAGGGCGACTCGAACACAACGGTTGCGGCGGCGGATTCTGCGATACGGGAGAACGCCTCTTTGCGCGCGCTCTGCGCCCTTGGGACGAAGCCTTCGAAGGTGAAGCGTCGCATCGGCAAACCGGCGACCGACAGGGCGGCAACCACCGCACTCGGTCCGGGGATGGGCTCGACCGTGACGCCAGCCTCGGCAGCTCGCGAGACCAAGTACGAACCAGGGTCGCTGACGACGGGCGTGCCCGCGTCACTCACCATCGCAAAGTGCGCACCTGCCGCCAGCTCCTCGACGATCGCGTCGATCCGCGCCTGGTCCGTGTGTTCGTGAAGGGCGCGCAGCGGCGTTCGAATCTCGTGCCTGCTGCAGAGCGCCCGGGTGTGCCGGGTATCCTCGGCGAGAATCGCATCGGCTTCCTCGAGTATGCGAAGCGCTCGGAGTGAGATGTCCTCCAGACACCCGATCGGGGTGGCCACGATCGATAGGCACCCAGTCATGAGGGCGCGTTACCATATCTGACGCGCCGTGCGAAGTGCCGCTCAAGGCGACTCATACACCTCAAGGACAGAGTCCCCGAGCTCTTCACGTAGGTATTCCTTGAGTTTCTTGAGGAGGCGCTTCTCGATCTGTCTTACCCGCTCGCGGCTGACGCCGAACTCGTCGCCGAGGGCCTGAAGGGTCTTCGGTTCCTCGGCGACCAGACGCTTTTCGAAAATCGTGGCCTCTTTGCCCTCGAGCGTCGTGCCGAACTCTTGGATCTTCGTCGTGAACTGGTCTCCGAGCTCGGCCTCGGCGAGTACATCGTCGAACTGCTGGCCGTCCGAGGGCAAGAGCTCCACCCGCGCCACCGAGCGGCCCTCCGAGGTTCCGACGGGAGCGTCGAGCGACGCGTCGCCTGCGGCTAGTCGCATGTCCATGGAGACCACGTCTTTTTCCGGAACGTTGAGGCGCTCGGCAATGACTTCTGAAGTTGGCTCAATACCCATCGCGGACAGGCGCGCTTTTTCCTTCTGAAGATTGAAGAAGAGCTTCCTTTGTGCCTGCGTCGTACCCACCTTCACAAGCCGGTGGTTGTTCAAGATGTAGCGAAGGATGTAGGCGCGAATCCACCAAGCCGCGTAGCTCGAGAGCTTGACCCCTTTGTAGGGGTCGTACTTCTTGACCGCCTGCATGAGCCCGATGTTGCCCTCTTGCACGAGGTCGAGGATGTTCTTGTAGGCCTGCCGATAGTCGTAGGCGATCTTGACGACGAGCCGCAGGTTCGAGGTGACCAGGCGCTTCGCCGCTTCGACGTCCCCGTCCTCGAAGTACTGAACGGCGAGGGCATGCTCCTCTTCTTTCGAGAGCAACGCATAGCGCTGCACGTCTCTCATGTAGGCCCCTAGCGGATCGCGCCGCGACAATGCCGCGCTGGACGCAACCAGTCCATCCCCGCCCTTGGGTTCGGGAATCGCCTGCTCGTCGATGATCTCGGGCTCCACGCCCTCTTCGATCTCGTCTATGACTTCTTCGTCGTCACCCATAGTTTGCGTACCGCCGCCGATCTCTAGGGCAAGTCACCCCCGCCCGTCCAGTCGCCAATCTCAGCGCTTGGCGTTTCCCGGCTGCTTGAAGGGCTCTTTGCCGGCCGCGACCGGTCGAATTCGCCCCGCCGCCGAGCCATTGATCTTGTACTGGAGCGACCCGTCGGGGGTCAGCGCGGCCTGGTAGTCTTTCCCCGTCGACGCCAGGTTGAGCATGGTCGCAACCTTCGGGCTTCGAGTCTTGTAGGCGTCTTCGATCTTGGCCTTCACGATCAGATTGATCTGTGACCGCGGGATCGGACGAGCAAGCTTGATCTGTCCGAGGACGTCAAGCTTGATGTCTTCCCCATTCGCCTTGAAGCGATCGATTGCGGCCTTGCCCTCCTCGATGGTCGCCTGGATCTCCAGGTCGCCAACGCTCGCCTTGTCGAGGGTGAGGCCACCCCAACCCGGAATCGTGACTTTCGACTCGCCGTCTCCGATGGTCATCTCCCCGATCGTCAGGTCGATACTTCCGGTCGACTCGGCAACATCGCTTGGCATTGCGATGCTCAGCTCACCTGCGAGCATGCCCTCGACAGGGAGCTTCGTGAACCTCCGAAGCGCGCCTATACGCTTGAGGTTGATCGCGTCGAACTCGGCGTCCACTTCGAAGCTATCTTCGCCGATCGATACGTCCCCGTCGGCGTCTCCTCCGGCAAGCTCGGCATCGAACGTGAACGACTTTGTACTCGTCAGCGCCGACAGCCACGACGCGCGAACAGTGAGCTCGTCGATCAGGACATCGACTGGGGGGTCTTCGCCCTTACCCGGAATCACCACGCGAACCCCCTCGAGAGTGACGCCGCTCAGGCGTGAGGGACTGAGATCGATGATCTCCAGCTCGTATCCCTGTTGCGCCGCCAACTCCACCAATCGGTCCCGAAGCTTCTCGTACGGGAACGTCCAGTAGGCGAACAACACGAAGCAGAACAGGAAGAACAGCGGGTAGCCGGCCCAACGCAGTGCTCGGCGCCACGAGAAGTCCGGAAGACGTTTCCAAAAAGGTTCAGCCACGGGTTACTGCTCATCTCTGGCGTCGGTCGACGCCCGGTCATACGCGTCGACCGCGAGTTTTGCGTTGTAGGTCTCGCGGCGACGACCACCATCAAGCTGGATGCGCTCGATCGATACGGGGTACGAGCTGTTCTTGATGTCCGCGAGCATGTCGATAAGCGGCCGAAGGTCCACTCTCGGCAGGGACACACGCACCGAGCGACGGGTGTACTCGCCGTCTTGGAGGTCGACGTTGGGCTGGTCGGTGATCGAAAGTCCACTCACCCCAAATTGCTGGGCGCTCTCCTCGAGGAAGCCGCCGAGGGACGGAGCTTTTCGGTTGTAGAGCCGGTCCATCGCGCGTCGACTGGCCTTGCGTTGCTGAAGCCGCTCCTCGGCCCGCTGGATGTCTTGGAGCACGCCGCTGATCGCCGCGTTCTCGTTCTCGATGTCTCCAATGCTCGACACCAAGAGGTACATCGGCACGATGAACACGAGCGCCACGAGGACTGTGCCCATCAACCCGAGGAGTCGCCGCTCTCGCTGGTTTAGCGTATCGAACCATCCCCGAACGTTGTCGAATGCGTCTCCGAAGGCCATCACTCGTCCTCCGCCGGTGCGGCATCCCCTTCGGGACACCTGATACTCACCACGAGCTTGTAGTCCTTGCGGTCGTCGCGAGAAGACGAAATCGACCCCTTCTCGACTTCCTCGAAACACCGATGAGACTGCAACTCCTGCACGATACGGTCGCGCTCGGCGATCGAGCCGACCGTCCCCTGAATCTCCAAGCGGCCGTCCTCACCGTCGTCGTCGATCTCGATCAAGAGCCGCCTCGTGTCATGCTGGATTTCGACTGGAATGCTCTCCGAGAGCGCCTCCAGAACGTCGTAAGCATCGAACCGGGGCAGTGGATCGTCCGTCCTGCTCCCGCCAACCAAGAGGTCTCGTGCGTACATCGCGCTTCGCGTCTCTTCTCCGAGGAGGTCGGTACTTACCGCGGCGAGCTCCTCGACGAGCTGTTCGTTCTCTGCTTTGGCGACTCGGTAGCGAGACAAGAGCGAGATCCCGAAAGCCAGTACGACCGCAGCTGCGCAAACACCGATGAGGCGCATGTTCTTTCGGATCTGGCCGGCCGCGGCCTTCGAGGCGAACTCGCCCTGTCGTAGGTCGAGCTTCTTCTTTCGCATCACAGCGCGGGCCGCGAGCGCGGCGGCGCGGGCAAACTTTGGAAGTGTCTCTTCGTCAACCCCAACCGCGGAAGGCAAGGGCACCACACCGCACTCGATGCCCAGCTGGGTCGAGAGCCACTGCCGCGCGCTCTCCATGGGCGCGGTCTCTCCCGACAGCAGAATGAGGCTCGGCTCCTCCGACCGTTGCGCACGGTAGCTCGCTAGGGTCCTTTGGAGCGCGGCGCCCAGTTGTTCCCGCCTACCGGACTCGACGAGGTTGAGCCCACCCGAGACCGTTCTTGCGAATGTGCAGTCTCCGTTCGCCAGCACGCAGAAGTCCGTGCTCTCGTGGCCGACGTCGATGACGAGAAGGGTACGATCTTTCATCGATTCGGACAGCAGTGGACCGAGGCCGTCGAAGGCGGAGGCGCCTACAGCGAGCTCACGGGGTGCAACGCCTAGCGATTGGAGAGTGTTGAGCCTGTTTGCGACGATCTCCCGTGGAACAGCGACAGCCATGACTTGAACGTCGTCATCGTTTCTTCGCACGATCTGATGGTCAACGATGGCATCGTCAATATCGAAGGGTAGAAGCGACTCGAGAAGTCCGGGAAGCACTTCGGCCGCCTTCTTCTCGATCCCCGATGGGATCTCGAGGATGCGAATCGATGCGGACTGACCGTCCAAGGCCGCGATGACCCGATCGGGCGCGCGGTCACTTTGCCCAAGGACGTCCCTCACCGCCGCCTGCAGCGCGTCGGGAGGAAGCGAGTCGCCGTTGGAGGCCGGAAGCGCACTTTCCGCGAACCGCTCCATCTCGAACCCGCGGAAGGTCGTTCGTAGGAATGCACCGCGAACCGCGCGTGGTGTAACTTCGAGACCAAGAACCAATGACATGTCAATTCATCCGATAGTAGTGAAGGACGCCGAGGCCCGGCAGTCGTCCCGTGTTGGGCGGGGGTGGCACCCACCGGTTGTGAAAGTTGACCACCGACTCGATGCGAACCTGCGATTGCGCCACTTGGCCTTTGGCGACGATGGTAAAGATACTTGCCCGCGAGGACAGCGTTTGTGACAGCAGTTCGCGCTGCTCTGCCGTGAACACCACAGGCGTGAAGAGCAGCTCGCTCGTTTCGCCGAGGAAGCCGCGCAACATCCCGTAGAGGTCGCGAGGTGCCGACGACCCCTCGAGGAACTTGATGAAATCCTCGGGCGCCGAGAACATCGGAATCGGGATCAGTTGTCGGACCGTGCTCAAGATCGTGGTGAATTTCGTCACTTCTAGGGGATCTGTGCACAGCGTGATCTCCGGCGCGTCCGCACATACGCGAGCCAGAAGGACGTCGGGTGTGGCTTCATTGATGTTGATGAGCCCGCTCGCGTAGATGGTCATGATGCGTGAATTGGGGTCGTTCGGGATCGGCTCGACGAAGGTCGCCCAGAAGTCGTCGTCGAAACCTCGCACGAGGCGAAGCTCTTGCAGCGAGTCGAACGGCGCGTTTTTGTTTCGATAAGGATCATCGCCGATTTGGTAGTACGAATCGTCTTCGATCCCGGTCCCTCCCGTTCGTGTCGTTCCTGCGCCGGGGTCGAAGTCCGTTCGTTGGATGTCCCGGTCCCACCAATCAATGAGGGCTGAGACAAGGTCGATACGAGAGGTGATGTTGCCGTTGTCGTCTTGTTTGGCGAAGAGCGCGTCGTACGGGCTTTCCGGCTGATAGCCGCCGGTGAGCGAGAACACTTGGACTGCCACGCTGTTCCTTGCGCGTTCGCCGTTGAGAAAGAGCGGGTTGTTGACATTGATCTTCCCGTTTTCGCTGACGACTTCGATCGAGCAAGTACCAGGGATGTCCTCGAATCCTTGCGTATCCCCGAAGTCGATCCCGAGCTGTGTCAGGGTGTCGCGCTGGTCCGCCGGCGTGCAGAAGGGGGACAGCATCGCGTCTGCGAAATCCCACACGGGGAGTTGGGGAGCGCGCCGCCCTGTTGCCGCTTGGTAGAGCGGGTCCACGAAGCGACGGATCTCGGGCTCTTTGGCGATCAAGAGACGGGTTAGGTTCATCGCGCTCTTGGCGAGATACTCCGCTTGGAGCGCGTCACGCTGCGCCGACGAGACCGCATACGCCGTACCCGTACTCTGGTGCATGTCAGCGAGCAAGATCGCCAAGATCGCGATGGCCGTGATCGCCACGATGAGGGCGACCCCCTCGTTTGAGCGCTTGGCCTTCGATGCTGTTCGATCCGCGGTCATGGGTTGTAGTTCGCGTGGTTGAGGGCGAAAGTGAGCGGAATCGTCGCGCGCGTCCCGAACGTTTGAGTTCTTCCGGGCCGGCTCGGGTCCTTCACTGTGATCCGAAACCGAACCTGTGTGGGAAGCCGGTTTGGCTGCTTAAACCGATCATCGGTCGCCCACTCCGAGACCCACTCGCTCAAGAGCGGATCGAAATACTCCACGTTGTACTCTTCGACGCCGCGGACCAGGATCTGCGACTTGCCGCCGCGGGTTGGGTCTTCGTCGATCCGGTTCTCTTCCCGACGGGCGAGCACTCGCTCTCCCGGGGTGTCGGGATCATCGGTAACGAAGTAGCTTATCTCGTTCTGGTCCGACTCTCGGGCGTCTCGGTAGAGACGCCTGTGCGAGAACGATGTGAAGTCCAGCCGATCCTCTGAGCCCCCGTCGGAGCCCACGAACGCCGTGGTGATCGTCCGGAGGTCGAGCGACGGATTCACGTGAGTTGACACGAACGCCATGGTCACCTCGCGGACCATTCGCTCGAGCGCCATGTGGACCGTTTGGTAGTGGTCGATGTCAGACTCGACGCGAGCCTTGTTCAACGCGGTTTGCGAAAAGCCGCCGTAGATCATCGTTCCCACCAGGGCGAGAATCGCCATCGCGAGGATGATCTCGACTAATGTGAACCCCTTCTTCATTGGGTAGCTCCGGTGCCGTCGTCCGTATCGCCGTCGGCCCGCGGTGGTTGGTCAGCGACCAAGAATTGAACAACATCGAACCCGCGCTCGTTGCTCCCTTCTTTCCAACGAATCGACACTGTCGCGCGACGTACCTGTTCTTCGAAGAACGGCTTGAGTAGGGGGTAGCCGAGCTGAAGGGCGAGCATCGCGAGGTTGCCCGCCTCGCCGGCCACGACCGACTCGGGCGTCCCACCCTCTGCGACGATGTTCTCGTAACTTTCGTTGAGGCGCTCCCGGTTGCGCGCCTCAGGCGTCGTCTCGTCGTCGTCGAAACCTTCGTCGGCCCCAAACTCCGGTAAGATCACCCGTTCGATCAGCCAACTGCACTCGTACCCGTCGATCGGCGCATGCTCGCAGCAGTTGTCCGAGTCTTCCTTTTCGACGAGAGGAAAGCCTTCGATCGAGATCAGCTCCTCGATTTCGCCCATCTTGCAGCGCGCGAGGGTCGTCGCAACGTTCTGGCGCTTAGCGCGTTGTGCCACGTTGGACGCTCCAACCTCGCTCGAGAAGATCGCCGTGAGGGCGAGCCCGAGGATGGCCACCGCAACCACGACCTCGAGGAGTGTGAAGCCGCGACGGCTCATCGGTAGTCCTCCACGTCCCCCTCGTCATCGTCGAGGTCGGCAAGGGGTTCGTACGCATAAGGGATGACGCGCGCGTGACCAGTCAGCGGATGGATCTCGACACTGTAGATGTTGTCGTTGTTGTCTTTGAGTTGCACCACCGCGTGTTCGGTCGCGCCCCCGGGGAAGAAGTAGAGGCCGCCGTCTCCGATGGTCCGTGGTTCGGCGTCCCTCGGGGTGACCAGCGCGTGCACTTCGATGCCCTTTCCGAGTGGCTGTGCACGATAGCGCTTGATGGGCTCACCGTTCGGTGTCGTGATCGGCGAGAACGCTGAGGTCTTGAGCGGCTCATTGTCGAGCGGTTTTTCGATCCTTTGGCGCGCGACTTCCCAGGGGTCGACCACCGCACCGGTATCCTCTTCGAGCTGCTCGAAGTTGGCGATCGTCACCGGCGACTCGGTCTCTTCGATGGCCATGGTGTTCTTGTCGAAATCGAACAGAAGCCGCGTGGTCGTTCCATGAGTCACCGACCGGTTGTAGGCGTACTGGGCCGCACTCATGACGCGCATGGAAGCGGAACGGAGACGGCTCCGTGTGAGGGCGCCAACCCCGAACGTGGCTCCGGCGACGATGGTCGCGATTATGACGATGACCACCACGATCTCGATCAGTGTGAAACCTTCGGAGGGCCGGTTGGGACGGCGTCGGTGCATGGCTACTGGATGTCGTCCTCGGTATCGAACACGCCGTCCTCACCGGCCGAGACGACGAAGATATCGCCGCCCTCGCACGTGATCTGGAACGGCGTGTCCCATGCATCGGTCGTTCGCTTCGTGCCGTCGAGGTACCGCTCGTTCACCAAATCGTCGACCGTGGGGCAGGCCCGTGGGTTGTCCCCGATGTAGAGCGAGATGGCCGATTTGAGGTTCTGCGCATCGGCGCGCGTCGCCTTGACACGGGCCTTGCTAAGCTGCGGTAAGACCGCAACCGACACACCACCCAGGATCATCGCGATAATCGTGATGACGATCATGATTTCGATCAGCGTCATGCCTTGTCGTCGCGCCTGCTCCGCTGTGCGGCGCTGCTGGTGTTGTTCGAGTGTCATGGGCATGGGGTCGTCTCCGGTGTCAGTCATTGGATGTTGTCGTCTTTTAATAGCGAACCACTCGGGCCCGCGGAAGTTACGTCCGCCTCGTCTTCGAAGTGGCCGGGGCACTGGATCGTGAGGGGCCGGCCCCATCCGTCGGTAGGGATCTCGTCGATGTAGTGGGTTTGTGGCCGAGGTGGATGCACCAGCTCTTCGTTCGAGCTCGGGCAACGCCCTAGGTCCGATCGAAAGCGCGCGATCGCTCGCTTGACCTGAGTGATCGCAACCACCGTGTCCCGTTCTCTCAACTTGTGCCGCGAGTACCGCAGGAAGCTTGCGCCCACGATCACGAGCAAGATCGTTCCGATGATCGCTTGCCACCTGGGATTGCGAACGATGCCGGACCACCGCGTCCGCCGCCTCTCCCAAGGCAGTGAGACCCGTTCGCGTTGTCTCTTCCTCGCCATCGCAGCCCCTCATTGAATCATCTCGTTGAGTTGTAGCAGCGGTGTCAGGATGGCGAAGGCGATGCCACCGACGACGACGCCCATCACCACAATCAGCAGCGGTTCGAGCACCGACGTCATCGCGGTGACTCGGACCTCCACCTGCTGGTCGTAGGCGTCGGCGACGTGGATCAGCATCTCTTCAAGCTGCCCCGATTGCTCGCCGACGGCGATCATGTGCGTCACGATCGGCGGAAACCGCCCGGCCTCTTTGAGGGGCTTGGCGATTCCCTCGCCCTCACGCACGCTGCTCCGGGCCTCCTCGACGACGCGCATCAACTCGGTGTTCACGAGCACGTTCCGTGTGATGTCCATGGCGGTCAGAACCGGCACTCCGCTCGCGAGCAGCGTCGACAAGGTCCGCGCGAAACGGGTCACAGCGACCATCGTCATGAGCGGGCCCACCAGTGGAAGCTCGAGCACGAGGATGTCCCACTTCTTGCGGCCCTCTTCCGAGTTCTTCCAGCGTCGAAAGAGGTAGGCCACGCCGATGCCAAGCGCGATCAGCAGCCACCAATAGTCGGTGAAGAGGTCGCTCACCCAGATCAACGCCGTGGTGTACCAAGGTAGCGCTTGATTGAAGTTATCGAAGATGGCGGTCACCTTCGGAACCACCACCGACATCATCAAGAACAGGATCAAGACCACCACCACAACCATGATCGCGGGATATGCGAGGGCGCCGCGAACCTTGCTCTGAAGGCGCGTTTGCTCATCGAGGAACTCGGCGAGCCTCGCCAGGACTTCTTCGAGGGTTCCGGATGCCTCCCCGGCGGCGACCATATTCACGTACAAGGTTGGGAAGATTTTCGGGTGTGCCTTCATGGCGTCGGCGAGGGTCGCACCTTCGTTGACTTGGTTGCGGGTGTCGGTGAAGGCGTTCTTGAGATCGGGGTGCTCCAACTGGTCGATCGAAGCACTCAGCGCTTCGACCAACGGGACGCCCGACCGAAGTAGAACCGCGAGCTGGCGGGTCGCGATCCCAACATCGATCGTGGACACCTTCTTGAAGAGCCCTGCGAAGTTGATGTCGCGCGCGGTCTGCTTGGCGGCCTCGGACTGCTCGAGGATCTCGGTCGCCAACACGCCATCCCGCTTCAAGACGCTGCGAAGTGCTTTCACGCTATCGGCATCGCGTACGCCTTTGACGGACTTGCCCCGCGCGTCGAGTCCTTTGTATGCGTAGACCGCCACGCCGCTATACCTCCGCGGCTTGCGTCGCCGCGAGCACCTCTTCGACGCTGGTCACGCCGGCGATCACCTGGCGCGCACCGTCGTCGCGCAAAAGACGCATGCCTTGCTGCTGGGCGACCCGTTGGATCGTTTTGGCGTCGCTGTTGTTGAGGATTTCGCGACGAACTGGTTCGTCGATCAACATGAGCTCGAAGATCCCGATTCGACCACGGTATCCGGTCCCGCTGCACGCATCGCAGGCCCCGGGGTGGAAGAACTTGAGGTCGCTGAGGTTGGTCGCGGCAGGCTCAGGCAAGCTGGTCGGATCCTTGCTTCCAAGCACGGTCGTTGCGGCGACCTTCGTCAGCTCGTCGAGCTTCTTCTTGGCTTCAGAGTCGTCGATCCCGAGTTCGAGGAGATCCTGGGGCGTTGGGGTGTAAGGCTTGCGGCAAAGCCCGCAGAGTCGACGGACGAGTCGTTGCGCCAGGACCGCCATGACCGACGACGAGATCTGATACGGCTGCACGTCCATGTCGACGAGTCGTGTGATCGCACTGGGCGCGTCGTTGGTGTGCAGGGTCGAAAGCACGAGGTGACCTGTCAGTGATGCGTGAATCGCGATCTCCGCAGTTTCGGTGTCGCGGATCTCGCCGACCATGATCACGTCCGGGTCTTGTCGAAGGAAGCTTCGAAGTCCTGACGCAAACGTGAGGCCGATCTTTGCTTGCACCTGCATCTGCCCGATCCCTCGAAGTTCGTACTCGACGGGATCCTCGGCAGTGAGAATGTTCTTGTCGGGCGTGTTGATCTTGTTCAGTGCCGCGTAGAGAGTCGTCGTCTTACCGGAACCCGTGGGGCCCGTGACCAGGATGATGCCGTTCGGACGCGCGATCAGGTGCTCGAGCTCGTCGAGTTCGCGGCGGGCGAAACCGAGGTCGATGAGATTGAGGAGCACTTGCTCTTTGTCGAGGAGTCGCATCACCACGCGCTCGCCTTTGGCGGTTGGAACCGTGGAGACACGTACGTCGACCACCTTACCGGCTATCTTCTTGGTGATTCGACCGTCTTGCGGGAGACGCTTCTCGGCGATGTTCAGGCCAGCCTCGATCTTCACGCGGCTCACGATCGACGCGAGGAACCCGCGGTTCGCCTCTTTGCGTGGGATGAGGCGTCCGTCGATCCGGTACCGAACGACCACTTTCTCGTCGGTGGGTTCGATGTGGATATCGGAGGCACGCTCCTTGACCGCGGTGTAGAAGAGGTTGTTGACCCATCGGATGACCGGCGCTTCGTCGGTCATGTCGATGAGGTCTCGAAGCTCCTCGACTTCTTCTCCCTCTTTGGCTTCGGCGAGGGCGGTCTCGTCCTTGCGTTCGTAGACACGGTTGATCGCGTCGTCGATCGCCTCCTCGGAGGCCGCGACAGGGACGATCGTCTTGCCGAGAAGGATTCGCAGATCGTCGATGGGGAACGGATCGAGCGGGTTGGCAACGGCCACACGCACCGTTTCGTTCGCATCGCTGAGCGCCAAGACCCGGTTCTGGCGCGCGAAATTGATCGGCACCGCGTCGATTAGTTCCTCAGGAATCTCTTCCGTTGAGATCTTCTCGACGAACTCCATTCCAACCTCGTCGGCCAGTGCCCTTACCAGCTTGTCGTCTTCGACGGTTCGGCTCGCGATGAGGAAATCGCGGAGGTCCACCGCACGTTCGGCAGCGTTGTCGAGTGCCTCCTCGAGTAGATCGGGTTCGAGCGCCCCACGACGAACGAGGATCTCACCGATGTATCGCTGCTCGAGGCTCATGGCTCCTCGTCTCCGGATTCCGTGGCGGGTTCGTTGACCGAACCGTCGACATCGTCGGTGGCCCCAGGTTCAGGTGAATGCGCTGGCTCTGCGTTCTCGTCGGTTCCAACCGAGTCCGCTTCGGTCTCGGGCTCGATGATCTCGGGAGCCTCGGACTCACCTGCTTCCGGGGCGGGCTCGACAACCGACTGGGGCGGGATGTTGATCGGCGGTGGCGGTGCGCCGCCCCCGGCCTGGACGTCTGCGGCCGTGGGCTCTTGAGCTCGCCGCTGGATGTCGAGCAGCGCCTCTTCGCCGTTTGGCCCGATCACCAGAGTTTCTTCTTCGAGTTGAGGCTCAGTTGGACGGTATGCGCCGATGGGATCGCGGGGCACGTGATCGGGGGGCGGTTCAAGCTCCGCCGCGGCGGCGAGGCGAAGCTCTTCCTCGACCGTGTCGATCTCGTTGATGATCTCGGAGACGACCCCGCGGGTTCTCGAGTAGTCGATGTGGGGCGTGAACTTGTCCTCGCCGAAGACGAAGTAGCGGTCGATCATCTGCTGCCGCTCCTGCATCTTTCGTTCGAATATCTCACGCAGGTCGCCTGGGTCGCGGATGATGTACGGCGTTAGAATCAAGAGTAGGTTGGTCTTCCGCTTCGACTTATTGGTCTTACGGAAAAGCGCACCGAGAATCGGAATGTCGCCCAGCACCGGCACCTTGTCTTCGGTGTTCTGAATCGCGTCTCGCATCAGTCCGCCGATCACAATCGTTTGTTGGTCGCGGACCATAACCTCGGTTCGCGCCGTTCGACGGTTGATCGAGACCACACCGAGGGTACCGGATGTCGCGCCCTGCTCGGAGATCTCTTCCTCGATCTCGAGCCGGACTTCGTTGTTGGCGTTGATGTGCGGAATGACGCGGATCGTCGTACCCACGTCCTGCCGCGCGACGCTCCCGATGCCGCCCGCGAGTCCCGCCAGGGCGCCGAGATCCTGGCCGCCCTGGTTCGCCGCGCCCAACGCGCCAAGCCCGCCGAGCCCAGCGAAAGTCCCCGGAGCGACACCGTTGGTTTGAAGCGGAATGTTCTCGCCGACGCTGATCTCGGCTTCGGTGTTGTCGATTGCGATGATATGCGGCGTCGAAAGTACATCCGCGTCACCGGTCGAGGCCAGGGCGGTAACGACCACGCCGAAGCCCGGCACCGAGAACCCAACCAACTGTTGTGAGTTCTCGATCGTTGGCCCACGAACGCCGAGCGCAAGCCCGGTCAGGTTGTTCTGGGTGATATCGATTGAGGATGGCGAGTTGAAGCCTGCGACGGTGAGCGAACCGTCGGTCGGGAAGTTGCCGGCGCCACCGTGGAACGCGAAGCCCAACTCGGAAGTGCGCTCGACGCCGAGCTCCATCACCACCGCCTCGATGAACACTTGCTTTCGGGGCGCGTCGAGCCGCTGGATCACACGTCGGAGCGCAGTGTAGTCGTGTAGCGAAGACGTGATGACCAGTGCGTTCGAAGGCTCGTAGGCCGTGACACCGACCGCCCCTTCGAAGAGCGACGCCGTGGGCGTCCGAGCCGCAGTCCGTTGTTGGGCCGCTCGGTTGCCTCCGCCTGCGGTCGGTCGGGGTGACGATGAACCTCCGACGAGCGCCGTTAGGGCCCCTGCGATGTCGGCCGCGGCCCCGTGCTGTACGTAGTGCACGTGGATTCGACCTTCGCCTTCGAGCGGGATGTCGAGCTGCCGAATCATCTCGAGAATTCGAAGGTATGCTCGTTCTGTCGAGATGATGATCAGGGCGTTGGTGCGTTCGTCGGCGATGATGTTGCGGAGCGCGGTGTCCCCGGCTTGCTCGCCAATGACGGACGGCGGTGGGGATGCCTTCTTATTCTTCGACGTCGACGGCCTCTTCGCCGAGCTCGTCTTCGTCGTCGTTCCTTCCGCCGGGAAGATCTCGAGAAGGCGCGCCGCGAGGTCGCTCGCGTTGGCGTAGTGGACCGGCTCGATCCAAGTCTGCGTGCCGCTTCGCGGCAGGTCGATTGCCGCGATCAGTCGGAGCATCCTACGAATGTTCGCGCCCGTGTCCGTGAGGATCAGCATGTTGGTCGGCCCGTACGATGTGAGGTTGGCCTCTCTCGATGCGAATCGGGCCAGCAGCAGCGTCACATCTTCGGCGGAGACGTTCTCGAGGTGGTGGATGCGCGTGACGAATCGATCGGATGCTGGGACGTTCTGCCCATCTTGATAGAGCGGTATCGTCGTTCGCTCGACACCGGTGAGTTCCTCGATCTTGAGGTACCGCCCGGACGGGACGACGGTGTATCCGTTGACTTCGAGGACCGAAAGAAACGCCTGGTATGCCTCGGCCACCGTGACCTTGGTGGGTGCGAACACCGTTGCCTTGATAGCCCGAAGCTTGCTCGGGAGGATGAAGCGCCGGCCGGTCATGTTCGAGATCAAGCGGACGAGATCGGGGAGCTCAGCCTCTTCGAGGTTGAAGGTCACCTTGGTCCGGGGCGACATGGCTTTGAACTCCACGCCGGTCTCGAACTGTGGCAACTCGAGGTCCTCGCTTCCCTCGACGAACGTATCGACTTCTTCTTCCCCGGCCGCGTCAGTCTTTTTTGGGGCCTCGCGAATAGGCACCGGTTCGCTCGGTGCGCGCAAGGGCGGAGCCTTTGGCTTTTCCTCGTCCTTCTGTGCGACCGCATCGTGTCCCGTCGTGAGCAGCACTGACCCCACGACCAAACACACAAGCTGTTTTCGTATCTTCACGTTGTCTTCCCGTCCCGAGTTCCCACTACACCTTCATTGAATGTTGTATTCAATGGTCATTTCCTTGTTCTGTCGCTTCACCGCGAGGCTGAGCGCGTCTGCGCTGCGAAGGCTGGAGTACGCTTCGAGGGCCGTATCAGGGCTCGTCATGTCGAAGCCGTTGATCGTCCTCAGCATGTCGCCGTTCCGAATGCCTAGCTTGCCAAGGAGGCTCGTTCTCCGAATGCCATAGAGCTTCATGCCGACGATCCTTCCGTTCTCTTCGTGCGGGATGACCCTGGCTGTCTTCATGATCGCGCCTTGGTTGGCGAGCACCTTGTCGACCATGCTTCGCTGAATATTGAACCTCGTGTCGCTGATCTTCTCGATCCCTTCGCTGAGGTCTTCGCTGGTCAACCCAGCGTTGCGATCGCTCGACTTCGGCTTGCTGGTGCTCTTCACGGGCGTCGGCAGCTTCGGTTTCGGCGCGACCTCTTCTTCGGCGAACATCGAAAGCTCGCATGGGCCTCCGCCCGAGCTCATGACGACGCTCGTGTCGCGGACGACCAGTACTTGGGAGCCGTCCACGCTCGAACCCTTTCGGTAGAGCATGGTCTTGCCTTCTTCCCCCGAGATCGCGGCGAACGACCAGTCAGGGTTGTTCGGGCTGACGACGCTGCCGACCAAGCGAAGGCGACTGTTGCAGACCGGCGCCGGCTGGGTCGGATCCCACTCGCCTTCGATAGCCGGGGCGCCGTCACCTTCGGCGATCGGCTCTAGCGTCAGGTCGCCTCGTTCGGAGTCGAAGATGTTTCGCTTCAGGATGATCTTCGGATCCCGCCGACGCATGAAATCAGGCTGGGACGCGCGCGCGATCCCTCTTCGTTTCGGCACGTCCGTCGTGTCGGAGTCGAACAACGCGGACGCGAGCACGCGCGTCGCCCCCTGCGCCAGGAAGAAGGCACACAGGGTCAACGTGACGAGGATGATCGCCGCAGAAACGCGTTGTTCGGGTGAGCTGGCCACCGGTGGACTGTAGAGCAACCCCCGTGCCGACTTTGATCCCCAAAAAAACCAATGATCCCGGGGAAAAACGGGCACGCCCGTCCCGCGCCGAGAGACAAGCTGACCGGCCCAGAAGCACTGGATTGACAAATTGGCACCGAGGCCTGTTTCAGTGCTCAGGTGGGTTCTTCGCTCTTCTCGGCGCCGAGCTTGCGATAGATGGTTCGTGCAGAGATCCCAAGGAGTTGCGCGGCGAGCTGTTTGTCGCCGGCGGTGTGCTGCAGCGTCCCGTGAATTACCCGCCGCTCCACCTCGCTCAGTGGTGTCCCAACCGGGAAGTGGAACGCATCGACTTGGGGTTCGGCGCGCGCCACCGGGTCGGGTAAGTCGCTCAGTTTGATGACACCACTCTGATTGAGCACCACCGCACGCTCGATCACGTTTTGCAGTTCGCGAACATTGCCAGGCCAGTCGTAGGCGACGAGTTGCTGTAGCGCTTCTCGATCGACCGACAGCGGGCCTTTTTGGTTCTTCGCGCAGTAGGTGTCGACGAAGTGCTCGGTCAGCATCGGAATGTCTTCGTGACGCGCGCGCAGGGGAGGGCTAGTGACCGCGATCACGTTGAGTCGGTAGTAGAGGTCCTCTCGAAACTCGCCTCCCTCGACCGCGGCGCGCAGGTCTCGATTCGTCGCCGCGATCAAACGAAAGCTCGCTCTCTTGGTTTGCCCGCCGACGGGTTGGTACTCGCCTTCTTGCAGAACTCGCAAGAGCTTCACTTGCACCGCCGCCGACAGTTCGCCGATCTCGTCGAGGAACAAGGTGCCGCCCTCGGCCTCCGCGATCCGACCATCACGTCGCGCGACTGCTCCGGTAAACGCGCCCTTTTCGTGT
Organism: Myxococcota bacterium; assembly: GCA_039028875.1. Taxonomy (GTDB): domain Bacteria; phylum Myxococcota_A; class Polyangia; order Polyangiales; family Houyiibacteriaceae; genus SG8-38. The sequence continues at coordinate 31,342 of JBCCHE010000035.1, read as the reverse complement.
CCGAACAGCTCGGACTCGACGATGGTTTCGGGAAGCGCCGACAGGTTCACGCCGACGAACTTACCGCGACCGCTTCGCTCGTGGATGAAACGCGCCAACAGTTCCTTGCCCGTGCCACTCTCACCGAGGATCAGGACGTTGGCAGAGGAAGGTGCGGCTTGAGTCGCCATCTCGAGGGCATGTCGAAGTGATGGCGCCGAGCCCACGATGCTCCGATCGCTCAGCTGCGAGAGTTGTTGTCGAAGATCCTTGTTTTCGACCACAAGTCGATGACGCTCCGCCGCTTTGCGCACGGTCTTCACCATCTGCATTCGCTTCAGCGGTTTCTCCACGAAGTCGTAGGCGCCGGCCCGCATCGCGTCGACGGCCTTTTCCACTGTCCCGAAGGCTGTCATCAGGACGACCTCGGCATCCGGGATGACGGTCTTGAGCGCTTTGACCAGCTCGATTCCGCTCATGCCTGGCATCATGAGGTCGCTTACGACGACATGGACCGGGTTGTGCCGACAGACATCGAGGGCGTTTTTCCCGCTCGTGGCGGTCAGCACGGCGAAGCCCTCACGCTCGAAGATGCGGCGAAGCGATTCGACGTTGGCGGCTTCGTCGTCCACGACCAGGACCGAGATGTTGGGATTGGCAGTCACATCAGACTCTCTGGCAACTAACCTTGCCACTTTGTCATCAGATGACAAGTCGTCGACAGTTTCTGAGTACGCGTAAATATTTGCAATCATTGAGTTTAATTCCAATCCGCGAGCTTCGGTGATCGCTTCCGTAGCTCCAAACTGCAATCGGCGGGCCAGATCGGTCCTTGAGTCCCGCAGGCTGGTCGACCGGGGTCCGACCCCTTGGACCCGCTAGGTCCGTCGACGGATCCCGAAGACCCGTCAATACAAGAGCGGAAGCTGACCCGGCCGCGGGCGCGGGGACTCCGGGAAGGCCTCCTCATGCGCCACCTCGAGCCCTAAGCGGCGGCAGTGGGTGTTGAACAGTTGCTCGATTGCGTTCCACCGCGCTCCACGGCCGACCATTCGCGCGCCGAATCGGCTCTCGTTCTGCTGACCACCCCGGACGTCGCGAATCGCGTTCATCACGCGCCGATGACGCAACGGAAGGGCCTCTGCGAGCCGTTCCTCGAAGATCGGCGCGACCTCGCGTGGAAGCCGGATCAAGACTTTGAAGGCGCGCTTGGCGCCGGCCTCCGCGGCACGCGAGAGGATTTCGGGGACCTGTTCGTCGTTCAAGCCGGGAATGATTGGGGCGATGCCGACGCCGGTGTCGAGACCGGCCTCAGACAGAAGCCGTAGCGTCTCGAATCGCTTGGTGGGCGGGCTCGCGAACGGTTCGATCGCGCGCGCCTGTTGGTCGTCGGCAAAAGGAATGCTGAGCGTCACGCGCAACGGTGCTCTTTCGTGGAGCGCCCGCAGCACGTCGATGTCGCGGCGAATCAGCTTGCCTTTCGTGATGATCGCGACCGGGTTGGCGTGGTCGACGCACGCTTGCAAGCACCGGCGCGTGAGTTCGTAGTGGGCTTCGAGCGGTTGGTAGCAGTCGGTGTTTCCCGAGAACGCGATCACTTCGCCCTTCCACGACTTCTTGCGGAGCGTCTCGCGGAGCCGTTCGACGATGTTGACCTTGACGACGATCTCCCGTTCGAAGTCGGTCCCGGCGCCGAAGCCCACGTACGGATGGGTGGGGCGGGCGTAGCAGTACGCGCAGGCGTGGAAACAGCCACGGTAGGGATTCAGGCTGTAGCGAAAGCCGATGTCGGGGCTTCGGTTCTCGGAGAGGGCGCTCTTGGCCTGCTCCTCGTGCACCCTCAGGTCGGCGGGAGGGGGCTCGTCGCCCCAATCAACGTGGGCCTCTTCGTAACGGTTGGGTGGATTGCTGCGCGGCTGGGGCACTGAATACGTGTATAGTACACCGGAAACCATTCCGGGCCAGCGCTTCGTGCCTAGTCCGCGTACGGAATCGCTTCGCAGGCTTGCTGGGCGCCGTGCCAGCGCATGAGGGTGGTCTCGGGTTTGCCGTCCTCGTCGTAGCTGATCAACGCGTACGTCAGGCCGCTGTCCTGGCCGAGATACTGGAGGTCGAGGTTGATCATCTTCACCCACGTACCGGTGTTCACGAGGATGCGGTCGTTTGGAAGTTGCAAGTAGCGTGGCCCATGACTGTGGCCGACGATGAGTGTGTGTGCGCCGCGGATCTTGTTGAGGGCTGCGATGGCTTGCTCGTCGTACCCCCCGCGGGTCACCTCGAACACTTCCTCTCGGAGTAGTCGTGGGAAGTTCATGACGCGCTCGCGCCACGCCTGAATCGTCAGGACTCGATGCCGCAGAAAGTAGACGGTCGAACGCCACACGAACTTGAGGACGAATCGAGGGTCGAGGAGAAGCGACGACCACAAGAACCGGGCGAGGGGCTGGATCCGATCCACATGGCTCCGGACCTCTTTGAGCGGGTTCATCACCTCCAGGATCCACAGGCTACCCCAGGGTAGCGCCAGCACCTCCGTCCCGTCGCGGCGCGTCCGCGTCATCTGGGAGTAGTCGACTCGATGGATCCTTTCGAACTGATGCCCGTGGCGGATTTGAATTCCTTCCGGCAGGTAATAGGTGTCGGAGGAGGTGACAAACGTCACACGTTCAGCCGCTGCGCCCGGCGCAACATACCGTCGAAAGAGTTCTTGGACACTTGGGAACCAGAACTCGAGGTCATGGTTCCCCGGGAGGTAGGTGACGCGGTTGTTCGGGGTTTGGAGGAACTCCTTGATCGCAAGCACGAAGTTGGGGTGCCCGTCTAGGCACTGCTGGAGCTTCGCGACGGCGATCTCTTCGGTGACTTCGGTCGGCCATCGGTCGGCGACCTTTACTTTCAGCAGATCAAAGATGTCTCCGTTCAGGATGAGCTCGACGGTTCCATCCTCTCCGGCCATGTCGTCGTAATGGGCCAGAAGCTCGGCGAAGCGGTCGTCATGAATGAAGTCTTCAAGCGCGTTGAGTTGGCCGCGACGCGTTCCTGTCCCGAGGTGTAGGTCGCTCAACACGATTCGGAAAAGCTTCACGTGGCGATACCCCTCGGGTTGGGTAACGCGAAGCGCGAGAGCGCGCCAACTTCCTACAGGCCGCTGGACTTGAGGCTCTGGTCCTCTTCCGCGGTCAGCGGCAGATGCAGGCCGCACTCACGCTTCTTGCCGAGGATGCGCCCGTCTCGTGGGTCCATGTCGTCGGTCGTCGGGATGGTCGAGTGGTGATCGCCAATCGATCGATACCCCTGCGCGACCAACGGGTGGTGAGGCAGGTCGTGCTCGGCCATGTAGGCCTCGACGTCACCCGTGCTCCACTGGAGGATCGGGTGGATCTTGATCCGGCCGTCTTGGCGGTCGATTCGTCGTAGGCCAGCGCGATGCTCGGTTTGCTCGGCCCGAAGGCCCGCCATCCATGCACGAGCGCCGAGTTCCTCGAGGGCTCGCTGCATCGGTTCGACCTTGTTGATCTGGAGGTAGCGCTGGACGCCGTCGTCTCCCTGCTCCCAGAGCTTACCGAACATGGCTTCCTGCCGAGCGCTCGACATCGTGGCGGAGTAGAACCGAACGTCGAGGTCGAGTCGCTTCGTGAGCTCCTCGGCGAACTGGTAGGTCTCCTCGAAGAGATAGCCCGTGTCGATGCAGATGATCCGGGTATCGGGCGCGACCTCGTGAATGAGGTGGAGCATGACAGCGGAGGTCGCTCCGAAGCTGGTTGAAGCGAGGAGGGCGTCGCCGTACTCCCGCTTGGCCCACGCGATCAGCTCCGCCGCGCTCGCGGCCTCGAGGGCCCGGTTCTGTCGCTCGAGGTCGGACTCGACGATCGCTGCGCTGACGGCTTCCATGGTGGTTCGGAGTAACTTGACAAGTCTGGTGCAGATTTGCAATCCGTCCAGCGCGTCAGGGTCTATCTAACCGCATGGCTCCGAAAAATACAGCAGTTCGTCAAGGCGGAGCGCACAAATGTTCTTTATCTTAATAGTCAAGAATCGGTCGCAACCCGACTCTCATCGAAGGGTGACGAACTCTTCGGCCGATGTCGGGTGGATCCCGATGGTGGCGTCGAACATCGCTTTGGTTGCCCCCGCCTTCATGGCGACCGCGAGGCCCTGGACGATTTCCGCGGCCCCGTGGCCAGCCATGTGGCACCCGACCACCCGGTCGTTGCTCGCGTCGACCACCATCTTGATCATCGTGCGCTCTTTTCGGTCGCTCAGCGCGTTCTTGAGCGGAGTGAACACGCTCCGGTACGCGCGCACGTCTTGGCAACGATGCCACGCCTCCGCTTCGGTGAGGCCAACTGTGGCGAGCTCGGGCTGGGAGAACACAGCGGTTGGTATTCCGAGGTAGTCGATGCGGTGGTCTCCCGCGCCGAAGTGGTGATGTGCGAAATGCATACCCTCAGCGATTGCGACCGGGGTGAGTTGGACGTGATCGGTCACGTCGCCGACGGCATGGATTGTCGGCACCGAACTGGCGTAGTTTTCGTCGACCACGATGCCTCGTCGCGCTCCGAGTTCCACGCCCAACGCCTCGAGACCCAGGCCCTCGGTGTTGGGGCTTCGACCGATCGCGAATAGCGGGAAGTCGGTCGCTACCGTTTCTCCGCTGTCGAGCACTGCATCGACTGCTCCTCCGTTTCGTCGGAGCTCCGTGACCTGCGTGTTGAGCAGGATGCGAAGCCCCTTCTTCTCGAATTCTTCGTGGAGGTGGCAGCGGATGTCTTTGTCGAAACCCCGCAAGATCTCTTCGCCCCGGTGCACGAGCGTAACGTCGACCCCAAGCGCGCGGAAGATCGAACCCATCTCGACCGCGATATACCCTGCGCCAACGACGAGCATTCGGTCGGGCAGCGACTCCAGCGTGAAGATGTCGTTCGAAATCTTGGCAAGCTCCGCGCCAGGAATCGTCGGCTCTAGGGGTCGTCCTCCGGTGGCGACGAGGATTCGGTCTGCCGTCTTTTCTTCGCCGCCGATCTGGATCGAGTTGGGCCCGGTGATGGTTGCGTGCCCGAGAAGCAGGTCCACGTTGGCCTTGGACAGCAACCCCTCGTAGATCCCATTCAGCCTAGCGATCTCGTCGTTCTTACGACTGAGAAGCGTCGGCCAGTCGAACGTAGGCTCGCCCGACCACCCGTACCCTCGTGCGTCCACGAGGTCATAGGCGAAGTGCGATCCGTACACGAAGAGCTTCTTCGGGACGCAGCCAATGTTGACGCATGTGCCGCCGAGGCGGTCTGACTCGCACACCGCGACTCTTGCTCCGAGTTCGCTAGATATTCGTGCCGCCCTGACGCCGCCTGAGCCCGCGCCGATGACGATGAGGTCGAAGTCCCGATTGGTCATGTCGGACACCTGTATGCGCCAACGGGCGAAATGTCACCAGCTAGCGAACTCTCGAAGCGCCTGGACGGCTGAGATCTCGGTGCACCCACCCTGAAGCAGGGTCATTGCCCCTTCCTCGGTGACCCCCACGTAGAGCTCCCGGAGCTCGTCGGGTACCAGAGGGACAAGTCGTTCGTCGATGCTTGCCTTCGCCAGCAGTGCGTTGAGGGCGCGTACCAGGGCCCGGACCGCCACCGTTCCTTCCTCGGCACTGTCGTCTTCCTCATCGGTGACAGCGCTGAAGTGTTCGCCCGCCTTGAGAACCAGTGGCCCCTCGTCGGTCCCGATCCGCTGCAATGTGACGTCAGACAGTTCGCGGTTGAGCACGGCTAGCTTTGCGACGATCTGATGCGCCGTCACGACGAAGGCATCGTGGTGGTGGAAGAACCGGTCCGCGGCCCGTCGTCGCTCGGCGGCGTCGGAGCTGTCGTCTACGCCGTAGTACCGTTCGAGAATGTCCATCCGCCGGGAGTCGACTCGATCCTCCTCGACGCCAGCGGCGATCGCCTCGAGTTGAGGCATGTCGAGCTCACAGGCGAGCCCCGCCGCGTTGAGAATTCTCACGAACTCCTCGTCGCGCTTGGCGTACGGGTTCGTTTCGCGGTCGACCCGTACGTCGGCCGCAGGTGGATGCACCGACTCTTTCAGCGACGCCGTCATGAACCCCTGTATTAGTGTTCAACAAATGGAGGGAAAGGTCGACCTTTGGCGCAATCCTGGGTTGGAGCCCTCCGAAAAGAGCGAATTCGCGGTTCTTCGACCCGCACAGCCGTTCACCCGGGGGCGTCTCGACACAAAACGAACCAGGCGGAGAGCGGCTTGCCCCCTTTGTAGGCGCGCCCGATCGTCACATGCTGCGAGACGCCACGCAGAATGTCTTGGGTGCCGTTGTAGACGAACGCAGAGAGTCTCGCCGAGTTTGGCAGAATCTCGGGCCATCCCGGAGGGTGCGCGGGCGGGACTTCGAGATAGTCGACCAGGACCTCTCCCTGGTCGTCCGCCCCGCGAGCTACGAAGTACCCGGGGCCCACGACGGTTTCGACGAACCCACCGGCCCGGTTGTACCCCCAGAGGCGTTCGGTCGACTCTTCGTTTGGCCGAACAAACACCTTGGCAAACGTCGAGAAGGCCGGGAGCGTGTTCTTGCCGAAGTGCACGACTTCCTGCATCGGCGGCGCGGACCTCGGGACGAGATCGCCGAGCGAGACCGGACGATGACCTGCCGCAGCTTCGAAGAGCTTCGCTTGCTGCCTTCTGCCGAGAGATCGGACCTCAACGACTCGCGACTCTGCGTCGAGGCCGTCGAGGTGCGCCTCGATCTTCGGAAGGTCGAGCGTGCTCTCGTCGATCTGGGTGCGGAGTTCAGACATGGGGATCGTATGTCTTAGCTCGGAAGACGTGGCAACTATCGCATCGGGCGGTGGCTGTTGATGCCGGATATTCGTGTCGTGTCGACCCGCAGTGAGAGAAGGAAGGTGAAGAGCTTGCGGCACGTCTCGTGATCGAAGCCGAAGTCTCGGAGCTCTTTCTTCAAGACCCGTGCGGCGCGGTCATGCGTGACCTTCTTGGCCATGTCGAGTGCCTCCATCTGGTTGAGGCCCTCCGCGTTCGCAATCTGGCGCACGATGTCGACATACTCGTTTACCGTCGCCGCGAGCGTGTCGTGGTGGACGGCCCGCTCGTAGAGAAGCTCTTGTGCGGGCGACACCGCGCGGATCAGAAAAGACTGCTCAGTGACCGAGATCTCCAGCGAAGCGTCGTACTCGATGATGCGATCCGCCGCCTCCCTGACTTCGCGACCCGTTGCCTCCCAGTCGGCCTGCTGGGCTTCCGAGCCGCGCGCCCGGGTTCGTTCGTCGATCACCAGGTCGTGAATCGGCATGCGGCGAACTCTAACAGCTTCGGCCATGCCTGCATCTTTCGAGCCCAGGCTGCTATGGTCCTCCGATGCCCCCCGAGCTCAGTGAACGCCGAGGCGATGTCGTCTACCGGTGGGATCTCGACAAGACGTACTTGCGCACGGAGTTCGATACCTTGCGGGACCTCGTCCGCACGGCCTTCGAACCCGCGTCACGCAAGCGGGCCTATCCGGGCGCGAGCACACTGCTTCGCGAGATCCGCGGTACCGACCCCGCTGCGATTTACATTCTTTCGGGAAGTCCCGAGCAAATGCGGAGCGTGCTCGAGGCCAAGCTCCGGCTCGATGGCATTCGCTGGGACGGGTTTACACTCAAGCCAAGCCTGCGCAATCTCGTTCGCGGAAGGTTCCGGTTTCTTCGCGACCAGTTGAGCTACAAGCTCACCGCGCTCTTGCGCTCACGTACGAACGTCGACCCCAACACCGACGAGGTGCTGTTCGGAGATGATGCCGAGGGGGACGCCTTCATCTATTCGCTCTACGCCGATATCGCCGCTGGCAGGGTGAGTCGAGAGGTTCTGATGGAGGTTGCTGAAGAGGCCCACGTCTATCCAGAGGATATCCCCCAGATTGTTCGGATCGCAGCCAGAGTTCCAAGGCGAGACGCGGTGAGGCGAATCTTCATCCATCTCGAGCGCGTGTCGTCGACCGCGGGATTCGAGGATTTCGGCCTACGTGTATGCCCGTTCTACAACTACTTCCAGCCTGCTCTGATTCTGCTCGAGGACGGCGCGCTCGACGCGGACGCCGTACTTCGAGTCGGGGCCGACCTCGTCGTGGCGCACACCTTCAACCCGGAGGTGCTGGCCGCCAGCTTCGACGACCTTTGTCGTCGCGGGTACCTGAGCAAACGCGTCGTCGAGCGCATCTCTGTAGGCTCGGACTCCATTGAGCCCGGAACTTTCGGTCGTGCATCCGGCCCGCTTCGTGCCCTCGTCCGGTCGATGGAAGAGGCGCGGCCGCGCCTTCCCGAGGAGGTACACGTCGATCCGACGAGGGTGGCGTACCCGGCGCTGTTCCGAAAGGACCGGGCGCGGGCGCGAGCGGCCAAACGTCGTGCGGTCTGGACCCGCGACAGCGGCTAGCCGCCGCTAATCCCTCGCAGCGTCGAGGCCAAGCATCTCGAGTGCATCGCGGGCGAGGTCTCCGATCGTCGTCCTCTCTTCGTTGTCGAGGTCTTCCAGAATGACGATGCGGGTGTCCTCGGTGAAGCCCCGAAGATCACCCTCCGCATCGGGGTCGCCTAGCTGCGCGAGCGATTCGATCGCCGCGGCGGTGACGTCCGGGTCTTTGTGAACCAGGAATCGGCGGATCAGTGGAAGTGCGCTCGGCTCGCCTATCTCTGCCAGGACCCAGGGCAACTCGGACATGGCCGGTCCTCGCATCGATGCGTCTAGCGCGCGTTCGATGCCGCGCGCGACCTCCGCGTACCGTTCGAATCCAACATCGCGCAATGCTTCGCCGGCCGCCACCCGCACGCGAGGTTCCGAGTCGTTCAGGATCGCCATGAGGGCGTCGACCATCGTTGGTCCCGGTACCTGAGCGCAGAGATCCGCGAGCCGTTCGAGCCGCATCGTGGCCTCGTCGCGATCCTCGAGCTTGAGCGCTTCCTGGGTCGCTTCGGAGAGGAGGTTCCCGAGCTCTCCTGGGCCGCGACGACGGAGCAGTCGAGACTCCGCTTCACGCATCGTTCGGTCCGCATCGAAAATGCGCTGCAACTCGTCTGGCAGGGTCATGCTCGTTCCTCGTTCGGGGCGCTTCGGTAGGCCTCCAGTTCTCGAAAGAGCGATCGCACGCGATCGACAGCATCGAGAGGTTCATCGTCTCGATAGCGCCGCGTGAGCTTCATGTCAGGTGAAAGGCTCCACTCGGGCCCGGCTTGCGCGACCAGCGGCATCAGTTTCGCTGGATCGAGTCCGGTATCCTCCCGTAGATGAAGCGTCACGCGCCCGGAATCAGCCTCGCACCCGAGCGCGCGGAGCTCACGCAAGCCGGGCTTCAGTCCCATCACCCGAACGAAGTTCCGGGCTGGTTCTGGCGGAGCGCCGAATCGTTGCTCCATCTCGTCGGCGATCTCTTCGATCGCGTCGTCGTCGCCGGCGGTCGCGAAGCGGCGGTACAGCGACAATCGTAGACCGATGTCGTCGATGTAGTCCTCGGGTAGGAAGTGCTCGAGGTCGATCGAAAGCTCAGTGTCGACCTCGGTCTGCACGGCCTCGCCCCGCAGTTCGGAGACCGCCTCGTCAAGCATCTGGACGAACATGTCGAAGCCGACCAGGGATGCGTTGCCACTCTGTTCCGAGCCGAGCAGGTTCCCGGCGCCACGGAGCTCCATGTCCAGGGTCGCCACTCGGAATCCTGCCCCAAGTCCAGAGAACCGCTCCAACGCTTCCATTCGCACGCGCGACTCTTCGGACATCTGGTTGGGGGGTGGGGTGATCAGGTAGCAGTAGGCTCGCTGGTCCGAGCGACCGACACGCCCTCGGAGTTGATAGAGCTGCGCAAGGCCGAGCGCGTCTGCGCGGTCGATGAGAATCGTGTTGGCCCGAGGGATATCAAGCCCGCTTTCGACGATTGCAGTCGAGCACAGCACGTCGTAGGCCCCCTCGACGAAGTCAGTCATCGTCTTGTCGAGGAGCGCGGGCTTCATCTGTCCGTGGGCCACCGCGATCCGTGCCGATGGGAGCAGGTCTTGGAGCCGCTGTGCGCGTTCGTACAGGCCTTCGATACGGTTGTACACGAAGAACACCTGGCCGCCCCGACTCAGCTCCCGCTCGATCGCTTCCTTGATCAAGTGCTCGTCCCACCGGCACACGAGCGTGCGAACCGCTCGCCTGTCCTGTGGAGCCGTCGTAATCAGCGAGAGGTCGCGCATCCCGCCTACCGCGAGCTGCAGGGTACGGGGGATCGGCGTCGCACTGAGCGTCACCACATCCACGTTCGTGCGCAGTTTCTTGATACGCTCTTTGTGCGTGACGCCGAATCGCTGCTCCTCGTCGACCACGAGCAGCCCGAGTTCCTTGAAATGGACGTCCTTCGACAGAACACGGTGCGTCCCCACAACGAGGTCGACCGTTCCTTCTTTCAGCCCTGCCAGCGTCTCGGTTTGCTTGGCCTTCGGGACGAACCGCGACAGGACCTCCACCCTCAGTGGGTAGTCGCCCAGTCGTGCTGCGAAGGTCCGATAGTGCTGTTGTGCGAGAACGGTCGTCGGACACAGGACCGCGACCTGGCGACCCGCCATCGCGACCTGGAAGGCTGCCCGGATCGCGACCTCGGTCTTTCCAAAGCCGACGTCTCCACAGACCAGCCGGTCCATGGGCTGAGCCTCGCGAAGGTCGCCAAGGACCTCGTCGATCGCCTTCCCTTGGTCCCGCGTTTCCTCGAAGGGGAAAGTGGCCTCGAACTCCGCATATGCTTCGCCCGCCGCCGCGATCGGTTCCCTGCGCGCAGCGCTTCGCTCGGCGTAAAGCTTGAGCAGCTCCTCGGCCATCTGTTTGACGGCCTTCTTGACGCGCTTCTTCTTGGTCGAGAACGTGCTGCCGCCCAAGCGATCGAGTTTCGGCTGATGCCCCTCCTGCCCTTTGAACTTCTGAATGACGTTGAGTCGTGTGACGGGCAGGAACAGCCGGTCGCCCCCCGCGTACTCAATGAGCATGACCTCGACCGTTTGCGGGCTTCGCCCATGCAATCGATCGAGTGAGTTGAGGCTCAAAGCCTTGTGCTGAAGGCCGAGGTACTTCCCAACACCATGGTCGCCGTGTACGACGTAGTCTCCCACTGCCAGCTCTCGGAGGTCCTCGAGGAAGCGCTGTTGCTGGCGTCGCGATGCGCGTTTGGTCTTCCGTTGGTGGACACGTGTCCCGAAGATCTCCTCCTCCGTCACGTAGGCGCGCCCTTCGCTCCACAAGACGAAGCCGTCCTGCAGATCTCCGAGTGCGATGTGCTCGGTCACCTGAGGTGGCACCGAGTATCCCCGCAACAGATCCGTGAGCCGGTCTGCCTGGTGCTGAGTCCTGCAGACGAGCACGATGTGAAGGCCTTGCTCGTCCCATGCGCCCAGCTGGCGAGCCAATGGTTGAAGGCCGCGCTCCCCGGAGCCGCGCTCGGCCCGAAGCTCGCCGACCAGCTCGGCCTGGTCTGCGGCGTCAACGCGAAGGAGTGCGTCGCGTGGCGGCGCTGACCACGCGACCAGCGGACCTTCCTCCTCGTCGGCCTTTCCGTGCACCGTCAACCGATGCGAGACCGTGCACGGCCGCGCGCGGATCCCAGCAAGGAAATCGTCGGCGGTCTGGTAGTAGTTCGCGAACTCAAAGGTAGGCTTGTCGGCGCGAGCCGCGTGTTCCCTTCCGGCGTTGAGGAGCTCGGTGTCGACGGATTCGGCAATCGCGATGGGATCGGCCCAGACGACATGCGCGCCGTCTGGGATGTAGTCGAGGAGCGTGTCGAGTTGCTCGTAGAATCCCGGAAGGAGCGCGGTCGAGATGAGAGCTCCCGACCCGCGGTCGAGTTCCGACGTCAGTTCCCTGGCTTTGACCGTCGGCATATTCATTTCGTCGCAGAGGTCACGAACTCTTGCTTGGGCCCGCGTGATGGCACCTCGGTCGTCCGGCACCTCCCGGACGGCCCCGAAAAAGAACGAACCGACGTCCTCACCGGTCTTCTGTGAGTCCGGATCAAATACGCGGACCCGCGAGATGCGGTCGTCATCGAGCTCGATGCGATGGGGAAGGTCAGTGGCGGCTGCGTAGATGTCGATGATCGCGCCCCGGGCCGAGAACGTTCCCCGGTCCTCGACGAGTGGCACTCGGAGGTAGCCGAAGTCTTGTAACGTTTGCACCAAGTCATCACGCTCGACCGCGTCTCCGGGCCGAATGTGTTGACCGCTTTGCGCGAGATACGTTCTCGGGGGCACGCGGCGCAGCAACGCTGGGGCTGGCACGATCAGCGCCTTCCAGGGTGCGTCCCGCGCGAGCTGACCGAGAACGGCCATTCGTTGCATCTCGCTTCGTCGGTCGGGCACGACATCGAGCAGTGGGCTTGTGTCCGCGCCCGGAAAAACCAGCACTTCATCGTCGTCGTTCAACAAGAAACCTAGGTTTGCTTCGTAACGATGGGCCTCGTCGAGGTTGGCCGTGACGACTACGAATCTCAGAGAGTCGTCGGTCTCGGTGGCGCGCGCGAGCGCCCAGGCGAGAGCGCCAGGGGGGACACCCGCTAGATCGGTCCTGTCGTCTTTGGCGAGCCGCGCAACGAGGTCCGCGATGGACGCGTTGGCGTTCTCGAGTGCCGCCTCAAGCGTCATCGGTGCGCGTGCGCATTACTGCCTTGAGGCGCTGCGCCAGCCACGGCGGCGTGACGACGGTGCTGGCCATCACCATGAGCACGATGGCCGCGTAGACCCCGGCAGCGATGAGTGGTTTGCCCTCAGACCGGATTCCCGCGCCCACGTTCGCGAAGATCAGCCCAACTTCACCACGCGGGACCATGCCGATCCCCACCGTGAGACGGTCGGCGGTCTTGCCACGGACACCGAGCCCGGCCACCAGCTTGCCCACGACGGCAACCGCGGTGAGCGCAAGGGCCAGGAGCAGAGGTTCCATGCCGATGCCGGACAACTGCACCATCATCCCCGTGCGAACGAAGAAGATCGGCGCCACGACGGCCACGATCGGACCAATGATCTCCGATAGGTCGTGGGCGGACGAACGCCCAAACGGTCGGACGTGGACTTCGTCGAGGATCAGTCCGGCCGCGAACGCGCCGACGATCGGGGCGAGCCCCGCCTCGCCCGAAAGCCCTGCCAGCAAGAGGCAGAGCCCGATCGCCACCGCCCCGAGCACGTCCGGGGTCCGGAGCTTCGACGCGGCCCGGAACACCCCAGGCATGACGTAGGCACCAAGCAGAAGCGCCCCAACCAAGAACCCTGCCGCGAGCCCGATGATCTTCGAGAGGTCTGCGGCGCCCGGGATCGCCCCGAACTCGGCAATGCTCGCCACGACCGCAAGGACGATGAGTCCAAGCACGTCATCGATGACGGCCGCACCGAGGATGACTCGGGTCTCTGGTTGCGACATCGCGTTCAAGTCCTTGAGCACGCGCGCCGTGATGCCCACACTCGTCGCGCACAGGGTCGCGCCAATGAACAGGTGGAGCGAGAACGGGGCGTCCGGGAGGAGCCAGACACTCACCCCGTAGCCGAGGAGCATGGGTGCGACGACTCCGATGATCGCCACCATCCCGGACGTCGGGGCGACCGCGCGCATCTCTTTGAGCGTTGACTCGAGCCCAACCTCGAAGAGCAGAAGGACCACGCCGAACTCCGCCAGGAACTCGATCGGGACCAGCTCGGCGGCGCCATCGAGCGTATGAACGCCGACCATGCCGAGGTTGCCCAGGACAATTCCAACGCAAAGCTCGCCAAGGACCGCGGGTTGGTTCAGACGGATCGCCACCTCGCCGCCGATCTTGGCGGCCAAGATCATCGCGGCGAGAATCAGCCAGATCGTCGCGTCCAGGCCGTGTCCGTCACCGCTGGCGTATGCGGTCGCCGGGATGGCGATGAAAAGGACGAGCAGTAGCGAGAAGCGAGCCGGCCGGCGACGCATAGGGGGCGGACCATAGAGAGCAGGGGGCGTCGCTGCAAGGCCGCAGGATCCGAAATGCTTGCGGCCCGAGGAGCGCTCGGGTAATGAATGACCATTCAGTCAGGAGCCAGCATGGACCGATCGATCTTCTCAGAAGAACACGAAATCTTTCGACGCAACTTCCGCCAGTTCGTCGAGTCGAAGGTGATTCCGAACCAGCCCAAGTGGCGCAAGCAAGGGGCGGTCGACCGGGAGGTCTGGCTCGAGGCGGGCAAGTCTGGCTACTTGTGTACCTGGATGAGCGAGGAGTACGGAGGTCCTGGGGGCGACTTCCTTCACTCGGTGATCGTGATGGAGGAACTCGCACGCGCGTACGAGTCCGGATGGACCGCGAGTCTTCACTCAGACATCGTCGTCCCCTACATCGAAGAGTTCGGCTCCGAAGCGCAGAAAAAAGAATGGCTCCCAAAGTGCGCGAGCGGTGAGGTCGTGACTGCACTGGCGATGACCGAGCCGGGGACGGGATCGGACGTGGCGGCCATTGCGACCACCGCACGCCGAGATGGCGATGAGTACGTCATCAACGGTGCCAAGACGTTCATTTCGAACGGTATGACATGCGACCTCGTCGTGGTTGCGGCGCGGACACCCAACTCCGACGACCCGCACCGCAGCGTGTCCCTGTTTCTTGTCGAGGCGGATCGGCCAGGGTTCATTCGAAGTCGCAAGCTCGAAAAGATGGGGATGGAGGCCCAAGACACCGCCGAGTTGGCGTTCGACGATTGCCGCATCCCGGCGAGCAATCTGATCGGCCAAGAAGGCAGCGGTTTCATGATGCTGATGCAGAAGCTCCAACAGGAGCGGCTCACCGTGGGCATCATGTCTCAGGCCAGTGCCGAGAAGGTCCTCGAGGACGCGATCGCGTACACGAAGGAGCGCGAAGCCTTCGGGCGACCGATCTCCAAGTTCCAGAACACCCAGTTCAAGCTCGCCGAGTGTGCCACGGAGATCGAGATTGGGCGGGCATTCCTCGACAAGCTCGTGGCCGAGCACGTGGCCGGCAAGTACCTCGTCAAAGAGTGCTCGATGGCCAAGTACTGGCTCTCCGAGATGCAGGGCCGCGTCACCGACACCTGCCTCCAGATGTACGGCGGCTACGGCTACATGCTCGAATACCCGATCAGTCGGGCCTTCATGGACGCACGCGTGCAGCGCATCTACGCCGGCACCAACGAAATCATGAAGGTGATCATCGCCAAGCAGATGGGGCTATGAGCGGCGTTCTCCGGATGGTGCTTGACGGTAGCCACCCAACTGGGTGAATCTCGACGAGGGAACGATGGCGGAGCCCCAAGACCCGGAAGACGAAGATCAGGCCAACGAGCCAGAGGCGGACGCGGCGTCCGAGGCCGAAGGGGGCCCGAGGGTGAGCCGAATCCGCGTGGGGAGCGAGGACATCTTGGTGCTCAGCGTCCCACTGCCCACGCTGCGCTACCCCGAGGGCACGACGGTGGCGGAGCAAGAGATCATCGATTTGGTTCTGCAGGGGCTTACCGCGAAGGAAATTGCGGAGGTCCGAGGCGCCTCGCTGCGCACCGTCACCACGCAGCTCGGTGCAATTTTTCGCAAGGCAGGCGTCAACTCGCAGCCGGAACTCATCGCCACGCTAACCGAGTGAGGGGTTCCCGGAGGCAGTCGGTCCCGGTTAATAGAGCGACGCGGCTGATCAGCCCGTTTCCGACCAGCCGCGTCGAGACCCAACTCGATAGATGGAATTGGGCAGGTGGCGAAGCGCACGATTTGTTTAGAGCTTTGCCCCTTTCCCGATACGTACGCCCTTTTCGGGACGAGATCCATACGTATTTATGCACCTTTCGGCCTCGCGAATGCCGAATTGGGTGATCGGGTGAGCAGGACGCGCGACTTTCGTCACACCGATGTCACAATCGGATTATCCCTGGGGCTCCTTTGTAACTCGGGCGATGAGGTGGGTGCTCGCGGTCGGTCTAGCGGCCGACGAAGCGGGGAGGGCGCTTCTCCAGGAAGGCCTTCACTCCTTCTCGGAAATCTTCACTCTGATAGCAAGCTGCGATCGAGTGCCCGATCTTCGCCATGTCGCGTTCGGACTCTGGGCGCGAGAGCTCGTACAGCGTTGCCTTGGCGCTCCGCAGCGTGAGCGGCGCATTGTTGGCGATGGTGTTCGCAATCTTGGCGACCGCGCCGTCGAGCTCGGCCTTCGCGAAGACTTGGTTCACGAGACCCATCTGGAACGCAGCCGATGCGTCGACGCGTCGGGCAGTGAACAGCAGCTCTGCGGTGGCGGGAGCGCCGACCGTGCGAACCAGGGCCTCGATGCCCGCGGTGTGGTATCCAAGTCCGAGCCTTGCGGGCGGTACCGCGAACACCGCGTCGTCAGCGGCGTACCGGAGGTCTGCGGTCAGTGAGAGCGCCGCTCCGCCGCCGATGCAAAAACCGTGGACCAGGGCGATGAGAGGCTTTTCGAGCTGATGGAGCGCTTCGAACGCGCTGGCGGTCATCCGGTCGTACTCTCGCCCTGCGTTGCCGGTTCGTGTCTTCTCGAACTCCGAGATGTCGGCTCCGGAAACGAACGCCTCGTCGCCGGCGCCGCGCATGACCACCGCGCGGACACTCGTGTCTTCCGCAAGGCTCTTCACGGCGCCGGGAATCGCCTCCCACATCTCCACGGTGATCGCGTTGCGCCTTTTCGCATGATCGAACGCGAGTGTCGCGACCGCGCCGGCTTTTTCGATTCGAATACGCCCCGTCATGGGCCGCACCGTAGCAGCAAACCGGATCGGCGCTCGACGGCGTCGGCCGGCGATGGCACAATCGCGCAATGCAGTCGTGCCAGCCCCTCACCCTCGACGACTTTGATCGACTCAAAGACAGCTTCCGTTTCGAGACGATCCTCGACGCGCCACCCGAACGGGTCTTCGAAGTGTTTGAAGACCCCGAGTCCTGGCCAGTATGGGCGGGCGCCATCACCAAAGTGACGTGGACGAGCCCGAAGCCGTTCGAAGTGGGGACCACGCGAGACGTCGATATCGTTGGCGGCCTCACCGTGCACGAACGGTTCTTCATCTGGGAGCCAAACCGCAAGATGGCGTTCTACTTCGAAGGCACCAACAAGCCGGCCGTCGTGGCGCTCGGCGAGTACTACGAGCTCGAACCACTGCCGGACGGACGCTCTCGTTTCGTGTGGCGCTTCGCCTTCGAGCCAAGGCCCTTCATGCGCTTGTTCTCGCCGCTCATGCGCCCGTTGGTGCGCCTCGTTACCTCGAGGATCGTCAAGGGCCTCGAGAAATACGTGCGGGAGCTTCCTTCGGTCGCTGAGCCTGCAAGCGCGGAGGCGCGGCCTACAGCAGTCGGTTGATGATCGCGTCGCGGCGGAGCTCTTCGATGAACACGCGCTCCTGTCGGCGCATCTGAACGTCGAGCATCTCTCGAAAAAGCTCGTCTTTCATTTCGTCAAACGATGGGAAGTCGGAGCCCACCTCGCGCTCTTCGACGTAGAAGATATGAAACCCGCCGGTCCCACGGATCGGAGCGCTGATCTCTCCGGCGGACAGACCGAGCAGGGCGTCACCGAGATTGTCCGGGAGATCGGTCTCTGCGATCCAGCCGAGCTCTCCGCCGCCAAACTCCTCGGCGAGTTCGGCAAAGTTGTCGGGTGTGAGGCTCGCGCGAACGATGGTGGCTTTCTGTTTGGCCTCGGCCGTAACGGTCGCCGACGCATCCGGTTCGAGGACGATGACGAGGTGCGAAACCTTGAAGCGGAGTTCCTCGCCTTCGCCACGAGCGCGCTGCTCGTACCGGCGCCGGACCTCGTCCTCGGTGATGTTGACGCGGGAGCGCACCCGCTCGTTGATCACCTTGAACCGCAGCAGCTGCTTCTTGAGGTCGGCGCGGTACTGGGCCTCCGTGAACCCCTGCGCAGAAACCGCCTCCATGAACTGCTCCTCGGTCATCCCGTTGCCGGTTCGGATGTTGAAGATCGCCCTGTCGAGATCGGCTTCCGTCACCACGGTCCCGTCTTCGGCGGCGACCTGCTTCAGGAGTTCTTCTTCGATCAGGAAGTTGAGCAGCTCGTTGTAGAGTTCTTTGAGCCGTGCGGCGCGTTCGGTATCGGAGCCCGCTTCCGCGATCTGAGGGAGAAAAGGCACAGCCCGCTTTCGCAGATCGCTGAGGAAGATCGCCCGGTCGTTTACCGTGGCGACCACGCGTTCGACGACGTCTGCCCGCGCGATGGGCGTCAGCATGAAAGCGACCAGCAGGGTGAGAGCGAGCCTGGTCATGACTACTCTGGCAGATCCGGAACCTTCACTTGGACTTCCGCGAGCGCGTCGTAGTCGATCTCGACGGGAATGTCCTCGCGGAGCCGCTGGAGAAGGGCCTCCATCGCTGCGTCTTTTTTCTCTCGCACCAGCTTGTGGCGAATCGCCCGCTTGGCCTGCTCGTAGGTTCGCTTCAAGGCGGCCCGCTTCCCGGTGAGCATCACGATGTAGTAGCCCTCCGGTGATTTCACGACCTTTGGAAACACCTGACCCACGCGATTGAGCGTGAAGGCCGCATCCCGGACCTTCGGCGGCGGGTTGCCCTCGGCGTCTGCCGTGAAGAACTGAAGATCGCCTCCGCCTTTGGCGGTTTGCGGGTCTTCCGATTCTTCTCGGGCGAGTCGTCGGAACTGATTGATGTCCGACTCCTTCGCTTTGGCGAGGACCTTATCGGCTTTGTTGCGATCTTTGATGAGGATCGCGCTTGCCCGGACTTGCGCGGGTCGGTCGTAGTCGTCCGGGTTCTCATCGTACACGGCTTGGATCTCAGCGTCCGAGATCTCGGCCAGGTTTACTTGTTCGTCGATCTCTTGCTTGATCAGCTGCTGCGTCATTGCGGTGCGTCGCGCCCGTTGGATCTCGGGCCGGTCCTCGTAGCCCCGCCGCTTGGCTTCGTAGACGAGGAGCTCAAAACGAACGAGGTTGTCGAGGAACTCGCGACGGCGTTCGGGGCTCTCGAATCGCGCCTGCAAGTAGGGCGACTGTGACGCGAGCCGGTCGGCAAACTCTCCAACGGTGATCGCTTTGTCGCCGACCTGGACGAGCACCTCGCTGGCTTGAGCCTCGGTGAGGCCATGCTCGGGCCCGTCGGTTCCGTTTTCGGCGGGTGCCGCCTCTTGCTTCTGGCAGCCGGCGAGGACCAGCACGGCGACCAAACAGACCGGTCCCCAACTCGACCAAGGCCGTAGCCGGGTATTCGAGAGGACTGCGCACTTCCACGACATCATCGGCCGACTAGCATATAGCGCGTTGTCCGCCACGGGCCAAAGTTCAGGTACTCCGTTTGTCGAGTACTTCCTGTACCTTGTCGGCCAAGTCATCGAGCTCGAAGGGCTTGTCGAGAAAGCCGTCGGCGCCGTACAGCGGCGATGTCATCTCGTTGAGCCTCTCACCGATGCCAGTCAGCATGATGACGCCCGTGTTGCCAAGAGATTCGTCCTCCCGGATCGCGCGACAAACTTCCCAGCCGCTCATTCCGGGCATCATGACGTCGAGGACCACGAGCGTTGGCTTCTCACGGCGGGCCAGTCGGAGAGCTTCCTCCCCGTCGGACGCCTCGACGACCTCTGCGGGAAGGGCGCTTAGGCGTCTCGCCACCAGGGCGAGTATCTCCAGATCGTCGTCAGCGACTAGGATCTTGGTTGCGGCTTCGGCAGTCATGTCGTGCTCCTGGGTTCCCCGATCGGGTCGCATCCTCGGTCTGTTGCGCGTCGATGTCAATCGGCACGAACGTTGGGTGCGATCGTCCCCACGGCCTGTGCGGCAACCCAACCCTCTTCACCACCGATCACCCGCAATTTGACGAAGTCGCCGTCCTGGTCGAGAAGGACCCCGCGGTCCGCGCCCCGGGCTTCGCCGCGGAGGCTTGCCCTCGGATCGGGCCCCTCCAGGATAGGGACGCGATCGCCAAGTACGACGACGCGCGGGCCCTCCCGAAAGAAATCGGACTTCACGCCGAGCCCGACGGCACTCCACAAGAGGAGCAGTGCTGAGGCGGCGAGGAGGGAGTAGAACAGCCGCCCGCGTCTGCGGCGGACCCACGCCCAGCCGAGGACCCCGAACAGTAGAAAATTGGCAACGGCCACGCATACCGCCAACCCGTTGTCGGTGAACGGTTGGTAGATGGCGTCCCCGACCGCACTGCTGCGCCTGATCGACGCCTCTCCCTCGACCTCGGCCCGGGATTCCTCGAGCGCGGCTTCGGTGTCGGCTAGGTTCTGCGCCGCTCTCGAGTCTCCGGGTCGGAGGACCAAGGCTCGCTCGAAGTTGAGGATCGCGCCCGGGTAGTCGCCCGCTTTGGCGAGGGCGGTCGCCAAGTTGAAGTACACATCCGGGTCACGAACGCCTGCTTCGAGGAGCTCCGCGTACCGTTGTGTGGCTTCGGCGAGCATGCCTCGCTGCGCTGCCGTGTTGGCTTCCGAGAAAACCTGGCTGAGATTCGACGGCGTCGGTTCCCCGGGCGCTTGCGCGAACGCACCGCCGGCCAGAGAAAAGACCAGTAGCATTGCGGCGAGCGGGGTCCTCATGACGCGCGCCCTCCGAGGCGACGGATCCGCTCGAGGATCGTTTCGACTCGCTCGAGGCACCGAGACATCTCTTGCTCGTCGACGCCAGATGCGGCGAAGCGTGCGAAATCTGCACCGTCAAGCTCATTGATCACGCGACCGATCAAGTCTTCGTCGAATCCTGCATTGGCAAGCCGGCTCCTTAGCTCCGCGTTGGGAAGCCCACGCACCGAGTCGTCCGTCCGCGTCTCTACTGCCTGGATCAGGGTCTCTACCACCGCGTCGTAGAACGCACGGGGATCCTTTCCGCGCAACGCCTTCTTGGCCGCGGCGAGCCGCTCTCGCTGCACCGCCTCCGCACTCGATCGATCCCGGTCGCGTCTTCGGGAGAAACCGATCGCCACCGTCAGCAGCAGGAAGGCGAACGGAGGAAAACCCAGCAACCATGGAAACCACGCGCGCTTTCGGAGTGGCGCGCTACCTCGCGAAAGCGCGCTGTACACGCGAATCGGTCCGAACTGGGTCTCGTCGCCTTGCGGCGGTGCAATCGTCGGCGACGAGGGCTGACTTGGCTGCGGGGCCGCCGCGCCTTGTGCCCTGAAGGTCAAGGGCTTGGTCGTTGCGGTCCCGTACTCCTTGGTCTTCGGGTCGAAGTACGGAATCGAGATGGCTGGAACGACATGCTCGCCTGGTTGCTCAGCGATCAAAATCCATTCCCAGGTTCGAATGCCCCCCATCGTTTTGCCCGAGAAACGGCGGTCATCTTGGATCGCAGGCTGCAGTGCCCGCACTCCGGCGATCGTGGGTAGTTGGATGCGCAGGTCCTGGGTGTTGCCCGCCCCGGCCGCCTGGATACGGAGGGTGACCGCGTTGCCGGTCTCGACTTCCGGTGGGTCGATCGAGGCGTTGAGGGCGACGTTGCCAACGTATGCGTCCGAAGGGCCGGGCGGCGGCAACGGCTCCACTTCGAGCTGGACCGCAACCCCGTTCCGTTCGATGCGCCTCGATGGGTCGAAGATGCTTCTTCCGCCACCGTCGAACGTCACCTTGGGCGCGCCTATGGTCAGCGTCCCCGTGCGCTGCGGAAAGGCCGCGGAGCGCTGTAGCAGAAAACGTTGAAAGCGGGTTCCATTGACCGTCACCACGTCGCTCTGGAGGTTCTGCACTTGCTCGTCGTAGACCCAGAACCCATCCATCGAGAGCTTGGAGGGACTGACCGTCCGCGTCACCACGCCGGCGCGTGCGTACAGGTAGACCGACACGTCCACCTGTTGTCCCAGGAACGCCGTTGTCGGCTCAACGACCGTCCGCACGAAACCGTCAGGGTCGTACCGCGCGCCCGAGAGCTCGTCGTCCGGTGGTTCGCCACGCGGGTCGCCGAAGTCCAATGCGGCCCCCACGACTTCGATGGTTAGGCCTTGGCTCTCGTAAGCCTTTCCGTCGATGGTGGCCACCGCTGGGGAAAAAGTATAGGTCCCAGGGGCCGTTGCACGCATCCCGTAGAGGTGAGAGACGCTCGACTCGACCTGCATGCCCGAGCCAAAACCAAAGCTGATCTGTGTTGGGCGCGACGTCTGATGCGAGACCACTTCGAGTTCAGGGTACTTTCGAAGGTCTTCGAGGCGAAGCGACTCGAGGCCCCCGCCTTTGACGCTCGCGCGCACCTCGAGAGAGAACGTGTCTCCAACGCGCACCTTGGTTGGCGTCGCGTTGAGGCTAACCGAGACCTCGGGCTCAGCGTCCGCGGTGTTGGCGCGCGTCGGCCATGCGACCATCACGACACACAGGGCGATGCCGAGCCTGTTCACCAGTCCTTCTCCGGCCGCCGCCGACCTGCGCTCTGACGCCGCGCGCGCTCGACGGGCAGGCTCTCTTCATTCTGTTCGAGCGCATCGAGGAAACGACGTACTTCCTCTTGCTTCTCGGCCGCTGCCTCGGAGGCGGACGACGGCGGCTGCTGCTGGTCTTGCTGCTGGTCCTGCTGCTGGTCCTGTTGTTGGTCTTGTTGCTGGTCCTGTTGCTGGTCCTGTTGCTGGTCCTGTTGCTGGTCCTGTTGCTGGTCCTGCTGCTGGTCTTGTTGCTGGTCCTGCTGCTGGTCTTGTTGCTGGTCCTGCTGCTGGTCCTGCTGCTGGTCTTGTTGCTGGTCCTGCTGCTGGTCTTGTTGCTGGTCTTGTTGCTGGTCTTGTTGCTGGTCCTGCTGGTCCTGCTGCTGCTGTTCTTGCTTCTCTTCCTGTTCGCGGATCCGCTGGAGGGCATACTCGAGGTTCCAGGCGGCATCTCGGTCGCCCGGCTGAACCCGGAGGGACCGCTTGAATGCGTCGACGGCTTCGCGATAGTTCGCCATCGCCGGCTCGTACTCATCCTTGGCAGCGAGCGCATCACCCTCGCGCGCGAAGGTGACCCCGAGGTCGTAGTACGCGTCGCGGCGCACCTCTTTGGCTGCTGCCGGGTCGGACGCGGCAACGAACGCCTCTTTGGCCTGCGCCGTCGCGTCCTGGGCGAGGAGCGCGAGGCCACGGTTGAGTTGGACGCCCTTGGACTCTGGCAGCTCGGCGGCCGCCGTGTCGTAAGACATCAGCGCCTCCCCGTACTTCGCTTCCGACATCAGGCGGTTGCCTGTCTCCACGTCCTTGTTCTCGCTTCGAAGAGGTTCCCACGCACGCGCGCCAGGGGTGGCGGCGATCCAACAGAGGAGGGCAAGGCCGGCGGCGAGGCTCCGGATCACGATCCTCTCCTTCGTCGCCTCACGACCCACGCCTCCGGGAGCAAGCCTTCGAGGACCAGCAGCAGGAACGCGGGCAGGAGAACGAGCGCGAACCGGTTCTCGTGGACCGTCACCCGCCTGGCCTTTTGCTCCGACTCCTGGAGCCGACCGATCGCGGCTCGAATCTGATCGACGCCAACGGTGCCCTCACGCGCGCGGAGGTACTGCCCGCCCGTGATCGACGCGATCTCTTTCAGGGTGTCCTCGTTCTGAGTCGTCAGTGCGGTCATCACCAGGTTGCCACTCGCGTCCTTGAGGTGCCCCGTGAGGGTCCCATCTGGAGTGTAGCTGGGGATCGGCTCTCCGTTACTCGAGCCGATGCCGACCGTGTAGACCTGGATCCCCGCTGCCTTCAGCGCTTCGGCCGCAGCGAGTGGATCTCCCTCGTGGTCCTCCCCGTCGGTGAAGAGGATGACGACCCGGGAACGTCGTGTCGGGTTGTTGGCCTCGTTCTGCCCTTCGTTCGATCGCTCGATCAGACGCTTTGAGGCGATCAGTGCCTTGCCGATGGCAGTACCCCCCACGGGCATGTCCATCGGACCGAGGTCCCGAAGAAAGAGTCGGATCGCGGAGTAGTCGACCGTCATGGGAAACGCCATGGCGTCGCCAGCGAATGCGACGAGACCGACCCGGTCTCCGTCTAGGTCGTTCAGCAATTGCTCGAGCTCGGCCTTGGCGCGGTCGATCCGACTTGGACGAACGTCGCGCGCCAACATGCTCTTCGAAAAGTCGAGCGCGATGACGACGTCAATCCCTTGCTTTCGAAGCACGCGTGTACGGCTTCCGTACTGTGGCCCAGCCAACGTGATTACCAGCAATGCGACGCCAAGCACCATCGCGATCGCGCGCGCGAGTCGCCACCAACGACCGTCGCCGACGATCAGCGGCGACACGGTTTCGGTCGCACCGAACCGCTCGGTCGTCCGCTCGCGGCGACGGGCCGCCCAAACGTACGCGCCGAGTAACACCGGGACGAGGAGGAGGAGCCACAGGAGGTGTTCGTCGGCCCAGGTCATGGCCACTTCCTCATCCAAAGCAGAAGAAGCACTTCGATGAGTAAGAAGAGGAGCGCTGGGGCCACGAAGGCAGGGAAGAGCTCGGTGTACATCCGCCCCGCGTCCTCGATCTCGCTTTTCTCGAGTGCGTCCAGGATCTCGTGAAAGCTCCGTTCCAGCCCTTCGCGATCGTTTACCGCGAAGAACTCGCCGCCGGTCTTTTTGGCCATTGCATCGAGGAGCTCTGGGTTGACTGAGTAGCCGCCCTGATTGAAGAGCACACGGCCGAACAGGCCAACCCCGTTCTGGACCGGCGCGCCATCGCTGACGCCCATCAGGATCGGGAAGATCTTGACCTTCATCGCCTCGGCCAACTCGGCCGCCTGGGACGGCGACACGTTGCCCGCGTTGGATTCACCGTCGGTGAGCAGGATCAAGACTTTGCTCTTCGCTCGCGACCGTTTGAGGCGGTTCAAGCTGACCCCGACGGCGTTCCCGATCGCCGTGCCGCGACCATCGATCTGCTCGAGCTCGAGACCGCGAAGGGCGGTCCGTAGCGCTTCGCGGTCCGTCGTGAGTGGGAGCAACGTATAGGCTTCGACACCGAAGACGACCGCGCCGATTCGATCGTTGGGCCGTCGGTTGATGAAGTCCCGCACGACGCTCTTGGTGGCGGTGAAGCGGGTAGGGCGGATGTCCGCCGCCTTCATCGACTGAGACATGTCGAGTGTCAGCATGATCTCAATGCCATCGACATCGGTCGTGTCGCGAGCATGGATG
Source organism: Myxococcota bacterium (assembly GCA_039028875.1). Classification (GTDB taxonomy): domain Bacteria; phylum Myxococcota_A; class Polyangia; order Polyangiales; family Houyiibacteriaceae; genus SG8-38. The sequence continues at coordinate 6,309 of JBCCHE010000035.1, read as the reverse complement.
CTCTGCGGCCCCATCAAAGCGAAGACCAAGAGTGCGAGGGCGGTCGCGCGAAGTGCGTTCGGAAGGTCCCGGAGGCGTCCGCGCCAACTCACTTGAGGGCCCCGGAGTGCCCGCGCGCGGCTGAACTGAAGGCGGGGACGCGACCACCGCTGGAACCACTGGCGCGCGACCACCACGAGCCCGGCACCGATGAGCAACCAAGCGGCATTCGGGCGTTCGAACCTGAACTGTGGGTCGTTGAAGAGCACTTGGTAGCGGGTCTCGAGGTACCGGGCGCTCAACACCAAACCAAGGAGCCCCACCCCGATAAACCAGCTGATTGCCCAGCCTCGACGTGACGCGGCACTCACGACGCAACTCCTTGCGTCGACGTAGGTGTCGGTCGGGTCCGGTCGACGAGTGCGATCGCCTCCGAGATGAGGTCGTGCGAGGCCTCGTCGGCGAGGGAGGCGCGTGCGAACTTCACCAGGTCGCATTGGCTGAGAAAGCCCAACACTTCTGGCTCCATGTCGTGGCCCGCGACCTCGCCGAGCGCCTGGATGATCTCGTCGGTCGTGCTTTCCAGCCCGTGAAACCCGAAGCGGCGTCCAAGGTAGTTGCGGATCGAGTCGCTCACGGCGTCGACCCACTGTTCGGTACGGCCCTCGGATATCTCTTCGCTTCGCCGCGTCTCGAGCGCGCGGAGTTCGGCGAGGGCGGACTCCCACGGTGGCGGAGGCGGGGGAGCGGCGGGCTCCGGTCGGTCGCGTCGGTTCCACCAGCGCATGAAGAGCCAAGCGCCGACCGCGCCGAGCAGGACGGCCAGAAGCGCGCTCAGCACGACCAGCAGGGTGTAGTCGTCCTGTTCGACACTTACTGGCTGGGTCGGAGGCTTGAGCTCCGCGTTCGGTTCGTTCGCGAGGACCGAGAGGACGTCGATGGTCTTGGTGCCGGTGTCGAGGTAGGCGAGGTCCCCGTTCTGACTCGCCAGGCGCACACGCATCGGCCCGAGCGTATGCTGCCCCACCTCGAAGCACTGAAGGGTCAGCTCGAAGTTGAAGGTTCGCGTGGTCTTGTCGGGTGAAAGGGTGACGGTGACGTCCTTCCCAAGCACCTCGAACGGTTCGAGGGCGGCGTCCGCGACGGCGGCGTCGGTGTTCGGGTCCGTCGTGACCGTCAGCAGAACGGGGATCGGATCGCCAAGCGTCGCCTCCAGCGGTGCCTCGAGAGTGACGGAGGGTTCATCCGCGCTCGCCAAGGCCGGAGTCACGCACACGAGCGCCAATATGAGCGTGGCGCGCCTCACCGGTATCCCGTGAGCCTCCGCTGCCGCATTCGGAACAGCTCCGTCAGAGGCCTGACGTAGTCGCGGTCGGTTCCTACGGTGACGTGGTCTAGTTGGAGACGCTTGAACATGTGCTCGCGAGCCGCCCGATCCTTCAAGACCTCTCTCGCAAACTCGGCGCGCACATCGATGTTCGACGTGTCGACTTCGACGAGCTCTCCAGTTTCGAGGTCTTCTACCAATGCGAGCCCCACATCGGGGAGTTCGTCCTCTCGCGGATCCACGACCTGAATGGGAATCAAGTCGTGCTTCGCGGCGACCACCTTGAGCGGCTTCTCATAGCTTGCGGCGATGAAATCGCTGATCAGGAATGCGACCGTTCGGCGCTTTCCGATGCCACCGAGGAGATCGAGCGCGCAGCCGAGATCGGTTCCGTCGCCCTCGGGTTCCGCGTTGAGGATCTCCGTGACGACGCGCATGACGTGAGACCGCCCCTTCTTTGGGGGCACGAAGCGCTCGACGCGGTCGGTGAACAAAATGAGCCCGACGCGGTCGTTGTTCCGAATGGCGCTGAACGCGAGCAGCGCGGCGACCTCCGCGACCGTTTCGATCTTTGGCTTGGCGACTGATCCGAAACGCTCGCTCGCGGAAAGATCGACGAGGAGCATGACGGTCATCTCTCGTTCTTCCGTGAACACCTTGACGTAGGTGTCGTTCATTCGGGCGCTCACGTTCCAATCGATGAAGCGTACATCGTCACCAGGCTGGTACTGCCGAACTTCGCTGAACGCCATCCCACGGCCTTTGAACACCGAATGGTAGCTCCCCGCGAGCTGATCGTTCGCGAGCCGAGATGTATAGATCTCGATCTTTTTGAGTTTCTTGACGAGCTCGCGAGAGATCATCGTAGACCTCGCCTAGGGTACTTCGACCGTTTCGAAGATACGCCGCACGATCTGATCGCTAGTGATCTCTTCGGCTTCTGCTTCGTAGGAACGAATGATGCGGTGGCGCAGAACATCGGGCCCGATCGCCTTGATGTCTTCAGGCGTGACGTAGCCACGGTGCCGCATGAACGCGTGCGCGCGGGCTGCGACGTTGAGCGCGATGGAAGCTCTTGGAGAGGCGCCATGCGCGATCATGTCGGTCAGGTCGCCCAGACCCACCCTCGCTGGGTGGCGCGTCGCCGTGACCACCTGGACGATGTAGTCCTTGATCTTGGGATCGATGTAGACGTGGCCGATGGTCTTACGTGCGTCGAGAAGCTTGGACGTCGTGGTGACTTGGGCGACTCCTCGGCCAGCGGCCGCGTCGGCTCCGAGCAGAAGGTGGTCGGAGATCTGGTCCATGATCTTCCGCTCCTCATCCTGGGTCGGGTAGTCGACTCGAACGTGAAGCATGAACCGGTCGACCTGAGCTTCTGCGAGCGGGTACGTGCCTTCTTGCTCGATCGGGTTCTGGGTCGCCATGACCATGAACGGCTGGTCGAGCGGGTACGTCGTGTCGCCGATTGTGACCTGGAGCTCCTGCATCGCCTCGAGAAGCGCGCTCTGAACCTTGGCCGGTGCCCGGTTGATCTCGTCGGCGAGGACGAGGTTCGCAAAGATCGGCCCGTGCTTCGCGGTGAACTCGCCGCTTTGCTGGTTGTAGATCACCGTTCCGACGACATCGGCGGGCAGCAGATCCGGCGTGAACTGGATCCGCTGGAACTTGGCGGCGATCGTCTGACAGAGCGTGTTGACCGTTAGGGTCTTGGCGAGCCCGGGGACGCCTTCGAGCAGAATGTGGCCGCCGGTCAGCAGTCCCACCAAGATTCGTTCGATCATCACGTCTTGGCCGACGACGACCTTGTGAACCTCATGGAGAATCGTGTCGATGAACGCGCTTTCGCGCTGCACCATCTCGTTGATGGCACGCACATCATTGGACATAGCTACGCCTTCCTCGGGACGACCGCCTAGCACGCACGCCCACCCCCCACCAACACCACGACCGGCCGACTTATTCGCTTGAAGTACGCTTCGAGGCGGTTTTTGGGCCGTCTACGCAACGGTCCCGTGCCTTGACTTTGCAGGGCGCTGTTCCAACGCTCCGCATATGGCAGATTCCGTGTCGAAGGCCCTGTTCGAGCGTGCGTCGCTGGTCATGCCAGGGGGCGTCAACTCCCCGGTTCGTGCGTTCCTCGCTGTCGGTGGAGAGCCCGTGTTCATCCAGGCGGCCCATGGGCCAACCCTGGTCGGTGCCGACGGGCGAGAGTACGTCGACTACGTCGGGTCGTGGGGGCCGATGGTCCTCGGTCACGCCCATCCCGAGGTCGTGAGCGCCATCGCACAAGCGGCGGCGCGCGGGACGAGCTACGGAGCTCCCACCGAGGCCGAGATCGACATGGCCGAGCGCATCCGCGACGCCTACCCCTCAATGGAGATGTCTCGACTCGTCTCGAGCGGCACCGAAGCGACGATGGGCGCGCTGCGAGCCGCGCGTGGTTTCACGGGGCGTGATCTCATCGTCAAGTGCATCGGGGGCTACCACGGCGGCGCCGACTACCTCCTGGTCAAAGGGGGGAGCGGGCTTGCCACACTCGGCGAGCCTGACAGCGCGGGGGTCCCGGCGGCCATCGCGAGCACCACCGCGGTGGTGCCCTACAACGATGGCTACGCGCTCGAGCAGCTCTTTGCGGAGCGAGGAGACGAGATCGCCGCGGTGATCTTCGAGCCGGTCGCCGGCAACATGGGGTGCATTCCCCCGGACCCCGTCTGGCTCGACGCCCTTCGCACTCAAACGCAGAACCACGGTTCGCTGCTGATCTGCGACGAAGTCATGACCGGGTTTCGGGTCGCATGGGGAGGCGCCCAAGCCCGCTATGACATACGCCCAGATCTGACTTGCCTCGGCAAGATCATCGGTGGGGGGCTTCCCGTGGGCGCCTACGGAGGCCGCGCCGACATCATGCAGAAGGTCGCCCCAGTCGGCCCCGTGTATCAAGCTGGAACCCTCAGCGGCAATCCGTTGGCCGTCGCCGCGGGGCTGGCGACGCTGGAGGTTCTTCTTCGACCCGGGGTGTACGAGGATCTCGAAAGCCATGGCGACCAGGTCCAAGCGATGCTCGAGGAGCACGCCAGCGCGTCGGGGGTCCCCCTCACGGTGCAGCGAGTCGGCTCGATGCTCACCGCGTTCTTCCGCGACAAGCCCGTCCGCAACTGGGACGAGGCCGCCGACACCGACCGCGACCGATTCGCGAAGTGGCATGCCGCGCTGCTCGATCACGGGGTGTATTGGCCGCCGAGTCCCTACGAAGCGGCGTTCGTGTCACTGGCCCATGACGCGGCCTCGCTCGAACAGACAGGACGAGCGTTTGAGGCCGCTTTTCGGCAGCTCTAGGTGGCCTCCTGCCAACCTTGACCCTACCTTCCTCCGTGCTATACGCCGCGCGCTCTTTGACCGTGAATCCTGGGAAAAGGTGGTTCTCCGATGGCTATGCTCGACCCCGAGCGACGCAAGCAGCTGTTGGCGGCCGGCCGCGTGTCGACCGTCGGGCTGGAGCTAGCCCTCTCGATGGCCCTGGGTGTGCTTGGCGGGCGTTGGCTCGACGGCAAGCTCGGCACCGAACCCTGGCTCCAATGGATTGGCTTCGCGTTTGGGCTTGCCGCCGGCGCGATGAGCCTCTACACGGTCACCCGCTCGATTCAGTCGGGACTTGACCAAGACGAAGATTCGCCGTGAACGACAAGGTTGCCAAACAAGTCACAAAGTTCGTCGCCGTTGCCGCAGTCGTGCTGACGTTGCTGGCAGGGGTGATCGGCGGGCTCTCGGTGGGCATCGGCGCCGCCGTCGGTGGCGTCGTCGCTTGGCTCGATGTCGTGGTGTTGCTCAAGCTCGCGGGGCGTATCACGAGCGGGCGCGTCGGGAGCCAGCGGCTCGCGGCCGTGCTTCTCGGTGTGAAACTCGCGCTGCTCGGGGCCGTTTGTTGGGGGCTTCTCGCGCGCTGGGGCGTGAACCCGCTCGGATTCGGCGTAGGGTTCAGCGCGATGGTGCTCGGCGTCTTGTACGCGGCCGTCGAGCTCACGGCGGACGACCAAGCGCCCGACGACCAAGCATTGGAGAACGGCTGAGTCATGCCACACGGCGCATCGTGGTTTAACCTGCTTCCCTTCTTCTCTTCGTTCGAGACGTGGATCTCCGAGCACTTCGGGCCGACCTGGTACAAGCACACCGAGACCCTGCGGGTGCAGCACCTGTTCGGATCGGTGGTCGTCCTCATCGCGCTCCTGCTGCTCGGCTTGATGGTCCGACGTCGGCTCCAAAAGCCAGAGGACCACGTGGTTCCCGAGGGGAAGTTCTCCGCGTTCAGCTTCGTCGAGATGGTGGTCGCCGCGACCTACGACATGATGGCGGAGGCGATGGGAGAGAAGGCGGCGAAGTACTTCCTGCCTTTGGTCGGCACATGTGCGCTCGTGATTCTCCTGTCCAACTCGATGGGTCTGATCCCGGGCTTCCTTCCGCCGACTGACAACCTCAGCACCAACTTTGCGATGGCCGGCGTCATCTTTTTCGCCACCCATTTCTACGGGATCAAGGAGCACGGGTTCTTCAAGTATTTCCGTCATTTCTGCGGCCCCGAGCTCCCGATCGCGATTGCGGTGTTCATCTATCCGCTAATGTTCGTCATCGAGACGATCAGCCACTTGGTGCGCCCGGTGACGCTCGCTGTGCGACTCATGGCCAACATGACCGCCGACCACATGGTGTTGGGCATCTTCGTCGGTGGCTTTGCGGCAGGTCTCGGACTCGTGATTGGTGAGACCCCGATCACACTCTTTTGGCTCCCGGTACCTGTGGTCTTCTACCTGCTCGGAGTTCTGGTCGTCGTGGTGCAGACGCTGGTGTTTTGTCTGCTCTCCACCATCTACATCGCGCTCGCGATTCAACATGAAGAAGGACATTGATTTCTGACCTCTCGTTCAGAGGTTGAGGAGGCTCATCAGATGAAGAAATTGGCTCTTCGGTTCGTCGCGTTCGCGACTTCCTTTGCGTTCACCGCGACT
>JBCCHE010000034.1:0-56089 GCA_039028875.1 Myxococcota bacterium | reverse complement strand
CGCCTTGCTGCTGAAAGCGATAGACCTCGTTCTGGTCGGAGTCGAATCGGATGACGATACCCGCGAACGTTGGGCCCGTCGCGGCGAGGTCCGTGAGGACGACGTTTCGCGTGCCTCCGCTGAGTCCAAACCCGGTGTTCATGTCTGAGACCCACACATCGGAGATGCTGCCTCCGATCACCTCACGAAACATGATCCCCGTGTTGAAGCCTTCGATTCGGCTGTGTACCTCGCCCCGTAGAGCGGCGGTCGAACCCGAAACGGGGGATCCGAAGACGCGAACGTCGTCTCCTCCATGCACATCGATTCCTCGCCGGCTCTCGCCCGCATTCGTCAGGGAGTACCCGTTGAGATGAATGTCGACGTCGTTCGCGGTCACGGTGATGGCGAACTCTTCGGTGCAGTTCAGGTCTTCGACGAAGGTCACGGTCGATCCGTTCCGCGTCACCTCGAGCCCACAGCGCGCCACGAAGTTCAGGTCGTCCGGCAGTTCTTCGGTCGCGTAGCACCGCTTGTCGGCCCAACACGAAAAGCCTCCGGGGCACTCCGTGTCGGTATCGCACTCGAAGATGCCACTCGGCACTTGGAACGCGCATGCGGGGAGCACGAGCGAGAACGCAAGGATCACATCGACGAGTCGTCGAAACGGCGAACACCCAGGCAAGACCTCTACAAGCTAACAACCGCAAATACCCGAAACGACTCGGAAGCCACGTTACTGCGCGAACGGAGAAACCGCCCACACAGCGCCACTGAAATTCTCCGAAGATAGGTCGCCCGTGCCGGATGGTGCGTGGTGAACGCCTCGAGCATCAGGGTTAGTGCCCCCTATGCACGCGACTCTCATCGGGTGGCGGTCGCTCTCCTAACCTGTCTCGGGCTCATCGAGACCGAAGTAGGTGATGTAGTCTTGAAAGAGGCCACGGTCGCGTGCTGGATCGATGCCGAAGTCCTTCGCCGAGTAAGCATGCGAACCTTGCTTGTCGCGCGGATTTTGCGCGATGAACTCGGCCATCTTGGACGCGACCTCATCGGTGAGCGGGTGGTCGAAACGAGCGTACATGCGCCGGACGGCGTTGATCGGGTCGGCCACAATCTCGCTCATGTGGATATCGAAGAACTGGTCGCTTTTGTGTGCGAGACGTTTTCGTTGCTCTACCGATTCGTTGACGAGCTTCGCCCACAACGTGACTTGCTCGCGGCCGATTCTGTGAGGATCGATGGCGTCGCTAGACGCACCCCGCAGCGCAGTGGTGAGGCTTGCGGCCGAAGCGGCAACTTGGATCGGGTCGCGGTGGGTGTGCACGATGCGGGCATCTGGAAACACCGAGAGGAGGGTTTCGATGAGGTACACGTGCATGGGGCTCTTGAGAACCCAACGATCGCCACGCACGCCGCCCGACTGCACGTGTTGCAAGACGCTCTTGTGGAACTCGTACGTCGATCGCATGTCGGTTTTTCGCAACCACGACTCGTACGACGGAAGCGCAAACTGCATGTTGAGCTGATCCGACCGGAAACACATGGTGAACACCGCCACGCATTCTTGCGGCATGGTGGCCCCCATCGGGTGTATCGCATCGAAACCGGGCACCAACTGCAACATCTGGTCGAGCGCTTTTTGGCAGCTCTGGATGCGCGGGTCCTTGTCCCAAGTGCTCGGAGTCGCCGGCGGCACCGGTTCGGCGGCCTCCCAAGAGGTCAGCGCTCGGTTGGCGGGGTCCTGCCCGAGCAACCCGTGCAAGATTGTCGTTCCCGTCCGAGGAAGACCGACGATGAACACCGGAGCGATGATCTCTTCTTCATCGATTTCAGGGTGCTTCTTGCGCCAATCGACGAGCTGCAGCCGGTTGGCCAACGCACTGCTCACCGTGCTCTGCGCGATGATGCGGCCGAGGACAGTAAGCTCCGCCTCTTCCTCCGCGCTCGTCAAGAACCGTTCCAGTCCCTCTTTGAAGTCCTCTCCGCCGAAATCGGACACGCCCACCTTCTTGATCGCTTTGGCGATCAACTGTTCTGCGTCGAGCGAGATCGGTTTCATCCCGAACGCGCTGACCGCCCGTCCGACGGAGTTGATCACCTTCACGCCCAAGGGACGGTGGGGCTTGCCAACCCGGACTTGCGGCGCGTGCGTCACGAAGCCTTGTCGCCCATGCAAGCGTCCATCACTTCGTCGCCGTACATCATTCGGTTCAACTCTTCGAAGTCGTCGCCCTGCGGAATGCTCATGCCGCCGCATACGCTAAAAATCTGACCGGTGACCCACTTGCCCGCGTCTGCCGACAGATACACAACCGCGTCGCCCACCTCTTCGGGCTCGCCACCGCGACCAAGTGGTGTCGAGTGGACGAGGCTTTTCAGAAACGCCTCGCTGAAGTTTTCAGCGAGCGCCTCGGTCTTGATGTAGCCAGGAGCGATACAGTTCACGCGGATCTGAAAAGGCGCGAGCTCGACCGCAGCGCAACGCGTGAGCATCTCGAGACCCGCTTTGCTCGTGCTGTAGGGCGCCATCCACTTTTCCACCTTGGATCCACCCACCGACGAGATGGTGACGATGCTCCCACCTCCGTGCGCCTTCATCGAAAGCGCCGCATGCTTGATGCACGTCGCGGTGCCAACGATATTGAGCTCACAACAGAACTGCCAAGCGTCCACCGGAGCTTCTAGGATGGGTCCTGGGTAACCACTACCCGCGTTGGCCACCAAGATATCGAGGCCACCGTCGCCCGCCGCAGCGTTCACCGCTGCGATGACTTCGTCCTCCACCGTGATGTCGCAGACCTTGGCCGACACGCGCGCATCGACAACGGCTTTATTCAAGCGTTCGGTCGCATCGTCGAGCACATCGTCGCGCCGCCCGACGATCAACACCTCCGCGCCGTGCTCAAGCAAGCGTTGTGCACATCCAAAACCAACCCCGGTGCCACCTCCGGTGACCAAAGCCCGCTTTCCGTCCAATCGCATGGTGTCGCCTTCTCCTTGCCGCTTGGTCTCCGACCGACTACGTTTTGTAACGGTGTAACAAAAAGTTGTATAGGCTCCATGGAAAACCGTCAAGCACCGCCGAAGCCTCGCGTGGGACGCCCAAGTCGAACGTCGAGCGAGGCCATCGTTGCCGAAGCCGAAGCGCTTCTCAGAGACAAAGGGTTTCGTGGTTTTTCGATGCGCGGACTCGCCGACCGACTCGGCACGGCCCCCACCGCGATCTACACCTTCTTCGAAAGCAAGGACGCGTTGCTACAGGCCCTGGCGGAGCGGGCGCTCGCGGACCTTTGGGTCGAACCCGACGCCGGTACGCATTGGGAGCAGGCCATCGCTACGTGGATGCACGATCTGCACGACACCCTGCTCGATGCACGCTGGATCGGCGATCTCATCGCGCTCACGTCGAGCTCCCCGCAGCTATTGCAAGGCGTAGGTCAACTGGCCGAACGACTTCGATGCGCGGGTGTTCCCTTCCCTGACGCCGCGTTGCTCGCGCAAAACTTGCTTTGGACGGTGCTTGGGTTCGTGATGCTTCAGATCGACGCCGAAGGGCCCGACCTCGTTCCCGTCATCGAACAAGCCCGACACCAACAAGGCTACGAAGAACTCATCGAGCACATCGCGATCGGCGAGTACGACAAGCTTTACGCGTTGACCGTTTACAACGCGGTCGCGGGGATCAGAGCCCGGATCGAAACGTAGACCGCCCGCAACTCTGAACAATCGAATTTTGGGCTGCCCAACAACCCCATCGACGGAACGGCGTCACGTAGCTCGGCGGGATCCACGCTCGCTTGTACGGTCCCTTGAGGAAGGCCGAAACCCGCGCTGCTCAACGACTTACGATCGTTTCGAGCGCAGATCTCCCCACAGAGCGTGTTTCCCTGTACTGTCGCGGTCGGAGGATCGAATGAGCGCGAGGTTCGGGAGTGCTTCTTGGTTGGCTACGATCGCCGTGGCTTGCCTCGCGTTGAGCTGCGGAGGGACCGGGTCCGATAACGGCGGCGCCGGTGGCGACGCCGGAACCGGAGGGCCCGGCGCTGGGGGCGCGGGCGGCAGCGGGGGTTCGCTCGCACCGTCGGTCGAGGTCTCGATCGCCGACGATCGCATTCGCGTGCTGCAGGATGGGTCGGAGGACGTGCTCGTCGAGATCGTCCGGCAGAACGGGTTCGAGGGCGACGTGAACGTTTCCGTGTCGGGGTTGCCGGCGGGCGTCACAGTGGGTTCGCTTCAGATTCCCGGAGGCAGCGACACGGGTTCACTGTCGGTCACCGCAAGCAGCTCAGCGAACGACGGCGGGCCGTTCCTGGTGGACCTGGCCGCGACAAGCGTGAACGACTCGGCCATCAGTAGCACGGTCGAAGTGCCTCTCTTCGTCGCACGGGACTCGGGCGAGCTCGATACGAGCTTCAGTTTCGATGGGATGGTCCTCTATTCGGTCACCGATCGGGACAGCGACGACCCGCGTTCCATCGTCCGCGACAATGACGGCCGCTTGATCGTGGGTGGCGTCGGGCAGGGCGCGGCCCCCTCGGTGGGATGGCTCGTGCGCTTCCTGCCAAGCGGTGCGATCGACCCGAGCTTCGGGACGGAGGGCGAGGTGTTCGGGTTCGCGAAGGGGAGCGACCCAGAATCCTCCGTCTCGACCGTCTTCCAGCGGGACGAGAATGGCCTCATCGTGTTCGCGAGCTCATCTGGCGTGGGGGATGGGACGCAATACCTCCGCGCGTTCGGAGAGGATGGCAACGTCGACACCACGTTCAGCGCGGGTGGGGACGCGGTGTTGCAGGTGTTTTGCCAGTCCGTTGTCGAGGCACCGAGTGGGTATGTTTGCGTGAAGAACTTGAACGAGATGTCCCTCCTGACCCCCGATGGCGTCGAAGACCCTTCGTTTGCAGTGACCGCGCCTCTGCCGACGGACCTCGGAAGCGTCGCGGTGGACTCGCAGGGGCGCGTCGTCTTCGGGGGCGTTACAGACACCGATCCGTTCCTCATCGCGAGGCTCACACCGACGGGCGCGCCTGACAACAGCTTCGGCACGGCCGGGTCGCTCACCGTCCCGCTCATCGCCAACCAGGATACGGCACAGATCCTCCGCATCGCGATGCTCCCAGACGATGGCGGCCTCGCGCTCGCCGCTTCGAACGATCCGGGCACCAACCTCGGCGAGAGGCAGGTCTTCCTCATCCGCTTTCGATCCGACGGAACCGTCGACCCTGGGTTCGGCACGCAGGGCGTGGCACGCGTGTTGGGTCCGGGCGAGTTGGGCTTCACCGATCGCCTCTTCGTTCAAGGGGACGGTCGCATCGTGGTGTCCGCGGGCATCTCGACGGGAGGATTCTCGTCGGACCCGATTCTCAAGCGATTCGATCCCGACGGAAGCGTCGACCTCACGTTCGGCAGCGCCGGGCAAATCGACCTCCCAAGCGTGCCGCGCGGCTTGGTCTATGACGCCGATGCCGATCGCGTCATCGTCGTCGGCGCACCAACCCTGGACGGCATCGAGTTGTCGCGGATCTGGCTTTAGCCGGGAAGCCAATCCTTCACGTTCGGCGGACAGGGCTAGTCCACGGCCCGCTCTAGTACAAGACGCTACTGCTGCACGACGATCACGCTGTAGTCGTCGACGCCATGCACATTGCGCTGAGTGGTGTCCGGGGCCGTGTTGGTGTTGCTGCGGATGTAGCCAAAGACCATCTCCTCACCCGTGGATGAGAAGTCCGGTCCCGGCGCAGGAACGAAGTCTTCCACGCGCATGCCGCACGCGTACGCCGTGGTCCAGCTGAGGTCGCGGAAGGCGTTGTCCGGGTTGACGTACACGAATCGTGTTCCGGATTGCCACAGTGCGAAAGTCCAACCCACTGCGGCACCCTCAAACGCAGGCTCTGTGATGATGTGGGCTTCCGAGTAGTCGATGTACTCGATCGCGCCTTGCTCGGACGGTGTATAGGTCGGACCGCCCACGTACTGATGCCCCGCGGTGAGACCGAACCGGCACGTGGCGTCCTCAGGGGGGGGTTGCTCGCAACCAGGTGCTCCGACCGCTGGATTGACGATCTGGTGCGTCATCCTTCGATAGCTCGAATCGCCCACGCCACCTGAGGGAAGCTGACCGGTGGGTTCGAGCGTGATCATGGCGCCTTCGGTCATCGACGCACTGAAGGTCCAGTCGTCATCCGCGAACACGTCGTCCTCGATGAGCACGAAGCGATCCGCTGGGGGCGGGTCACAAGGAACCGCGGATCCACCCATGCCCCCAGTTCCGCCCATCCCCGCGACCGCGCCGGTCCCGCCTGAGCCTCCAGTGGCGCCCGAGCCCCCGGTTCCGCCTGTCCCCATGTCCGCTCGGCAGTCGCACACGCCCGGAGACGAACTCGAGGTGTTGCAAAACAACTCCTCGCCAGACGGGCAGCTGTTGTCTTGCTCGATACAATCCTGAACGTCGGCGCACGAGAAACCCGCAGAGCCATCGCACCCTATCGAGAGCGCCAGGAGACCGACCATCGTGAGGGAAAGCAAACCACGCATGCGCGGAGCCTACTCCCGGAGCTTGTTGGGGGGAAGTCTCGATTGCGCGACCGGCCCATCAACCCTCGTCGGAGCCAGTGTCGTCGCGTGCGTGGACGAAGGACCCTCCACGCCTGAGGCGCCAGCCGTATCCACCACTACGGAGAAGCCAGCTGCCCTGCGCGAAGCTGCTTGTGGGGGCGAGGCGAGTCTGGGATCGTGGCTTCGTGCGCTATTTGGCTCCGATGCGTGTGATTCTGCTCGCCCTGCTCCTCGGCGCGGGCGGTTGCGTGACCAACGATTCGCCGAGACGAGCACAGACTGCTCACGATGCGGACGCCAAACCGTCCTCGCGCTCTGAAGACACGAAGAGGGCCCCGCCCTCCCCCCACACACGTCGCGGAGCGCACCTCGATCCCAGCGAATGGCCTTCCTCCCGCTGAGGCGGGGCGTGTCTGTAAGATTGACTTCGCTCGCCCCGCAACCGGATACTTCGACGGTGATCGATCCTCTCCTAAATATCGACGAGCTTCGAGTCTTCTTTCACACCACGGAGGGGGTCGTTCGCGCTGTGGACGGGGTCTCTCTTCAGATCGAGCCCGGGAAGACACTCGGACTCGTCGGAGAGTCAGGATCGGGGAAGTCGGTGACCGCTTTGTCGGTGATGCAGTTATTGCCTGCGAACACGGCACGGATTCATGACGGCACCATCGAGTTCGGGGGTAAGGCGATCCTCGACATGGCGCCCGCCGAGCTCCAGGCGCTCCGTGGCGTCGATGTCGCGATGATTTTTCAGGAGCCGTCAACCTCCCTCAACCCGGTGTACAGGGTGGGCGATCAGGTCATGGAAACGATTCGAACCCACGAGAAGGTGAGTCGACACGAAGCTCGGGAGCGCGTTCTTCAGCTCTTCCGTGAAGTGAACATCCCCGACCCCGAAACGCGCATCGATAGCTATCCGCACCAAATGTCTGGAGGACAAAAGCAGCGTGTGATGATCGCGATGGCCCTTGCGTGCAACCCCAAGCTGCTGATCGCCGACGAACCGACGACGGCGCTCGACGTCACCACCCAGGCGCAGATCCTCGACCTGCTCCGCACGCTTCGCGACAGTCGGGACATGTCGATTCTGTTCATCACGCACGACCTCGGGGTGATCGCCGAAATCGCAGATCATGTGGCCGTGATGTTCAAGGGGCACTTGGTCGAATACGGGGATACACGCAGCATCTTCGACAACCCGCAGCATCCATACACACGGAGCCTTCTTGCCTGCCGGCCGACGCTCGATACGAAGTTTCGACGCCTCCCCACAACGCAAATGTTCATGGACTGGCGCTTCGAGGGCGAGGGCAATCTCGTGATCGAAGCCAAGACGGTTTCGAGGGCCGAGCTCGACGCGATGAAGGCAGACGCGCCGCCCAAGCAGGTCGACGCGGATGAGAGGCCCTTGCTTCGCGTTCAGGATCTCAAGGTCCACTTTCCAGTCCGCCGGGCAACGCTGGCTGGCCGAAGACAATGGGTGCGCGCCGTGGACGGGATCAGTTTCGACGTGTATCGCGGGCAAACGCTGGGGCTCGTAGGCGAGTCCGGCTGCGGAAAGACGACGACCGGGCGAGCGATCCTGCGTCTCATCGATCGAAGTGCAGGTGTCCACATCGAAGGCACGACGTTCTACGACGGTATCGACCTGCAACAGGTACCGCCCCAGCCGCTTCGCGCGCTCCGGCAGCGAATGCAGATCATCTTTCAAGATCCCTACTCGTCACTGAACCCGCGGATGACCGTGAGTGCGGCCATCCAAGAACCGATGGCGATCCACAAGCTCTTTGCGAACGCATCCGAACGGTTGGACCGGGCGGTTTCTCTTCTCGAGGAGGTTGGGCTCCATGCAAGCCACCTCGATCGCTACCCGCACGAGTTCTCGGGCGGGCAGCGCCAGCGGATCTGCATCGCTCGCGCGCTGGCCGTGGAGCCTGAGTTCATCGTGTGTGACGAATCGGTCAGTGCACTCGACGTCTCCGTACAGGCGCAAGTGCTGAACTTGCTCAAAGAGCTTCAGGAACGCCGGCACCTGACGTACATATTCATCAGCCACGATCTTTCGGTCGTGATGTCGATTTCAGACACCCTCGCCGTCATGAAAGACGGGAAGATCGTGGAGCAAGGCCCAGCAGACGACATCTACCGGCATCCAGAGGACCCCTACACGCAGCGCTTGATCGCGGCAGTCCCCAAGGGGGATACGACCAAAATTCGTTCTGCCGGACACAGCATCCAGTAGCGTAAGTCGGCGCGCACGCGAGGTTCGATGGTCTAGGAGAGCTCACTCGACGCGCGAAGTGTGGTTTCGAGCAGATCGATGAGCTTGCGCTGGGTCGTTGGGTCCGCGATGGCTTTCGGGAGCTTCTTTTCTTTCAGGTTGGCCACCAAGATTCCGGTTCGCCCGCGGAGGGCGTCGGGGTCGGCGGCTACCATGACTTTGGCGGCCTGCTTGTCTGGTGGACTGAAGAACAGAGGTACGAGCCACGAGAGCACCTTCGGCATCGCCGTATTGTCCGTCGTCATCGAGGTCTTGGTTGCGCCGGGGTCGAGGGCCCGAATCAGCACGTTGTCGGACTTCAGGTCTTCCGCCATGCCGGCAGACAGCGCGGTGAGCGCCAGTTTCGTCTGTGCATAGGTGCCCATCAGGCCGGTGACCTCGCCCGGGTTCACCAAGCTGTCCAAGTCGAGTACCTTCTGCTGGTTGATGGCGCTCGATGAGAAGTTCACCACCATGGCGGCGCGCTCGTGGGCGGGGCGAGACATCTTCTGGCGCAACCCTTTCGTCAGCAGGTAGGGAGCGAGTGTATTCACGGCGAAGTGCGACTCGAACCCCTCTGCACTCATCACCTTCTTGGTGGAGAGCAAACCCGCCACGTTGTAGAGCGCGTCCACCTGGCCGGGGAGCGCACTGATGTGCTCGATCGCCGACGCGATCTCCGCGGTCGCCATGAAGTCGGCGGTGACCCGCTCGATCGGCAAGCTTGGATGCTCTTCGAGCAGCGCCTGGCGCTGCGCTTGGGACGCCTTGGCATCGCGATTCACGAGGACCAGGGCATGACCTCGCGCTGCGAGACCTTTGCTGATCTCCACGCCGATTCCGCCGGTCGAGCCGGTGACGACGGTCCAGTTTCGTTGCGGATGACTCATCTCAGAACGTGCCTCCTCCGACTGATGAATAACCACATAGTGTATATATCTACTAATTGGAAGCCCCCATCATGACCACGCCAGCCGTTGAAGCCATCTGCGAGTTCCTGCCGCCGTTTCTGAGATTCTTGCGCCAGCTCTTGGCGGAGTTGGACCTCTCACCGGCGCGCTTTCAGGTACTCGAAGCGCTTGGTCAGGGAGAAGCACTGCGCATGGTCGAGCTCGCCGACCGTCTGTCGGTGACCAAGCGCAACATCACTGCTCTCGTAGACGGCCTCGAGAAGGACGGGTTGGTCGAGCGCCGCCCACACCCCGCGGATCGTCGATCGACCCTCATCTCGCTGACCTCCGAAGGCCGGTCAGTGTTCGCCAAAGCGGCCCGGGCTCACTCGCGACACTTGGAGGCACTGCTTGGCGACTTGGGGCCGCAACAGAGAGACGCGATGACGCGAGCGCTCAACCAGCTGACAGAACGATTGCGAAACGAGAGCGACGCGGGCTAAGGCCGGACGCTCTGTGGCGTTCTTTGGGCCCGTCGCCGGACAGCACCCCAGAGCGGTTGATCGACGATCAGCCTAGTTGCAGGTCGTGTTCGGGCTCGTCCCGTTGCGGGTGGCGGTGTAGCTGAGCCATGTGCGGCTTTGCTGATTGTTCGGGACATTGATCGACTGGAAACCGCCGCCGGCACCGCTCGGGGTGACGATGGTCGTCTTGGAGGCGTCTCCCGAGGTCACCGTGAAGGTCGAGTTGCCGGGTATGGGTCCGTTCACCTGGGGTTGGTTCCAGCTGGAGTCTTGGAAGTTGTCCCCAGTACTTAGGCCGCCGAGGCTGCAGAACCCACCGCTACAGATGACGTTCCCGATCGACTTGAAGGCGTTGATGCAGCCTTGGCCCGAGGCGACGTCGCCCGTTGATTGGTAGGAGCTGAACCCGTTTACCGTATCGGTCCAGTAGTCGGCAGGCGTTACCGTACACGCATCCCAGGTGAGGGCATTGCCGGTGAGTTCACCGATCGCCACGGGCGCGGTGTTGCCCGTGTACTCGCATCCCTCGGGGCCAGGGAAGCCTGGCAACGGTTCCCCGCCCGGGCCGGTCCCGCCTGAGTCGCCAGGCTTCCTCCAGATCGGGTTGGCAACGCCGTTGCATTCGGGAGCGAAGCCATGAACGTTGGTGGCCACCGTGACCAAGCTTCCGGGCACCGTAAAGTCGTTGTGGACCCAGTAGTGGAGCATGTTGACGGTTCCATCCTGGATGTTGCCCGCCCCGTCCGACGCATACTCGAGAACGATTCGACCAGGCAGGTTTGGGTTCACCTGGTTCCCGAGGTTGAGGGGTGTGTTCGTGATCTCGAAGGTCGCGTTGAGGTCGTACTCCACGGTGCAAGTTTGGGGTCCGGTGATGCAGCTCGACGTATCGTATGCCGAACACGTCCCATTACATGACGCGGTACCGCCGGTGAATCCGCCAGGAAGACTGGTGCACGCTTCGGTATCTCCAAGTTCGCAGAACTCCGTGCCGTCTTGCTGTCCGTCACCGCAGTTTTGTGTGCCTGAGCAGTCGCCCAGGCAGAACCCGTCGCCGGTCCCATTGTCGCCACCGTCGTCGCAGGCCTCGGTGCCCTCGGGAGTTCCGTCTCCGCAACTCTGAACGCCCGAGCAATCGCCGAGGCAGAAGCCATCGCCGCCGCCGTTGTCGCCGCCGTCGTCACAGGACTCGCCCGGATCGAGGCTGCCGTTGCCGCAGTTGCTGGGATTGATGCATTGAGATGTGTCCCAGCTCTCGCAAGTGGTGGCATTGCAGGTCGCGGTGCCGCCCGTGAACGCAGGATCGAGCCCCGTACACGCGGTCTGATCTCCGACTTCGCAAATCTCGGAGCCTTCCTGAGTCGCATCTCCGCACGTCTGGATACCCGTGCACGACAGACACTCGGCGTTGCCTCCGTCGTTCGTGCCATCGTCGCAGACCTCGGTGCCATTGGTCACCGTATCGCCACAGACTTGGACGGTCGTGCAGTCAAGGCACTGGTTGTTGCCACCATCGTTGACTCCATCGTCGCAAATCTCGGTGCCGTTCGCGACGTTGTCCCCGCAGGTTTGAACCGCCTGGCAGCCGGGGAGGCACCCACCCTCGCCGCCGTTGTTCGTGCCGTCGTCGCATGCCTCCGTACCATTGGATACGCCATCGCCGCACTGTTGCACGCCAGAGCAGTCCGCAACGCACGAACCTTCGCCCGTGCCGTTGCTGGCCCCATCGTCGCACGACTCGCTGCCCTCCGCGGTTCCGTCGCCACACGACTGGATGCTCTGGCACGCGAGACACTCATCGTCGCCACCGTCGTTGGTGCCATCATCGCAGAGCTCGCCCGGATCGAGGACGCCGTTTCCGCAGTCCCCTGACGTCGTACACGTCGAGACGTCCCACGCGGCGCACGCCGAGTCGCAGGACGCCGTACCCCCGAGGAAGCCTCCGCCGAGGATCGTGCACGCGATCGAGTCGCCCGCCTCGCAGAACTCCGTGCCGTTCTGTTGCCCGTCGCCGCAGGTTTGCGTGTCCGAGCAATCGCTCAGACAGAAGCCATCGCCGCTGCCGTTGCTGGCGCCGTCGTCGCAAGACTCCGTCCCGTTTTGGTTGCCGTCGCCGCACGATTGCGTGCCCGAACAGTCGCTCAAACAGAACCCGTCCCCGCCTCCGTTGTTGGCGCCGTCGTCGCAAGACTCCGTCCCGTTCTGGGCGCCATCGCCGCAACTCTGGACGCCAGAGCAGTCGGCTAGGCACTGCCCTTCTCCTGTGCCGTTTGCAGCACCGTCGTCGCACGCTTCGCTACCTTCGGGATCGTCGTCGCCACAAGTCTGGAAGCCCTGGCAGGCGAGGCACTCGCCTTCGCCCCCGTCATTGGTGCCGTCGTCGCACAGCTCACCCGGATCCGTGGTGCCGTTTCCGCAGCTGGCTGGGGTCGTACATGTCGACGTGTCCCACGCAGCGCAAGCCGAATCGCACGAAGCCGTTCCGCCGAGGAACCCGCCGCCAAGGTCGAGGCAGGCGATCGAGTCCCCGCTCTCGCAGAACTCCGTTCCGTTCTGGACGCCGTCCCCGCAGGTTTGGGTCGCCGAGCAGTCACTCAGGCAAAGCCCCTCGCCTGTTCCGTTCTGCACACCGTCGTCACAGGACTCGGTTCCCTCCGAGACGTTGTCGCCACACGTCTGAATGCTGATGCACGTCCAGCACTCGCCCTCGCCACCGTCGTTGGTGCCATCGTCGCATGCCTCGGTACCTTCGGTGACGTTGTCGCCGCAGTTCTGAATGCCTTGGCAGCCGGCGAGACACTCGCCATCCCCGCCGTCGTTGGCGATGTCGTCGCAAATCTCGGTTCCGTTTGCAACACCGTCGCCGCATGTTTGGACACCCGAGCAGTCGCTGACGCACGAGCCTTCGCCGGTGCCGTTGCTGGTGCCGTCATCACACGCTTCGGTGCCCTCGGGGTTGCTATCCCCACAACTCTGGAAGCCCTGGCAGGCGAGGCACTCGCCTTCGCCGCCGTCGTTGGTGCCGTCATCACACACCTCGCCCGGGTCGGTCATGCCGTTGCCGCAGTCGACCGCCGTCGTGCATGTAGATACGTCCCAAGCTGCGCATGCCGAGTCGCACGACGCCGCGCCGCCGAGAAAACCGCCGCCGAGCGTCGTACAGAGCACGGAATCCCCGCTTTCGCAGAACTCCGTTCCGTTCTGGACACCATCCCCGCAGGCCTGCGTTCCGGAACAGTCCGTCAGGCACTGACCTTCGCCCGTACCATTTCCGGCACCGTCATCACACGCTTCGGTGCCGGCCTGATTCCCATCACCACACGATTGCGTCCCCGAGCAGTCGCTCAGGCATTGACCGTCGCCCGTACCGTTGAGCGCACCCTCGTCGCACGCCTCGGTTCCGTTCTGAACGCTGTCGCCGCAGGTCTGTGTCCCAGAACAGTCGTCGAGGCACTGGCCCTCGCCGGTTCCGTTGCTAGCGCCGTCGTCGCACGCTTCGGTGCCCTCTGCCGTCCCGTCGCCGCAGTTCTGAACCATCTGGCACCCGAGGCACTCGCCCTCGCCACCGTCGTTGACGCCGTCGTCGCATACCTCGCCCGAATCCACGGTTCCGTTGCCGCAATCGTCCGAGGTCACGCACGTGGAGGAGTCGTATGCTTCACATGTCGAGTCGCACGTCGCTGTGCCGCCGATGAATCCGCCGTTCAACTGATCGCAGTTGATGACATCTAGTGCTTCGCAAACCTCCGTCCCGTTGGTGAGTCCGTCTCCGCAGATCTGGAACTGCGTGCACCCGAGGCACTCCATCACGCCGCCATCGTTGACCCCGTCATCGCAGGTCTCTGTTCCGTTGGCGGTGCCGTCGCCGCAGACTTGGAACCCGGAGCAATCGTTGAGGCATGCGCCTTCACCCGTCCCGTTGTTGGCCCCTTCGTCGCAGGCTTCGCCAGCATCGAGCGTCCCGTTCCCGCATAACGATGTGTCCACACACACGCCGGACGAACACTGTCCCGCCGCGATGAACGGTGTGTTACACGCGACACCGTCCGCAAGGATGGGCCGGTCCTCGATCACGCAAGCCGTACCGACCGGAACCCGCCAACTGTTGAGCGTGCACGAATCGTTGTCAGCGATCGCACACTCCGTGCACGTGAAGGAGTTCCCCTCCGAATCGAAGCACGTCTTGTTGCAACTACTGATGCCGGACAGCACTGCGAACGCTGTCGTGACGAGAATGAAAATGAGCGCACGCTGCGACCTGGACATCACACACCACTCCTTGTCCTGCACAGGACAGATCAAACGAGACGGGCGCTACTTTACATTCAGTCAACCGACTTCTGTCAACTGCGATCCGCGTTCATTACGCCGAAAAACACAGGGTAAACGCTGCGCTAATGGCCTTGTGTGATCGCGCACAGATTGGGTTTACACATCTTGGCCAACCGTAAACCCAAACGCTACGACTTGATGCAGACGACGTTGTGTTGGGTAGTTACGCGCTGCAGTCCGGATCGCCTGTTCTCGAAACGTCACGACGAGCCTGCCCCGGATGTTCGTGTCGGGGAGCCTGACGACGCCGTGGAGCGAGGACCACCTGAGTCGACTTCGAGGGCAGAGGCACCACGATAGATCAGTAGAGAGCGCGGTCTGCTGTGCGCTCGATCAGGACGCGACAGTGAATCTCGCTCGTCTGTGCTGCGGCGACTCGACTTCGTCCAGCAACGCGACGGCGAGGTCTTCAACCGAAAGGTGCGAGCGACCGTCGGGGTCGACCACCAAGGTATCGCTACCGGTTCGGTAGCGGCCGGTGCGCTCGCCCGGTTCCAAGACGGCAGGTGGACTGAGATAGGTCCAGTCCACTGTACTCTCGACGCGGCAGGCCTCGAGTTGCTCATTGCAAGCCTGTGCGATGGCCTGTAGCGCCGGCGGCACCAGCACGGGGTCGTCGACAACGATACGGTTGGCACCGGGCACCTTGAGACTCGCTGCGCCTCCCACCAACAGCAGTCGAACGCGGGTCTGACGAAGGCCGTCCATCAGCGCTTTGGTCGTCGTGACGAGATCTCTTTCGCGGCCCGGTGCCGGGCGCGTAGCACTGATGACGACATCTTGGCCCGCGCTCAAAGCGACCACATCCTCGACGCTTGATGCGTCGCCCACGCGTGCGATCGCGCCGGCAGGTACTTCGGAAAATCGCTTTGGGTTCCGCACGACCGCGGTGACTTCGTGGCCTCGGTGCAGCGCCTCGGCCACAGCACGACCGCCGACGCTTCCCGCCGCGCCAAACACTGTGATACGCATCGCTAGCTCCCCACCGCGGTGAGATAGCGGTCGTAGGAGACGTCTACCGCGCGACGCCCATCGCCGATGATGTTTCGCCCCCAGGTGTACCCGAAAACATCTTCGAACGCGTACTCGTGGAGGCGCGCACGCATGGCGACGACGTCACTCGTTCGCATGGGAATGAGATTCGGGTAGCTGTACATGAAAGACACGTGGCACCTATCGACCGCGACTTGCAGGGCGTCCCCCGAGAACAGGGCACCGCCCGGCCGGGGTCCGTCGGCCCAGTGCAGCGCCGTGCTGCCAGCGAAGTGCCCGCCGCAACGGATGAGGGTGACGTTGTCGGAGAGAGCGAGTTCCTCTCCTTTCCAGAAATCTATCGCTCGGTGGGGACGTTTGACCCATTCACGATCTGCTTCGTGGATGATGATTGGGGCGCCATCGAACGCATCGCTCCACTCGCCCATCGACGCGTAGAAATGAGGGTGTGAGATGGCGATGCGATCCACGCCGCCGCGCGCATGGATCGCCTCGACGGCCTCGTCGGTGACGAGACTCAGCGTCTCCCACAGAATGTTGCCGGCGTCGGTTGGTAACAAGAACGCCCGCTGATCAATCGCGAAGGCCGGTGTGACCCCAAGAGCGAGGAGGCCGTTCTCCTCCTCGATCCGCTGGGTGTGGTCGGCGGCGAGGGCTTCATGCGTCGTCCACCGTTGGCCGTTCCAACCCACGTACTGACGCTCGTCCTCACAGACCTGGCAATGACGGGGGGGTGTGTCCGCGTTGGCGTGCTGGGTTCCGCAGGTCTCACAGATGTATTTCGTCATGGCAGCCTACTTTCCATTGGTTTGTTCGGGGTTTTCGCGTCTGCTCGTCCCATGCCTTCTGATTACGATATTCTCTTTGGGTTGATAATCTATGAATAAGTAAAAATACTCTTTACCTTGAGTGAACAATCATGGACCGACTGACTGCACTCCAGGTGTTCCGCCGCGCCGCCGAGCTCGGAAGCTTCGCGAGCGCTTCACGCGACCTCGGTCTCTCGCCTGCGGCGGTGAGTAAGAACATCGGTGAGCTCGAAGCACACCTCGGTGTGCGCCTCTTTCATCGCACGACGCGTCGCATGAGCCTGACCGAAGAGGGGTCGCTCTACTACGCGCGCGTCGCAGTCCTGCTCGACGAGTTGAACGACGCCGACGGCGCGCTCAGCGCGATGCGGGACATCCCGCGAGGGCTACTGCGGGTCAGCGCGCCGATGACGCTGACCCTCATCCGATTGTCGGCCGCGATCCCGGCGTTCCTCAGCCGCAACCCGGAGCTTTCGATGGACCTTCAGTTGGACGATCGTCGAGTCGATCTCGTAAAAGAGGGTTTCGACGTGGCACTCCGCGGCAGCGACCACCTCGAAGATTCGACCCTGATCGCGAGAAAGCTGATGACATTGGATCATGTCGTCTGCGGTGCGCCGGAGTACTTTGAGCGAACAGGTGTGCCCGCGTCTCCGGCAGAGCTTGCCAAGCACACCTGCGTCAGGTTCACGCTATCCGGGCACGCGAACGAATGGACGTTCAAAAAGGGCAACCGCCTTATCAAAGTGGCCGTGCGGGGCCGATACAAGGTCGGGTCGAGCCTCGCGGTGCGGGACGCGCTGCGCGCCGGTTTCGGGTTAAGCCTGATTCCTCGCATCTACGTTGAAGAGGACCTCTTGGAGGGCCGATTGCGCACGGTACTCGATGCATGGTCACTCGATGAAACCCACGTGTACGCCGTCTATCCCTCCCAGCGCTACGTCGTTCCGAAGGTCCGCGCTTTCGTCGATTTTCTAGCGGATGAACTCGCGCACCATGAGTGAGCCTGACGCGCCCCGCCTAGAGTCCCGCACGCGTGAGAAGCGCGGTCGAATCTTCGGTCGTAGACGCCTGGGTCCGGTCGTTCCGATTGTAAGAGCGGGTCAGATCCTGTACCAACGTTCGGCATGATGAACGGATCGATCACCCTGACCCTTATTTGCGCTCTTGTTCTCTGTGCCGGATGCACGAAGAAGGAAGAAGAGAGCGCGCCGCCAGCCGAACCGGTCGCCGAAGAGGCGGCGGTCGGCCTCCCGAGTGCAACTCGCAACCAGCTCGAGGCAGACTTGGAATGGCTCAAAGCGGAGGACCGTGCGCTCGTCGTCGAGGACCCAGTCACGAAGAAGTTCGTCCAGTTTTCCGGATCCGGACTCAAGTTCGATCTTCCCGCCATGCCCTTGTCTCCGGAGGAAGCCGCCCGTGCGGAGGAGACGATGAAGCGACTCGGCATCCCGAAAACGACTTTCGAGACGACGACAATCGGCGCGGACCAGAAGCCGGTGGTCTTAGTCAACTACAAGAAGGATCTCGGTGGGGACGTTCCCGCCGCGCTCGACCTCGTCGAGGTGGTCTTCGTCGAAGTCTTTGAGCTGCCGCCCACCACGGAGCTCAAGGGCCAGAAAGTCATGTAGCGAGACCCCAACGCGAGCGAGAACCCTACTCCTCGCGGCTACAGCGTGTTCCGAGGGAGGAGTGCTTCCCGGTCCAGGGCTTCGATGCGGAGGCGCTCCGGGCCTTCGAAGTGGCCGGTGCGCAGTTCGTCGAGGCGCAGTGCTTGTTCGTCTTCAGGAAGGTCGAGATCGAGGATCGCGTCTCGCTCGGCCTGATAGGCTTCGAGGCGTGTGTCCCATCGCGCGCGCTGCTCGTCGAGCGCTTGAAGCCGCTCGGCCGCCGCGTCGCCGAACTCATCGGCGCGATACTCGAACACCTCTTCTTCGCTCAGTCCGTCGCGCCGCATCTGATCGACGACCGCTGATGCCGCTCGCTGCCGTATCATCGTACCCCGCATCTCCCGCAGTGGGGCAGGCAACGTTTCGTCGAGTTGTTCGAGTCGTCGTTTTCGCTCGTCGCGGTCGAGCGACGGGTCCGTCATGACCTCGCTTCGCGATAGGTCGTACTCCATCAGTCGGTTCTCTCGACCGAACAGAGCACCCACGTCGTCGCCGAAGATCTCCTTCTGAGCGCCGCGGATGTACTCCACGGACTCGCGGGGTGACGAACCGCGCGAGAGGTCGCCAAGCACCTCACGGTAGCGCAGGTAGTCGTCGTAGAGTGCCATCACGGCCGACTCTTCTCCCGGCGGAACCTGGGCGAGGGCCACTTGCTCGATCAGCGCGCGAATCTGCGCTTCGCTCACCTCGCCGCGCGTGGAAAGGAAGTACTCGAACACGCGAATCGCGTTGGCATCTCGAACGAAACGACCGTTGACGACCGAGAAGTAACCGTCCACCTCGGTCCCCTCGAGCGAGGGCGGCACGTCGACGGCGGGACGTTTGACGCCAGTCGATCCGGACGCCGCAGCACCAAGGTTCGGGACCACAGGGTCACTT
This sequence comes from Myxococcota bacterium, assembly GCA_039028875.1. Taxonomy (GTDB): domain Bacteria; phylum Myxococcota_A; class Polyangia; order Polyangiales; family Houyiibacteriaceae; genus SG8-38. Next base: position 37,198 of record JBCCHE010000034.1, on the reverse strand, counting down.
TCGGCTGCCAGTGGCGACCGCGGCTCAGCATCTCCGCCACGGACGACGCCCTCGCGCTCTGCGTCAAACCACCAGAGCCAACCCACGGTGATCGCCAGCGCAAGAGCCCCGGTGGCGAGGGCGTGCCGCACGGACGCGCCCGCCTCAGAGTCCTTTACGCTTCAGTCGGTTCGCGTGGTTGCGAAAGAGCGTCTTGGGGTTCGAGGTGAATGGCGACACGAGACCGAAGAACAGATTCACCTCGTCGAGATGGTTCTGGAAGTAGTTGTCGCGAATCACATCGCCAAGATGCGAGCTGCAACGGCCGACCAGCCCATCGTTGGCCTCTCCCACGAAGAGCGAGGTGATGCCGAAGAGCGCGTCGAGGGGATCGAGAACGTTCGTGAGCACGCCCGTGCCGCTCCACGAGTAATACCGAATGCCGTTGACGACTTTGGCGCCCTCCCCGCACCCGCTTGGAAGCGCCGCTGGGTACGCGGCGTTGAAGGCGGCGATACCTTCGGTCGAGAAGACCTCAAACGTGGCATCGAAGTCGATCGGGCCGTCCGGCGCGCCGAGTAGAATCAGGAGCTCGGCAAGCAATGTGAGTGCGGTCTCCCCGAGTTGCGCAAGGCCGTCGGACGACGCGAGGTCGCCAATGCCTGTACCTTGATGCGGGCTCGCCACCGTCGTGACGGAGGCCACGAGGTCGGGCCGCACGGCGGCGACATAGCGAATGTCGAGCCCGCCCTGACTGTGGCCGATCAGATTGAACTTGGCGTGGCCCGTGATTGCTGACAGGTCCTCGAGCTGGTCGATGATGAGCTCCCCTCGCACGACCGAGGAGTTCACGACCGCCGTCGTTACCACGTACACCTCGGCGCCACCGTCCGCGAGTGCGTCCGGAATTCCGTTCCAGTACTCGATCACGCCCCCGAGGAGCTCGTCGAAACCGAGAAACCCATGCGCCAACACGATCGGATACTTGGTCTCCGTGTAGCTCGAGCACCAAAACCAGCATAGCGGCGCCTCGGTCGAACCGACCTCACCGGCTTCGAGCCCTTCGCTTGAGGTCGGCGCGCATCCAGATGCAGCGACCAGCGTGGCAACAACGAACGCGACTGCGGATCTCTTTCCCATGGCTCCTCCTGCCGGTGACCAGGGGCGTTGGTACCGACAGTGACGGCGCCCTGTCAACTGCGAACCGGAACGAGGTGGGCCTCGAAGGGACCCGACATCTCGACGAGTTCGACGGAATCGTCCATCGTATGCGGCGCGTCGAACTTCGGTAATGCCTCAGCAAAAGGGAAAAACGAACCGGACGAAGACGGTCTCGATTGGAGGCCAGGCGGATCTGCGCATTCGTGAAGATGAGCCCCTCAGTTGGTTCGAAGAACTCTACGGCGCTTCGGACACCGACGGAGGTGGCGTGCCTTGGGCAAGCATGCAAACGCACCCTTTGTTCGGAGCGTGGCTTGACAAGCACGACCTCGATGGCCGTGGCAAGTCGGCGCTGGTGGTCGGCTGCGGCATGGGGGACGACGCCATAGAACTCGAAGCCCGCGGTTTCGACGTGACCGCGTTCGATGTCTCGCCCTCGGCGATCGCCTACTGCAAGAAGCGATTCTCGGATTCCAAGGTGGCGTTCGTTCAGGCCGACCTCTTCGATCCGCCCTCGCATTGGAAAGGCCACTTCGACTTCGTGTTGGAGATTTACACCGTGCAAGCGGTTCCTCCATCGTATGAAGAAACGGCGATCCGCAACATCGCCGGGTTCGTGGCGCGGAGCGGCGCGTTGTTGGTGATCGCTGGAGTCGGCGGCAACGAACGGAGCTTCGAAGACGGGCCTCCATGGCTCCTGACACCGGGGCACGTCCAGTCTTTCGCCTCACGCGGCCTCCGCGTGGCAGGGCAAGAGATCCGGACGAACGATAGCGGCAGCAGCGCGAGCTACACCACCAACTTCCATAAGCCGTAGGCAAGCCGGCGCCCCTCAAACAGGCGATCGGTCTCTACACTGGCGACTAGAACTCGAGTCCGATCCCGAACTCCAGGAGGCGTTCCCACCGGGGCTCACCGACCGCTGCCGCCAGGTTGTTGCGAAAACGCCCGTCGAGTTTGATCGCCACGACGTGATTTGGGCGAAAGTTGATCCCCGCGACGATGACGTGGAGATCGTTGCTGAAGAACGGAATGTTGGCCAACGAGGCCGCCACCGACGCGTGGGTGTTGAGCCTCTCGTATCGGACGAAGATCGGCATCGCGATCTCCCCGATGCGAAACGGCGATTTCGGCCGGGTCACCACACCAGCCAACTTGCGCTCCCACGTACGCGCGATGTCGTACGCGAACTCGATGTAGAAACCGTACGCGCGGCGACCGATCACTTGTCCCGATCCCTGTTCTTCTTCGGTCAGAAGAAATACGCCTTCGGTGTCTTCGATGAACCCGACGGTCCCAAGCCCGATGAAGGTGAAGCCACGAAAATCGAGCCGCGCGTGTACGGAAACGAGGCCCATGTGGGTCCAAAATTTCCCTGGTCCAGAATCTCGCTCGATGGTCTCGCCCCCGGTGTAACTCCAGTAGCCGCTCAGCACGAGCTCGGTGAAGGGGATGCCGTGGTACGCGACCTGCGCATTGAGGGCGATCGCGTAGTCCTTGAACCGCGCCTCCGCGCCGTTCCGAATCCATGTCGCGCTTTGGGCCTCCCCGAGGTCGGGGCCATGTGTGACCATCAACGCGTAGCTGAAGTCGTCAGCGTCGCCATAGAGGGTCGCCCCGACTTCGATCCACTCCGACGGGATGATCAGACGCTCGACTTCGGGACGATTGACCGACTGATAGAGAACCGGCTCTTCGTTGTTGTTGATGTAGCCAATGAACAAGGGCTGAATCCCGACGCGAAACGCAACCTCCTCTCGCACCAGAATGTCGAAGTAGCTCTCAGGAAAGAAATCCACGTCGGTTTCGCCCGAACCTTGGAAAAACTCGAGCCCCAGTTCGGAGACCCAGAACCATCGGGGGAGAAGTCGAAACCCGAAGAACGGCGCCGCGCGAATTAGGCTGTCGTAGTAGAGTTCGAGGTCGCCGGACGAGGTGGCTCGTGGTTGGTCGAAGCCCGTGTTGATCGCCACCTCGGCGTACCCCGAGAAGGTGAACGGTTTGTCGGCATAGAAGATGTCGGAGGCAGCCCGCCCGAGGCCGGGCGCCTGACCTTCATGGGGATCAAAACCGTCGGCACCCTCATCGTCTTCGTCGTGGTCGTCCTCATCATGGACGTCCTCATCGTGGTCCTCGTCGTCGTGGTCCTCGTCGTCGTCGTCATGGTCGTCGTCGGCCTCGCCGTCTTCGTTTTGGCCTTCATCGCGTTCCGCCGGACTATCAAGCACGGCGTCTTGCGCGTGAACGGAGCGTTCGGTGCCCAGACTGACGCCCAGCACCCACAGCGCGAGGCACGTAAGCCAGACCGTGCTCGGGGAACAACAGCGCCAGACCGCATTGCGCATGGAGAGACGATAGGACGGAGCCCTCGTCGGATCCAAGTCTGCGGCTTCGAGGTCGACACCGACGCGCCTGGCTAGCGCGGCGACTTGAGAAGCGCGACCGCAGCCGAATAGCCTGCAGCCGCGGCGCTGAGCGCGCCGGTCCATCCTTTGACGTCGCCAATCGCCCAGACGTTCCGCAGATTGGTCGCGAACGACTCGTTCGTATGGATGAATCCATCTGTATCGCAGCGCAGGCCAAGGTTGTGTTGAAGGCGCTGCGAGAGCGGCGTGGGCTCCGGCTCGGGCACCCAAAGCAAGGTGCCAACTTCGTGACGGGCGCCTGAGTCGAGCGTGACGGCTTCGATTCGTCCGTGATGTTGATCGATGCGAGTGATTCGTCCCGAGTGAATTGCGATTCCTTCGCGCAGGAGATCAACCCGATAGTCGTTTTCGATCGAGAGATCGGGAGAAAGGAACAGCAGGACGGTCTTGGTCCAATGCAATACCAGCCTCGGCTGCACGGCGAGCTCGTCCGGTGTGCGTGGGACGACGCCCCAGACACGCCCCTGGTTTTCGTACCCATCGCAGAACGGGCACGGAATCACCGTGAGCCCCCAACATGCATCGAACCCTTCGAGCGCTGGGAATCGGTCACGATACCCGAACGCCAAGATCACCTTTCGCGCGGTCGCCTCGAAGCCTTCTCCGCCGACGACCACGTAGGCATCTTCGTCTCTTGGAGCGGGGAGGATGTCGACAACGGCCTGATGGTGAAAGGTCACGTTGGAGTGCTGGGCGATCTCGGCCCGCACCCGCTCTCGAAGCGCATCGGGGTGTACCCCCTCAGCGCCAATGAAGTTGTGAATCCCATGAGACGCCGCATTGCGCGGCGCCGCAGGGTCGTCGAAGACCATCGTTCGCTTGCCTGCTCGCCCAAGGACGAGCGCAGCCTCGAGCCCCGCGGGCCCACCACCGATGATCACGACGTCGGCGCGGTTCGCGGACATAGTAACGAATTACGGCCCGTGAACCCTCGACGCAATCCAGCACGCCTGTGGATCATCGAACCCTCCTGCCGAGATTGACGCCCATGCGGAAGACAGGGATCACGTTCCAGGCCAAGAAGTTCGAATGGGTCAGGCTTCCGCGTGTGTGATGAAGGTATTCGTAGCTGAAGCTCCAACTGAAGAAGAAGCGGCTGAGGTGAAGATCGAGGTCGACGCCGACACGTGCCCCCACCACCGGGGAGTGTGACGGAATGGCCTCGCGATAGGCAGACCGGTCGGTGGTCGCCACGCCCGCAGACAAGGTTCCGTTCGGCGTGATCGTCCAGACGCGGATACGACCATTGGGCCTCCGACGATCGGCAACGTGTCGGTACCCATATCCAGCGTGCGCAGTGCCAAAGCGAACTCTGTATTCGTCCTCGTGACCGAACCACCCATCAACATCGCTGTCGAAGCGGTAGTCGCCATCGACGAAAAACGCGTGACCACTGCGATGTACAACGCGCAAGCCGAGGCCAGACGAGAAGTAAAGACTCTTGGCAGCGATGTTGTAGGGGTACCCCAAAGCATCCACGTCGGACCAGCGGTACGATGGACTGAAGACCTGAGCGCGGAGCTCATACGAGAAAGAAGCCCCAGGGACTTCTGTCGGCACCTCGGCGTCGCCCGAGGTCGTGTCGGCTGACGCTGTGGAAGCGAGGCTGGTGACCAGCAGGAGGGTGATTTGTACGATCGGTGTGTTGCGCATGCTCCGCTTCATTGCAGCGGGCATGCCAATCACAGCGACCGAAATCATAACGATTTCTGGCTCTTACAAATCCGGCTGTGTGGCCGGATTTCACGATCTGTGGCGTTCCGACGTCACATTTCGGCCACACAGCCGGTTTTAGCGATCATCGGCGTTCGCGTATCGAACGCGCGACGCTACGCGGATCGCCACTCGAGCCGGTAGTCGAGGCTGTGGCCGATCTCGCCCGAGTACGCGCGAATGGTTTTCTGAGCGAGCATCTGGGTGACGGAAACCGGCAGCGCACCGGCGATGCGGCCAACCAGCGAGATGTGCTCGCCGACGGCAGGCGTCGCCTCCGCTGGGAAGGTCACGTCGACCTTGGCGCGTCGCTGACCGGCTCGGTCGAGAAACGTCGACAGCTCGTGGAACTGCATCAGGAGCGGGTCGTTCCGGCGAGCGCCCCAGTTCGCCGAAGGCATGAAGTCGACGAAGTGCATCAGGTGGTAGTTCAGCTGAATCCACAGGTTCTCGGCATCCATGACGATCGGTGCGTTGTCGATCACCCGGTGGCAGTGAAGCGCTTCCAGTTTGTCCAAGCGGTGCAGATTCGCCGTGAGCTCCGCCAACAACGCCCGATCGTAGAAAAGCCGAACGAGGGACGGGAAAGCCTCGATCTGTCGGGCCTCGAAATCGGTGAGTCGTTCGCAAAGCATCGGGAACTTGTCGACCTTCATCGCAAACGTGTTCGTCGCCGTTCCGAGGATGGAGTGGAGCAAGGCGACGTTGGGCGAACAGTCGGAATAGTGGCGCGCCCCGTAGTCGTGGCAGAATACCAGGTGCTCGAGGAACGTACCGTCCGCATGCTCCATCGAGAAGTCGCACTCTGTCTCCATGAATGCGATGAGGTCTGGGTCGACCGAGGGCGTGGGCGCCTTGGCCTCTGCATCGAAGTACGCCACCTCGATCGCGCTCACCGCGGCGTCACTCCAGAAAGGCTCCTTCGCAAGCTTGTCCTGCATGACCGCCCGCTCGACCGCGCCCTGGAGTCCGCCAAAGATGGTCCGCCCCATGTCGAAGCCCTCCATCGGAACGACGCGGACGCGGCCGGCGTGGTCGACGGCGCCGCCAGCTACGAGAGCGGCTTTGCGCTGGAGGTTGAGCTCGGCGTCGAGGCGCGGCGCGGGCTGCTTCGCAGGGCTCGGGGTCGCGGGGACTTGGGTTTGGGCGGTGTTCATGAGCGCTCTCCTAGTCGGCTTCAGCTTTGTTTGAATGACGGGTGTAATCTAACGATTGGCTCGGCGCAAGCGAAAAATGACATATGTCATATAACGCTCGTACTTTATTCCTGGGCGTGCTAGTCCGGGGCATGCCTCCGAAGACCCGATACACCCGCCAAGCAGTCCTGGACGCTGCGCTCGAGGTGGTTCGGAACGACGGCCTCCGGACCGTGAGTGCGCGAACCGTCGCGAAGGCCCTCGGCGCGTCGACCGCCCCAGTGTTGGCCACGTTCGAGACCATGCAGGCGCTCACGGACGCCGTGGTGGCGGCGCTCATCGAAGAACTGCTCGCGGCGATTGACGCGACCGAGGCAAGCGACCCGATCCGAGCCGCGGCCTTCGCGATGGCCCGATTCACCGCGGACCGGCCACACGACTACGAAGCACTCTTCCTCCACACGCACCCTTCACCGCCCGACTGGGTGGCGATCCGTGCCGGGTTCTCGGGCCCGCTCGGCGACTCCGACCGCTTTGGCCACCTCGGCAGGCGTCAACGGGACGCAATGGCCTGGCGCGCGAGCGTCGTCGCGCACGGCATCTGCATCGAGATCTGGTCGGGGCGCTGGACGCGGACGAGCGACCGAGCGATCTGGCGCCTGGTCGACCAGCTGGTCGAACCCGTTGTCGAGGTGTTCCTGACCGAACGGGCTCAGTGACCCCCGACCCTGCCGGGATCGGATTTTCTGCGCTCGTTGTGTCCCCGGATGATCGCGTCTTGGGTTACGCAACGGACTTTCGGATATCGGCCACGTGGGCGACGTCGGCCTCCGCGATCGGCACGCTCGGCAAAAGGTGCGGGACCGTGTCGCGTCGCAACAGCTTGCTGAAGATCCAGGCCAGGGGCCGGCGCGAGCAAGGGCCACAAGCCGGGCTACTCGCCTGCTAGAGGGCGCTACGCTCTTGGCGCCACACCGAGGGCGACTCGCCGCTGTGCCGCTTGAACGCGCGGCTGAACGCGGCCTCGGAGCCGTAACCCACCCTGCCGGCGATCTGAAGCAAGGTTTCGTCGCTGTCGACCAAGAGATGCGCGGCCCGTTGCATGCGCCACCGCATCAGGTAGTGCGCGGGGGAATCATCGAGAAGCGCCGTGAAGCGATCATGAAACGAAGACCGCGACATGCCCGCGTGTTTTGCCAACTCCTCCACCGACCAATCGTTTTCCGGCTGGCTGTGAATCCGCTCGAGGGCTCTACGAATGCCTTCGTCCGAGATCGCCGCCACCCAGCCAGCCTGCTCCGGGCTCAGGTTGGAAGCGTGCTGGCGCACGACCTCGACAAAGAGAAGCTCCGTGAGTCGCTCGCGAATCGAAATCGCGCCAGGCTGCTTTTCGCGCAGTGACCCGGCCAAGGTCTGAAGCCCGCTATGCAGTAGCGCCGCCGTTGGGCCTTCGTCTGCACGTGCCACCATCATTCGCGGCAACGTATCGAACAACGGGTTGAAGAGGGCGTCGTCGCAATGGAGGAAGCCACAGAGGATCTCCGTGGTGTCGCCGCCGCCACCTGCGCTGATTTGGGGGGGATACTCCCAGGGCGGAGGGTCCGGCAACACCGAGAAGATGTCTTCGACCGGTGCGTCGCCCTGGCCCATGACGTGCTGATCGCCGTAAGGAAAGACAATGGCATCGCCCGCCCTGAGTTCCTCTTGCTCAGACCCCACGCGTGCAACGCAACCGCCGCGCGCGATGTAGTGGAACTGGATCAAGCGCTTGGCGCGCGGCAACAGAACATGCGCCAGCGCGGCCGAATTGGCCGTCGCGTACTGCCATGGTGCCGAGAACTCTGCCCGGAGCATGATCGAACCTCCCAGTCGAACGGTCCGTAAGAGGTCGGAAAGCAGGTCCATCGCCGTGAAGGCTGGCAAGGAACGGACGAACGAGCAAGAGGCTCGGAGGTATGGTCATGGCCCAAAACCCCGTTTTTCGTAGGATTTCTCCTTGTAACGCATAGGAGGCACCGAATGATCGACGAGACGAAACTCCAAACCCTGGTGGGTTCCATCATCCAGGATCTCGGGGGCGCGTTTAGCGTCCCGCTGGTACGAATCGGTGAGGAGCTTGGCATCTACAAGGCTCTTGCCGAGGGGGGGCCACTGTCGAGCCAAGGCCTTGCCGACAAGACGGGGCTGGATGAGCGGTACCTCCGAGAGTGGCTGAGCGCGCAGGCCGCGTCGACGTACATCTCGTACGACGGCGACACGAAGCGCTTCTCTATGACTCCCGAGCAAGCGTTCGTGTTCGCGAACCAAGAAGGACCCATGTACATGCCGCCTGCGTTCGCGACCGCTGCCGGGTTTCAGGGCAATCGCGCTGTCGTGCAAAAAGCGTTTCAGACGGGCGAAGGGGTCGCTTGGGGCGAGCAAGAGGGGTGTCTTGCGTGCGCCATCGCCAGGTTCTTCCGACCGGGGTACGCGCATCATCTCCTCCAGGAATGGCTGCCCGCCATGAACGGCGTCGTGGCGAAGCTGCAACAAGGGGGCTCGATCGCTGACGTGGGGTGTGGTCATGGGTACGCCACGATGATTCTCGCGGACGCGTTTCCGAACGCGACTGTTCGCGGTGTGGACTTTCACGAGCCGTCCATCGCGACCGCCCGCGGCCACGCGGTCGAGCACGGGCTCACCAACCTGGAGTACGAAGTGCAGTCGGTCGAATCTTTTCGCGGCCAACACGACTTGATCACCCTGTTCGACTTCCTGCACGACCTCGGGGACCCTGCAGGCGCAATGCGTCGGATCCGCGAGTCCCTCAGGCCCGGCGGTGCCGTCATGATCGTGGAGCCCATCGCAGCCGACGACCTTGCGGAGAATCTCACCCCCGTGAACCGCCTCCACTACAGCGCATCAACCATGGTATGTGTGCCGACGTCCCTCGCTCAGGACGGCCGGGCCGCCCTCGGCGCACAAGCTGGGGAAGCTCAGCTGCGCGAGGTTGTCGTAGAGCAGGGGGGCTTCAGCACGATGCGACGGATTGCCGAGACACCGTTCAACTACGTATTCGAGGCGGTCGCGTGACTGCTCGCGAAACCGTCTCCCTAGCGTTGGGGCCTGAGCGTGTAAGAGGCGACCAGAAGCACGATCAGGACGAGCGGGGGCGCGAGGTTGTCGATCCCGTCTCCGACCGAGGCGTGTGACACGAACGCGCCGCTGAGGTCGAAGAAGATCCCCGCGTACGCCCACTCCTTGAGCTTCGAGAGACCGGGCGCCAGGATTGCCGCGCCTCCGAGCACTTTCCACGTCCCAAGGAGACGCGCGAAGTAGTACGGGTAGCCGAGGTGGTCCATCCCGGCCTTCACCTCGTCGATGAGGAGAAAGTCCGCCGCACCGCCTGCGATCATGACCAGCGCGACGACTACGGTGGTCAACCAGAACCCGATCTTCTTGCCGTTCATGCAGCGTGCGTACCACGGTTCCGCCCGATCAAGAAGCGGGTCTACGCTCCCGACGCCGAACCTCTACGGCCGTTCGTCGGCGAGCTCGGTGAGCAGGAAATCGACCGCGGCGCGGACCTTCTGAAGCTGATACCGAGGGCGATGGTACAGAAGGAAGATCGCCGGGTTGGGAGTTTCGGTGACGGAGACTTGGGCGTCATCGAGTTGGATCTCGACGAGGTCGCCCCGCGCGAGTTCTTCGGTGACTCCCCACTGCGGGATGAGCGCCACCCCTCGGCCGAGAAGCGCAGCGTCGACGAGAAGCGAACCATCGTTGCTCGCGAGCACCACTTCCGCATCAACCTCGACCCAGGTTTCCCCCTGGAGCGCCTTCCACCTCAGGATGCCGACCGGCGCGCGATAGAGCATGGTCTTGGCGTTTTCGAGCTCGCGAAGTGTCGATGGCTTACCATGGGTCGCGAGGTAGCTTGGTGCGGCGACCAAAACAAAGCGGTTCGCCGCGAGCCGCCGTGCCACCGCACGTTCGGGTAGGTCTCGCGAGGCCCGGATCGCGATGTCGACCTCACCCCGACTCAAATCGGCAACTTGGTCGGTCAGCTGCACGTCCAGCACGACGTCCGGGTAGCGGTCTTGGAATCGAAGGAGCGCGGGGATCAATCGGACCCTTCCGTAACCAGGCATCGACGAGATCGTGAGGGTGCCTGACGGCTTTTCGGACTGCTCGCCAACGACGTGATCTGCGTGATCGAGCGCGTTGACGGCCTCCTGCACCATGCGCTCATAGAGGACGCCGAGCTCCGTCTGCCGGACCACCCGCGTGGTGCGGTGGAACAGTTCGACGCCGAGCTGCTCTTCGAGGTCCCGAACCCGTCGCGAGACCGAGGAGGCGGGCACAGAAAGAGCTTTGGCGGCGTCCGTAAAACTCCCCGTCTCGGCAACCTTGAGGAAGTACCGAAGCGCCTGCAGTCGATCCATGGCTTGCCTCCGAAGTCGTAACCGCTGAATCGCACGATTATTGTCGTAAAGACAATACAAAAGGATGAAAAACCGCCATTTTCAACAGAAAGGTTCTGAATTATGTCTTCTTTGACAAGAATAATCTGAAAGGAAGCAGCCATGAAGAAGATTGTCTACCGTCAGTTCGGGCCCCCTCACGAGGTCCTGCGCGTCGAAGAGGCCCCCGATGCACCGCTCGAGGCTGGCCAGATCCGCGTCGAGGTTCTTGCGGCGCCGATCCATCCCGCCGACCTCCTTCAAGTGGCAGGGAACTACGGGGTGCGGCCGGAGCTCCCGGCGACACCCGGAAGCGAAGGTGTCGGCCGCGTCATCGAGAGCCAAGCGCCGAGTCATGCGGTGGGTCAGACCGTCCTGCTCTCGGCCGGCGGGGGTAGCTGGCGCGACCAACTCGTCGGCCCCGCCGCCGCGTTCGTCCCACTGCCGAACGGCATCGACCCGCAACAGCTCGCCATGCTTACCGTCAATCCGCTGACTGCCCACTTGATGCTCTCCGTGTTCGATGATCTTCAGCCGGGGGATTGGGTGCTTCAGAGCGCCGCGAACTCGACCGTCGGCGGCTACGTCGTGCAACTCGCCAAGCATCGCGGGCTCCGAACCATCAACGTCGTTCGACGAGAGAGCGCAGTGGCGGCTCTGCAAGATCTTGGCGCGGACGTGACACTGTTGGACGGCCCGGACCTCGCGACCCGAATCAAAGAGTCGGTAGGCGACGGACACGCTCGGTTGGCGTTGGACGCCGTCGGCGGATCGACCTTCGAGCGGCTTGCCGACGCCCTGGGCCAAAGCGGCACGATCGTATCCTACGGCGTGCTCTCGGGTGAGGGCGGCTCACTCTCCCCAGGGGCGCTGGTCTTCAACGACGTCCGAGCTCGCGGTTTCTGGCTCTCGAAGTGGTTCCAAGAGGCCTCGCCCGCCGAGATTCAAGCCGCGTTTAGCGAACTGGTGCCGCTCGTGGCGCAAGGGGTGCTACGCGGCAGGGTCGCTGGGACGTACACCCTCGAGCAGATCGAGCAGGCGGTCACCCATGCGGCCCAAGACAGCAAGGATGGTAAGGTCCTGCTCGTCCGGGGCGGGTCGGCGTAACGCGACGACATGGCTCCAAGCGGCTAGCGGACGCGGATCGCGAGCTGCGGGATCGCGGGCGCGGCCAGCGCGGGCACGAACCCGCCGGGATCGCGAATGTCGATGAGCGTCCCTGACGAGAAGTCGGCGGCCACGGTCACCACATACGGGATCGCGCCTTCGGGCTGGTCGACGCTGAACCCTGTACTGAGCCCAATGGTCGGCGCGAAGTCGACCTCCGCGGCACTGCTGACATCTCCGCTGACGTCGAGCGCCCAAAAACGCCACGAGCGCTGGTTGATCACAGTCTGCGCCCCCGCATTGATGATGCTGTCGGTAAGCGGAATGACTTCTTCGTCGTAGGCCAACACGTACAGGGTATCGCCCGTTCCTTGCAGGAGCGTACCGGTGGGGCGTCCGCCGGTAAGCTCGTTGAGCTCGACGTAGAAGCCAGGGTCGAACTCGTTGGCACCACTTCGAATCCTCAACAAGCAAGGCGAGCTTGCCGGCTGCCCCGCCTGCCCCGTTACCAACGCCGCCGCCGAGCCCGGGTGCGAGGCGAAGTACATGTCGCCGTTCGAAGCCGAAGCGGTGAAGGCCAGGTTGCCGCAACGCGTGTCTTCCGCATACGTCACCGAATCGTCGGTGGTGTCGATGACGATCGCGAGGGAGACCGGTTCGGCCGTGTCGTCCGACCGAAAGTACCGCACGGGCATGATCATCCGGTCTCCATCCCTGGCGACGTAGTTGAACGCATGTCGGAGCCCGTCTTTGAGGGCGCCTTCGACTGAGAACGAACCCGTGATCACCATGTCCTCGGGGTCCCATTGAACGACGGTCACGGTCGCTTGATCGATCAGGTATCCGCGCGACGGCGAGACCAGATGCAGCGGATCGAGTCCGGTGGGCGCGTTGATGCCCAGGCTCGTGAGGCTCACTTCGTCGTCGAGTACGATCAGACCGTCATCCTCGACGAGGTATCGCTCGATCACCCCTCTCTCGGTGTTGGTAACGTAGATGCGATTCGAGTTGCCTGGTGCGGCGCAGGACGCTCCGTTCGTGAGCTCCGCGGCCTCCGACAGGGAGAACGTGGTTTCGGGGAGCAGGTCCGGAACCACGCCCATAAAACCCGCGAGACCCTGTGGCGTGAAGAACAAGCCACACACCGCGTAAAGCGTGTCTTCGACCCCGGCCTGACCGCCTGCGCCCCCTTGTCCACCGTCGCTGGCACTAGAGCCGCCGCAACCGGCGACGACCGCCAGAGTTAAGTAGAGTACGAGGACCACCGGTCCAGTTGCTCGTTTGTGCTGCATGTCGGTTCCTCCGGAGGGGTCGTGAAGCGCGCGAAAGATGTCCGGCAAGCATTGAAAATGCAAGTCATTTTCAATTTTTACAGAGCCAGCCCATCAAGCTAGGGGGCGCGGAGCTCGCGCACGATTTGAGCCTGGAGCTGACGGAGCACAGGTTCGCGAGGATCGGGCCGACCGAGCGTCGCAGCTTCTCGCGCGGCCGCCTGGAGTGTGTAGATCAGCGTCGCCACCAGCGCGTCGAACCGACCGCGCGCCGCTTCGTTCGTACCGAGACCCGCAAGGTGTGAAAGGACGAGGTGTCCGGCGTTCTCGGCCCGTTGGATCTCCGCCAACACCACGGGTGCCATCGCCTCGCGCAGCGCTGCGTTTGTTCTGGCAGCTGAGTACACCTCGAGCACGCCCAGGTACGCGTCCGAACGCATCTCCGCCCACATCACTTCGAGGAGGCGCCACACCCGATCCTCGAGCGGGGCGTCCAGGTCTATCGCGACGGCGTCGGCGTTGAGCTCGCGCTCGAAGTAGTGTGTCGCGGCAGCGGCGACGAGTCGCACCTTGTTGCCGAAGTGGGCGAACACGGAGCCTTGGGAAACGCCCCCGCGGGACGCCACCGCTGCGGTCCGAAGCTCGGCGTACCCCCGGTCGGCAAGCTCGTCCACGGTGGCTTCGAGGAGCCGGTGCCGCGTCTGCTGGCTTCGTTGTTGCCTCGGAGATGGACTGGTGGCGCTCATGTTCCGTTGATTGATTAGTTACTCAAGTATTGTTCTTGCGCAAGCTTCTTGCCCTTGAAAAAGCGTATTAAACTATTTGCATGCATCATGTAATATGTTATCGCTAAGACCATGTCGTTCCGCAGTGTCGATCTTCCGGCCACCGTATCCCGTCAGTCGGATGGGCGGCGGCGGCGAACGGAGCGGTCGCGGTTGGCTGTGATCGAAGCCTCGCTGGCGATGGCGCTCGCGACGAAGCGAATCCCGACCGCCCGCCAAGTGGCCGAACGGGTGAGCCTGACGGAGCGAACGATTTTCAACCTGTTCAACGGCAAGCAGGAGATCATGTTCGCCGCGGTCCTCGCGTTTCGTGTGCAGGCGCTCGCACGCCTTCCTGAGGTCCCGAACGTCACCGACTTCGAGAAGCGTGTGCATCTGTTCTTCGAAGAGCTGGCGCCCCTCATGGAGGACTACGCCACGGTCCGTTGGATCACCTTGACGGCATCGGAAACGGTGCCGGACGTCGAGCGCGGGGTGGTCGCCCAAGCGCTCAAGGCGCGGGTGTACGAGCTACTGGAGCGGGGCGATGGTTCGTCCATGCCCGAGTCGAGGCGTGCGGCCCTGCACGCGGCGATCGATCCGACGACATGGCGGATCTATCGAACGCAACAGAAGCTTACGATGGCGCAAAGTGTTCGAGCCGTTGCAGCGAGCGTCATCGCATTGACCAAGGAGTGAGTATGTCGATTGCAGGCAGTCGTAGGGTCAGACATCATCGCGTCGTTGGGTTGCTGGGTGCGCTCGCGTTGTTCGGGTGCGGAGACACCGCCGAACCGGTCGAGTTCGAGCTTGTCGTGGCGGACAACCCCCATCCGCCGAGCGACCTATTTTCTGGCGAGGGTACGGAATCGGCCGCGGCATTCACCGCCAAAGAAGTGTGTTCGCGCGTCTTCCTCGCTGACGCCGATCCCGAACCCACGCTCGACAACGAGCTTCGCTACATCGCCCTGTTCGCGCCTGGGTTCTCCATCGACGCAGCGACCATCGACATCGATCGCGATGCCGAACGTGTCACGGTCTCTTTCGCCGACGGGCTACGGCGTGAGGCGGTTTACGCCAAGTCGCAAGGGTGCGTCATCGTCCCCTCGTACGTCGACGAAATCCAGTTTGAGCCGCGGGAGATCCCATGGGAAGGCCCGTCGGAGGACGCTGCTTGGCCTCTCGGGGAGGCGGTCGGGGCGATCGGAAGCCTCGTCGACCAAGCGGCGGTCGAAGATGCTGTGGATACCCACATGGCGCGCGGCGACATTCGCGCTGTCGTGGTCGTCCACCAGGGCGACATCGTCGCCGAATCCTATGCGCCCGGTTATGGGATGAGCGTCCCGCAACGGGCTTGGTCGACCGGAAAAAGCGTCGCGTCGACGTTCGTTGGCCGCATGGTCGACCGTGGCTACCTCGTGCTAGACGACCCCGTGCCCGTGGCGGCTTGGGCCGATGACGCGCGGAGCACGATCACGCTGCGCGATATGGTTCGCATGTCGAGCGGCCTCGATCAGAGCCGCATGGGCGGGCCGGAGCGACTCACGCCGGCCAGCGAACACGACTTCGTCTACTTTGACGCGTTCGACACTCTCGCGGATGCGGTTGCAGTCCCTGCGGGCGCGCCCCCAGGTACGACCTGGGCGTATCGCAACGTCAACGTTCTCGTGTCGACCGCCCTCGCTCGGCTTGCGGTGGAGAGCAATGGTGGGGACGGCTACGCGTCGATCCAGCGAGAGGTGTTCGAGCCACTCGGAATGCGGTCATCGACCGTCGAAACGGACGCATACGGGAACTTCATCACGTCGGGGCAGTTCTTCACGACGGCCCGAGACCTCGCAAGGCTTGGACTCGTGTTCCAAAACCGCGGGGTACTCGGCGGGAATCGGGTTCTCTCCGAAGAGTGGGTGGAATTTGCGACCGCGCCGTCGGAGACATTCGACGGGTACGGTGCGTTTTGGTGGCGGAACGTGGATGGCGACATTCCGGGTGCGCCATCTGATGCGTACTACGCGTCCGGCGCATTCGGCGTGTTCTCTCTCGTCGTTCCAAGCCGAGAGCTCGTGATCGCGCAGATCGCACTCGATCCGCTCAGCAGTTTCGAAAACTTCTCCCCGTTCGTCGCGGACGTGGTCTCGGCGGTGGACGAGATTCAGTAATCCACCAGAGGAAGGAGCATTACCATGCAATCAAGCCGTGCGCTGCGATTGGCGCTCACGTTGTCCCTACTGGGGCTGATCAGCTGCAGCGATAGCGATAGCCAACCCCAGCCCCCTGTCGACTTCTCTGACGGACGTATTCTCTTGTTCGTCGCCAACACGGGTGGCACCAACCTCAGTGTCATCGACCATGAGACACGAACGGTGGTCGATACCATCGAGCTTGGCGGCCTTCCGCACGGGCAGATTCCCTCCTCGTTGGGCGACCGCTTGTATGCCACCACCGAGGACACCGGCGAAGTGTTTGGGATCGACACACGCACGCTCGAGATCCTGTGGCGTGTGCAAGCCATCGAAGAGGAGGCGGATGAGCTCCACCAGCCGAGCCTGACCCTCGATAACCGGACACTTTACGTTCCTGACCTGTTCAGCGCGCAGATGTTCGTCGTCGATGTCGAGTCCGGGACGATCTCGGGCACCGTGGACATCATCGACCGCACCGATCCCAACGATCCTATGCGCGTGTTGGCCTTGCACAACAGCTACATCTCGGGAGATGGCCGCCACGTGTATGTCGAGGGCATCCTAAGCAATCGCGTGGCGAGGGTCGATGTCGAGACAAACGAAGTCGACCGGATGTACGTTCTGAACGGGCAGCCGCGACCGATTGCGCTCATGTCCGACAGCAGCCGGATGTACGTGCAGTTCACCAACCTCGAAGGTTTCGTCGAGATTAACCTCGAGACGGGAGAAGAGGTCAATCGGATCGAGTGGTTCAACACGCCCACGGACTCCTGGACGAAAACGCTCGCGCGCACGAAACCCAAGAGCCATGGCATCGGACTCAACCCCGACCAGACCGAGCTCTGGGCCACCAGCACCTTGGCCGACAAGTGGTATGTCTACTCTGTTCCTGAGCTCGAACAGCTTGCCGTCATCGACATCCCAGAAGGCAACGCTCCGAACTGGATCGCGTTTACGCCCGACGGCGAGTTCGCCTACGTGAGCAACACGACGTTCGTTCCGGAGCCCAACGGCGAGCCGCGTACCGACGTCAACGGCACGGTAACGGTCATCAACACGCGAACGCGCGAGGTGGTCAACACCATCGAGGTGGGCCCGCTCCCAAAGCGGGTTCACGCGGTGTTCATCCCCAACTGATCCCGCGTCATCACGGGCTCGTTCGGGAGCCTTCGTCAGCGAAAAGGACACCAAGGCATGCCACGATCACCATCATTTGCCCGCGACCGGCTTGGGTACGGCTTGGCCTTCCTCATCGTGATCGCCGCCTGCGGGGGTGAGTCCGGTACCCGGGGAGACCCTGGTGCCGGAGGGAACTCTACTGGCGGAGGCGGCGAAGGCTCCGCAGAGTACTTCCTCCTCACGCGGGTGAACCAACCCTCCGGGCGCGCCATGTACGCATCGATCCTTCCCGGGCTCGATCACGGGCCTGTCGACTTGGGAGAGGCGCTCGAGCTTTCCGGCTTCTCGCGGGTCCGGGCCTTCAACGGAAAGCTCTATGCGTTCGATGCGGAGTCGGGAGCGGCCACCCGATACACGGTGAGCGACGATCAGCGCTTCGCCATCGATGAGATCGAAGACGGCTCGCCGGCGCGCCTCGGTTTCTCCAACTTCGGGATCAAGTCGTTCTCGAACGCGTTCCTTTTCGTGAACGAAACGCAAGCGTTCTACTTCGATACATTTTCGACGGACTTGGTGATCGAGTTCAACCCGACGGCGATGACGCTCACCGGCTCCTTTCCAGGTGGGCTGGTGCGAACTGGGTACGACCAGACGAACATTGGCGCACGGTTCCTCATGATCGATCAGTATGCGGTCGTGCCGATATCGTGGACCGATACGTCCACGGCCGACTACGTGGCGACGCAGGCGATCGCGATCCTAGACCTCCGAGACCCAACGTCGGTTCAGATCATCGAGGACGACCGTTGTGTCGGGACGAGTTCGGTCTTCCTAGACGACGGATACGTCTACGCGGTCGGAACCAATTTCGGGACACTCGGCGCCAGCTTTGCGGAACAAGGTCAACTTCCTTCGCCGTGCGTGTTGCGCTGGGAGCCTGGGAGCGACGCATTCGACCCCGGGTATATTTTCGACATCGGCGCCGAAGCGGATCTCGAGTTCTTGACGGGCGCAACGAGCCGCGGCGACGGCACCCTGGTCACGAAACTCTACGTGGGCGATCGTCCACCCAGCGAGGTCGGGGTCTTCGAGCTCATGCAGGGCTCTTACTGGCAGCTTGCGGTCATCGACCTCGTCACGGGCGAGACCGAGATCGCGAGCGACTTTCCACCCTCATCGAGCAACACGACCACGCTCGTCATCGATGGCGAATACCTGGTTGCCGATACCGTCCGCAACGAACCGACGCGCATCTATCGTCTCGACGACCGCGACGCTGGAGAGCTCTTTTCCGTCGCCGGGGACGTGTTTCGCTTCGAACGATTCCGCTGACCAAGAGCTTCGCCTCTGGCGTTCCTCGGCCCCGGGGCCCTCAGGGGCCCGATATCGCTATCGGATCGGCACAGGCTTTGGGCCTGGGCGCGCGCATCCCGCTTGATCTTGTTGGGCTCGACCGTCAAAGCGAGGGTCATGGCGTTACCCCTTTTGCCAGAACCACTCCCGCTCGCGCCGACCACCCGCGGCCCCCGCGCCGTGAGCTTGGCGTTGGCGGTCCTATGTCTGATGCTGCCGTCGATCGGCTGCGGTTCGTCGGAACCGTCGGTCGATGCGCCCACCCCGGGGGAACCGTCCGACTCCCCTGCGTTCGTTCTTGGAAGCCGCATCCGAACCCCCGACGGGCGCGCGTTCTTTGTGTCGATCGAGCCGGACCTCGAGGCACGAGAGCTCGATCTCTCCCGCGCGATCGAGTTGAGCGGGTTCGCACGCACCTACACGTTCGATGGGGCCCTCTACACGATGGACTCGGAGTCTCTCGTCATTCGGCGATTCCGGGTTGGTGCTGACCGCACCGTGACCGAGGACGGTCGATTCAGCATGGCGTTCCTAGGCTTCACGCGCTTTCGTCCCTTGTTTGCGTTCGTCGAACCAACGCGCGCGTACTACATCGACCCGCAATCGTCTCAAGTGGTCGTATGGAATCCCGCGGAGATGGTCCTGATCGAGACGCTTCCGTTCGACGGGTTGTTCCGCGAGAACTTCGACATACGACAGACCGGTTTACGCGAAGTAGGCGATCGGATCTTTCTCCCGTTCGCATGGACGCGAGAGACGGAGTTCGTGATCGTACCGTCGGTCACCGTCCTCGTGTTCGATCGCCAAACCGGAGAGCTCGAAGGGATATTCGAGGACGACCGATGCGTGGGTGCCGGGGGCAGCTTTGCGACCGAGAACGGGGACTTCTACGTGCTGGGCGACAGCCACGACGGTCGGTTCGACGTGTTCGGGGAAGAAGAACTGCCCCCACCCTGCCTCCTTCGGATCCGAAGCGGCGCCGACGGGTTCGATCCGGACTACTACGTCGACATGCGTGAGGCGATGGGCGGAGCCGTGGCGATCGGACACATGAACGGGCTTCCGAACGGACGAGCGGTGACGCGGGTGCTTGCCATCGACATCGACCCGGCGACGGTCGAAGACCCGTTCGACTTGACCTTCCAAGAGATTTGGCAGTGGGTGACGTTCGATGTGGCGAACCCGGAACCCACGCTGCTCGACATTCCGCTCACGGCCCTTCCCTTTTCGCCGTTCTTGGTTGACGGATCGCTCTACGTGCCACGCGAAGGGGAGGCGGACAGCACCCTCTACCGAATCGACGGCACGCAAGCGATCGCGGGCCCCACCGTCCCCGGTGAGTACTTGCAGTTGCACCGATTGCGCTAATGCGAACGAAGTTCGATCGCACCGCGTACCGGTGAGTCTCGTCGCCGCGCCTTGCAAAAGGCCCGCCCATCACCGTCCACGACAAGCGGCGCCAATCCGAGTATTGGTCATGAGAGTCACGCGTCGGTTGTCGGCATCCGAGATTGCAAGCGCAACAACGAAAGCTGGTCTACCCTCCCGCCATGAAAACTCTTTCGAAGCTCCTTGTATTGGTCATGACGCTAACGATCGCCGCCGGATGCGGCGACTCAAACGACTCGGGTGGCGGGAACGTCGTCGACGTCACGACGGCCGACGGTATCCTCGAGTTCATGCCCGCGGACGTCACGGTCTCCGTTGGCGACACCGTGAGGTTTGAACTCACGCCGACCCACAACGCACTCGAAGTCTCGGAGGAGACCTACGATGCGCGCGGCATCACCCCACTCGACGGCGGCTTCGAGGTCGACTTCGGGCAGACGGGCGAGATCACGTTCGACTCGCCCGGTGTGCACTACTACGTGTGCACGCCTCATGTATCGGCCGACATGATCGGTACGATCACCGTACGATAGGCTTGGAGGCGGCGCAGACGACGGCCGTTGGGTGCGCTGCTTCAATCCACGTGATCCGAGCGTCAAGGTGACGGGGGATCCACGCGTACATGCACCAACGACGGGGCAAACCTCCGCCGAATGGCGCTGATCTTTCCAAGTAGTCGGAAGAACCGCATGCGCGACGGATAGGGGTCTGCGTAGGTTAGGACCTGGACCGGTTCGAGGCGCGGAATCGAGCGGATGAACGCCGGCACATCGTCGTGCGAGATTCCCCACGGCATGGGTGGCGCACGATAGTGCTTTGTGAGCTGAAACCCATCCATGGTCTTGTTCGAGAACCACGTCGGGATAGCGTCGAAGAAGACCTCCGCCTGAGCGAAGCGTGCCGCGATTCGGGTCAGCAGGCCCACCACCTCGGCCTCGGTAAAGTACATCAAGAGCCCCATGGCCGAAATGAAGGGTACCCGGTCCTCGGGGATGTCATCCATCCAGGCGTCATCGAGTGCAGAAACCGGTCGAAAGGACATGGATCCGGCCTTGGGCAGCAGGCGTTGACGAACGTCGATCGAGCCCGGGAGATCGACGCTCAGCCAGGGAACGTCGGGCTCGCCCAGGCGCCAGTACTGGGTTTCGAGCCCTTCCCCGAGTGCCACGACCATGGCCTTTCCGCTCCACCGACCCAGAAAGTCTCGAACGAGATCATCGCCGAATCGAGCGCGGATCCCGTGACCGCTCGACGGACGACCGAAGCTTGCCTCGAAGTCGTAGTCAATCGAGCGGACCAGGTCGATCGACCAGGGGTCGTCGATGAGCCGGTCACTTCGTTGCGCTTCGAAGGCTCGGTTCCACAGCGGCCACAGCATCGTCTCTGGCACCCCGTCGAGGCTCACGGTCGTCGCGCCGGTGGTGTCGTCGGTACTCAAGTTGTCTGCCATCTGTTCATCCCATGGGCATGTGCCATGTCCCGGGGCGACGCCCTACGGCGCCCCCTGCGTCTGCGAGGACTCCTCCGCCCAGAAGTTATCCTTGGGAGCGCGCTCGAACGAGGGCCACGCATCAAACACCGCGATCGCGCCTTGATACGGGGCTGTCTCGGCATCGATGGTGTGAAAGGAACCGTTTGGAAGATCGGCGACCTCGACGAAGCGCCCGACCTCGGAACGATCGCGCCAGCCGCCCTCGCCCCAACTCCATCTCGAGCCGCGAGCCCGCCGCTTCCCGTCCGCGAGCACCTCGACCGCGGCGTCAGAAGCATAGGGCGGGCCGAGAATCCGTTCTGCTTCCTCGCTACCGAGGATTTTCCGAAGGGCGTCCACGACGCTGTGTCCTTCGCGAAGTGCGATCACGAGCTCGGTCACGCGTCCGAGCGCAACGTCCTTGCCGACCGACATCGCCCACCCCTGTGCAGCCAACGGCGCGTACTCGGGCACCCAGTCCGCGGCACCGTCGGAAGAGAACCCTTGAACGGGAGCGTCGAGCGCACCGAGCGCCTCCACGACTCGATCGCTACGACGCTGCATCAGCGCCTGCCACGCATCGGCCCCATCGTTCGTTCGAACGCATTCGAGTCCGATCCACCCGGCAAGGCCATCGGTCAACCACGGGGATCCAGGTTCGGCTCTGAGATTGGCCCCATCGACGAGCGACTGTGCCGCGAGGGCGTGCGCCAAATTCGCGCGACGCTGCCATCGGCTCGGGCCTTCGCTCCCCGCATCCCAACCCTCCTCTTCCGGAACCCAGAGGGTCGAGCCGTGAAGCGCGATGGGTCCGAGGCCCCGCGGAGCCTGATGGACGACCCCGATGTCGATCGACCGACCGAGCATCGCTTCGACACATCGCTGCATCGTGAGCGCGTCGTCGAGCAACTCGGTGGCGGTCCGTCGGTGTGTAGGACCGTGGCGCGCCATGAGGTCTCCCGCTCGCGTGGTCTGCGGACGGCTGGCTGGCCAAGCGACCGCGAAATCGAGGGGACCGCGCCATGCGCGGGAGAGGACAACTTCACGCTCGCCGTCGTCGACGACAATCTCCACCTGCCAATCACCTCGAGGGGCAACCCCCAACGCCGAGCGGTAGGCGTCTGGCAGAAGCGACCGGGTCGCCGCGGGGAGGCCGTGGCTTTGGCGTAGGGCGACCCCTCTAAGCGCACGCTCGCCCTCATGACCCAACCGCGGAACGAAGTCGGACGCGCGAGCGTCGACACCCGCGCTGGACAGCCAAGGTGGACGGTCGTCCACAGGCCACCCCAAGAGCTCCCCGGACAGGTTCAGCTCGACGTGGCAGGGCACGCCGCATCCATCGAGCCGCACCACCGCGTGATCGAACCCCTGCTCGACTCGGAGCGCGGCACCACCAGCGTGCGCGCCGTCGACCCTCACCCCGTGGGGCAACGCGAAGTCGAGTCGATTCCCCTGGCTGCGTACGTGACTGAGGCGCCACCTCACATCGACCCGACGCTTCGAAGGCTGAAGTACCGCGGTCAGCTCGCCGCCGTCGACGGAGAACGGCACCGCATGGCGCCACCAGCGGCGCTCCCATTCTGCGCGCTCGCGGCGATCCTCCGCGACACTCGCGAACTCGCCGTGCACCACCAGCCGATCGTGCAGCACAGACCCCGAGCTAAGGAGCAAGGCAATCGCAGCCACCGCGAGCACCCCTGCCCCACCCCGCGACCGCCGTGAAGCCAGGGTGATCCGGTCGGTGAGATCGACCTCAGTACCGCGTCGCCACGCCAGCCAGGTCGCTGCGACGAGCAGTAAGACGATACCCAGCTTGAACGCGTCGATGGCGAGGACGGGACCCCACCACGCCCCGAACCCCGTGAGCTCCGACAACGTGACATGGGCCGGGATTGCCAACTGGTAGGGCGGATACGCGACGAGGGAGACCTCGTGGTTAATGACGGCGATGAACGCAAACAGCATCGTCAACGCGTGTGCGACCCCCGCCGAGCGCAACAGCGCGTGAACTAGCAACGTCAGGGCGCACACCTCGAGTAGCGCCGGGAAGAACGAGAACAGCATGTAGTAAATTGGGATCGTCAGACCTAGGCTCTCCGGCGCGAACAACGCGGTCACGCAGAGACCCGAGAGCATGGGGACGGCAGCCATGACCAACGTCAGGGCCACGGCCGCGAGGGTTCGCCCGACAACATGCACCCAAATCGGGGCCGGCGTGCTGGCGGAGATCTCGGAGAAACCCAGCCGGTCATCGCGCCGCGCCATCACCCCAACCACGCCGGCGATGATGAACACGATCCCGACAAAAGAAAACTCGGCGAGAAGCGGTGCCAAGACCTCCGGTCGCGGGACAAACGGCCCATCGACGTGAGCAACCAGGTGCACGACGGAGCCGGCAACACCCACCACAAAGAGCATAAAGGCGATCAAGCGGAAACCCCACCCGCGGGTGGTAAGAGCAAAGTGCCAAGCGGCCTCGTTTATCGTTGCGCGCACCCATGCACGGGTGGTGAAAGACGGGGCTCGAAGGGGGCCGGACGGCGAGGGTCGCTTCCGCGCGGGCTTCGGGCCCCGAGATTTGCGACCCCGACCAATCGTGAGGGACTCACGGTGCAGGCCCAAGAGCGTCCACCACAGGAACACCATCGGGGTCACGGTCCAAACCAGGCGGTTGATGCCGAGAGCGCGAGAGAAGACGAGGAGCGAACTCATCTTTTCGGCCGGAGTCCAGCGTTCGGTTTGGTGCTCGGCTTCGGCGTAGGCCGTCGGGTCTAGCCACGTCGCGAGATCGCGATCGAGTCCGCCGCCCCGAATGACAACCATCGCGACCATCCAGATGATGGCAACAGCCGCCGCAGTGGCGAAAGGGCCCGCGGTGGATCGGGTGCGGATCGCCACGGCCGCGTAGAGCGCCCCGAGCCCGAGTGCCATGGGAATCACGAAGACCGCGAACGACCACAGAATCGCATGCCAAGGAGTTGGCCCGGTGGAGCCCGGAGGCAACACGCCGATCGTCTCGAGTGGCGGTACCAGGACGAACGCGAGCGGCGTCGCGAGCCCAAGAACGCAGGCGACGAGGAACGCGCCAGCGAAGCGCGCCACCAACAGCCCGCGCAAGGAGACGGGCGCCGCCAACACCATCTCGTGGAGGTGCGCGTCTTGATCGCGTGTCACGATCTGAGCGAACACCCACGCGAACGCGAACGCGAGCCAGAATCCTTCTCCCGTCGTCATCAGGTAAACCAGGTGCGGACTGTTGCGCGTGATGTCGGCGGCACCCATCTCGCGCATGTAGTCGGCGCTCGTGACGACCACGAGGAGGTAACCGACGAGCCCGAGCACCATCAATGGGATCTGCGGCCCTGACATGGCCTGTCGAACCTCGCGACCGGCCTCGTGTAGATAGATCCACAACCGGTTCATGCAGCGCTCGAGAGCTCGCCTCCAAGCGCGGCGTGATACGCATCCTGGAGGGTGGGTTCGCGGAGCACCCAGCCTGTGCCCGGAGAGACGTTGGCGCGCACGACGGCAGCGGTTCCGTTCGGCCTGGCGGCGAGATGAAGTGCCGGAGGGAGCGGCTCACCGCGTGGTATCGTTGCCGTCCAGAGCCTTCCCTCGAGCGGGTTGCGTAACGCGGAGGGTGTTCCTTCTGCGACGATGCGACCTTCAGACATGATCGAGAGGCGGCTACAAAGGTGCTCGACGTCTTCGACGATGTGGGTCGAGAGGACGACGATGGCGTCAGCGGCCACGTCCGCGAGCACCCGATGAAATCGGTCGCGCTCTGCGGGATCGAGCCCTGCGGTCGGCTCATCGACGATTAGCAACCGGGGCGAACCCAGGAGCGCCAACGCGATACCAAAGCGCCGGAGCATCCCGCCCGAATACGTGGAGACGAGCTGGTTGCGGAACTCCGTGAGATTCACCTTCTCGAGCAACTCGGCCACCTCGCTGCGCCTTGCCTGTCGGTCCGTGTTGCCATGAAGCCACGCGAAGCGTTCGAGGAGCGACTCGGCCGTGACGCCGGGGTACGTGCCGATCTGCTGGGGAAGATAGCCGAGCTGTTTTCGGAGTTCGTCGGGCTCGGCCAGCACGTCGATCGAGCCGAACCGGATCGAGCCCGCGTCGGGTCGTTGCAAGGTGGCGAGCGTACGCATTAGCGTGCTCTTGCCCGCGCCATTGGGTCCGAGGAGTCCGTAGAGCCCAGGCCCCACGTCGAGGCTCACGTCCCGCAGGGCATGAACGCCGTTCCGATACGTCTTGGTTAGCGCACGCGTCTCGAGCATCGGGCCTCCCGTCTTTGCGGTGGTGAACCTAAGCGTAGCTTATTGATAATGACTTGCATATTCAACTAGACGCGCTACCTTCGACCTTGATGCGATTGCCGATTCAGATCGCAATCCTCGTGCTCTCGTCCGCCCTCACCGGCTGCTCGAACGGCGAAGGCGGGAACGCGGCAACAGGCGGTGCCGGTGGAAATGCCGGCGCTTCGGGCGAGGATCCGCTCTTCGTCTTGGCGCAGGTCCTGTTCGTGCCCCCCGAGGGCTTTCAAGGTTTTGCAACGCTTGTCGACAGCACCGATGCGGACGCGATGGTCGACATCGCCAACGGGATCGAGATCCCGGAGTTCAGCGGCGTGTTCGAGGGTCCGAGACCCGGCACCTTCTTCGTCAGCACAGGCGGCCTGCCCGAAGTCATCCTATTCGAGCTCACTGAAGACGACACCATCGAGGAGATCGATCGTGTCTCGTTCGCTGGCCGGGGGGTCACCGTGCCTCGCATCGCGCATACGGTCGTCACGGTGAACGAGACCAAGGCTTATTATGTCGACGCCGAAGGCCTTCGCCTCTTTACCTTCAGCCCACAGACGATGACCATCGAAGCCGAGGCGTCGCTCGAAGGGCTGGGGGCGCCGTCCGCGGCCAACCCAGAGGCACTCGTGTTGCCTGTGCCATGGGAGCGCACCGAGGGTGAGCTGATTTTGTACTCGTTCTACCGAAACCTGATCGAAGGCACCAACGAGCAGCGCGTACGCGTCGCCTTCATCGACACGAGCACCGACGAAATTACGGTCATCGAGGACGATCGGTGTGGTTTCACGACCAACGTGTCGCTCACGCCCTCGGGGGACCTCTACTTCGGCTCCGACGCCTGGGCTGGCGCGATGGAGTTCACACGGCCCGACGTAAATCCCCGTCCTTGTTTGTTGAGGGTCTTGGCGGGAGAACGAGAATTTGATCCGAACTTTCAGATCTTCTTCTCGGACCTCACGGGCGAGGACATTAGTGGCGGGCTGATCGCGGCAAGCGGAAACGAAGCCTACATACTCCGCTACGATACAAACGTCATCGACCCCGACGGCCTGACCGATCAGGAGATGCTCCAGGAACCCTCTTGGCGTACGTATCGCATCACGCTCGGCGACACGATCACGACGGCCGAGGAGATCACGGAACTTGGCATCCGAAGCGGCTCGGTCTTCCCCATCACCGCGGAAGGCGAGATCTACGACGCGATCACCGCAGCAGACTTTAGCGAGACGACCCTCTTTCGGACTACCGTGGACGGAGTGCCCGAGCGCGCGTTGACCGCACAAGGGCTGCTCTTCGGCATCGTGCGGCTTCGCTAGTCATCGACCATCGACGACACTGCGACCTGGCGCTGCTGAGGAAGGGTCACGGAGGCGGTTTACATCGATCGTGAGGACTCGCGGTCGCGGAACCTAGCGAAGTCGAAATGCGTTTCGGATGAGCGCGTTGACGAAGACGCCGCGACGTGCGCTTTGTCCGGAGACGTTCACGAGGGTCGCTCCCGTGAAGCCTTCCTCGCTCTCCGCAACCCAGGTTTCTCCGTCGATCTCGAAACCGAAGACGACCGCACCGTTGACTCCGAGCTCGGGAACGAGTCGTATTGGCTCGTTTTGGGCGAGGTCGAGTAGCCCCCAGGTCCACGCCCGTGCAGCGCTGACCTCACCGGCCGTTGCCGTGTCGCTCGGCAAGAGCGAAAGGTCGAGAACCCGGAAGTACGCCAGGGTGTCGCGGGATCGGAACATCGAACCTGCAATCAGGTCTCCCGTCCGTTCGGAA
This sequence comes from Myxococcota bacterium, assembly GCA_039028875.1. GTDB lineage: Bacteria > Myxococcota_A > Polyangia > Polyangiales > Houyiibacteriaceae > SG8-38. Next base: position 9,598 of record JBCCHE010000034.1, on the reverse strand, counting down.
AGGAGCGCCTGGTCGACCACATCATAGGTGCCTCGAGGGATTCGAAACACGCACTCGGGACCGCCACGGTCACCGACGACCCGTGTCGTGATTCCAGCGAACGAAGAGGCACCGTAAATGTCTCCGCGGTCATCGAGAAACAAGCTCCCGACTGAGCCGCAGTTCTCGATGGTCAGGACTCGGGTGATCGTGTCGGTGTTCGGATCGAGAAATAGAAGCACGGACTCCGACGCGAACCCGGTTTGGCCGTTCTGACCAAGCCCGAGGTAATCGATCGCGATCACGACTTCACCATCCCGAATCACCTCGCCGTCCCCTACGAGAGCGACTTCTCCCGGGATTCCGATTTCGCTCAGATCGATGGTGCCGGTGATCGCCATCACCGAGGGATCCCAGATGATGATGAGCTGAGCGAACGTATCGATGGAGTAGACCTTGGTATCGGAGAGGAAAATGAAGTTCCCCCGGGCGACGCGCTCCGTCGTGACGGAGAAGTTCAGGAAGGAAAGGGTCTCCCCCATGGCAAACGAACCATCTGGCTGTAGTCGAAACTCGGTCAGCTCCGGCGTAGCGCCATCGACCGCGTACATCACCCCTTGGCCTGGAGGCCCGACCACGATGCCGCCGTTCGCAATCTCGATCGAGGTGCCGAAATCGACCGCGGTCCCCTCCTCGAGGGAATCGACGATCAGTGCGAACGAGGCAAGCTCGGAGCCCGTCGTGATGCGCGCACTCAGCACGTAAAGGGGACCGTCGTTTGAGGGCCCAACCCCGTCGTCCGGCGGCGTCGCGTCGCTAGACCCGCATGCCCCCAAGAATAAACTGCCGGCAAGCAGCCAAGAAACCAAGTAACCAGGAGCACGTGAAGGGGGAGCATGTTTCATCGGATGACCTGGGCAAGAAGTAGCATGTGGGTTCTAGGGCAACTTGAATAAGCGAAACGACCAACCATCGATGTCGTAGGCCCGGACCGCGGCTTGGTCGGGCGCGATCTCGTACACGGTCGTGGTTGCATAGTCGGCCGCCGGGACCAGGGCAAAGCTGCGACCGTCGACTCGCGCCGTGTAGAACGCCCCGCTGTTGCGAGGAATCCCTTCGATGGGAGTCACCATTCTGCTCTCGAGATCCAGGAAATCCAGGGACCAGTTCTCGCCCGCGATGTAGGCCTCGGGATCCTCCAGCCCGTTGATGGTGACTTCGTCGGCGCGAAAAACGGTGAAGGCCGCCGTGGTACCGGAGACCCAGCGCATGGCGCCGCCTTCGTTGCCGCCAGTTAGATCACTCCAGTCGGCGGTCCAGGTCGCGTCGATTTCGCTCGCCCCAGCGGGAATACGGACCACGCAATTGGCCGCACCATCCGCCAGCAAGTGCGTCCCCACGCTGAACACCCAGTTGCTGAAGTAGAGGTTCCCGTCGGCATCTTGTGTCCCAACGTCCAACCCCGGGCACGGCGCTTCGATCACCTCGACGAGCTCGTCGGCCATGGGGTCGAAGACGATGATCGCGGAAGTCGGCCCATACACCGAGAAGTCCTGACTCGCCCAATGCGCGACGTGGTAAAGCAATCCATCGCGGATCACAGCGGCGCGGTCGGCGAAGCTCAACCGCGTGTTGGTGTCCGGAGGAGCTTCGAACGCAGGCAGGGTGACAGACCGCTCAATGGTCATCTCGGTGGGGTTCCAAATCACGTACTCGAAGCTACCATTCGCCATGTAGGCCTTGCCGGAATCAATGAACACGTTGTTCCAGAAGGCTACGCTCGTGAGGCCGTAGGATGCGAAACTAATTCGCCCCTCCGACTCCCAATCGCCTTGCGGCGTGACGTTGAATCGCTCGACTGTGAGGCCCTCGTCCGAAGAGATGAACAGCTTCGAGTCGAAGACCCACGCGTCTCCGCTTCCCGAGATCTCTCTGGCGTTGTCCAAGTTGACGTCGAATCCGGAACTGAGGTCGTTCAGGATGCTGACGAAGGTCGTCGTGCCCGCTGGACTGAAGACGAGCGTGCTTGCCACGTAGCGGTCCCCCGACCCACCGACGGAGCCGCCCGCCGCCTCCCCACCGTCGGCGGCTCCCGAGCAACCGACACCGATGAGCAACCAGAGCGATGAAAGGGCGACCACGCAAGTCGCACGGTTTGGACGACGCATCATGAAGGCTGCGTTGCCCCGATTTTCGCGAGGCGTCAACGCCAACCCTCCCGATTCGGCTATCGGTTTTCCCCGCCCGGGGACCGAATTCGTACCGTCGCACGTTCAACCGAACAGAAACAGGGCTGCGATCGCCAGCGTCGCCAGTGTCACAGGCACGCCCACGCGCGCATGAGCCCAAGGACTGATCGAAACGCCCTCTTGTTGAGCCGCCGCGATCACGATGATGTTCGCCACGCTACCGACGACGATAAGGTTGCCCGCGAGCGTACTGCTCAGTGCGAGTACGAGACCAGGATCCGATCCCTTGGCAAGAGGCAGCATGAGCATCACCGCCGGTACGTTCGAAACCAGGTTGCTCAGCACGGCCGTGACGATGAACATGACGCCTGGCGACTCGAGGCGGACGCCACGGTCGTCGAGGCCCGAGACCAGCGCGTCGGTGCCGCCAGCGTCTTGAAACGCAGCGTTGATGACGAACAGGCTGACGAAGAGGACGATCAGCGGCCAGTCGACCAGCTTGACGATTCTCGAAGAGTGAAACCGACGGCTCAAGAGAAGGACGGCTGCACCCGAGATCGCAAGCATCTCGCGCGGAATGTCGGTGAACAGGAACCCAACGACAAGCACCCCCAACACCAGGATCCCTTTGGCCGTCTGAAATCGATCGAACGAAACCGCATCGGGCTTTGTCTCGCGGGGCTCTTGGTGCCAACGGCCGCGTTGAAGGCCGGCGATGATCCCCCACACAAGGGCAAGATTGACCAAGGTGATGGGAAGCGCGCGCGACAGGTAGCTTCCAAACGAGAGATCGAGAGACTCGCCGATCAAGATGTTCTGTGGGTTGCCAATGATGGTGGCAGCGCTCCCGACGTTCGCAGCACAGGCCAAGCCCAGGAGAAAAGGGACTGGGTCGAGTCCCCTTCGCAAGCAGGTATTCGCGAGAAGCGGTGCCACAGCCAAACAAACGACATCGTTCGTGAGGATGGCGCTCAACAAGCCGGTCACCACGACCACGACACACAAGAGCGCCGATGGCGAGATTTCCATCTGCCCCACGTCACTCGCGACCTTTTGGTAGAACCCGCCCAGCTCGAGCTGCGCTGACAGGACCATCAAGCCGAACAAGAGTGCAAGCGTCGGCACATCGAGCGAATCGAGCGCCCCCTCCTCGGAGATTCCGCCCCCGGCAAGCAACACGATTGCGCCAATCAAGGCGACGCCCGTGCGATCGACGCGCAGCCCTGGCACCCCTCCGAGGAGCATTCCGACATAGACCGCCACGAAAACGGTGATGACAAACGCGTTCACTCCGGTGCTTCCCAGTCCCCGACGCGGGGACACTACCACGCCCGCGCCCTTGCGACCGTCCGTCTCAGCGCCGTTGGCCGAGCCCGGCTCGCTGTGCGACGCTCCGCACCATGAAACGTCGGCTTGGACCTGTCCTTGCGATCGCATGCGTGCTCATCGGCTGCGGGTCTGATGAGCCCGCCGCCGAGACCCCTTCACCTTCTTGGGAGCTTCGTGCACCGATGGAGGTCGACCGATCGGAGATCGCGGCGGCGGTTCGTGACGGGCAGATCTACGTGGCAGGGGGCATTCAGCAGTTGGGATTGACCGACCAAGCCGAAGTCTACGACGAGGCAACCGACGGCTGGTCGCGGGCGCCGGCGCTGCCGCGTGCCCTGCACCACGTTGCAATGGTTGGCTGTGGAGGCGAAGTCTATGCATCGGGAGGCTACACAAGCCTCACCTTCGAACGCGACGAAGACCCAACGCTTTGGCGACTCGGCGCCAACGGGTGGGATGCCGTGACTTCGCTTCCCGAACCACTCGGGGAGCACGCGATGGCTTGCATCGATGGTTCGGTTCACATCGTCGGCGGGAACACCGACGATGGCCCCACCGGCGCTTTTCGGCGGTGGGATGCTCCGACCTGGGTCGACCTTCCGTCCCTGCCCACGCCACGCCACTCGACGGCCGTCGCCGTTGTCGACGGCTGGCTCTACGTCTTTGGCGGTCGCGACGAGAGCAGTTCGCAACTCGATGTGGTCGAGGCGTTCGACGTGGCCGCGGGCGCGTGGGAGGCGCGAGCCCCACTGCCGGTCGGACGCGGAGGGCACGCAGCGGCGGCCAGCGGCGGCGTGGTGCACGTGGTTGGTGGTGAGCTCCTCGGTGACGACGTCGTGCTCGACCTCCACGACCTTTACGACGCAGCGACCGACACATGGACGAGCGGCCCTCCTCTGCCCGAGGCTCGTCACGGCCTCGCCGCCGTGACGATCGGCGAAAGGATCTACGCGATCGGCGGAGGGAGTGAGGCCGGCGTGCGGACGGTCGCCAGCACGACTGGGACCCTGCAGGTCTTGGGCGACTTCGAGTAGTCCAACTCAACCAAGGCGCCCCTCAAGCAAGTCACGTTGGGCGGTCAGCGCCTCCGTCATGAAGTCGACAAACGCTCGGACGCGCGCCATGTGCCGGAGGTCCCGGTGGACGACCAGCCACAGAGAGCTCTCGACTTCCTTTTCGGGCGGGAACAGACGCACGATGTCGGCGCTGTCACCAACGACAAACGAAGGCAGAAGACAGACCCCCAGCCCCTGCTCCACGGCCATGACTTCACCCAACACGGTCGAGCATCGGAAGACCACGTTCGAAGGCGGCACGAGTTTCCGGATGTACGTCGCATACCGCACATGCGCGAGAGATTCGTCCAGATCGATCATCGTATGCGCCTTGAGGTCGGACCTTCGCCGCGGACGACCGACCCGCTTTACGTACTCCTTCGACGCGTAGAACGCGCTCGTGACACGGGAGACCTCGCGCGGGACGACGTCGTCCTCGGTCGGGCGGGAACCAGGGCGAATCGCCACATCGGCCTCGCCGCGCCCAAGCCGGAACACCCGATCGTCGAGCGACAGATCCACTCGAATCGACGGATGGATCTCGTGGAAACGACGAAAATGGGGAGCCAGAAGTCGCAACGCCACCGTGTCGGTCGTGGTGACGCGAATCGCACCGTCTAGCGCCTGGTCTCGTCCGGCGATATCGCGCTCGATCGCGAGGACCTGCGCTTCCATTTGAGAGGCGCGCACGGCGAGGCTCTCGCCCGTCGCGGTCAGCACGTAGCCGCGGCCCCGGCGCTCGAACAGTGTGGTGCCGAGCGCCTCCTCGAGGGCCCGCACGCGACGGAAGATCGTGGAGGGGTCGACACGAATCGATTCCGCCGCCTTCGACAGCGTTCGATCACGGGTCAGTGCCAAGAAGTCGCGTAGGTGGCCCCAGTCTTCAATAATTGCATCCATGCAATGATCTATTGAATTATCACATATAGACGCTTATCCACGCAAGCTTTAGAGAAAGGAAGGAGCTGAACTTCACCCCCACCGAAAGGAACCCCATGTCCAACCCCATCGCGGATCTCGAGAACGAGTTGAATCAGATGATCGTCGCCGGGCAAGCCCTGGAGGCGTTCGAGCGCTTCTACGCCGACGATGTTGTCATGCAAGAGAACAACGAGTCGCCCCGGGAAGGCAAGGACGCATGCCGCAAATACGAAGAAGACTTCTTCGGAAACGTCGCCGAGTTCCACGAGGGTTCCCTTCATGGGAGCGCAGCCCAGGGAGATCGCTCGTACTCGGAGTGGATCTTCGACGTGACGTTCAAGGACGGCACGAGAATGCGGAACCATCAAGTCGCAGCGCGCCAATGGCGAGACGGCAAGGTGGTACAAGAGCGTTTCTACTACGGTTCCTGAATCGCACTCAAGGAATAGGTTCGAGCATGACTGATCCATGGCCAGACATCCCCTTTGAACCCTGGAAAGAGACGAGCGAGACACTGCACCAGTGGCTTCAAATTGTGGGAAAGTTTCGACTCGCCCACGCTCCGTGGCTCAATCATTCGTGGCACGCGACGTCGTATCTGAACGCGCGTGGCCTCGATACTTCGGTGATCCACGGCAAGCACAAGAGCGTTCAGATTCTCTTCGACTTTGTCGATCATGCCCTCGTCTGCACGACCAGTGACGGCGAGCGCCGAAGCCTCCCGCTTCAACCGATGTCGGTCGCCGAGTTCCATGCAAGCTTTGTGGATCTGACGAAGGAGCTAGGGGTCGCGATTGCGTTCGACGGGTCCCCCAACGAGGTCCCGGGTCCGGTCCCCTTCGAGCGCAACACCACGCCTGGGGCGTACGACGCGGACGCCGTCCACCGTTTTTGGCTAGCCCTGCTGCAGGTTGACAGGGTCTTCCAATCCTTTCGTACGGGCTTCCTCGGCAAGGTGAGCCCCGTCCACCTGTTTTGGGGAAGCTTCGACCTCGCGGTGACGCGGTTTTCGGGTCGCCAGGCCCCTCCGCACCCAGGTGGCGTGCCGAGCCTGCCCGACGACGTGACGCGGGAGGCCTACTCTCACGAAGTCAGCTCGGCAGGTTTTTGGGCAGGCGGCGGCGGCCTCGGGTTTCCAGCCTTCTACTCGTACGCCTACCCAATGCCCCAAGCCTTCGGCGAGCAACCGGTCGCGCCAGACGAAGCGTACTTCAACGCCGACCTCGGTGAGTTCCTACTCCCGTATGACGCCGTTCGAACCGCCGCGGACCCAGACCACACGCTTCTCGCGTTCCTGCAATCCACCTACGACGCTGCTGCGCGGCTAGGTAGTTGGGACCGCGGAGCGCTCGACACACCGATCGGTGTACCGAGAGTCCCGCGCGTCGTCTAACGCTGGTCGCGGGTGAGCCGCTTGCGTACCAATCGGCCGGAGACGAGAACCAAAAGGCGGTGCGCGACGGGCACGGTTGGAAAGGCGGGATCGGAATGAGTCCTTGGGCGATTACCGCGCCTGCGAACCCGAACTCGTTCGGCGCCGCTACCTGGGCGTAGCCGCTAGGCGTCCCTGAGGAGGGTGAGCAACATTTTGACTGGTGTCCTCGCGAGGACGCTGTGGGGCAAGTTCGCAGGCATGTGAACCCATGAACCGGCTTGCGTACTCATGACCTCGCCGCCCAGCGTCAAACGAGCCGTGCCTTCCAAAACGTGAACGATGGCCGGCACGGACGCCGTGTGCTCCGACAACTCCTGGCCCGCGGCAAAGCCAAACAGCACGACCTTGATCCGTTCGTCTTGATGGAGGGTCTTGCTGACTGTGCTGTCGTCAGCGACGACAACCTCAGCGTTCAAGTCCGAGTAGCAGCTCACGCGCACGTCGCCTCCTCTTTGAGCGAGGTTGTTGTCACGCGTGTTCACAGTCAAGCTTTTGAGTGTGCAACGTTTGCGCAGCGGACGCTTCGGAGCGAGGCGGTTGTTCGACTCCGCAACGATCTTCCAAGGTGCAGTGTTTGCGCCGCGGACTGTCACTTGTCCGGGCTCTGATGTGCTTGACGTCGGGGTGGGTGAGAACCAACCTTGCCACGCGAACAGGCTCGTTCGACGCCCGTTTGGAGGTCTCATGGTTGCGAGTTCTCGAAAAGCCAGCCCGGTTCCAGGCGCAGAGCTCGACCTCGCCAAGATGCCAGGTCACTGGTTGCTCGCACGAATGGGAAAGCGAGTTCTCCGCCCAGGCGGCATCGAACTGACCCGTGAGATGTTGAGAGCGCTCGACATCGGACCCGAGGATCACGTCGTCGAGCTTGCACCTGGTCTTGGGGCCACGACACGACTCACGCTCGACAGACAGCCTGCCTCGTACACCGGGATCGAACGCGACGAAGCGGCCGCCAAAAACGTAAAGCGGCTTCTCACCAAACCCGAGTACCGCTGCCTCACGGGAAGCGCCGCCGATATCGGCCTCGCCGACAGAATCGCGACAGCCGTGTACGGGGAAGCGATGTTGACGATGCAGACCGCGACACAAAAAAGGGCGATCGTTCGCGAAGCGTTTCGGGTCCTCGAACCAGGTGGGCGCTACGGGATACACGAGCTGGGACTGACGCCGGACGAGACACCCGATGCGCTCAAGGATGAGGTCAAGCGTGATCTTTCCGAGGCGATTCGGGTTGGGGCGCGGCCGCTCACGTTGTCCGAATGGCGGGACGTCCTGACGGCGGAGGGCTTCAAGGTCGAATTCGAGTCCACAGCGCCCATGCACCTCCTCGAGCCCAGGCGTCTCATTCAGGACGAGGGACCCGGCGGGGTCGCCCGTATCCTCTTCAACGTCCTTCGAACGCCAACCGCCCGCCGGCGAGTCCTCGCGATGCGCCGGGTCTTTCATCTACATCGAGACGTCTTGTGTGCGGTGACGCTGGTTGCGAGAAAGCCCCGAAGCCCAAATCGTGAAGGCAGCGCAGCGCGAGACTGAGTCGACGGGGTTTCCGTGATGGTCGTTCGGAGTTCGTCGCGGAAACCTGGCCAACGGATGATTCCCCGCGAGCATGGCGCGTATGCCGAGCTCTTGTTTCCGATGGTCTCTGTGTTTGCGGGCGGTTCACCAACCCGGGCGACATGGATGATGGCGTTGGGTGCGGTCGCTTGCTTCTTGGCCAATGAGCCACTGCTGGTTGTATTCGGTGCACGCGGAAACCGGATGCGACGGGACCATGGGGAACGCGCAAAGCGGATGCTCGGCGTGTTCGCCGTCGTGGCGCTCACCGCGGGCGGTGCAGGTTTGTGGTGGGCGCCGCCGCGTGCGCGGGTCGCGGTGGCGCTTCCTCTCCTGCTCGGCGCAGGCGTGGCGTGGGTGGCCATCCAAGGTCGCGAACGAAGCCGCTTCGGGGAGACGCTTGCGGCGGCCGCCTTGTCGTCTGTCGCCCTACCGCTCGGATTGACCGCCGGACTCAGCGTGACTGTCGCTCTAACGCTTACCGCGGTCTGGCTCATCGCTGCGCTTCTCGCGACGGCGGCGGTTCAGCTCGTCGTTTACCAGACGCGCGCGAAGGAAGAACTGGAGCTTCGACGCGCACGTTCGATGCGCGCGTGGCTCATCGGGCTGAGCCTTGGCGTCGTCGTGGCCGGCGCCGCCGTGCTGTTCGGAACCAGGGGCGCTGGGTGGATCAGCCTCGGGATCGCGCCCGTCGCACTGGTGGTCGCCGGCGTGTCGATTGCGCAACCCACGGCCCATCAACTTCGGTCGGTCGGATGGGGATTCGTGATCGCGAACCTTTCCTCGTTGATGATCGTCGTCGCGGTACTACGAGTTGGGCGGGGCTAGGTCGTCGCAGACCCCTTGCGGTAGAGTACGAGATGTCCCAAAGAGGTCGGGCCGATCACACTCAAGAACGCGCCAAAGAGGGAAGTATCGTCATGACCGACCAGCTGGACCGCATCACCAACGAGCAACGTTCGAACCCTCCCGCACAGTACGACGACCTCTCCGTACTGATGCTCAACTGTACCCTCACGAGGTCCCCCAAACTCTCTCACACGGAGGGGCTTCTCAAGGTCTCGCAACGAATCTTCGAGGCGAACGGCGTACGCACGGAGATCCTGCGGCCCGTCGACTACGAGATTCCTGCCGGG
>JBCCHE010000033.1:0-56684 GCA_039028875.1 Myxococcota bacterium | reverse complement strand
TCGCCGCCGTGCTTGTCGCTCATCACTTTCATGATCGCGGCCGTCAGCGTCGTCTTGCCGTGGTCGATGTGACCAATCGTCCCTACGTTCATGTGTGGCTTGTCTCGGACAAACTTTTCTTTCGCCATGGTTCTCTCGTTTACGGTTGAGCTTGTGTTTCGGGGGAGAACACCCGAGCGGCGAACCTCCCCAGATCGACCTCAGGACGCACGAATAGCGTAGTGTCCTTGGGCCGAGTTCGGCTGTTTACGTCCGCCCAGGGGAGGTGTCAAGCCAGGTGAAAAGCGGCACGCGAGCGCTTCCCCCGTCGCGCGCGGAGCCCAGGATGAGACTTGAACTCACGACCTCCCCCTTACCAAGGGGGTGCTCTACCACTGAGCTACCTGGGCACACCCGATCCGATTCTAACGGAGATGCCGCCAGGATCCGACCGGCCGGCTAGATAGCATCTCGAAGCAGGTTGACCAGCGGATGGGCGAAAACGATTGGCCGTCGTGCGATCCAGACGCGGGCTTGGATTCGGCGGTGGGACGGGGTCGAGACGCATGAGCGCTCAATCGGTTCTCGTCCAAGGTTGCGGGAGACGATACCGATCAGGTCGAGCTGGTGGCAGCTGTCCCAAGCTGGCGACTCGACCACTATCGCTGCGGTGCCTCCCCGATGCGAAGGAAGTTGCGTCATCGTCGTAGACCTACCCTAGGGGGCCGTCGACTCGGTGGAAGCCTCAACGCGCGCAGCCGCGATCGCTTCGGCGTTCCCGATGAGCGCTGTGTCGGCGATCGGAAGACGAAGGACGACGTTGGAAATCGCGGCCGGTTCGAAGATCTCACCGCCGGCTCGCGCGTAGAGGAACTGTTCGCCCTCGACGAGCAACCGCGCTTCGTCGCCTGGCTGGAGGAGCGTCACGACCGTGCCAAGACGAATGTCGATTCGCGTCCCGGCGAACGGTCCGGTCTGCGATCCGAACACCATGTCGTTGGCAACGTAGGCTGAATCCCCTGACACGATGAGGAGTGACGCGAGGAACAGTTCGTCTTGGCCTTGCGGAATGTCTGCCCCAAGCGTCATCGTGCCCGCGATCAACGTCGGCTCGGTCGCGGTGAAGAGGGGAAGCTCGAGCCCTGGCGCGTCTTGAGGAATGTCGATCGTCGAGAACTCGAACTCCCGCTGTTCCGTCGCGACGGGCCACCCGTCGGCGCGAACGCACCCCTCCTGTTCGATCGGCAAGAGGACACGAGGGACTTCCTCCATCCGTGCGCGCGCATCGGGATCCCGGGCCACGTAGGCATCGAGGAAAAGAAACACCAGCTCGCCATCGAGAAAGCGGCCGAGACCACTCTGTGCGAAACCAGGCGTAAAGATGTCCGCGCATTGGTTCGGGCGTTCGCGACTGGGCGCGCCGACTCCGAAGCCCCGGGTGTCGCCGAGGTCGAGGAACGGCGCGTTCATGCCCACCAACCATTTCTGCTCGGTCGGCGTGCTGATCGCGCCGTAGTTGACTTCGGCCGCCCGAAGGGAGCCGGCAATCTGGTCGGGGATTGGCTGTACGAACATCGCAGGCACGTCGATCATGGACCCGTACGTGGCGACGTCGGAAGATTCCCAAACGGCGCGAAGCTCGTCATCGACGACCAGCGTATCGGCTGCGACCTCGATGTTGTCGACGAGGTCGGGATCGAAGCGAACCCCCAATGTGGCCGAAAGCTCTAGGAACAGGCTTGCGATAGAGGCGCGGGGTGCGTTGTTCGGACCGAATACGTCTTCGATCGCCGAAGAGGGTGAGACGTACGGCATCACGGCATCGATCCGTGCGTCGAACGCCGCCAGGAGCAGAGACATCGAGCCGCCGCCGCCGTTGCCAAACGTCCCAACGACCAGGTCTTTGTCCACGCCCGTGTCGGGGTCTTTCTGCACCCAGTCGAGCTCGTCGTGGATCCAGTCGAGTACCAAGCTAGCGTCCATGTTCTCAATGCCGGGGCGCGGTGCGCCGCTTGTGAAACCGCCGGATTCGCCGAGGATCCCACGCTGGTCGAGCGACACGAACGCATAGCCGCGATCCAGGTAGGGTTGGGCATCCTCGATCGATTGGGTGCGCGCCTCTGGATAGCCGTGGTTCCAGAAGATCAGCGGGGCTGGCATGGCCTCGCAGACTCCGGGCGGTCGAAAGACGCTGAAGACGAGTTCGGTGCCATCGGCTGCCTGAACGGTCTGGTTGGTGACCTCGGCTTGCTGCGGGACGGTGTCGGGACACGCCGAAGCGGCATTGTCGCCGCATCCCGACGCTGGCAGGCCAAGTGCCGGGAGAAGACCAAAAAGTGCTAATTTCCTATAGTTTCGGACAAACATCGTCACTATGTACTACAGCGTTCATAGTGGAGGCAAGGCCCAATCACCAGCGGGCGGAAGCAGACGGATGCTCGCGACTCCACTAGGGTGTCCCACGGTTCAGGATGGTTGAGCGGCAGAAAAAGCGAACACGCCTCAAGCCCGAGGTGCGAAGGGCCCAGCTCCTCGATGTCGGTCTCGAGGTATTTGCGAAAAAGGGCATGGCCGCGACGAATCTCGACGAAGTTGCCCTCGCCGCCGGCGTCACGAAGCGCGTGGTCTATCACTACTTCGAGAACAAGCAGGCGTTCTTCGACGCCATCGCGGAGCGTGAGATGCGCATCATCGCAACGCGAATGCGAGACGCTGCAGTGACCGCCAACGTTGCGGAGGACATCGCGAAGATGTCGCAGTCTCTCTTCGCGTACCTCGCAGAACGTCCGCACGGCTTCGGGGCGCTGCTGAGTCACGCGCCGATCGCATGGCAAGGGCAAGACCGATTGTCCGAACTCCGCACAGCGTTCTACTCGGCGTTGGCCTACGGCGTCCGTGAGGAGCTCGGCGGTTCGGACGCCGAGGTCGACGGGACCTTCATCGGGCATGCGATGGTTGGAACGTTCATCTTCGCGGCGCAGCACTGGTTGAGCAACTCGTCACGCCCGTCCGCAGACGAAGCGGCCAAAGAGCTCTCCGACTTGGTTCTGCGCGGTTTCGTGGGGCTTGCGAACGTGCGCCGACCAACCAAGTAGTTCCACCCCCACACTGTCTCTCGGAGCGGGCGACCGGGCTCGAACCGGCGACATTCAGTTTGGAAAACTGAGGCTCTACCAACTGAGCTACACCCGCGTGTCTTGCTTTCTGTTGTTCTTGTGCTCTCGGTGGAGGGTGGTGGGTTCGAACCACCGTAGGCATAAGCCGGCAGATTTACAGTCTGCTCCCTTTGACCGCTCGGGCAACCCTCCAGGATTCGGTTATCAAGTAGAGCTGGCGATGAGACTTGAACTCATAACCGCCGGTTTACAAAACCGGTGCTCTACCAATTGAGCTACGCCAGCATGGAGCCCGTGGGCGCCATGTCCCCCAAGGGCACGCGACAGCCAGGGCCGCCACCCACCTTCGCGGGGCGGCTGTTAGTACGAGCCGACCCCGGCCGAGTCAAGGGAATCGCGGGGCCGAAGGCCAGGAGACGGCGGGTCGCGCGCGTTTCATGCGTCCTGCGGGTCGCCCAGGCCCGGGGAGAAACTGGCCTGCGATCCACCGTTCGCCGACACTTCGTCAGGTGCGGTGGTTCGCCCCACTCTTGCTCGCCGCGATCGTCGGCCTGTGCACGGTCGACGCAGGGTTCGTGTACGACGATGCCCACGCGATCCGTGATAGTCCGATCGTGCGAGGTGAAGCGCCGATGTGGGAAGCTTTCGTTCGCGACTATTGGGGGCGTCCGGCGGCCGATGGGGTCAACTCCTGGCGTCCGGTCATGCCGATGATCTGGTCGAGCGTTTGGGGCGCGTTCCCGAACACGCCGCTGCCGTTTCATTTGCTCAGCGCACTGCTGCACGTCTTGTGCACCGCGCTCGCGACGACCTTCGCGTGGCGCCTCCGCGTGTCGGAGCCCTGGGCGATCGCGGTCGGTTCGCTTTTCGCCGTCCACCCGCTCAATAGCGAGGCGGTCGGTGCACTCGTCGCCCAGGCCGACATCTTTTCGTTCTGTCTGGTGCTCGTCAGCTGCCTGGTCGCACTCAAACCGCCGACCCTCGCGAAAGGCTTCCTCGCCGCCGCGTTGTTGCTTCTCGCCGCCCTCGTCAAAGAGTCGGCGACCCTCTTCGCTCCCTTGGTGATCCTCTTGTTCGCGATCCAGCGAGGCCCCGGTCGTGCGAAGTTGTCTGCGTCGATCCCCGTGGCGGTCGCGGCGATCGGCATCGTCGCGCTGCAGCTCGCACTCCCGCGACGGGCCACCGTCCACATGTGGGGCAACACCTTGGGGCACTACGTCGACGGGCAAGAGCGCTTGCTGCTCGGACTTTTCAACATCGGTCAATCCTTGACGATGAGCGTTTGGCCGCACCGGCTCTCGCCGAGTCACGGGTACGCCGCGATTGACCCGTCGGAGGCCACCCTGTGGCCGATGGCCTTGGTCGGTGCGGTGTTGCTGGCGGTTGGTTTGGCCGGAGGCTCTTGGGCCGTGACGCACCGTCGCGCCGATTGGATCGCCGCCCTCTCCTTCCTGTACGCCCCTGCCCTCCTTCAGTCGCACTGGTTCATTCGATTGATCACCGATCTCGCCGAAAGGCTCCTCTACCCGGCGACCCTCGGCGCGGCGATGATCGTCAGCTCTTGCCTCTTCCAGGTGGTGAAGCACGTGCGCGTCCGGCGACTCGCATTCGCCGGGTTGGTGCTGAGCGCCCTCCTCGTCAGCGTTCCAGCCCGACGCGCATGGGTGAGCAACGAAGCGCTGTGGACCCATGGCGTGGAGGTCGAGCCGAAAGCGATGCGCCACCAGTACAACCTCTCCAATGCACTGATTGCGCGCGGCGAACTCGATGGCGCCGCGTTTCACCGACTCCTGGCGGTGTACCTGGTCAACGAGTTTCCGGCACCGGTGGACTGGACCCGCGTCCGAAGTCTGGAAACGATGCCCGCCGCCGAGCGGTTCGTGGCGCTCCCAGCGGCGCTCTACCCAGACGCGCCGTGTCCAATCGTCGTCGCCTTCCTCCGGCAAAACGAGACGGTCCCAACGTTGCACCGGCATGTGCTCTCGCGCTGGACCGCCCGCTACCCGGACTGCTTCGTGGCCGCGCCGCCTCGCTGAGGCGCGACCGGACGTTGGGCGAGCGGCACGAGCCTCGCTCTGACGCGCTCGAGGTCAGCCTCGATTCGCGTGGTCCACTCCGAATCGACCCCGGTGCGCGCCACCATGCTGAGCGTGAGCTCCCAGTACCGAATCGCGTGACGGACCAACGGCTGCGCGAGCTCGGCAAGCCGTCTTCGATACTGGAGGTCGTAGATCGTCCGTTCCTCCGCGCTCAAAGTTCGCGTTGGCGGCGGGACGGGAGCCTCGATCACAGCATCCCAAAAACGGTCGTACATCGCTCCGATTCGATAGCCCGCCGCCGAAGCCCAGTACGCGTCGCGGTAG
The DNA here is from genome assembly GCA_039028875.1 of Myxococcota bacterium. Lineage (GTDB taxonomy): Bacteria > Myxococcota_A > Polyangia > Polyangiales > Houyiibacteriaceae > SG8-38. Next base: position 51,226 of record JBCCHE010000033.1, on the reverse strand, counting down.
CGCATGGTGTCGAAGTACGCGCGCTGGGCCTGGAGGAGAAGTGCCGCGCGCGTCTCGAGCACGGCATGCTGGGCTTCCACCTCTGCTGCAGGGACTTGGATCGCCTCGGAGCGCAGTCGGATGCTCTCGGCGTACGTGTAACTCGCCGACGCTGCGAAGAAGGGATCGCGCACACGGTCTCGGTCGGACCGCGTCCGGAAGAAGACGAGGGCATCCTCTGCCGCCCGGGCCGCGTCTTCGATCGCGCCAGTGCCAAGAAGCGCCTCGGCGCGACGCGCCATGATCTCGGAGCGCTCGTCCGAAGTGAGGCCAGGTTGACCTTCGAGGCGTTCGGCAACCTCGAGGGCGTCGTCGTAGCGCTTCGTCTCGATGTACAAAAACGCGAGTTGAAATCGCGCGTGCTTGGTATCGTGAGAGCCCGGTCTCAGTGCGAGGAGATGCTCGTAACGATCGACCGCGTCACCCCAGCGCGACATGCGCTGGAGGCAGAGCCCCGCGTTGTAGAGAGACGCAGAGACGTATCGGCTCTCCGGGAACTCGACGACCAATCGGTCGAAACCCTCAACCGCAGCGTCGCACGCTCGGGCGTGGAGGCGTGCGAGCGCGCCACCGAACGCAAGACGGGCGGCGTTCTCGTCGCGATCGAGATCAGGCGCGATCGATGAGGTCGACTGCCGAGCCGCGCACGCGGTCATCAGGGCGCATACGACGGCCACGAGAAGCGGAGCCCGCATTCCCGTAGTGTACTCAAGCCGCGTCGTGCGCGCCCAGGGGCCGCGCCGTCATCATGAGCTCGCGAACACGAACCCACCGGCGAAGGGCGCGCCAATGAGAGTTCGCCATACAGAGGAAACGTACGGCCGTATCGTTGAACAACAGCCCGTGGCGGTCGCGGATCACCTCTGCGCCAATCCAAAGCGGATCGGGCTCGCCCGGGAGGGTGAGTTGAATCTGAAGGCGATCGGTGGTGCGGTTCCCGAGGATCGCGAGGGAGTCGAGGTGCATCCCATGCTCTCCGATACTGGTCACGAATGCCGGAAGCATCTCGCCGTCCGCAACGAGCTCCGCGTACAGCGCCACCGGAACGAAGGACTCACGGTGGGCATTGAACAGCATGGTCTCGTCGACCGTAAGGGGCCGGGCAGAGGGGCGCAAAAAAGTTGCGACCATGTCGGGCGGTCGATGCGTATCCTCGGGACATGACCGGACCCTGGTTGATGATCGGAGCATACTTGCTCGGGTCGGTGTCGTTCGCATTGCTCGCTGCCAAGCGTCGCGGCGTCGACCTCCGCAGCGTCGGCAGCGGCAACCTTGGTGCGACCAACGTCGGCCGCGCTCTCGGGAAACCGACCGGCCGGGTGGTGATGCTTGTCGACATCGCCAAAGGGTTCGTGCCTGCCGCGGTGGCCCGGTTCGGATTGGATTTGCCGTGGCCGTGGATCACGGGTGTCGGGCTCGCGGCCGCGGTGGGCCACGTCTTCCCGATCTGGCACGGGTTTCGAGGCGGCAAGGGCGCCGCCACTTCGGGCGGCGTCCTGTTGGGCGCACTTCCGCCGATCGGCCTCGTCACGCTGGCGACGTTCGTTATCGCGAAGCGTTGGAGCCGACTCGCGAGCGTCGGGTCGCTGGCGGCCGCGACGATGGGCGCCGTGCTGACCGTCGCCATCGATGGTCGCCCATGGCCGGTCCTTCTTGCATCGGGCCTCTGGGCATTGGTGGTCTTGCGGCATGCGGGAAACATCGTGCGTCTTCTCCGCGGGGAAGAGCGGATCGGTTGATGGAGCGATGATTGACGCCCCCGGTCGGGTTGTGGTAGCCAAAACTGAATGGCGGTTCATTCAGCGGTGAAGCCCAAGGGCGCGGCTCCGGACAAACGGGAGCGAATTCTCAGGGCGGCGATCAAGGTGTTCGCCAAGAACGGCTTCTACGCGACGCGTGTCAGTGAGATCGCCAAGGCGGCAGGGGTCGCGGATGGCACGATCTACCTCTACTTCAAGAACAAGGACGACGTCTTGATCTCGATCTTCGAGGATGGGATCACGCGGCTGCTCGAGATCATCCGCGGCGTCGCCGCGTCAGATGACCCGGTCGAGCGGAGGATCAAGCGCATCATCGAAATGCAACTCGGCCTTCTCGAGGACCAAAGAGACCTCGCAGAAGTCATCACGGTCAACCTGCGTCAATCGTCAAAGCTGCTGAAGCAGTATGGGGCGCCCCTGTTCATGGAGTACATCGACGTCTTGGCCGGGGTGATCGAGGAGGGCCAAGAACAGGGCGCCTTTCGCAAGAGCCACAGCCCGCGGGTGGCGGCGCGCGCCCTCTTCGGCGCGCTCGATGCGATCCTGCTGACGTGGGCCCTCGGCGACGCCGACCCGGCCGCGCTTCGGAGATCGGCCGGCCACTGCGCCTCGCTCTTCCTCGACGGGCTCCGTGAGCCTGGCGGCGGCTGAGCGCCGCCCACGCTCCAGCCGACGCGCTAGGGCCGGACCCGGACGCCGGCGAGCGCCGCATCGCACGCGCTCGGGTAGACGACGCCATCGCACCCGGTGACTTCGGGGCCTTCGCCGGGGCAGGTGGTCGGCCGGGGCGAGCATCCCCCAGGGCCATCGCAAGTGATGGCATCGCAATACTCGTTGGCCTCACAGTCGTCGTTGGTCTCGCACTCGCAGGGACCGAGAGCCGAGACCCGGGCACCCGACTGCGCCGCGAGGCAGGCGTTTCCGTAGTCAACGCCATCGCACCCACAGACGTCCTCGGGGTCTGGTTCGCACATCGGTGGCCTCGGGAGGCAAGTGCCGCGGTTCGAGCAGCTGTCGGTGAGCTCGCAAAACTGATCGTCGACGCATTCGGTGTTGTCGGCGCAAAAACACGCGCCTTCGTTGGCGAGACGTTCGCCCGCTTGTTCGGCGAGGCAGACGTTGTCGTAGGTCCGACCGTCGCATCCGCACACGAGGCTGACGGGCACTTCATCGCAGCTCTCGGGGCGCGGCGTGCAGGCACCGAGCCCATCGTTGCAGATGTTGGTGGCGCAAAACTCAGAAGCTTCGCAGTCCGCGTTCGACCGACACGCCTCGTCGATCCGGCCGGCGTCCTGACCGCCACAACCGATCGCGCCCATCGTCAACAACGACGCGAAGAAGAGGAACAAGAGCGGAGCCAAACGCATGGGGCGCAACGCTAACCCAGCAACGCATGGTCGACCAGCAGGAGGCACCCTCAATTTGACGCGATCTGGGCGAATGTTGCCGTGACGTCACTTGCCCGCGGAGACCGCTTCTTCGACCAGTCGCTCGCTGACTTCCCACAGCCGTCGTCCCGCATCCTCGTCGAGACAAGCTGCGTTCACCTTCGCTTCGGCGCACTTCTCGAAGTAGCGACCGGTGACGGCCTCGAGCTCGGGCGCGGTCGCCACATGGACCGAAGTCTTGGCGCCTTGCTCTTCTGTGAGCACGATGATTCGCGCAAGGGGCGAGCGGTGAAGAAGGTTCAGGATCGAGTTGTTGCGCGTGATGCGGCTTCGGACGTTTCCCGGGTTGAGCGAGTTCGAGACGACGCCTCGATCACGCCATCGCCTTGCAAGCTCGTTCGCGAAAACAACGTTCGCGAACTTGGAGTGCGCATACGCCGAAAACCCGTTCCAACGCTTCTCGAACATCAAGTCGTCCCAGTTGAGGCGTTTGGGCCGACGGTGCATTGTTGACGACACCGTCAAGACACGCGAGGGGGCGCCCGCCACCAAGAGCTCTTCGAGCTCGCGGGTCAGCATGAAATGCGCCAGGTGATTGACAGCAAACGTCTCTTCGTACCCGTCCTGGCTGAGCGTACGACGCGTATGCCAAACGCCAGCGTTGTTGACGAGCACACTCAAACTCGAAAAACGAGACCGCACGTCTTGGGCGAAACGGGCGACATCCGCCAATGACGAAAAATCGGACTGGAAGGTCTCGATGGGCGAGCCGGCGTCCCGAAGGCTCTCGGCCGCTTCTTCGAGTCGGGCAGCGTTGCGGCCGACGATACCCACCGCTTCGAAACCATGGTCCGCGAGCCCGCGAGCCGTCGCGAGGCCGATGCCGCTCGTCCCGCCGGTCACCAGCGCGTATCGCTTCGGCCTTGCATCAACGCTCATGGCGCGCTTCTATTTCACACGTGGCAGGTGGAAGCCAGGGCTCACTTCCGATCGTCGGGGTGATGGGATCGGGAACCAACCGAGACCGCCCCCGATGCCTAGAACTCGGGCAATGGCTCGCAAAACGCGGCGTCCACCTTCTCACGGGCGGAGGCCAGGGCGTCATGGACGCGGTTTCCGAGGGGTTCTCACAGACGGTGCCTCGATCGGGGATCGCCATCGGGATCCTGCCCGCGTCGAAAGACGATCCGTCGACGGCTCCGGTCGGCTATCCCAACCCCTGGCTCGACCTCGCGATTCGAACGCACCTTCCATTGAGCGGGACCGACGGGACCGACTTGCGGTCCCGCAACCACATCAACATCCTCACAGCCGATATCGTTATCGCGATGGCGGGCGCGTTCGGTACGAGTAGCGAAGTGTCACTCGCGCTTCGCTATGGACGCCCGGTTGTCGCGTATCTGCAGGACCCAAACGAGATCCCACAGCTATCACCATTGGTCCCGGTTCTCGGTCGACTCGACGAGGTTTGTGCCTTCGTCGATGACGCATTGAGTCGTGCTCCTTGACAGTCGCGCGGATCGCGCCTAGATCGCCTGCGTTTTTCAGCCTTTTCTGAGCCTGCACGGCTCGTCAATTTGAGGAGGAAGCGTGAAGATCCTCGTTCCCATCAAGCGCGTTGCCGACCCGGACAACGCAAGCAAGCTCAAGGTGAGTGGCGATGGTACCGCCGTCACTTCGGAGGGCCTCGAATGGAAGATGAATCCGTTCGACGACTGGAGCCTCGAAGCAGCGCTCCGCCTGACCGAGAACGCCGCCGAGAAGAGCGCCCGCGTCGGCGAGGTTGTTCTGGTCTCGATCGGACCCAATGACGAGCACACCCAGCGGATCATCCGCGAAGGGCTCGCCAAGGGTGCCGAGCGGGGCATCTTGGTCGAGGCCGATGACGCCACCCTCGACTCGAGCGTCGTGGCACAGGTGCTCAAGGCAGTCGCGGACAAGGAAAGCCCCGATCTCATTGTGCTCGGAAAGCAGGCCGCGGACGGCGACTCCAACGTCGCTGGTACGCAGCTCGCGGAGAGCCTTGGCTGGCCGATCGTGAACTACGCGATGCGCGTCGAGACATCGGATGACGGCAAGACGCTCGACGTCAAGCGAGAGCTCGACACCGGCGTTGCGACGGTGAAAGTGACGGGCCCCGCGGTGATCACTACCTCCGACCGCATTCTGCATCCCGAGTCGATCAAGAACGGTGTGACGCCGGCCGACCACCAGTACGCCAAGCTCGAGGTCGGCGGTCGGTACGCGTCCCTCAAAGGCATCATGCAGGCCAAGAAGAAGCCTATCGACGCCACGTCGATGGGGGATCTCGGGGTCACACCAGCGCCCTCACTGAACTACACCAAGTTCGAACTTCCGCCGGCACGTTCCGGTGAAACCACCTTCGTCGAGTCGGTCGAGGATCTCGTCGACAAGCTCCACAACACGGCCAAGGTCATCTGACCCGCCCAAGGACGGAAAGGAACAAGACAGATGGCTAAAGTTTTGGTTGTTGCAGAGTTGCTCGAAGGCAAAGCGCGGAAGACGACTCTTTGTGCGGTCACGGCCGCAAAGCAGATCGCCGAAGGCACGGGCGGTTCGTTCGACATTCTCTCGATCGGCGAGGGCTCAGGCCCATCGGCCGACGAGCTCACCGGGTTTGGCGCAGGCAAGGTCCTGAAGGCCGAAGTGGCCGGCGGATACGTCTGCGAGAAGTACGCGGCCACCGTTGCCGCCGTCGGTGCGGGCTACGACGTCGTCGTCGCCTGCGCGAGCGCCTACGGCAAAGACCTGATGCCGCGCGTTGGCGCGAAGCTCAATGCGGGCGTCGCGTCGGACATCTCCGCGGTTCACGTGGACGGTGGCAAGCTCTCGTACACCCGTCCGATGTACGCTGGCAACGTGTCTGGCACGGTCGAGATCCTGACCGACAAGCAGGTCGTCACCGTTCGCCAGTCCGAGATCGATGCTGCGGCGGAAAGTGGTGGTGCGAGCCCGGTCGAGGAGGTCTCGGTCACGGCAGACCCCGTCGCCGACAAGGTCGAGTTTGTCGGAGTCGAGGTCGTCAAGAGCGAGCGTCCCGATCTCACCGAGGCCGACGTCGTCGTCTCGGGCGGTCGCGCCCTCAAGAGTGCCGAGAACTTCACCAACGTGATCGAGCCCCTGGTCGATGCCCTTGGGGCGGCGATGGGTGCCTCGCGTGCGGCGTGTGATGCCGGGTACGTGTCGCCCGAGCTCCAGGTCGGGCAGACCGGTAAGGTTGTCGCCCCGAAGCTCTACTTGGCGATCGGCATCTCGGGCGCGATCCAACACTTGGCGGGCATGAAGGGCAGCAAGACCATCGTGGCCATCAACAAGGACAAGGAAGCGCCCATCGCGCAGGTCGCCGACTACTTCTTGGTCGCCGACTTGTTCGATGCCATACCGACACTTACTGAAGAGGTTAAGAAACTCTGACCCTCTCACCGAATAGGTGACAAAGAGCCCGGGACGCGCATGCATCCCGGGTTTTTTTGTGGGCTGCGCGCCGCGGGTTGTGCACAATTCGGAGATGGTGTTCGAGCTCGGGACCCTGGCAGTCCTCGCCGCGCTCTGCGGCGGTCTGCTGGCACTGCTACGCCGCCGACGTCCGAAAGCCGAATTGGTGCCTGAAGACGCCTCCCCGGAGCGTCCCACCAGTGTACCACCACCACTGCCGCCGCGCGCCTCTCGGCCGCCAGAGGGACCGGTGGTGCGGAGCTGTCCGGTCTGCCTCACCGACTACGAGCCCCGAACCCGATTCTGCGTCAAGGACGGGGCAAGCCTGATCGATGGCCCAGCGTCGGGCCCGTTTTCGCAAGGCATGATCTGCCCGACGTGTCGGCGTGGATACGGCCACGACGCGAGTTTCTGCCCCGATGACGCCGATGAGCTGGTGCCCTACGGGCTTTATGGGGCCTCGAGTTCCACGAGGCCCCCGCCGCCTCGCGACTCCAAGAAGATTTGCCCGGAATGCGGCCAGCGACATACCTCCGCCCACAGCTTCTGCGGCCACGACGGGGCCGAGCTCGTGGTGGTCAACTGACGCCAGTCCCAAAAAAGAACCCAAGCCGATGCCGGGTCCCGGGTCCAAGCACGCGGGGAGATGATTCGTGGACTTCTTGCTCAGGGTACGACGGGACGGCTATGATCCCGGTCCTAAAGGGGAATCTTCGATCCGGGCGGCCACTGAGCAGGCCCCGGGAGGAGACGGGGGCGACAGATGAAGATCGTTTGCGATAGTTGCGGCGCGAAATACTCCATCGCCGACGAGAAGGTGGCGGGGAAGATCTTCAAGATCCGATGCAAGAAGTGCTCATCGGTTCTTGAGGTGCGTGGAGACCAAACCGGAGCCCACGCGCTCGAGGGGGCCGGACAGGCCCAGGAAGCGGCCGCCGACAGTGGCTGGTACATCGTGGTTGACGGTGAACAACGCGGGCCTCTGCCTCCGATCGAGCTGAGTCAGCTATTCGCCAAGGGGAGCGTCGGACTCGACTCGTACGTTTGGAAAGAGGGGTTCGACGATTGGAAGGTGGCGAGCGATGTGCCTGAACTGGTGCAGCTCCTCGGCGGCGTTGGCTCCGCTCGCAAGAACGAAACCGCGAAGATCGAGACGGACTCCTCCGCGCCCTTCGGGACGGGCGGCGATCTCTTCGGCGACAACGGACGCGAGCCCACGGGCGAGACCGACACGAACGACGGCGTCTTCGGCGGCCTTGGCGGGGACCCCGAGCCTGCCCAACAGTCGCCGTTCGCAGCCGACCCATCCACGAACGCCTCAACCGACGAGCCGGAGCCCGCGGGCGCCAGTCTTGGCGGCCTGGGGGTCGCTGGTGTCGGCGCAGAGCCCGCCCGCATGACCGGGCAACGCAACGAGAACTCGGTCTTGTTCTCGCTGAGCAACCTCCAGCAACTCGCCTCGCGGGGCGGCTCGCCCGCCGAGTCGGCACAAGAGCCGGCGCCGGCCCAACAAGCAAGCCCGGGACCCCAGGCGGCGGGGGAAGGCTCCGGTCTGATCGACATTCGCGCCTTGGCGAAGTCGACCACTCCCGGGACGCAACAGGCCCCTTCTCAAGCGGTCGATGACCTGCTCGCGATCGGGACGACCGCCGGAGGCCCGGTCCTGGGCGGACCACTCCTTGGCCCGGCGCCTGCGGAGACGACCGACAACAACCGCTGGATCAAGATCGCAGGGCTCGGACTCGCGTTCATCGCCGTGATCGGCCTCGGATTCGGGTTCGGCATGTTCATGAAGAACTCGTCGGACGAACCGCTCGAGATCGCCGAGCCGGCCGCGACGCCGGAACCGGCGGTGCCGGCCGCTGCGCCTGTCGCCCAGCCGGAGAAGGCCCCGCAACCTGTGGCCGCCGCCGAAGAGCCGGTGGCCGCCGCCTTCGAAGAACCTGCGGAAGAGCCGCTCGAAGCCCCGGACTTCGACGAGCCTGCGGAGGCCACGGCCCGGCCGGCCCGACGAGAGCGCGCGAGCTCACGACCCAAGCGGCGTCGCACCAAGGCCGCCGCTGCTGCGCCGGCTGCAAGTCCGGAACCTGCGCCCGCGAAGAAGCGAAGCGGCAACCTCGACGCGCTCATGGACGAGGTCGTGGGCGGTTCGTCGAGTCCCGCGAAGAAACAAGCCAGCGCCAAGCCGAGCGGCGGCGGCTCGAGTCTTGCTGACTCGCCCTCGCGGGCGGACGTCAAGACGGCGCTTCAGGGCGTCAGCGGCGGGGTCAAAGCCTGCAATCAGGGACAAGGTGGAACTGCCGTGGTCGACGTGACCTTCAGTGGCAGCACGGGCCGTGTCTCGCGCGCCAAGGTCGGCAGCGGCCCCTTCAAGGGCACCCCAACGGGGTCATGCATCGAGAAGGCCGTCAAGCGGGCACGTGTGCCACGCTTCAAGCAGTCGTCCTTCAAAGTGAAGTTCCCCTACAGGCTCTAGAGCGACTCGAGAAAGCGGACGCCGGTAGCGACACCGAAGCCCGTGCCGCCTTTGGGCATGCGTCCGTGCGCGCGCTCGAGGAATGCGGGCCCCGCGATGTCGAGGTGCATCCACTTCATCTCCTCGGTGAACTCCTCGAGAAAGAGCGCCGCGGTGATCGAACCGCCGAGGCGACCTCCAACGTGCTTGAGGTCCGCGATGGGGCTCTTGAGGGTGGCCTTGAGGTCCGCGTCGAGCGGCATACGCCAGAACGCCTCGCCGACCTCTTCGGAAGCCGCGAGATAGCGCTTGGCCAAGTCGTCGTTGCGGCTGTAGAGGGCAGCTCGCCACTGCCCGAGCGCGACCATGCATGCCCCTGTAAGTGTCGCGTGATCGATGATGAGCTCGGGCTTGAGCTTGCGCGCGGTCCACGTCAGGACATCCGCGAGGACGAGGCGGCCTTCGGCGTCGGTGTTGATCACCTCGACGGTTTTTCCCTGGAGAGACGAGTAGACATCACCGGGGCGGTACGCAGCGGCACCGGTCATGTTCTCCGTCGAACCGACGATGGCGTGCACCTCGACCGGCAGTTTGAGCCGCGCCGCCGCGAACACGATGCCGAGCGTCGTCGCAGCACCCGCCATGTCGCACTTCATGGTGATCATGGACCCGGCCGGTTTGATGCAGAGCCCGCCCGCGTCGAAGGTGAGGCCTTTTCCGACGAAAGCGACCTTCTTCTTCGCGTTGGTGGGCTTGTACGTGACGTGGATCACCCGGGGCTCGATCGCGCTTCCGGCGTTGACCGCCAGGAGAAGGTTCATCCCTTCTTTCTTGATGCGCGCCTTGTTCCAGACGCTGCAGGTGAGGCCGAGCTTGCGCGACTCGTTGACCGCTGCCCGCGCGAGCGTCACCGGGTTGAGGTCGTTGGGCGGCCGGTTGACGAGATCCCGAGCAAAGTTGATGCTCTGCGCGAGCGAGTTTCCGGCCCTGACAGCCGCCGTGAGGCCTTTCTTGCCTTTGGGCGCATTGAGAATCGTCACGGTCGACAACTGAGCCGCGCGCCTTTTGTCGCTCTTGTACTCGACGTACCGATAGGTCCCCGCCGTGAGCGCCTGTGACACCGCCGAAACCGTCTTCGGGGTCACCTCGGGTAGCTCGACAGCCCCGGTCTTGTGCGCACGTACCGCCTGCCCCAGTGCGTGGCCGAGCGCGTAGGCGATCTTCCCAGTGTCGGTCTCCGTGCCGGTTCCGACGAGCAACAACCACCGTGCCTTGGCCTTCCCGCCGACGGCCACCTTGAGCGCCTGTGCGGCCTTCCCCTCAAAGCGCTCGTCTTTGGCCAGCGGCTTGATGCTCGCGCGCCCCGTCACCGCTTCGAGCGCGCTGATCGCTTTTCCGAACTTGGTCTTGGGGGAAGGAACGGCGATGGCAACGAGATCGGCGTTCGAACCGGTCCAGTCTCCCGCGGAAAGTGCAATCTTCATGGCTCTCCTCTTGGCGTTGGCTGGCGGATACTGACAGGAACGATCGACGGCAACAAACCAACGAAGCGGACCGGTAGTGCGGCGGGCGACGGCGACCGTGGGCGTTTTCGCCGCATCGGCCGCCGCATCCCCGCGTAATCACGGATGGCGGGTGTGGCATCGAAACTGCATCAGCCAGCCCCCGACATCTACCTCGGAGGAACACCCATGGCCCGTCGCATTCTGGCCCTCGCCGTCATCGTCGCCACCCTACAGGCCGCTCACGCGTGGGCCGGTTCACACGCGGACGCGCCCCAACCTTCCGGGCAAGCCGAGCGGGCCGCCGAGGGCAAGGGCCACCCAACGCCGTCAAACGAACCGCCAGGGCCTTGCATCAACCTCAACACCGCCGGGGTCACCTCCCTCACGACGCTTCCGGGCATCGGTCCGAGCCGCGCCGAGGCGATCGTCGTGAGCCGCCAAAAAAGGCCGTTCCGGCGCATCGAGGACATCCTCCGCGTCCCGGGTGTCGGCCGGAAGACCTTCGGGCGAATCCGCGCCATGATCTGCGTGAAGTAGAGAAACGGGCTGGGTGGGCTAACCTTCCACGCATGGGAGAGACGTGCACCCTCCGAACCGCCGATGAGACCGACCGACCCGTGTTGCGGGGCTTCCACAGGGCCCTCTATTGCAAACACCAAAACCAGATCCTCCCCGAGCAAACCCGGCCTCTCATCGCGTACGAAGACTACGAGACCCTCCTCGAGGCGGACATCGACGCATTGCTCGCCGATCGCGCCGCGCATGTACTGGTGGCGGAACGCGAAGGCCGAGCGATCGGGTACATCACGGCCCGGACCAAAGTGGAGCCGCGGCGCGCCCTCAGCCGAAGGGCCGTCCTCGAAGACTGGTACGTCGAACCCGAGCATCGTGGACACGGTGTGGGCCACGCACTCCTCCGCGCCCTCGAGGGCAGACTCGAGGCCGTGGGCTGCGAAGTCCTCGAGTCGGGCACCTGGTCCGACAACGAAGTCGGCCGCCGGGCTCACGAATCCCTGGGCTTCCAAGAAGTCCGCACCACATACCAAAAACCCCTGCGGGGTCACTCCGACCCCCCAAAACCCGAATAATTTCAAACCCCTACAGACCGCACCGCGAAAACCCAAAACGGGCTAGTGGACTGCAGCCCGAAGGGGAAGACGATCGACGATCGACGCCTCGGCATCGAGCAAGGCGCTGAGGCGAGCCTCGACCCGCGCACTCGGGAAGTACTCGCGCGCCAGCCGAACGAAGATCCCGTGGTGCCGAGCCTCTGAGCGCGTGATGTCGAGATAAAAGTCTTTTAGGGGCCCTGGGTCGAGGGCGTCGGCCAGGAGCCCGAACCGCTCGCAACCGCGCGCTTCGACCACCCCGAGCACGAGCAGTCGGTCGAGAAAGTAGCGTTCGGGGCCCCGCTCGATGAGGTGCATGAGCTCGCCCACGTACGGGTCCTTTTCGTCGGGCCGCGTGGTGAGTCCTCTCTCGAGCACCAGCTTCATCACCTGGGCGAAATGGTCGAGCTCCTCTTGCGCGAATGGGATGAGCGTCTCGACCAGCACGGTGCGGTCCGAGTAATGCGAGACCAGCTTGAGGGCGGTCGCCGATGCTTTGCGTTCGCAGGCCGCATGATCGAGCAAGAACGAATCGAAGTCCGCGAGCACCACTTCGACCCAGGCCGGATCGGTCTGACTTCGGAGACGGAGCATCAGCGGCGTAGGGCGTCTAGGATCGGCTCGATCTGTGGACGGCGGAGTTTGAGGCCGGCGCGGTTGGCGATGACCACGGAACTGATGTCGGTAATGTGTTCGATCTCGACGAGACCGTTCTGACGAAGCGTCTCGCCCGTTTCGACCAGGTCGACGATGACGTCGGCGAGCCCCGTGAGCGGCGCGAGTTCAACGGAGCCCTGACAGAAGATCATCTCGACCGGCACCCCTCGCGATCGGAAGTACTGCTCGGCAATGTGCGGGAACTTCGTCGCTACGCGCAGTGGCCGTTCGCCCCGACCAGAAATCGGTTCACCCGGCAAGCCGCACACCATCATGCGACAAAGCCCAATATCGAGGTCGACGGGCGCGAACACGTCATAGTCGCGCTCCATCAATACGTCGCGCCCCACCACGCCGAGATCCGCCGCCCCGTACTCGACGTAGGTCGGAACGTCATCGGGCTTGAGAAGAAGAAAGCTGAGCCCAGCGTCAGGATCGTTACGGACGAGCTTGCGACTCTTGGCAGTCAGCGCGTTCGTGGGAATCCCCGCCTCCTCGAACCGTGCGCCCAATTGCTCGAGCACCCGCCCTTTCGGAACGGCGATGACGATGGAATCTCTGTCTCGCCTACGCATCGCCCGGAACCCTCTCGACGCTCGCACCAAGGGGGGCGAGCTTCTTCTCGATCTGCTCATAGCCTCGATCGAGGTGATAGACCCGCCGAACGTCGGTCGTTCCCTCCGCAACCAGGCCTGCCACGACCAACGAGGCGCTCGCCCGCAGGTCCGTCGCCATGACCTCTGCGCCCTCGAGTCGCTCAACCCCGTGGACGGTCGCGGTACGGGCGTTGACCTGGATGTCGGCCCCCATCCGATTGAGCTCCGACACGTGCATGAAGCGGTTCTCGAAGACGGTCTCGGTAATTCGCGAACTCCCGTTTGCCAGCGCCATCAGCACCATGAACTGTGCCTGCATGTCGGTCGGGAAACCGGGGTGCGGTTGGGTGATCACGTCGGTGGGATAGATCGGCCGCGAACCCACCACGCGGATCCCGTTCCCTTCCCGTTCAACCGCCGCACCGGCTTCTCGAAGCTTCGCGACGACGGCCTCGAGTGGCTCGAATCCGATTCCCTCGAGCAAGAGGTCCCCCGCCGTGGCTGCGGCGGCCACCATAAACGTCCCCGCCTCGATGCGATCGGGGATGATCGCGTGGTCGATTGGATGAAGCGAATCCACGCCCTCGATCGCGATGGTTGACGTACCCGCGCCCTCGATGCGTGCACCCATTTTGTTGAGCACACGGCCGAGCTCCTCGACTTCGGGTTCGCGCGCGGCGTTGCTGATCGTGGTCCGCCCCTCGGCCAGGACGGCCGCACTCATGAGGTTCTCCGTCCCGGTGTGAGTCGGAAAGTCGAGCGCGATGTCCGAACCCCGAAGGCGGCCACTCGGCACGTCGACCTGAACGTACCCGTGCTTGAGCTGAATCTCCGCGCCCATCGCGGCGAGGCCTTTGAGATGCTGGTCGATGGGCCGCGCCCCGATCGCACAACCGCCCGGCAACGACACCACGGCGTGGCCGCAGCGAGCCACGAGCGGTCCAAGCACCAGCACCGAGGCTCGCATTTGCTTGACGAGATCGTAGGGCGCCGTGGGGTCGAGTTGGCCGCTCGAAGAGACCTCGACTCGGCCCTCACGATACTCGGCCGCTACCCCAAGACGACCGAGAAGCTTGGTCATCGTGTGGACATCCCGAAGGTCAGGGACATTGCGAAATACGTGCTCCCCATCTGCCAAGAGCGCGGCGGTCAGAATCGGAAGCGCGGCGTTCTTCGCGCCGCTGATCTGTACGCTGCCTTCGAGCCTCGCCCCGCCCACGATTCGGATGTTGTCCACGCCGCCCCTGTTACCCCGTGGCCAAGCTCCGGGCAACAAGTCGGAAAACGCTGCTCAGGCGAAGAGCATTCCCAAGACGAAAGCGGCAAAGCCTATCAAGGCGCCCGTGAGCGGCGTCCGCGCCTCAGCCCAACGAAGACGACCCGACGGATCGAAGCCTCGGGTCGCCGTCATCCACAGGCCAGCAACCCACACCGCGAACCCAAGGAGGAGGACCCACGCCCACGCAACGGATACGGAGGCTCGTGACCACGCGTCGTCGGTTGCGCGGACCGTGTCTCGCCCCGGGTCCGACGCCGTCGGTGACGCGGGGCGCCGCGCGACGAGGCGTTCGACCTGCGCGAGAGCCCGATCGCGGCGCGCAGAGGAAGACGCCGCCCAGAGGCTTCGCGTGGCCGCCTCGCTGCCCGCGATAGAGCGCCACGCCAGAAGCGAACTGGCCACATCGCCCTTCGCTTCCAAACGAAGGGCCAACGCCTCGAGCGAATCGGCGGCCCGACTCGGGTACGCGTTGAACGGGAAAGCCCATCGCATCGCACGCCGATAGTGACCGACCGCCGCCGCGTCACGACCTGCGGCCTCGGCGGCTTGGCCCGACACCCACTCGCTCTGGGCGGTGTACCAAGCTCGGCCGCCAAGGACGAGAACCACCAATACCAGAGCGCCGAGGACCCAAGCCGAAGGGCGGTCGAGCCGCCTCACAAAAAGTCCCTACGACGGAACACGAGCGAGGCAATGATCAAGGTCGCTGCAGCGTAGAGGATCGCGTACCCCATCGTGGTCCCCACGTAGCCTGCCGGGGTCCCGAACTCTGCGCTTGCGACCACGAGCGTCTGCCGTCCGGGAACGAAGAGATTGAAGTTGGGAACGACTTGCGCAAGCCAGCCGAGCACGCTCTTGATCGCCGGGCTGAGCACGCGTGTCTTCATCGCAACCATGTCGTCGGCCGACCGACCCACAAGCCACACGCCGAACGTGAATGCACCGGTGAGGAACGGCGTCGAGAACGACGAGAACAGAAGCGCGACGGCGGTGAGGATCAGCACCTCGCCGGTACTCAGCAAGAGAGACGAGAGCAAACGAAAGAGCTCGACGTCGACCGACGAAGCGACCCAAGCGCACGCACCGAGGGCAGCCAACGACCAAACGGGCACGACGGTGGTTCGGTCCTTGGCGACGACGAACCCAATCGCCAGGAGCAGGATGAGCCCGATCGGCACGCCAAAGACAAGAGACGTGGCCGCGCCTGCTTGAATCGCGGTGACCAACAGCTGAAGCGCACCCATGATCGCGATAAACACGGTGCAGGTCGCCACGATGCCGAAGTACTTCCCGAGCAAGAACTCGTACCGTGCGATCGGTTTCGGAAGGATCACGTAGAGGGTCTTGCGTTCGATCTCTTTGTAGAGCAGCGACGAACCCAAGAAGATCGCGACCACGACCGCGAAGATCGAGATGGAGGCGAGACCGAGGTCGGTGACAACGCGCATCTGCTGATCGAGCGAGAGTTCCGCGAGGGCGAGGGTCAGGGCCAACACGCCCGCCGCCAGAACCAGGACCCCAAAGAGCACGCGATCGCGGACGGCTTCGCGGTAGGTGTTGAGGGCGATGGCGTAAATGCGTGCGATACTCATGGGGCAGTGGGGTGTTGCGCATGTGTCGTCGAAGAACCACCGAGGTACCCGCGGCCGGTGACGAAATGGCTGAGAATGTTCGCGGCCAACAACAACATCACTGCGGACAACAAAATACAGCCTGGCGCCAGCCATCGTGAAGTTTCGGGACGCTCAGCGTACCCCATCGCGCGAAACGAGGCCGCAAGCCCCTGGCTCGCAAAGACCCCAAGCGCAGCGAGGCCGGCCGCGTAGCAGCCGAGTGAAAAGGGGCGGGAAAGCAGCTCGCGGTAGAGCTCGTAGTGGCTGAGCGAGATCGGGCCCACGGAAAGGCTCATGAACCATTGGAGCCCGAGGTGCCCCCAGACCAACCCCCACGAGACCGCGCCGGCCCACCATTGGAGCCGTCGAGCGCCGTCCGACCGATACGGGCCTGGACCGGAGGGTGCCGTCTGCCGGAGCGACGCCCACCCTCGGACGTAGGCGACGAAGAACGCGAAGACCAGCGCGGAGCGCGCCGCCAGCGGTAGCCAGCCGTCAGGAGACACCGCGGCAAAGGCCGTCGCGCCACCGAGCGCGGGCCACAAACGGGAAACCTCCAACACGAAAAGCACCAGGATCGGCCAGACCGTCAGTGCGAGATGGGTTCGATGCCTGGGCACGGGCCTACCTAACTGCGTCACTCGAACGGGGTCAATTTACTTCTGCGCCAAGGCTGCCGCCGCTCCCCCGTTGCCACCGCGCCGCTTCAAGCCAAGAAGCGTCAGCGGTTCGTCGGAAAGGCTCACGCGAACCCGTTGACCGATGGCCACCGGGTGCACCTTCTGCGTCCCATCGAGATAGATCCGACCTTTGGTCATGCGGCTGGTCAACGCGAGCTCCTCACCGGGCCCGACCATGCCCTTCACCATCCGGTACTTGTTGTCGACGCCGCGGTAGGGTTCACGCACGACGAACTGGAGTTTCTGCGATCCCACCGGCAATACCTTCCCCCCAGCGGACCGAATCGCCGCCGTGGACCCAGCGGCCGGTCCGGCCCACACCCCGCTCGACATCTGTTGCTCGTGCTTCCCCTGATACTCGAGGACGTAGCGAGAAGTCGCAGCGGCGCTCTCATGGCAAAAGAGTGCATCGTTGAGGACGCGAGTCGAAATCGCGCGCTCGTCGAGATCGACCCGCATTCGCGAGAGCCGATCGGTCTTGAGACGACCCGCGAGCGCCGCCGCCAAGACCTCGTCGACGTTGTGGCCGTCGCCCGCGCAGAAGTAGCCGACGCTCGTATCGGGGGCGCTGTTGATTGCCACCATGGGCGTGTCGGCGCCGGCCAAGTGCGAGGCCCAGAGCAACGTCCCATCCCCACCGAGGGTCACGATCAGATCCCAGCTCTCGTCGGGCAGGGGTTCCGGGCGATACCGCAGGACCGCCCGCGCCCCAAGCTCGCGGAGCGCCGACTTGGCGCGCCTGACCGTCTCTTGATGAACCTCGTGCTCGTGAACCAGGCCTTCGACCGACACGTCTCCATTATCGATGAGGGCTTGAATTCGCGCCTTGTCGCGCCCCGCGTACCGTTGGTACGTGCTCTTCTTGTAGACGACGAGAACTCTTGGGCGCATCGATTGCCTTCTGGAGCGGCGTCACCGACGCCGTCGCGCTAGCTCGACGGGATCTTCTTGGCGTCGGCGAGGAAGCGTTCGAGTCCGATGTCGGTGAGGGGATGCTTCACGAGTTGGTGAATGACTTTGTGTGGCAGGGTTGCGACGTCGGCTCCAATGAGCGTCGCGTCCACCACATGCACCGGATGACGAATGCTGGCGGCGAGCACTTTGGTCTCGAGACCATAGTTGCGATAGATCGTGACGAGCTGCTCGACGAGCGCCATCCCGTTACCGCTGATGTCATCGATGCGACCGATGAACGGGCTGATGTAGGTGGCGCCGGCCTTGGCCGCGAGCAACCCTTGTGTCGCGCTGAAGCAAAGGGTCACGTTGGTGCGAATGCCTTCGTTGGTCAGCGTTCGAACGGCTTTGAGGCCCTCCGCAATCAAGGGAACCTTGACGACGATGTTGTCGTGCATCTTGGCGAGCTGGTGGGCCTCGCTCATGATCCCGTCGTAGTCGGTGGCCACGACCTCGGCGCTGATCGGTCCGTCGACCAACTCGCAGATATCGACCAGGACCTCCTTGAAGGGGCGTCCGGTCTTGGCGACGAGAGACGGATTGGTCGTCACGCCGTCAACGACGCCCATGGCCACGGCGTCGCGAATCTCTTCGATGTCAGCGGAGTCGATGAAGATCTGCATGACGCCAAGTAAAGGGCGGGGGGCTCTCGGGGTCAAGCAGAGGGGCGATGATCCACACGAATAGGCGCCGAGGGGCCTCGGTTAGTGCGCAGACTCGATCTCGAACTCGACTTCGGTGCCGCCCATGACGGGGCGCTCGGTGGGTCGCTCCGAGGAGTCGGGCCGCACAGACCCCGAACACACGACCAACGTGGCGATCCCCGCGGCGATGAGCCACAACAGGAGCACCGAGGGGGTCCACCGAGCATTGACACGCACCGTTCGATCTCTTTTGCACCCTGATTGAAGATCGGGCAACCATGGGCGTCGAACGGCCATGTCACGACTGATCCTTGTTTTGGCCCTGTGGACACTGGGGAGCACGCCGGCGCTGGCGGAGAGCCGCACCGAGCGAGTCGACGCGATGCGTGCACGACTCGGAACGCTCAACGCCGAGGAGCGCGCGTTGCTCGCGCCGTATCTCCGCAACGGCCCCGTGGTGCTCACGGAGTTCAGCAACCGTCAGACCGAACTCCCGGCCGTGATCTACGCTGCGCGGATCAACGCCCCAGCCGAGGTCGTCGGGTCCGTGATCGGAAATCCTCGGGAGTACCCGAAGTTCATGCAAGCGCTCGAGTCCGTGAAGATCAAAGCGGAGCACGACACGATGACTGCGTTCGACTGGACGTGGGGCGTGGCACTCTTCTCGATGACCGGAAACAACGTCATCACCGAGTTTCCCGGAAACGAAGAACGAGGCTACCGATACGAGATTCGCACCACCGGCGGCGATCTCGGAATCGGCCGGGTGTCGTGGCGAATCTATCCCGATGGCCCAACGCGATCGGTCGCGGTCTTCTCTTCCAGGCTGGACATGCGCGACGCGAACTACCTGACCCGACAACTCGCATCGGAAGGCAACGCGGTGAACCGGACGATCAATGTGGCCGTCGCGACGGTCACGCTCCTGGACGTCAAGAACGAAGCCGAACGTCGAAGCGGCGCGACGATTGTCGAGGTCCAAAAGGCCAAGCCGCTAACGCGCCCCAGCGTCAACATGGAGGCCCTTGGTCCGCTCCTGCGGCGTGGGGACCTGGTCATGCTCGACTTTCGGGGGCACACACTCGACCGCGTCACGGTCGTTGGCCGTGCGGGCTCGAGCGTGGGGCGGGTGCGCCGGGTCTTGGTCGACCCAGAACTGTTCGGGCAATCCATGCTCCATGGCAGCTGCGCCGAGATCGTCGAGCGCACGCGCGATCGGGTTCGGTTTTCCTGGGAGATTCCGATTCCGCTGCTCCACGTGGGCGGCGAGATGGTCCTCCGTCCGAGCCTCGGGGTCGTCGCGGTCGATGGCATCTCGGGGACGCTTTCTCAGGGACAATGGCGGTTCGACACCCATCGATTCCCGAATGGCGAGGCCGGGGTCATCGGGTGGGCAGCGTTCGACCCGATGGACTCCCCGAAGCTGATTCGGAAACTAATTTCCGGCAACGATCAGTTCTCCCACGGGTTCGTCGCCGCCACGCAACTGGCCATCATGCGATCCCTTCGCGGGCGCGCCCGACGGTTGCCCCGGGTGGGTGCCGCGCGCGCCTCCTCGCGAGCGCCTACGGCCCGGTGACCCCGCCCATGCCGCCCTGGCCAGATTGACCGCCGGCCCCCGATCCTCCGCCGGCGCCACCGTTCCCACCGGCACCTGCGTTCCCGCCCATGCCCGAAGCGCCGCCCGCGCCGCCTTCGTTGCCCGAAGCACCCCCGGCCCCGGAACTGCCGCCGACACCTGCGCCGCCCCCGACGCCGGACGTGCCGCCAGCGCCCGACGCACCCCCCATGCCCGCGTCACCACCCGTTCCGGAGACCCCGCCCATGCCCGCGTCACCCCCGGTGCCGGACGTGCCGCCTGTGCCCGACGCGCCGCCGGTTCCCCCGGTGTTGGCCATGCCACCAACACCGGCAGTGCCCGTGCCGCCTTGGCCACCAGTCTCCGGAATGAGTGACTCGTCGAAGTCGACGACGAGCTGGCAGGCTGTCGTCGCGCATAGCGCCAAGATCAAGCCCGCCCGCAACCCACGGTGCGATCGTACCCTAGAAACGGAGGGTCGCTGAAGCACCAGGTCCTCGGGTTTCGAAGCGCACGCGGGCCTGCTGGCGCTCGCGCCGCTTTTTCTTGTTCTTGGTGGTGAGAAAGACCGCGAGGGCGGTCACCGCGGAGAGCGCCGCAACCCCGAAGGACACATCCGCGAAAAGCGCCAGGCGATTGCCCTTGTCTGCGGTCTCGGCGGTGGGGTCATCTCGAAAGTCCTGCTCTTTCGAGAGCGCCGTCACCCCGAGCGCCGTTCCCGTGACCAGCGCGGCCCCCGCGATCCCGGTCAGCGCCCAGACCGCACGTTTCGAAGCCTTCACCTCGGCCTCGAAGTCGAGATCGGGCCCGGCGTCTTGGACCTCGACGTGACTTGGCGTCTTGGGGGTGAAGACAAGCTCGCGAGCCTCCCCGTACCCCACTTGGAAGGTCTGTTCGCCAACCTCGACGCCATTGCCAACGACGATCACGGTGTGCTCGCCCGGTTCCACTTCGATCGTCGCCGGAGTCTTTTGGTCGAGTGGCTTCCCGTCGAGGAGAATCGCATGGCCCTCTTCGATCGACCGCACGGTGACCTCGGCGGGCGTCTTCTGCAGGGTGGCAATGCGGGCTTGCACCGCGGATCGATCCGGCGCGTCGGGTCGCTCGGAGAGATATCGTTCGAGCGCGGCGACGGTTCCTGGCTCGTCATCGCGCCGCTCGCGTGTGTCGGCAATGGCGATCCAAAGGACTGGGTTCGGATCGAGTTCGTTGGAACGGACCCACGCGCGCTCCGCGTCTTCGTAGCGAGCTCGCTCGAAGGCTTGCACGCCCAACGCATAGGCCTCAGCGCCAGTCGTCGCCGAGTCTGCGAGCCGCTGCCCGAGCGCGTCGTTCGGTTGCGTCGAAGGGGTGGGCGGAGTGGAAGGGGTCGTTGCGGTTGCGTCTTCGGGTGGCTGGGCCTGGGTTCCGAGTGGAACACCGAGCACAGCCAAGGCCAAGACGAGTCGCGTCATCGGGCGCGCTAGCCCCCAGCCCCCGACTGCCCGCCTGATCCGCCACCCATACCGCCTGCGCCTCCGACGCCACCGGCCCCAGCAGAAGCGCCCGCGCCCCCGGCGCCGCCGTCGCCGCCTTGCCCGCCGCCGCCCGAACCGCCATCGGCTGCGGAGCCACCCATGCCGCCCATTCCGCCACCGCCATCGCCACCGTTCCCGGAGACCGCACCGCTGCCGGCCATGCCGCCAGCGCCGCCCGTGCCGCCCGTGCCCTGCATCTGAGCGCAGGCTTCGGTGGTTTGGCACTGGCCTTGATTGAAGACGCTCCCGATATGGCAGCAAATCAACTCACCGTTGCATTCGTTGTCTTGGAAGCAGGTGGTTCCGACCCCACCGATGCAACCTGTGAGGGCGAGAGAAGCCAACCAAAACAAGCCGAAAAAGGCCCCCGAAGAAACGAAGTTACGCATGAGCGCGGCGAGCATAGCGCACAGCCCCGTGGGGGGCCATGGTCGCGGCTCGATCCCAAGGACGCCCCCGCTACACTCCGGCCCGCATGTCCGGAGTGACACAGGAAGACGAGGCACGCGCGGGACGCTGTGCGATCGTCGGAAGACCGAACGTTGGGAAGTCGACGCTTCTGAACGCAGTGCTCGGTCAGAAGCTCGTGATCGCGACCCCACGACCGGGAACGACTCGAACCTGCGTGCTCGGCGTCTACGCATCCGACGAGCCGCCCACCCAAATCGCGTTCGTCGACACACCTGGACTCGAGCGACCCCAGGGCGCTCTCGGCCAAGTCCTCGGCGACAGTGCCCGGCGCGGTCTCACCGATGCGGACGTGATCGTGTTGGTGACGGAACCGCCCAAGACGGGCCATGGGCTCAGCGTTCCAGACGACGATCGCCTCGTCCTGGAGGCCCTCGAACCGGCGTCGGCCAGTGTCGTCCTCGCGATCAACAAGGTGGATCGGCTCAAGGCCAAGGAGCGGCTCCTGCCCCTGATCGAGGCTTACCAAGAGATCCATCCCTTCGCGGCGGCGGTGCCGATTTCCGCCACCCGCGGAACGAACCTCGACGCGCTTCTCGACGAGATCCGCGCGCAGCTCCCCGGGGGGCTGCTCTACGATGCGGACTTCCTGACCGACCGTCCTGAACGGTTCTTCGCAAGCGAGCTGATTCGTGAGGCCGCCATGCTGAATACGCGTCAGGAGGTCCCGCACGGGATCGCCTGCCGGCTCGACACGTACGAGGAGACGCCCGACCTGACGCGTATCGAAGGAACGCTGATCGTCGAGAAGCCAAGTCACAAGGCGATCGTCATCGGGAATCGGGGCGAGACCATCAAGCGGATCAGCACCGAAGCGCGCGCCCAGATCGAATCCATGATCGAGCGCAAGGTGTACCTTCGCCTATGGGTCAAAGCGGTTCCCGGATGGACGCGCGACCCGGTGAAGGCCCGCCAACTCGCGATTGCGGAGGGCGAACCATAGTGGACCGCCGCAACCTGAAGCGTCGACCGGCAGGATCGGTACGAGGTAAGCCGTTGGTTGCCATCGTTGGCCGACCCAACGTAGGCAAGAGCACGCTTTTCAACCGCTTGGCTGGGCAGCACATCGCCATCGTGGAGGACACGCCCGGAGTCACCCGCGACCGCCACTACGCCGACGCCTTCGTCCTCGGCCAAGAGTTCGTGCTCATCGACACCGGTGGGTTCGATCCGGACAGCGACGACCCGATGAAGGCGGGGATCGCTTCGCAGGTGAGGCTCGCTCTCGAGGAGTGCGACCTCGTGATCTGTGTCGTCGACGCCACGGTGGACCCGCTCCCGGCTGACCGCGAGGCGGTCGCGTTGCTGCGCGATGCCGGAAAGCCGGTGATCTTCGTCGCCAACAAAGCGGACTCCGAGAAGCGATCGCACGAGGCCGTGTCGTACTACGAGCTCGGCCTCGAAGAGATCCTGCCGATCTCGGCGTTGCATGGGCGGGGAATCGGAGAGCTCGAGGAGTCGATCGCGCAGAGCTTGCCCGACGTCATTCAAGAACCTGAAGTCGATCTCGAAGTTCCGCGCGTGGCGATCATCGGGCGTCCCAACGCCGGCAAGTCATCCTTGGTCAACCGACTGTGCGGGGAGGATCGTCAACTTGTCGACAACCGGCCGGGGACCACCGTCGACAGCGTGGACACGCTCATCGAACGAGACGGCAAACGGCTGATCTTGATCGACACGGCGGGAATTCGCCGCAAGCGCCGCACGAAGAAGGACCGTGGTGTCGAAGGCCTCAGCGTGCTGCAAGCCATTCGATCGATCGAGCGAAGCGACGTGGTCGTGTTGATGATCGACGGAGAGGCCGGGGTCGGCGAGCAGGACGCCAAGATCGCAGGCTTGGCCAACGATCGAGGGCGCGCACTCATCCTGGGGCTCAACAAGGTCGACCTCTTGGATCGCGATGCTCGAAAGAAGGCCATGGATCGCACGCGCGAGATCTTGGCGTTCGTTCCGTGGGCCCCCCTGGTGACCGTGAGCGCCCTCAAGGGCAACGGTGTCAGCGCCCTTCTTGGCCGGATCGAAGACGCCGTGGCGGAACACCGAAAACGCGTGCCTACGGCCGAGGTGAATCGGTTTTTCGAGGAAGTACTCGAACGTCATCCTCCACCGACGATGCACCACAGGGCGGTTCGGCTCTACTACGTCACCCAAGCGAGCACCGCGCCACCCACGTTCGTCGTCATGACCAACGAACCCAAGGGCATTCACTTCAGCTACCAACGTTACGTAGTCAACCAGATCCGAAAACGCTTTGGATTCCGAGGCACCCCGATACGGGTCAGGTACCGCGGGAAAAAGAAGAAACGTTAGCGGGCCGCGGGAAGGCGCCTCTTGGCGCGCGCATCGGGGTCTCCAAGCTGACCGCACGCGGCCATGACGCTGCGCCCTTTGGTCACCCGCTGCCGTACCGGAAGCCCCTCGGCACGGAGCCATTCGATGAAACGGTCGACCTCGGCGTCGGCCGGTGCGCGCGTCATCGGTGCCGACCCAGGGTTGTAGGGGATCACGTTGACCAACACGCGACCGAGCGGCTCGCAGAAGGCCGCGATGTCGCGGGCGTCCTGACGGTTATCGTTCACACCGGGCAGCAGACAGTAGTTGACCCCCAAGGCGAAGTTGGGTCGCGGTCGATAAGACACCAGGGCGCGTTGGAGCGTCTCAAGGTCATCTCGCCGGTTGATGGGCATGATGCGACTTCGCAGCGCATCGTTGGCCGCATTGAGGCTGATCGACAGGTTCAGCCGGCGAAGGCCCTCCCCGTGCAGACGTTCGATCCCGGCCACCCCGCCCACCGTGCACACCGTGATGCGCTCCTGGGCGATCGAAAGCCCGGCCGGGTCGTTCAAGATGCGGAGCGCAGCAATGACGTTGTCCGCGTTGTCGAGAGCCTCGCCCATGCCCATGAACACGATGTTTCGCACCGTCCAGCCGAGCCGATGCCGCGCTACCAAGAGCTGAGCGATGATCTCGTCGGTCGACAGGTGGCGAAGAAGCCCCATACGGCCGGTCTCGCAAAACTCGCACCCCATTTTGCAACCCACTTGGCTCGACACGCAGAGCGTGTACCGCTCGCGCCCCATCGGAATGCGTACCGCCTCGATCTCCAGCCCGTCGTGGAGGCGCAGAATCACTTTGGACGTCGTCCCGTGGACGCCCTCGTCCGAACGAACCGCGACCACCTCGGGAAGCTCGAAGGCAAAGTGTCTTCGCCAGGCGTCGCAGGCGCCCGGCCCGAGACCAAGTGCCGCGGGATCGAATTGGCCTTCACGCATGACCCGTCGATGAAGGCGCCGCGCGACACCGTGGCCCCGAGGCAGACACGCTTTGGCGCGCGACCAAAGCTGATCGTTGGTGAGACCGTGAATCGGTTGAGGAGATGTCACCGAGGACGTCATTCGGGAATGAGCAAGAAATGAGCCGTCGCTACGGCAACGGGTCGATCGGGATCCGACTGCCAGGCAAACACGCGCACGTTCGCCACGCGGCGGCCATGGCGCGTGAACTCCGCCCGGGCGAAGACGTCACTCGTGTCAGCGCCGCGCAGATACTCGACGGTGATATTGATCGTCTTTGGAACTTCATGGGTCTCGCCGTGCCAAAGGAGCTTGAAGATGGCGGTCGATTCGAGGAGAGCTCCGAGCGTGCCACCGTGGAGCTTCCGTGCGACGGGGTTGCCGACCAAGTGGTCCGAGTATCGCATCGTGGCGCGCACGTCGTCGTCCTCGATGGTGGCGGTGATGCCCATGAACTTGGTGTAGGGGATGAGCGTTTGGAGCGCACCGAAGTCCCCGGTGGATCGCAACTCGGCGACGGCGTCGCGGACCCTGTTCAAGGGTTCGCTCCTGGCGCAGCGTCATCGCTGAAGACGACGAAGGTTCCGGATGCGGTGGCAATGGGGTTCGCGTCGTCGCCATGATGCGCCGAAGCCCGAACGAAAGCGACGTTCCGGGTGATCTTGTAGCAGTGTGCATCGCAGATCACGTCCTGGTCCGGAATAGCAGGCCGTACGTAGTCGATTCGCAGATCGAGGGTGGCGATCCGTCGCGGCGCAACCAACGACAGGATCACGGCACCCCCACAGGTCGCGTCGATGAGACTCGTGATGCAACCTCCGTGCAACACCCGCGTCTCGGGATTGCCAACGAGGTCCTCGCGGTATGGGAGGCATAGCGAGAGGTGCTCCGGGCGATAGTTGTGCACGCTGAGGCCAAGGGCACGGTTGTGCGGCACGGACCCGACGTAGCGTCCCTCGAGACGACGCTTGATCTCCTCCTTTTCCGGTAGGAATGGACTGGCCACCGCAACGCTGTAGCAGTCGGGCGACCGGTAGCTCAAGCTGCGGTTTTCAGGGGCGCGGCGGCGGCGGTGGGGTCGCCTGTTCGTCCAACCAGTGATCGGACGAGACAAAACGCACACCTTGATGCTCGCCTTCACGCAGCAAATCGGGGTGATCCGTGAGCACGCGCGCTACGCCAGCCTTCGACGCAAGAGCGCTCAGGGCCTCACGCCAGTCCTCGATGAAAAAGTCTTTGGTCTCGACGACCTCGACGAGGTTGCGAATCGTTTGCATCTGCTGGGCAACCGCGTCGTCCTTGAACTCGGGCAATGCGCGCAGCATGGATTCGATACGCTCGAGGACCCAGGTCGAGGTCTTGGCGGGGACGGGGCCCCCCAAAGCACGCCGGATCACTCGTTCGGGAGGCGACCCAAGGGAAACCGAAGCGTTCACGTAGATGTCGGGTGCCAGTACCGCGTCCATGATCGGATCATACCATGGCGCGCCGACCTTGACATGAAACGACCCGGCCGTACTTCTCGAGCATGAGAGCTGTTTGGATCCCGAAATACGGAACTCCTGACGTCCTCGAAGTCCGCGAGGACGGAGACCCGACGCCGGGGCCCGGGGAGGTGAGAGTCCGGGTGCGTGCTTCGGGCATCAACTTTGCCGAGATCATGGCGCGCCAGGGCCTGTACCAGGATGCGCCCAAGCCGCCGATGGTGGTCGGCTACGAGGTCTCCGGCGAGATCGATGCCGTTGGCGACGGGGTCACGGAGCGAACCGCGGGACAGCGTGTCATCGCGATGACGAGGTTCGGCGGTTACGCGGACACGGTCTGCGTTCCGATGATCAACACCTTCCCGATGCCCGACCAGATGTCCTTCGAGGAAGCAGCGGCCCTGCCGGTCAACTACCTGACGGCGTACCACATGTTGTTCGAAGTTTTTCGAATCAAGCCGGGCGACCATGTGCTCATCCACCAAGCGGCGGGCGGCGTGGGGACAGCAGCCAGTCAGCTCTGCCGTTCGGTCGAAGGTGTCGTGAGTTACGGGACCGCGTCCGCGGCCAAACACGACTACGTGCGCCAGAACGGCTGCGACCACCCGATCGACTATCACTCGGTCGACTACGCCGAGGAGATTCGCAAACTCACCGACGGCAAGGGTGTCGACCTCGTACTCGACGCGCTTGGGGGGACCGACTGGAAGAAGGGCTACTCCCTGCTGCGGCCGGCCGGTATGCTTATCCCGTTCGGCTGGGCCAACATGGCCAAGTTCGGAAAGCGGAGGATCCTGCATGTCATCGGGCAGCTCCTCCGCATGCCGAAATGGTCACCCATGTCCCTGATGCACGAGAACCGAGGGGTAGCCGGTGTCAACATGGGTCATCTTTGGGACGAAGCCGAACTGATCTCCGAAGAGATGTACGCCCTACTCGGCCTCTACGAGACGGCACAGATCAAGCCCCACGTCGATCGGACGTTCTCGTTCGACGACGCGCCCGCTGCGCACGCGCACATCGAAGACGGCAAGAACATCGGAAAAGTGCTGCTACAACCCTGACGATGGCCGTCCGCATCTGCTTCGTCTGTCTCGGCAACATCTGTCGCTCCCCGACGGCTGAGGCGGCGATGCGCCATCTCGTGGACTCGGAAGGCCTGGCCCATGTGTTCCACCTCGACAGCGCGGGCACTGGCGCCTGGCACGAGGGTGAACCGCCGGACCGCCGTGCGACAGCAACCGCGAAACGCCGCGGAGTCACGCTCGAGGGACGCGCCCGGCGATTCGATCGCGAAGACTTCTCGCGTTTCGACTACGTCATTGCGATGGATCAGAGCAACTACCGCCACCTCGAACAGCTCGCCCCGACGGACAGCGATAGGCGCAAAGTCGTGCTCTTTCGAGATTTCGATCCCGACGGCCCTCGAGGCGCCGAAGTGCCAGACCCCTACTACGGGGGCGACGACGGGTTCGAGCACGTGCTCGACATCTGCTTGTCGGCCGCGCGCGGGCTCCTGCGTCACGTGCGGAAGAAGCACACCCTATGAGGGCGAACCTCCGACGCGCGCTCGAGGCCGCGCTCGGCTCCAAAACCGAGGAGGCCACCCCAGTCAGCGGCGGTGACATCAACGACGCCTACCGTGTCGCGTTGGAAGGCAAGACAGCCGTGTTCGTGAAGACCCATGCGTCGGCTCCGCCAGGTATGTACGAAGCGGAAGCCGACGGCCTCGGCTGGCTCGACGAGTCGAAGGCGCTCCGGATCCCCAAAGTGCTGGCGTACTCCGACGAGGAGCCCGCGTTCCTTGCCATCGAATGGCTGGCTCCGGGACGGCCGAACCCGGGATTCGAGAGCGCGTTGGGCCAGGGGCTTGCCATGCTGCACCGATCGGGAGCCCCTTCCTTTGGGCACCGACGGGACAACTTCATCGGGCGACTGCCCCAAGACAATCAGTCGAACGACACGTGGGCGTCGTTCTACTGGGAGCGGAGATTGGAACCTCAGATTCGGCTTGCGGTGGATCGAGGGCTCCTGCGGGACACCACCCGAAGCGCATGTCGTGCGCTCGAAGCACGCATCGCCGAGAGGACCGGCGCACCGGAGCCGCCCGCGAGACTTCACGGAGACCTCTGGGGGGGCAACCTCCACGCCGACGCCGACGGCCAGCCGTGTTTGATCGACCCGGCGGTCTATGGAGGGCACCGCGAGGTCGATCTTGCCATGATGCGACTCTTCGGTGGGTTCGGTACGCGTGTGTTCGACGCCTACGAAGAGGCCTTCCCGCTCGAGCGAGGCGCGAGGGAACGCGTGCCTCTTTACCAGTTGTATCCACTGTTGGTCCACGTGAACCTGTTCGGAGGCGGCTACGAATCGGCGGTAGAGCGCGCGCTCCGTGCGGTCCTTTGAAACGCCGGGCGTTCTTGACAAGGGCAATGGTGCCCCCACAGTCCTAGCCAACGAGCATGTCTGAGCGAGTTGCACTTCTCATGATCGATCACGGAAGCCGTCGCGACGAGGCCAACGCGCTGATCGGCCAAGTGGCGGACCTCGTTCGCGCTCGGTCAGCTCCCGGGAGCATCGTGGAAGTGGCGCACATGGAGCTCGCCGAACCCAACATCCAGGACGGCTTCGCGAAGTGTGTCGAGCGCGGCGCCACGACTGTCGTCGCCCATCCCTTCATGCTCGCTCCAGGCCGACACGTGACCGAGGACGTACCCCGATTGCTGGCGGAAGCTGCGGCGTTGCATCCGGGTACCAAGTTCGTCGTCGCGCAACCGCTTGGTGCACACGAGGCGATCGCGGGTGTCGTCCTCGACCGTTTCCATGCCGCGATCGGCGGCCCGCCCGCTACGGAATGAGGACGACCTTGCCTGTCGTTCGTCGATCAGCGAGGGCTCGAAGCGCCTGCGCCGCATCTTTGAGGGGATACCGTCCTGTCACGATGGGCCTGATCTGCCCGCGGGCTTGCATCTCGGACAGCGCGCGCTGCGACCCGTGGAGCACGTCCGGATCCTTGTCGAAGTAGAGGCCCCAATGGATTCCGACGAGCGAGAAGTTCTTGACCAGCACGCGGTTCATGGCGGCCTTCGGAATTCGACCGCTTGCGAACCCGACGACCAACAGCCGACCTTCGAACGCAATGCACTTGGTCGACAGGTCGAACGTGTCACCGCCAACTGGATCGTAGATGACGTCGGCGCCTCGTCCGTCCGTGAGCGCTTTGACACGGGCGACCCAGTCTTCTTTCCGGTAATTGATCGTCTCCGAGGCCCCTTGCTCGGCGATCAGGTCGAGCTTGTCTTGGGTGCCCGCCGTCCCGATCACGCGCGCCCCGAGCGCCGCGCCAATTTGGACGGCCGCGAGGCCAACACCGCCGGCAGCCGCGTGGACGAGCAACGTCTCACCCGGCTGAAGGTTGGCTCGGTGGACCAGCGCGAGGTGCGAAGTCTGATACACGAGGCCAGTCGCCGCCGCGTCCTCGAAGGAAACGGAGTTCGCGATTGGGAACACGCGATCCGCAGGAACCGCAAGCTCCGAGGCATAGGCCCCGTAGGGGACGAGCGCGGCGACGCGATCCCCTGTCGAAAACCCGACAACGCCTTCGCCGACGGCATAGGCGACACCGGCAACCTCGGCGCCCGGGGTGAAAGGGAGATCCGGCTGAACTTGGTATTTGCCGCGAGTAATTAGGGTGTCGAAGAAGTTGCACCCGATGGCACGAGCTTCGATGCCGATCTCACCCGGCCCGACGACCGGGCGATCAGCCTCCTCGAGCACAAGTGCGTCGGGCCCGTCGAGCGTGCGGGCGATCATGCGATACATGGGGCGTAGTCTGACCGCCAAATCGCAACGGCACTAGCGAACCACGCTCAAAATGGACGTGGCCTGGTATGATGGGCTCGTGGACGGGCGCAAACGACGGCATACGTTGCCTGCCGGGGTACTCCCGACGATCCGGCCCGAAGATCAAGGCTCGCGTGTTCGCGCGAAAGCGCCGCCTGCCGAGGCGCCTGCCCCTGAGCTCGACAAGGTCGTCGCGCCACCACCCCCGGCGCGGCGCGCCCGAATCATGGTCGACGAACTGATCACGCTTCGGCCTGAAGAAACTGCGGCATCGATCCGGCGTCTCCTGCCGCTCGGAAACTTCGCGCTCGAAGAGATCAGCCGGAGCTTTCCCGGCCCGCTTTGGCGACCTTCCCTCGCGACCGACTCGAGGCTCCCGCGACCCGAGGAGGTATCAGCGTCTGCGCAAGCGCTCGTGGCGTTCGACTACGAAGCGATTCCGTACATCGCGCGGCTGATGCGACATCCGTCAAGCGACGTGCGGTACTACGCGATTGTCCTGTGCGACAGCTTCAGCACACCCGATCTGGTCGCCCCCCTTTGCCGCGCGACGCTCGACGAGGACCGTGATTGCCGTCGCGTCGCGTTGCATTTGCTGAGCGCCTATCAACACCAACCGGTTTATCGCGACGCGCTGGCGGACTTGCGCCACACCGCGAGCAACGAATCGCAACCCCTGGGATCGCGACGCCGCGCGATCTCGGCCCTCACGCAGCTCCGAGACGAGGCATCGGCCGCCCTTTTCGTCGACCTCTTGACCGACGACGATCGCGGGATCGCGACGGCGTCGAGGGTGGGCCTTCGGGTGCTGTCCGCCCATGATTTTGGGTTTCTTCGAGAGCCTTGGCTTCGTTGGCTGGCCGCGCGAGGCCAGGAGATCCGAATCCAGTGGCTGATCGAAGGGCTAGGCGATGCGCGCGCGAACATTCGGTTGCTGGCGTCTCGAGAGCTGTGGCGCCTCACACGCTTCCTCCCGGCCCTCACGGAGACGTCGTCGCGCGAGGACTTCATGACCGCACAGCACCACTACGAGCGATGGTGGTCGAAACACCGCGACAAGGACGCCTAGGCCGAAAGAAGGCCCGCGTCGATGAGGACAGTGCGAAGATCGTTTGCGCCGGCGAAGCACACGGCGTCGATCCCGGCCTCACGCGCTGCCCTGCAGTTGTCTTGGCGGTCGTCAACGAAGAGGAGGCGGTCGGCCTGCACGCCAAGCCGATCGACAACCAGTCGGTACGCGCGCGGGTCAGGCTTCCTCAGGCCGATCCGGCACGACACGAACGACCATTCGAGAAACCGAGAGAGGCGAAGCTTGCCTTCGATCAACCCGTACCACGAGGGGTAGTTCGAAAACGCGTGCATTGCGCAGCCTGCGGCGTGGAGCTCGGCAAGGAGTGGTTCCATGCCACCAATCCAGCCGTACGCGTCGACCACGGAGGCGACGAAGCCCGAGTGGTCGAAGGCGCGGCCGTCGACGAAGAAGTCCTCGAGGAACTCACGCTCTGTGCGCTGCCCGAGTTCAAACTCGATCCAAGCGCTCGGATGCTTGGACCGCATCATGGCCTCGAAGCTGATGCCGAAGAAGGCAGGCATCTCGACGCGGAAGGGATCGTGCACCAGCGTGCCCATCACGTCCCATAGAAGGACCCGATCCATCAGCTCGCCGCCCGATCGCGCGCACTCGCCGCGGTGCCTTGGTCGACGCCGTGACGCCGGAGCTTGTCGATGAACGTGGTCCGCTTGAGGCCGAGAATTCGCGCCGCCTCACTCTTGTTTCCACCCGCGCGGAGCAAGGCGCGCTCGAGGAGTCGGCTCTCGACCTCGGCGTATGTCCCATCGAGTGCCACGCCGTCGGTCTCCGAAGGCCAGCTAAGCGGGGGAAGATCCTCGGGTGCGATGACGGAACCCTCGGCTCTCGACACCGCCGACTCGATGATGAAATCGAGCTCGGCGACGTCGCCCGGCCAGTCGTGCGCGACGAGCAGCGACATCGCGTCCTGATCGATGCCGATGGGCTCGGCACCGAGAACACGACTCGCGCGATCGATCGCGAAGAGGACCAACGACGGGAGGTCTTCGCGCCTGTCACGGAGGGACGGTACTTCGACTTGCCCCCCGCACAGCATGGCGGCGAGCTCCGGATCGAAAATGTGGCGCTCCGTGAGTTCGTGAAGCGGTAGCCGCGAGGTCGCGATCAGTCGCACGTCTTCCGTGTCGGCGCGGCCTTCGCGGAGCCACGCACCAAGTCCTCGTTGTGCCTCCCGTGGAAGTGCGGGCGCGTCACGCAGTACCAGCGTTCCTCGCTGAACCCCGTCACTCCACGGGAACGGTTGGCTTGGCCCTTCGCCAGCCGAAGGCGATGGGCGAGCAGCGACGGGCCACGACGCGCAATCGCGAATCACAAACGGTCGCTCCCAGCGCGGGCCTCGGTCGTGAATGAAGCGCGCCACGGGTAGCGCCGGAGCACCCGCTTTGGCGACGAGCAGTACCGGGTCCGACGTCGCGGCAAGCTCGATCGCCCGCGTCTGCACGTCACGCATGCGGGCGCTGTAGGCCACGTGAAGCGACTGCTCGTCGGCAAGGCCTTGACCGAAGACATCGAATTGGCTGCGTAGCTGGGCCAGCTCCCCCTCGAGCGCACTGACGCGGTCCTCTGCTTCCCGGCGCTGTGACGAGAGGGCTTGGATGTGACTCTCGGCTCGTCGTTGCGCGAGACTCGACGACAGCGCGCCGCCAAGGACATGGCCAAGCTCCCCAAGGGCCCGTGACTCGATCGTCGTGAGAGGCTCCTCGCGCAACGCAAGGGGAATCGCTAGGAAAGCTTCTACCTGGTCGAGGTGGGTGCACCGGACGATGGCACCCGTTTTGGAACGCGCCATGGCGTCGACCAGCCCGCGAATCGCTGGCTCACGGACAACCCGCGCCCGGAGAGCCACGAAGTCGAGGACATGGTCTGGCGCGTCCAGGGCCCCGCGAACCCAGGTCTCAGGCGCTTCGGTCGACCGCACGTGGGGCTGCCCGTGGTCGCCAAGTCGAACGCGAGTCGGCGGATGCAACGCGTAGATGACACACCCGTCGATCTCGAAGCGTTTCGCAAACGGCGAGAGTACGCCAACGGCGATCTCGTCGAGGCCGGCGAGACCCAGCAGGTTCCCCGTGGCGGTCCTGGCGCAGTCGGCCAAACCTCCGGGTGCCGCCCAAGCGGCACGGGCTGAAAGTCGTCTGGTCAGATTGTAGACCGCCCACCAAACGATCCCAATCGCAGCAAACGCAGTGCCGAGCCCCGTTGGTGAATCGATCGACGAAGAGGCCAGGCCGAGTCCGAGTCCGAACGAAACCAGGCACGCCGCGACGAACGCGATCCCGCTCCGTCGGAGCGACTTGTGCTCGGGATCGACCCAGGCGAGGTGTCCAAGCCACAGAACCGCAGCCACGGAGCCTTCCAAAACCGCTTCGAACATGCCCGCAAAGGGCCCGGTCCAGACCCACGCCACCGTTACGGCAACACTGGTCATCGCCAGAGCAATGAGTACGCCTTCAACCCGGTGCCCGCTTCGGAACTGGTTGTACAAGTGCGCGAATCCGGCCGCGACCAAACACGCGAGGCCCGCGGAGGCGAGCGCATCCCCGGGATCGGGGGTCGGGAACACGAACGGGAGAACGGCCCCGAGGCCGCCAACGGCGGCGACCGTCACGACGCGCACCGCGTTTCGCATCAGGTCGCGGAGCCCAAGGCCGAGCGCGATCAGGCATGCTGCAAACCAGGCGCCTCCGTGCGCCCAAGCAAGCACCCCATGATCTACCCCAGATGAAGCCACGGCTACCGCAAAGGCCACCGCCATCCACGCTAGGGGTTCGGAAGCACGGGGCGGCGGAACCCACACCAAGCGCAGGGGCATGAGCGACAACGGCAGGGCGAGAAGCGCGAAAAGCCAGGGGTGACCGGTTGCCACACCGAGTGAGAAACGGGCCGCGATCACGTACAGCGTGACGGTCGGACCGACGATGGTGAGAAGCCTGGAGACGCGCACGATGGAACTCGCCTAGCGGCGCGAGTCTATCACTGGCGACCCGCGTGGCCAGAACTCGGGCGCTCGTCATATCGGAACATTCGGCTTCCTACTTCGTGCCACCAACGCCGGTACTTTTCCTGCGCGGCCTCTCGCTCGCGCTTCGCATGCCCGGGGTGGTAACCGAAGTACTCCTGGGTCAAGTGCTTGAGCTCGTCACTAGCCCGACGTCGAAGGCGCTCGTCCGTATGCGTCAGTGCGTCGATCAGCCACTCCACCCGATGCCTCGAGAGCTGCTTGTCGTACCAGGCACGCCATTTCTTCTGCGCCGTCCCAAAGTCCTGGCAGGACAAGCGCACCAGGCTGGCGTGCGCTGCCCGGATGACTTCGACGGCGGGACTATCGAGCAGGGAGACCAAGAACTCGAACGAATCGACGTCGCGGAGGCGGCCGAGCGCCTCGATCGAGGTGACTTGGACAGGCAACTTGCGGCCGTCCCGGGCGGCCGCCCGAAGCTTTTCGACGAGTTCGTCGAACTCGAGCTCGCACGCGTAGAGAACGCTGAGGGCCCGGTAGGCGCCCGCGCGGACCCCCGAGTCGGAATCGTAGAGCCGTTTGCCGACCGCCGGCACCAAGTCGGGGTGGACGAACTCAGACGCGACCAGGGTGGCGTAGAACCGCACGTCGGGGTCGCTGTGATCGAGCAACGGAATCAGATACGAGACGGAACGTTGGCCGAACGCCACGAAGGTACGCGCGACTGGAGAGACGTCACGACCCGCGGGTACCTTGGCGTAGGGCTCATGGCGATCGAACCAGAGCCGCCCGGGGAACTCTCGGGCGAGGGCCGGCAACGCGGTTTCACCCTGGGCCAAGAGCGGAAGGATCACCATCTCATCCTCCGGACCCGCATCACGAAGCGCGTCGATCAGGCCCTCAACTTCGTCGCCGAAGTCCACGATCACACTCGGCAGTGACCCGGCCGTTTCGGGGGGCGGCGCAGGGACCCAGTTCGCTCGGACGGGGTCGGCATCAGCGCTCGGAGGCGCTGAACTCGGAGTGTGGGGGCCGAGCGAAACCACATCGTGTGCGATCGCACTCCCGTCGTTGTCTCGGCGTGCGTCGTGGGGCACCGGACGTCGCGTGCGCCCTTCGGCGGGCGGTTCCGTGTCGACGGCAGGTGGCGGTGCCGGCTCCCACGCGCGACTGGCGGGGGCGGGCCGACTTGAGCGATTGGGCGCGTCCGGGGGCCGCCTCGAACGCGCCGCAGGGCGACCGAGCACTTCGGGCGGGCGAGGTGGGAGGCTGTAGCGCGTGGCATCCACGAATCCGGAGTGCGATTGGGCACGAGGGCGGCCGGGATTGGAGTCCCGAAACGTTCCGGCAGGGACCGAAGAGGCCTCTCGTGAACCCGACGGCGGCGGGGGCTCGGTGTCGGCAATCCCGACCGGTGCGGGAATCGACGACTCCACACGAGGATAAGAACCGGAGATCTTCTTTCGCGGAGGAAGCGAGCTTCGTTTCCCCACCCCTTCGAAAGGGGTGACATAGGGCACCTCGCCCTCGTCTTGGCGGTCGAGCGCTTCAGTCAGCTTGCGCATCCGCGCCGTCATCTCGATGTCGTAGTGGCGCGCAAGCCCGGCCTCAATGCGAACCGAGCTCGCAACGCGCTGCACGGGGTCGACGCCGAGTT
Organism: Myxococcota bacterium; assembly: GCA_039028875.1. Taxonomy (GTDB): domain Bacteria; phylum Myxococcota_A; class Polyangia; order Polyangiales; family Houyiibacteriaceae; genus SG8-38. The sequence goes on along the minus strand of JBCCHE010000033.1, from coordinate 15,204 downwards.
CGAACGAGATCTCTCGGAGGATGGCGTCGGGAAGCGGACGGTCGACGGCCAAGACGATCGCGTCCTCGGCCCGGGTAAGCGGAATGAGACGGTGGCGCACCGCGAACTCTCGAGGAACACTGCGAATCGCGTCGAGGCTCGAGCCCATGACTTCGGCGCGCGTGGCGGGCATCAACCCATAGACGGCGGCGCAGTAGGCACTCATGGGGTTCTCCGCGAGACAGCCAAGCTCGAGCAGGATGGTGTCGAGGTTGCCGCCCCGCATCACCTGCTCCTGAATGGCCTCTTGCACACGATCGATCGAGATCAGCTGATCGCGGACCAACAGTGAGGCGAGCACCGACATCCCGACACGCATGTTGGCTTCCGGCTGGCGCGCATGTCAACGCACTTGTCCGAATCCGTCCACCCGGTCCCGGACCAGGGACAAGGCCGCGGGAACGGCAGTTTCGACCCGAAGAACCAGGCTGCCGAGGCTCGCGGGAACGAATCCATGCGCTCGAAACTGCGCCAGCTCCCCGTCAGTAAAACCCCCTTCTGGCCCAATCGCGCACCAAACAGACCTCGGCCGGGTGGCAAACGCCCCGAGTGGAGTCCGAACGCGGGCGCCAAAGACGACCCGTACCGCATGAGCTGGGACCCTCGCCATCGCGACCTCGCACGGTACCGGCGCACCGACGATGGGCACATCCGCACGCTCACTCTGCGAAGCCGCCTCGGTGGCGATCCGGGCAAGCCGATCGATCCGTGCCTCCGATCGGCTTGGTGCCCACCGAGGAACGGTCCGCTCGGTCTCGAGGAGCGCGATCTCATCGACCCCGAGTTCTGTGGCCATCCGCACGCATCCCTCGAGCTTTGATCCCTTGGGCACTGCAAGCATGAGGCCGATGTGAGCCGTTCGGGTGGGCGACTGGGTCGGCGGATCGGTCCGGCACGTGATGGTGTGGCCCTCTAGGGATTCGATACGCGCTTCGGCCTCTGCGCCCTGCCCGTCGAAGAGGACCAGGACCTGCCCAGGCTCCATCCGAAGGACACGCGCGTGTCTTGTCGCCGCCTCCCCAAGCTCGACGATCCCGCCAGACGGCGGAAGTGTGGAAACGTGGAGGCGTCGGGTCGTCATCGGGATGGAACCCGCATCACGTAGGCCAACCAGTTGTTCTCGGATAGTGACTCGAGAAGCTCGAGGGAACCGAACGACGCGAGTATCGCATCGTGCTCCGCAAGGAGGATGCCGCTCAGCACCAAGATGCCTCCGGGTGCGACGCGTTGGGCAAGCGCCTCCGGCATCTGCGTCAATACACGGGTCTCGATGTTCGCCAACACCACGTCGAACCGGCCGTCGACGCGATCGAGGGGCGTGCGGGACACGTCGAAACACGGCTGTACACCGTTGAGCTCGGCATTCCTCCGCGCGACCTCGATCGCGCTGTCTTCGATGTCGACCCCGATCGCCAATCGCGCACCCAACCGAAGCGCCGAGATCGAGAGGATGCCGCTCCCGCAACCCACATCGAGCACCGTCTCGCCCCCTTGGATCCTGCGATCGAGAACCGAGAGCACCAGTCGCGTGGTCTCATGGTCGCCGCTTCCGAAAGCATTCTCAGGATCGATCGTGACGATGGCACGATCGCCTGGCGCATCGTCGGGTTCCCAAGAAGGCTGGAGCAAGAGGCGGGCACCGATCCGTTGTGGCCCGAAACCACGGCGCCACTCGGTCGCCCAATCGACAGGTTCCGAAAAGGCGAGTTGCACGTTGAGCTCCGAGGGAAGTGAATCGCGCGCGGCCTCCGCGAGCGCCAAGTCTTCGAAGGCTGCGGTCAGGGTGACCGTGTTCGCGTCCTCTGCCCGAACGAGGGTGGTCTGGTCGTGCTGCTCGAACCCGATCGCGCCTAGCTCCCAGAGCTGTAGCTGGACGAGTTCGACGCGATCACTCGGGAGGCGTACGCGCAACAGCGGATGCTGGGCCGCCGTGGTCATGAGACGTCCACCAATCGCGCCGATGCATAGAGAACGACGAAGAGGAGCCAGGTGATCGGGCCCAGACGATTGCCACCGCGCCACGCCACGACTGGGGTCGCAACCGGGACGAGGAACCCCAGATATCGCCACGGGGTCGCCAGCGGACCGGTGAGAACGCGCCAAGCCATGAGCAAGTGGGTGAACAGGAGTGCGGCGCCAGATACCGACCAAAGCGCGAGCAACCAGAGTTCCACGCCAACCTTCTAGCCCAAAACGGCCGTAGCGGTCGCCAAAGGGCCAATAACTCTCTCATTACGAGGGTTAAGGGGTGTGCTCAAGTGTGGTCTTCCCCACAGTTTGGGCGTTCTGTGTTTACCGCAAGGGCCCCTACGGGGTAGGCTCGACCCTCTTCGGCCATGCCCCGGCCGTGTTGTGCATTTGCGCGAAAGGACCCACCGTGCCCTATCCGAAGCTGGCTTTGCCGCTGTTGCTCGGCGCTACCATGTTGATGGCGGGTTGCAGCGGCGAATCGTCGTCCGCACCTTGCTCCTCCTCTCTCGTGGTCGACCTCGACATCCAGAGCGACGTCACGATCGACATCGAGGGCCTCAACTTCGTCATTAACGAAGTGAGCTGGGTTCTGACGGGCAACGGGATGGACCCGATGATGGGTGTGATCGACACCAGCGATCCAAACGCGACCCCGTCGGTCGAGATATTTGGGATCGAGCCCGGCGAAGACTACCTCATCGAGCTCGAGGCCGTGTCGGAGGACGGGGAGACGACTTGCCGGGGTTCGGCGGACTTCGATGTCGAGATCGGCGTGGCCACCGAGGTGGGCGTGCTCTTGCGATGTTCGGTTGGCCAACGTTTCGGTGCGGTTCGCGCGAACGGGAAGTTCAATGTCTGCGCGGAACTGACGAAGGCGGTCGTGGCACCGTTGCAGACCTCGATCGGCAACGCGATCATTGTGAGCTCGCAAGCCGAAGACCATGAGGGCGACCCGATAGAGTACATGTGGAGTGCCGATAGCGGCAGCTTCGCCGACCCCACGGCGCAGTCGACCTTCTACACCTGTGAGGAGACGGGCGACCATGAGTTGACCATCACCGTGAGCGACGACGGGTACGACTACTGTATGGATAGCTGGACCGTCGAAGTCACGTGCGTCGAAGACGGAGGCACGGGCGGCACCGGCGGCAACGGCGCGGGCGGTGCGGGCGGTAGTGGTGCTGCGGGCGGGGCCGGTGGTGCTGGTGGCAGTGGTGCCGCAGGTGGTGCCGGTGGTGCTGGCGGCGCAGCCGGAGCTGGCGGTAGCGGCGGCAACGGTGGCAGCGGGGCCGCGGGTGGTGCCGGTGGTGCTGGCGGCAGTGGTGCCGCAGGCGGTGCCGGTGGTGCTGGCGGCAGTGGTGCCGCAGGCGGTGCCGGTGGTGCTGGCGGCAGCGGGGCTGTTGGCGGTGCCGGTGGTGCTGGCGGCAGCGGGGCTGTTGGCGGTGCCGGTGGCGCAGGCGGTGGTGGTGCTGCTGGCGGTGCCGGTGGCGCAGGCGGTGATGGCGGCGCGGGTGGCGCTGCCGCAGCCGGCGGTGATGGCGGCGCGGGTGGCACTGCCGCAGCCGGTGGTGATGGCGGCAACGGCGGTAACGGCGCCAATGGTGGCAACGGCGGCAACGGCAACGGGTCGGGAACCGGCGGCGCGGGCAACGGCTCGGGCACCGGTGGCACTGCAGGCGGCGGCAACGGGTCGGGAACCGGCGGCACGGGCGGCGGCGCGTGCGGGATCACGGTATCGCTGACCGAGTAGTCGGGGCCGTTCAAGAGCACATGGGCGCGCTTGGTGTATGGTCACCACGCGTGACCCATGTCGCCTAGCACCCATCTCGAAAATCCAGATCCAGGATCGCGTGAGACGGGTCTGAGCCCCTCGATCGAAATCGACCACGTCACCAAGGCGTTCGGCGATTCGATCGCACTCCGTACGGTCGATCTCGAGATCGCGCGCGCGCGCACGACGGTTTTGATCGGACCAAGCGGTTGCGGAAAATCGACCCTTCTGAGGCTCATCGTCGGATTGATCCAACCGACCGCGGGCGCCATCCGTTTCGAGGGCGAAGAGGTGTCGCCCGTAAGTGTCGCCGCTCTGAGGCAACGGATGGGGTACGTGATCCAAGAAGGCGGCCTCTTCCCGCACCTGAGCGCCAAGGACAACATCCTCCTCATGGCGAAGCAGCTCGGGTGGTCGAGCGCTCGGCAACAGGAGCGACTCGACACGCTCCTCTCGCTCACGAAGCTCCCGAGGGAGGCCCTCGGCAGGTATCCAAACGAGCTTTCCGGAGGCCAACGTCAGCGCGTCAGCCTGATGCGTGCCCTGATGCTCGACCCCGACGTTCTGCTTCTCGACGAACCACTCGGGGCGCTCGACCCCATGATTCGCGCCGATCTCCAACAAGAGCTGCGCGCGATTTTCCGGCGCCTCGACAAGACGGTGGTCCTGGTGACCCACGACCTTCACGAAGCCGGATACTTCGCCGACGACATCGTGGTGTTCCGTGAGGGTGAGATCGAACAGCGAGGCAGATTCGCGGACCTTCTGCGCAAGCCCGCGACCGATTTCGTGCGGGCCTTCGTGAGCGCGCAACGCGGACTCACAGCGGACGAGGGCGCCCGGTCATGACTCACGCGTCGCGAACCGTGTGGGCGACGGCGCTCGTCCTCTCGATGGCTAGCCTAGTCGGCGCTGAGCCTCCGGAGATCACGATTGGATCCAAGAAGTTCACCGAGTCGGTCGTCCTCGGCGAGATCCTGAGCCAGGTCTCGGCACTCAACGGCGCACGCGTGACCCGACGAAGCGAGCTCGGCGGCACACGCATCCTGTGGAGCGCCCTCGAACGGGGCGAGATCGATGCGTACCCCGAATACACGGGTACCCTGGCAGTCGAGATCCTGCAAGCGCCGCCGAACAGCACCATCGAACAACTTCGGGCTCAACTCCTTCCGCGCGGCATCGTGATCAGCGAGCCGCTTGGGTTCAACAACACGTACGTGCTCGGGATGCGAGAAGACGACGCCGTGCGGCTCGGGATCGTGAACATCTCGGATCTCCGCGATCACCCAGAGCTCGTCCTGGGGTTCTCGAACGAATTCATGGAGCGCAAGGATGGCTGGCCGGGGCTTCGCCATGTGTACGCCCTCCCCCACGAAGACGTCCGCGGGATGGACCACGACCTTGCCTACCGCGCGCTCGCCACGGGAAGCATCGATGTGGTCGACCTCTACGCCACCGACGCGGAGATTCAGTACTACGGGCTGAGGCGCCTGGTGGACAACCTCGATTACTTTCCGCCTTACGACGCGGTGGTTCTGTACCGTGCGGATCTCGCAGCGCGCGCGCCTCGGGTGGTCGCCGGGTTCGCTCAGCTCACCGATACGATCTCGGCCGCGCAGATGACGGCGCTCAACGCGGCGGCCAAGATCGACAAGCAACCCGAAGCGGTGGTTGCTTCGAGCTTCATCGCGCGCGCACTCGGGCTCGAGACCACGGCTCGCGAATCCACCGCGTGGGATCGCTTCTGGAATAATACCGCCGAACACCTTTTCTTGGTGGTCGTCTCGCTTGCGATGGCGATCGCCGTGGCCATCCCGCTCGGAATCGTCGCCTTCCGTCGCGAACGGGTTGGCCAGGTCGTGTTGGCGATCGTCGGCATCATCCAGACGATCCCCGCACTCGCGCTGCTGGTGTTCATGATTCCGCTCCTCGGGATCGGGGCGGCCCCCGCCATCGCGGCCCTCTTTCTATACAGTTTGCTCCCGATCGTGCGAAACACCTATGCGGGGCTGCACGACATCCCGAGGCCGATCATCGAATCCGCCGTGGTCCTCGGCCTGTCGCCTGGCGCACGATTACGGCTCGTCGAATTGCCCCTCGCTGCGCGATCGATCCTCGCGGGAATCAAGACCTCGGCGGTGATCAACGTCGGAACCGCGACCCTCGGTGCGCTGATCGGAACGGGCGGGTACGGGCAGCCGATTCTCACCGGGATCCGGCTCGACGATGTCGGGCTGATCATGCAGGGCGCTGTGCCAGCCGCGGGGCTCGCCCTTCTCTGTCAGGGAGCGTTTGAGTGGGCCGAGCGCCGATTCGTTTCGCGCGGGCTTCGAGCGAGCAAGGTCGCGTAGCCGTCAGGCGCTCTGAAGCAGCTCGGCGACGACCCCTTGGAACTCCTGGATCGAACTGATGTGGCTCGCCCGCGGGGTGCGCGCTTTCAACGGATGACCGGGCGGGCAACCGATCCAAATCGGGACGCGTGGCGCGAGGGTCTCGACGAGGCGTTCGACCTGCACCATCTCTTCTTCGCTCATGCGCCGAATGACGGAAAGGACAAGGACATCGGCATTGCTTTGGGCGACGCTCCAGATGATCTCTTCGGCAGGGAGCTCGGCGCCAAGGTAGAGGACGTCGAAACCTGCCTCTTTGGCGGCCACAGACCCGGCAAGGATGCCAAACTCGTGCGGCTGACCGGCAGGTGTGGTGAACAAGAGCTTGGGCGCGTTCGGTGGGCTTTCGATCGTGTCGAGACGACCCAGGAGGAGACGACGAAGTTGCGCGCTGACGAGGTGCTCTTGGGCAACGCCGAGCGAACCTTCCGTCCACCGGTGCCCCACCTGCCACATGATCGGAATCGCCACCTTGACGATCAGCTCGACGTTGCCGAGACCTTTCGTGAGGGTGTCGAGGATGGCGGCCGCGCCCCGCGCGTCGAGCTTCTCGATATGCGTCAGGTACTCCTGTTGCTCATCACTGAGAGGGGGAGGCGCTTGCCGCGGTTGAATCGGTGCGTGTTGGCGCTCGGCCCCCGCCATCTCGGCCAGCCGTTCGGTCGGGAGCTTCGCGATCGAAATCAGACCTCGCCCCCGATCGCGGAGCGCCTTCAGGTGGAGGAGCCGTGCCACGTCTTCCTCGCTGAACATCCTAGTACCGCCGGGGGTACGCGCGGGATGGACGGCCCCGTATCGGCGTTCCCACGCCCGAATGGTCTCGGGTTTCAGGCCGGTCCGGGAGACGACGAGCCTGAGAGGCAGGAGCGATGCTTGGTCTGGTTGCGCGGACATGAGACGGGAAATCTGGACAGTATGCGCCCAGCCTCCAATCAACATAGGGCAAAAAGCTGGAATTCCAAGGACTTAAACTGATCTGCACAGATTTCGCCTGAAAGCCTCATAAATCTGTACACCTAGGCCGTTGGCGGACCCCGGCTCCAAGGACGACAGGGGCGCCGTCGTTGCCGGTTAGGCCACTTCAACGAAGCGTGCGGCGGGCTCGGGCTCGGCGCCACAGCTCGCGGACCGCAGAACGTCGAGGGGTTCGCGGACGACGCGCACGACATGCGGAGCACCCCTTCGGACAAACCCGACGCGCCAGGCCGACTCGCCCTCGGGCTCGGTCGTCTGCCACTCGAACGCATCGAGGCGACTGTCGCCCAGGCGCTCGCGGAGAAACGTCTCGGCGGCCTGGGCCGGACGATCGTAAAGGGCGCGCCCTCGGAATCGGGAAAGAGAGCCGACCTCGCCCGCTTGGTGCGCAGCGATCAAGGGGTCGACGTCGTCCTTGCGGAGACGGCCATACATCCACCCGCCGGGAAGCCAGACCGCGCACGCGGCGAACCGATGACCTCCGAGATGACTGGTTTGCCATACTTCGACGTCGTGGCGCGCCATGGCGCGAAAGACTGCGCTCCCGTGCTCAGCGCAGCAACGATCGCGTCGCCCGTGAACGCAGACCAAGCAGAGCGGCGAGTCCGTCACCGACGCCCCGCACGCAAGCGCATCGAGGTCCACGGTGTGCAACGCATCGAGATCGTCGATGGTCGTCCTCGCCACTCGTTGTCGCTCGGAGTCGACGATCATCAACGCTTGGGTGCGCGAGGGCCGCTGCGGTCGACGAATCAGCTGAAGACGAGAGCCCGGATTCTCCCCGAGCCACGCCTGGATTCGCGTGCGAGCGTCGGCTGGCAAGGCGTCGGTCTTGATCGCTTTCGGGGCCCAGGCATCGTTGACTTCGAGAAGAAGCCAGGTGCGAACCGCCTCAGGGGCAGTGCCGACGAGCGGTTCGCCGACCTTCGTGGATTCCGCGGAGCAGCGAGGACCGCTCACCGTTCATCCGCCGCCAGAGGCAGCGGTCGCGCCATTTCCTCCTCGGCCTGATCGATCGTCTCCTGCCGCCGCGTCGCGATAGCGTTGCGCCACGCTTCGCCGCGGGCCTCGAGGCTTGCGAGAAGTTCGTCCGCGCGGGCGAGCCTTTGCGCGAGCCGATTCTGGATGGGGCCGTCAGGCGCATCGGCAAGCGCCTCCTCAACCGATGTCCGCACGAGACGAAGGCGAGCCACCGCATCGGTGTAGTTCTCGCGTTTCGCGAAGTTTCGGGCCTGGACGATCCAGACGTCCCAGCGTTCTTCTTCCGGGTGACGACTCATCGCAATTAATCTAAGGGTTTTCGGCCGCAGGTCCAGTCGAGCCCGGCCGGGCAGGTACAAACCGACCGATCGGCTAACCCTTGAGTGCTTCGGCCCCGCCGATGATCTCCATCAACTCCTTGGTGATGGCGGCCTGGCGGGCCCGGTTGTACTGGAGCGTGAGCCGGTCGATCATGTCGCTGGCGTTGTTGGTCGCCGCGTCCATCGCGGTCATGCGCGCGCCGTGCTCGGACGCCACTGATTCGAGAAGCGCACGATAGATCTGCACTTGCACGTGCATCGGAAGGAGGCTGTCGAGGAGCGCGTCCTGCGACGGCTCATAGATGAAGTCGCTCAGGTCTTCCTCGGGGTGCGCGAGAGGCTCGATCGGCAGGAACGGCTCGACAATGACCTCTTGGCTGATCGCGCTCTTGAACTCGTTGTAGACCAGGTAGCAAGCATCGAGGTCGAGCGAGGTGTAGTCGTTGACGATGTAGCGGCCGATCTCGCCCGCCTTCTCGGTCGTCAAGTCTTCGAAGACCCCGAGGAAGTCGTGCCGAATGTTCGCGTTTCGCCGGGTGAAGTAGTCACGGCCCTTGCGGCCGATAATCCCGAACGTCACGTTGCTGCCCGCCGCCTCGAGTTCCTTCCACTTGAGGTAGGCGGCCTTGTTGATGTTCGAGTTGAACGCGCCAGCGAGGCCACGGTCGCTCGTCAGCACGACCAGCATCACGTTCTTGGGCTCGCGCCTTGCGAGGAGCGGGTGAACTTCTTCGTCTGGCCCGACGCGCGCTGAAACGCCGCTCAACACCTCCAGGGTTTTGATGGCGTACGGGCGCGCGCGCTCGATGCCCTCCTGGGCCTTCCGCAAACGTGCGCCGGCGACGAGCTTCATCGCACGGGTGATCTTCTGCGTGCTCTTGACGCTTCCGATTCGTTTTCGGATGTCCTTCAGGTTGGCCATGTGGCGCTAGCTGTCCTGCTTCGGCTCGAAGATGCTGCTGAACACACCCATCGCCTCTTCGAGCTGCTTCTCGAGGTCGTCGTCGATCTTGCCCTTCGAGACGATGTCGGTGAGGACGGACGCCCGTTCGGCCTTGAGCCAAGAGATGAGCTCCGTTTGGTAACGCCCGATCGATTCGGTTGGGAGCTCGTCGAGGAAGCCGTGCGTACCTGCGAAGATCGATACGACTTGCTCTTCGACTGGCCACGGTACGAACTGCCCCTGCTTGAGTACCTCCACCAGCCGCTCGCCGCGGGCGAGCTGCTTTTGCGTGGCCTCGTCGAGGTCGGACGCAAACTGCGCGAACGCGGCCATCTCACGGAACTGCGCAAGCTCCAAGCGGAGCGTTCCGGCGACCTGCTTCATGGCCTTAATCTGGGCGTTGCCGCCGACGCGAGACACCGAGATCCCGACGTTGATGGCGGGACGCACACCCGAGTAGAACAAGTCTGACTCGAGGAAGATCTGCCCGTCGGTAATCGAGATGACGTTGGTGGGAATGTAAGCCGACACGTCGCCGGCCTGCGTCTCGATGATCGGAAGGGCCGTGAGCGAACCGCCCGAGTCGGGGAGCTTCTTCGCCGTGTAGCCGTCGCCCTTTTCCTTGGCGGCGGCTTCGGCTTCGTGTCGAGACTCGGGGCCGGTGAAGACCTGATTGCCGAGGCGACTCGGCTCTTGGTCGGACTTCACGACGACCCAGTCCTCGGCCATCTTCGCGGCTCGTTCGAGGAGACGGCTGTGCACGTAGAACACGTCACCGGGATAGGCCTCGCGTCCCGGCGGACGACGCAACAGGAGCGAAAGCTGACGATAGGCGACTGCCTGCTTGGACAGGTCATCGTAGATGAGGAGCGCGTGCTGGCCGTTGTCTCGGAAGTACTCGCCCATCGTGACACCGGTGTACGGCGAAATGAACTGGAGCGGCGCGGGCTCGGAGGCGCTGGCAACGACGACGGTGGTGTACTCCATGGCGCCAAACGAGGCGAGCTTGTCGACCACTTGGGCGACGGTCGATTGCTTCTGCCCGATGGCGACGTACACGCAAAAGACGTCTTTGCCCTTCTGGTTGATGATCGTGTCGATCGCGACGGCGGTCTTTCCCGTCTGACGGTCACCAATGATGAGCTCGCGCTGGCCGCGACCGATCGGAATCATCGAGTCGATCGCCTTGAGCCCCGTCTGCAGAGGCTCGCTGACCGGCTGACGCGCGACGATCCCTGGGGCCTTCACCTCGACGCGCCGGGTGAGCTTGCTCTCGATGGGCCCCTTGCCGTCGACCGGCTGGCCGAGCGCATTGACCACACGTCCGACGAGCGCCGGACCCACCGGCACCTCGACGATGCGGCCGGTGCGCTTGACGGTCGAGCCCTCGCTGATGCCGACGTCCGAACCGAAGATCGCGCAACCGACGTTGTCTTCCTCGAGGTTCAGGACCATCCCGTAGACGCCGCCCGGAAACTCGAGGAGCTCGCCGGCCATCGCACTCTCGAGGCCGTAGATACGGGCGATACCGTCGCCGACGGTCAGTACGGTGCCAGTCTCGACCACATCGACCGATTTTTCGTACGACGCGATCTGCTGCTTGATGATGTTGGAAATCTCTTCGGCGCGAAGCTGCATGGGATGCTCCTGATTGTGCGGACTAGGGCGCGTCGCCGTCCGCAAGCAACGTCTCCCTCAACTCGCTCAACCGATTGCTGATGCTGCCATCGAACACTCGGTCCCCGATGCGCGTCACGACGCCACCGATGAGTGAGGGGTCTTCCTTCTTGACGAGTACGATCTGCTGACCGGTCGCTCGCTGAAGTTTGTCCTGGAGGCGGGTGTAGTACGCCTCGGGAAGGGGTTTGGCACTGATCACCTCGGCTCGGACGCGGCCGGTCTCGGCTTCCGCCAGCGCATTGAACGCGTCGAGTACGTCTTCGAGGTGCGCAAGGCGGCCGCGGTCCGCGAGCAGGCCGACGGTGTTCCGAAGGAGCGTCGAGGAACCGAGCTTGTCGAGGAGCGCGTTGAGCGCGTTTCGAAGCGCGGGGCGCGGGACAACGGGGTTTTTGACGACGTCCCGAAGGTCGCTGCTCGCCTTCCAAGCATCCTCGAGCGCGCCTACGTCGCGCACGATTTGGTCGGTCTGGCCCTGTTCACTGGCGAGTTCGAAGAGCGCTTTGGCGTAGCGGCGACCGATCGCGCTCATGATCCACGCTCCTGGACGACTTGGTCCAGCCTGTCGAGGTACGCCTCGGCGAGCGCCTCTTGGTCGGAGTCCGTGGTCTTGTCGCGTAAGAGGTCCTGCGCGGCGGCAACGGCAGCGGAGGCCGCCTGCGTCGTCAGTTCGTTCCGGAGCTGCTTCATCTGCTGGTCGATGCGGAAGTTGACGTCCTTACGCATGCGAGCGGCCTTCTCTTCGGCCTGAGCCACGATGCGATCGCGCTCCGCCTCTCCCGCCTTGACCATGTCTGCCCGGATCTGTTCCATCTCCTCGTCGAGCTTCTCGAGCCGACTCGCCGTTTCGGCTTGCCGTGCGGCAGCCTCGGCACGGAGGCGCTGTGCTTCGGCGAGCTCCTTTTCGACTTCGGCGCGACGCGCGGCAAGCGCGGGGTTGCCCTGCTTCTTGATCGCGAGCCCGAGGATGAGGAGGAGGATGCCGAAGTTGAAAAACGTCCCAAGGAGGTTGAGACCGTCGAGATCTGAGAAGTGCAACTGGCCGTCATGAGCGGGGGCGTGATGCTCAGCCTCCTGGACGAGCTCCTCAGCTTGGGCCTGATCGGCCTCATAGTCGGCGCTCGCAGACGCGGCCAGCGTCAGCGCCACGACCAAGCCGAATGCGGAGACCCAACGACTCATTGGACCTCCCGGCTGAGGATCTTGGACGCGATGTCGCGCGCGAGGGTAGGAATGGTCGCGTCGACCTCGGCACGGAGCCGCGCGCCGTCGGATTTGAGCTTGGCACCCGCGTCGGCGAGCTGCTGCGTGGTCTCGCGACGCACTTTGTCGAGCACGGCGCGCTCGAGCTCTTTGCCCTCCTCGCGAAGACGGTCTCTTTCTTCACCCGCTTGAAGGCGGAGCTTGCGCATCTCGTCGTCGAACTCGGCAGTCCCTGCAGACGCTTCGTCCTGAAGGCGCTGCGCTTCGAGCTTGGCACCGTGAATGGCGGCCTGCCGCGCCTCGAAGAGTGCGATCATTGGCCGGAAGACGAGGGGGCGAAGCAGCAAGAACGCCACGATGAAGATGCCCAACTGAATGTAGATCGTACCGTCGAGGTCGATGATGGAGCCCTCTGAAAGTAGGGCTGTGAAAAGCACGTTCATCGCTGCGGCATTCCCGGGGGCGAAGCGGCGCCCTAGTTGGGCAACTGGGGCCGTTTCATGCGTCAGACAAGGAGCAAACCCTGGCGGCGCGCGTTCGTAGCACGGGGCCGAAACCAGTCAAGGAAGGCTCGGTGGCCGGGCCCGGCAACCCGCGTTAGGTCGAGCCCTCGGGGACCTCAGTGACGCGCGCCCGAAGTGCTCGCAGCGCGCGGCCAGCGGCTTTCTCGTTCTCGCGACTGAAGATCGACGAAGGGAGGGGCATGTCCGGGTCGACGTAGATCTTGAAGGTCACACGCGTGCGGGTTCCCCCGTCAATCGGCGCGAGCTGCCATTCGGCGCTGAAGGCGTCCACGTTCCCGTCGAGGAGGTGCGCCTCGACGATACGGTCATCGGAGGAACGCTCGCGTTCCGCGATGTTGAGCTGCCCCCAAAGCGTGACCGCGCCCTTGGCGACGGCGACCTCGAGGTAGACGCGTGCGCGCGTGCCACGTTGCGCAAGCACCTTGGACTTGGTGAAATTCGGCATGAATTGCACGTAGTTTGCATAGTCGAGAACAACTGGAAGCACCTCTTCGAGCGGCTGGTCGAGCTCGATCACGGCGTGGCCCCACGCGATGTTGGAACCTTCCTCCGCGACCTGCGCGGTCCACACCTGGTCCCCGTCGTCCGCTTGGACACGGGGCGCCACCGCCAACGCGCCCGCGATCCCTAGGCTGATGATAAGTCCGTGTCTCATCTTGCTCTCCACGTCATCCGTACGAACAGACCCTGGTGACGTTACGTCACCTTCGCTAGACGGCCGTAGGAGAAAAGTAGCATATGCAACTACATACAACTACATTTTGGCGTAGAAAAATACACGCTGACAGGACGAGTTGCTAGAGTTGAATCGGGATGGCTCGAACCAGTTGGATCTACGTTTCCCTGGCGATTCTGGTGGGAACCGCAGCGGTAGACGCGGCCGAGGCCCAAACACCGAAGGTCGTGGTGCTCGGCTTCTCGGGCAGTGGGGGTAGCGCTGCGAGGACGCAGGTCGTTCGGGCGCTCCGCGGGCGCGCGGAGTTCGTCCCCCGTGCCGAGGCGGACGCCAAACTGGCCGCGTTGGGTCTCGACCCAGACAGCGCCACCGGACGCGCCGCGGTCAGCAAAGCGCTTGGCGTCGACTACACCTTCTTCGGTCGGGTCAAGGGGCGCGGGAGCAACGGCCGGACAGAGATCCGGGTGGCGGGCCCCGATGGACGTACGCTGACGGGTTACGAAGCTGGCGCACCCGGGACGTCGAAAGGCAACGGGTTGATCCAGGAGGCGACCCGGACGGCCTTTGCCGAAGCGGTGGCGATGTCGCCGCCAAAGAAGCGCAACGCAGCGCCGATCGCGGCAACCGCTGCAACCGCGACCACGGCCGCCTCCGCGCCAACGGCGACGGCCACGGAGAGCCGCAAGCAGAAGAAGGCGCGGGAGGCCGAAGCCAAGAAGGCCGAAGAGGCCGAAGCCAAGAAGAAGGCCGCCAAGCAGAAGAAGACGGACGGCGTCGATTTGCCGGTCTTCGAGATCGCGGTGGGCGGCGGTGCCAGGTTCCGCAACATCGACTTCAACGTCGGCAACAACACAGGCGGCACGGAAGAGAGAACGTTCGACTCAGGCGCGTACGCCGACGTTGGGGGCTACTTCGTGGTGCGACCGCTCGGGCGATCGGAAAACCCGGCGCTCCAAGCCATCATCATCCAAGGCGACGGAGGCGTCGGCTTCGGACTCGAAGCGGCGCCGAGTGGCACGGCCACCGCCTCCAACATCCAAACGTGGAGAGCCCTAGGGCAGGTCGGCTACTTGTTCCCAATCAAGCGGCTCCAAGTGGGCGGCCTCGTTGGCGCGGGCGTCGACACGTTCGACATCGACCTCAACTTCATCTTGCCGTCGATCCAATACGTCTATTTTCGCGTCGGGGGCGCGCTGGCGTACACGATCATCGAAGACCTCTTGGGATTCCGAGTAGATGGCGGTTTTCGAAAGCCGTTCTCCCTCGGCGACCTCGAAGGGGCGTTCGGAAGCAACAGCTCGGCGATCGGGTGGGATGCCACCGCGACGATCGGCGGGAGGCTCGACATTGGGTTCAGCTACGGCTTTCGCTTCATTTTCGAGACGTACAAACTGGACTTCGCCGGGGCCACACAGAACGTGCCAGCCCGCGGTGGGCTATGCCCAGAAGAGCTGTCGTGCACGGGCACCGACCGTGCGCTCACGTTCCAGTTTTTGGTAGGCTGGTCGATCTAGGAAATGAGACCCTCGTGGGGGGTTGTAGCCCCCTGGTGTGACCCTACGTCCCCTTCGGGCATCGTTGACCGCTCCGGACCCCCGTGCTACGTCGCGCCCGCTTGTGGGCGGGCAAAACCGCCGGCCGACACCCTTCCAGCAACCCCGGAAAGAACATGGCAGAGCTTCAGAACGGACAGGTTACCCAAGTCATTGGTCCGGTCGTTGACGTGACGTTTCC
>JBCCHE010000032.1:0-58476 GCA_039028875.1 Myxococcota bacterium | reverse complement strand
TGTTCACGATCACGAACATGACCGACATGCGGGACGCGGTCCTCCTGCACGCTCCCGACGGGCCGCAATTTCAGCGCGGCGACGAGCGCGCCCATCGCGACGAGGGCTGCAGCTCCGTTCTCGTGCCCGCGAGTCGTACGACATCGGGGCAGCCGGTCGTCGGGCAGACGTGGGACCTCAATCCGGGCGACGTAGAGTATGTGGTGGCGATCCGACGCCGGCCCACCGATGGGCCGCAGGCCTGGTCGGTGACCTGCACCGGGTGCTTGTCGCTGATGGGCCACAACGAAGAGGGCCTCGCCATCGGTACGACCAACCTGAAAACCTATGGATCGGGTCAGGGCGTGGGCTACCTGTCGATTCTCCATCGCTCGCTGCGCTGTCGCACCATCGACGAAGCAATCCAAACCGTCGAAACCGCGCCGCACGCCGGCGCACACACGTACTGGGTCGGCGACCCCCGCCGGCAGGTGGACATCGAGGCCTCGCCGAATGGGAGCTTCATACAGGACACCGGCGAAGGTCCCGTGTGGCGCACCAACCACTGTCTCGCGCCGGAGCACCGCGAGCTCGAAGCCGAGGCCGTCGGTCTCAGTACTCAGGCCCGCTTCGTGCGCTTGCGTGAACTGCTAGCGAATGGCGAACACGACGTCGATTCGATCAAGGACGTCTTCGCCGACCGATCGCGCGGCGTGCTGAGTATTAATCGCTACGCCGAGGACGACCAGGGCACAGCCACGAACGCGGTGTTCATCGCGTCGCCGAGCGAGCGGAAGGCCTGGGCATGCCGAGGGCCGGCCGACCGCGGCGAATGGATCGAGCTGAGCTTCTGACGCGCTTCGGTCCCAAGGACCAGACGCGCCTCAGAACCGTGCGTAAACGCCCACGCCGAAGACCAGACACGACACCGAGCGGACAACGAGTACAACCTTGCCCGCCCGGGTCGAGTGCGATCGCCTTAAGGCGCAGGTCGAAGCGTGATGCGAACCACGTCCCCGACGTCGGGATACGACCACACGCCGTCCGGTAGGACGCGGACGGTTGCGTCGCCCTCGGGCTCCCCCGTGTTCGGTTCGGCCTGCCTCGGCGCTTGATCGGCGCCGCCGGCACCGGCTTGGTTCTGCTCGGTTCCCGCGTCCCACGCAGCGAGCGTCGCCTCCACGTCCGCCATGATGTCTTCGTCCGACCGTGCCACACCGGCCTCATCGACGAGCCGAACACCACTCGGACCAAACGCGAGGAACGCATCGTTCGAGGGGACGAACATCGTCGCAAAGCTGAGGTACGGATAGACAGCCGTGGGCGTCACCGAGAAACTATATCCTTCACCCGGAAGCGCTGGACCTGCACCTTCGACACCGGAAGAGCCGACCGCCGGATCGGCGAGCAGTGCATCCGCGAGTGTCCCTGCAAACCCGTCCTCGGCCACGGCCTCAAGTCCTTCGCTCGCGGGCGCACCGATCTCAAAGAAACTCGTGGCGGCCGAGTGCACGGCCCATGCCACCGGTGTGAGGACCGGAAACCCTTCTTCGACACCCGTGGTGCGGATGGTGACGTCGAACGTGCCGCCCCCGCTGGCCGCGATCTCCACCTCGACAAGACCGGAGAGGTCAGCAAGGCGGTTCGTCGCGTCGGCGTGTCGTCGAACGGTCGGGTCGGGGTCGTCGGCGCCTTCGTTCGGGAACGCCTGGCGAGGCGCCTGGTCGGGGCCGACTCCGGGAATCTGGTCCGCTTCTGTGCCCGCGTCCCAGACGGCCAGCGTGCGACGGATGTCGGTTTGAACGTCCTCGGCGGAACGCAGCGTGCCCCCATCCATCAACAGCACGCCCGAGGGCGGCGGCGCAAGAAAGGCGTCATTGGTCTGCACGACCATCGTGGCGAAGCTGAGGTAGGGCGTCTCGGCCGTGGGCGTCACGTCGAAGCTCAGCACCTCACCTGGCAGCACGGGCGCGCCGCCCACCGTGCCGACCGATGGTACTGCACCGTCGAGGGCCGTAGCCCAGACCGACGGATCGCCGTCCTCGGCGAGCTCCTCGAGACCCGGGGGCGCGCTCTGCCCCACTTCGAAGAGCGCCACCGTATCATCATGGAGCGCATAGATCGTCGGTGAGAACGGGGTGAGCAGCGTGCCCGCGTCGGCTGACGTGTTGGTCAGGGTAATGCTGAAGGTCCCGTCACTCTCGATGACGTCCACTGCGACGAGCGCATCAGGAAGCGGAAGCGCGTGGGTCGATGCGACGAACTCGCGAACGACGCCCTCCTCGGGGCCAACGTTTGCCCCCCCCTGCCGGGGCGCCTGCGTCGGGCCCGCACCGGGGGCTTCGTTGGCCTCAGAGCCGACATCCCAAAGGCTCACCAGGGCAGTGACGTCACGCTCCGGGAGCGGAACGCCGTCGTCGTCGAAGAGCGCGATTCCCGCCTCCCCTGGACCGATAAAGACATCGTTGGTTTGGATGAGCATCGTGGCGAAGCTCAGGGCGTCGCCGACGTTTGCGTCAAACGCGATTTCGTAGGCGCCCCCTGGGAACACAGGCCCTGGGGCGTCGGCACCGTCCGGCGTGTTGAAGGGGACGGCGTTCGGCAGGCTCGCCGCAAGGAAGGACGGATCTCCATCTTCGGCGATCTCGGCAAGCCCTTCGCCGCGGTCGACCTCCCCAACCGTGAAGAGGGGGGCGTCGCCATCGTGTGCGATCACGACTCCAGGCGAAACCGGCCCTGGCAGCGGCCCTGGGCCCGACACGTTATCGATTCGGAGCACGAAGCTCGCGGTTCCTGGCGCTCCTCCTGCGCCCGCGTCACCGCCCGCGCCCCCGTCGCCTCCCGTCCCCGCGGCACCACCGGTACCCGCGTCGCCTCCGGTGCCCGCGCCACCGCCGGCACCTCCGGTCCCCGTGCTGCTGTCGTCGCCACAACCGGCGACCGCCAAAACAAGGCTCAAAACGAATCCAAGGCTGGCTCGCATCGTCGTCTCTGTATTCATCTCTACCTCCGTAAGAACAGGCATCGATGCAACGCGCGCACAGATACCCAGACCCCCTTACGGAAGCGCGCCCCATTTTGACGCAAGAAAAATCAAAAAGATGAAACTTCGCTGCGAATCCCCTCGGGCGTCGGGTTCGTGCCAGCGGTGATCGACTCGCGACACGCCATTCGAGACACAGGCGACGGCACGGCATCGTCGCAACGAAGCGCCCCCTGCTCACCGCTGGTTGCGAGAGCGCGTGAGCGAGGTCTGCCAAGAGTCGACCTAGCTGACCGCTGTGACCAGGTGAACGTGGGCGTCCATCTCGACCGCGCCTTTTCGCTGGTGGGGCTCGAAGCGCTCGCGCAGGTCTTGGTGGGCTCGCTCGCTGGCCTCGGGCCCAGCTTCGCGGAGAACCTCCGCAAAGGTGGCGAAGGCAGTGAGGGCAAACCCCGCGGCTTTGTCGGCATCGAGTCCCCCGCCAATGGGCAGCAGGCCGCGCCACGACTCGGCGCGAACATCGCGAAAACCCGAACTTTCGAGCAACGACAACAGCTCGCTCTCGTCGGCGTATCGGAACGGCCCAGGTTGGCCAGGCACCGGCTTCGGTACCGGTGCGACCGCATCGACCGCATCCCGCACAGCGGTCATCCACGGATTGGCGTCGGGCCTTGCCCACACCGCGAAGGCGACCCGAGCGCCTGGAGCCAGCCACCGGCAGAGGTTGCCAAAGGCCATCCCGGGATCGTCAAAGAACATGATTCCGAAACGCGAGCACAGGCGATCGAATGGCTGCTCGGGGGACCAGCGCTGCGCGTCGGCGACATGAAAGTGCGCGCCAGGGACGCGGGTCTCCGCGGCTCGAACGGCCGCCGGAGAAATGTCGAAACCATGGACCTCGCAGTCTTGGACGCGGCGGAGAATTTCGCGACTCGTGGCGCCGCCGCCGCAACCAATCTCAGCGACCCGCCGAGCGCCATCGAGATCGAGAGCGGCGAGTAGCGGCGAGTCGACGGGGGCCAGCATCGCTTCGATCCCGTCGAGGCTGGCCACCCAGCGTTCGCCCCGGTCTTGAGCCCATTGCTCGCTCGAGTGAGTCATTTCGATTCTCCTGTGGGACCGGAATGCCAACCAGACCCTTCATCCCCCCTAACCTACGCCGACGCGGGCGATGGCGGAAGCCGCGCACGGTGCACTGCACGAGTGCGCCGGGCACTAGCGGTCCCCGCAGGGCACGGTACCCGTTGGGCCTATGTCCGCGGCGCGCTTTTGGCGCCGAACGCCGCCTCCCTGTCGTCCAAAGCCATGACGCGACGCGAGCGCGGACTCTATGTGAAGGGCGAACGTAGCTGCGAGTGGCACCACGGGGTGCCGGGAGGAAGAAGAGATGACGTTCGAACAACAGTGCCCCAATTCGAGATTCGCTGTGTTGGTCGCGGCGTTGCTAGCGGGATCGATGACTCTCGGGTCCGCTGCTCAAGCCCAAGACACCGACGTCCCCGCGTCGACCACTCCGGCGAGCGTCGACCTGACCGCAAGCGCCGCCGACATTCCGACGCACGAGGACTACCTTTGGCTGCGCCTCGAGACCGCCGAGGACCGAAGCCGCCGCGCGCGGATCGCCCTAATCACCGGCACCGGCGCATTCGTCGCCGGCGCGATCCTCGCCGCCGTTTGGTCCGGGCAGAACTGCACCAGCGAGGAAGATCAATCCATCTGCCGCACAGACGCCCAGCCAGGCCTAAGCGGCACAGGTGCCTTCCTACTCGGCTCCGGCTTCATCACGATGGTCACCTCGGGGATCATGCTCGGCGTCCGAAACAAGAAGAAGCGTGGCGTTCTCGACGAGATCGCGGCGCACCGCGACTCGCGCGCCGAGTGGGACTTCGATTCAGGCCTTCTACGGTTCTAGCCCGACGCGGACGTATCGTGTCGCCACGGGTCGTCGACGGGCTGCGGGCAGCGGCCCGCCTCTAGCGCGCGCTCGGTCGCTCCATCCGGCGGAAGTCCCTCGGCGAACACCCGGCCCAACGTTTGAAAGCGCGGTTGAGCGAGCCTACATCTGCGAAGCCCAACAAGTACGCGGTCTCGCTGATCGAGATATCGGGCTGCCGCAGGTAGGCTTTGGCGGCGCCGTGACGCATGTCGTCTAGCACCTCCTTGTAGGTCCATCCGTCCTCGGCCAGCCGCCGCTGGAGCGTTCTTGGGCTCATCGCGAGCTTCTTGGCCACCCCATGGACGGACGGGTCACCCCCACTGAGCTCCCCGGCAATCGTCTTGCGGACCTGATCCGCCAAGCCAGGCGCTTGCGGGACTCGCTCGAGAAGCAGCGAGGCGTGTTCTTCGAGAACCGCAAGCAACGACGAGTCTGCCCTCGGAACGGGCGTGTCCCACACGCTTCGATCGATCGTCATGCGACACGCGTCGCTCCCGAATCGCAAGGGACATCCGAAGATACGGTCGTGGGACACCGTGCTCGGGGGATCAGGATGCATGAACTCGATCTGTTCGAGCGGGAAGTCCAGGCCGGTCGCCAGCCGTACCCGCAACACCACGGCAGCGAGGATATACTCCGTGTACGGCCTCTGCAGAATCTCGGGCGAGGCGGGGGCGGTGACGCCGAAGGTCGCGACCGATCTACCAACTTCGATCGGCAGATGCACGGCCGAGTTGATGAGCGGGAAGTAGTCGGACACGTGTGCCAGTGCCAACCCAATGGTCGATGCCTGACTCGCCATGTGATCGATGACCTTGTACGCACCGAACGGCAACCGTTCGGCGGCGTGCAACGAAAGATCGGGATCCTCGGAAAGCTCGTAGGCTTTCTCCCAGCACGCGCGCGCCTGTTCGATCGGCAGCCGCGCATCGGGATCATGGATCAACGCCCGCGCGATCCCGACCGCTTGCAGCATGCTGTCCGTGTCGAGTCCAAGCTCATCGCAGGCCAACAAGAGCGCCCGCGTCGACGTGACGAGAACAGTGTCCGCCATCGCCTCGAACGCTAGCACAGTGGCGCCACGAACGTATGGGCCCCGCGTTTCGATACCAGGATCGACGGAACGCAGCGCGGCACCGGGTCGGGCCTCGACGCGGTATCGAGATCCTCGCGGGTGCACGTAGGAAATAGCGGACACGGCAGGATTCGAACCTGCGACTTCTGCCTCCGGAGGGCAGCGCTCTATCCAGCTGAGCTACGCGTCCTTGGTCGATAACACGGAGGGATGCGCCCTTCCGGTTCGCGAGTCGTGGCTAGCATCGGCCTCAGAGGGCTGCAACAGGACTCGCCAGCGTCGGGAGGTCGGGGTCTCATGCGTCCGCGGCTGGAATGACTCGTGCGACTTCTTGTTCAACGAACGCCCTCGGACGATAGGGCCATGGTCGAGTGCCCGGTCGCGGGTCACCCTCGTGCCGCCCAGAATCCGCCAAAGTCCTGCCAAGGGGCGCCATGTCATCTCGCAGTGGAATCGGGGCCGGCGGGGGGTGTTGTCCCGAGTAGCTCCCGGGCAGTCACCCACTCATGTCGAGGGCGCGGGATGTGGTTGAAAGGACGTGCAACATGGAAGCCATCGCAAAGTTCGACCCCATGCCCTTCATCAATAGCGAGCCCCGAGGCGCCCGCCACCGGGCCAAGAGCGGAACGCGGATTCGTGCGCTGGGAGGCGGAACACCGACCTCAGAAACGATCACCTTCGACGTTCCGTGTGTTCGGGTCACGTTTCAACTTGGGGGGCTTTCACAACGCGTGGAGTGGCGATGCGCGGGTTCGGCTGGAGATTCCCCAGATGAACCGCAGACCCGCGCGGAAACGTCGATTTCCCTGACGCTGGACCGTCCGGACGACCTCATGACCGGTGTCGACGTCGAGGGGATCATTCTCGTCGACACCGGAGGCCACCGACGTCGGCGCCTCGAACCCTGCCGACTCACCGATGTAATGAACCTTGGACGCGCACTCACCACCACCGAGCGATCTGTGCTCTCGTACCGAATCTACGATCATGACGGAACTCTGGCCGGAACTGCCATGACGAAGGCCGCCGCCTCCTTCACGGGCGGCTCGAGCCTCCACCTGTTCTTCCCGTACACCGACACCGGTGGGAACCCAGGGAGGGTCGCGATGTTCGCCGACGTCGACACGAAACCCGGACCGGCGGTATCCTGCTAGCCGTGACTCCCGCAGCTCTGGGACAAACGTTCTCGGGGGCCTGGGTCCGGGGACTCACGATGGCTTTCGAACACATCGGGTTCTGCGCCGATGAGATTCTTCAGCGCGCAGGTCTCGAAACGGGTTCGATGATGGACCCCCTCGTCCGGGTCTCGGAGCCCGACTTGCTGCGCGTATGGCAGAGCGCGATTGACATAAGCGGCGACCCCCTTCTTGGCCTCCACGCAGGCGAGCACATGTCTCCCCGCCAAAACCAAGTCCTCGCCATGCTGGCGATCAGCGGCCGCACCCTTGGAGACGGAATCAGTAGCGTGATCAAGTACCAAGGAATCCTGTCCGATATGGCGGTCGCGCGAATCGATAGCGAGGGAGCCCACCGCAAGGTCAGCCTGGCCGGGAACGTTGCGACCGAAGCGATGCCTCATCGACGGGAGTTTCTTCTCTCGGGCGCGCAAACCCTGGTGAACGCCATGACCCTCGGTCGCGCGACGCCGAAGCAGGTTCGCTTTCGGCATGCGGCGCAGGGGGACCGCGCCGAGTACGAGCGGATCTTTCGATGCGAGGTCTGCTTCGAGCAGCCCGAGACCAGCATCGTCTTCGAGGCTCAAGTATGGAGTATGCCGCTCGAGGTCTGGGACCCGTTCCTTCGAAACCGCCTCGAATCCCTGGCGATCGAAGTACACGAGCGCACCCAACGACCGACATTCGTCGCCATGGTGAGCCGTGCGATCGAGGAACGACTTGGCCACGGTGCCTGCAACCTCGCGGCGACGGCAAAGCGAATGCGAATCAGCCAGCGAACGCTTCAGCGGCGACTGCATGAAAATGGGGCTCAGTTTCGTGACGTGCTCGACGCCACGCGGCGCTCGATCGTTCGCAGGACCCGGGGTCGGCAGATCCCGGAGCAAGAAGTGGCCCGTCTCGCTGGGTTCGGGAGTGTCCGGGCACTACGTCGCGCGATTGAACGCTGGGACGACGACGCCGACTGAGGGGCAAAACGGGAAGCCCGTTCGGTCTAGCTTGCAGGGGGCGCTTGCGTTCCAAGCCATCGCGAAGCCGGAGGGCCCGCATCGGGGCCACGGAATCCGTAGAGCCCTGCTCGAACCCGGCGGGTCATCGAGACGGAGATGGCGACCGCGACGGTGAGGCCCCCGGCTCCCCATAGGAACAACAAGTACGCGAACAGCGTCGGTGCTCTTGCTCCCTCATTCGCAAAACCCGCGATCTCCCAACACGCGAACGCCCCCGCGAACGCGACGACGATGATTCCGGATACATACAGGAGCCAACTCGACAACAGTCGCCGGATACGCTCGTCCGCGGAGAGGACAATCTGCCCCATCACGCCGAAGGCGACCGAGTACAAGGCCTCGAGGCTTCTCCCGAAGAGCCAGAGGCAGAGCCACGTGGTTCCGAGGTAAACGCCAAACGATAGAACCACGACGACGACATTCTCCATTCTCCATCCTCCATTCCAGGGTGAGACCCCGGAACGGTACGCCTGGCTGCGGTGGCACGTCTACGAGGAAGCCGCGGACAGGTTCAGGGCGAGGCTCCGTTGTCTCGACGACCCCGACCGCAACGGAACACGACTGGAGAGGAACTCAGGTGCTTTCCGTACGTCTGCCGCTTTGCTAGGGTCGCCCGATGCTAAACTTGTCCTCCTCTCCTTGGTTACGTCCATCGGCGGGCAATCTAGCGTTGATCACGATGCTCTTGGTGTTCCTCGCCGTCGGGTGCGGCGGGAACGATGAAAACGGTGCTGGGGGAGACGGCGCCGCAGGAGACGGCGGGTCGTCTGGGGCCGGCGGCATGGCGGGATCTGGCGGCTCCGGAGGCGCTGCGGGCACGGGCGGAACGGAGCCCGTGGGCACGGCGTTCTATAGCCTCAATCCCATCGGGATCTTTTCGGTGCCGTTCGGTGGCGGGGATGCCGAACCGGTACGGGTGTCGCCTCCTGCCGCGGAGGGAGGCGAGATCAGGTTTGGCTATCAGGTGACGGCCGACGGGGAACGCGTGGTGTACGAATCAGCACAGGACGACGCCGACACAGTCGAGCTCTACGTCGCCAACGCCGATGGGACAGGCAACCGAAAGCTCAACTTGGCGCTCCCCGACGGGGGCCGGGTTTGGAACTTCAAGCTCACGCCCGACGGCGAGCGCGTCATCTACCGGGCCGAGCAAGACACCGACGACCAAATCGAACTCTACTCGACGCGGCTCGACGGGACGGGGTCGGTCAAGCTCAACGGCCCGCTCGAACCGGGGGAGACCACCGCGTTCGAGTTCGAGTGCACGCCCGATGGAAGCCAAGTGGTCTTTGTCGCGGGGCCTACGGGGCCGGGCGACCTGAATGGCCTCTTCGTGCGCAATGTGGATGGCAGCGGCGAGGTGATACCGCTCTTCGCGGACGGCCAGGTCACCGACTTCAAGCTCTCGCCCGACGGCACCCGCGTCTTGTTCCGTGTCTTCATCGCCTCGGCGGATGCGCCAGCCCAACTCTACGCGATCAACCTCGACGGCACCCAGTTCACCCGGATCAATGGCGACCTCCCCAAGAACGCAAGCGTCTCCAGCTTCTGCTTCACGCCGGATGGAACCCGCGTGATCTACACTGCGGATCAAGACACGTTCCAGACGCCGGAACTGTACTCGTCCGACATCTTCGGGCTCGACAATGTGAAACTCAACGCCCCGACGGAGTTGGGGGTGTTCGATTTCGAGATCTCTCCCGACAGCGGTCGTGTCGTCTATGAAGCGTTCGTCGATGGCGCGCGACGGATTTTCGCAACCGAGACCGACAACAACGACAATGTCGTTCCACTCACTGAGGAAATCGTCGACGGTGGCGGGGTTTTCGACTTCAAGTTCACCCCGGACGGCTCACGCCTCCTCTACCGAGCGGACCAAGAGATCGAGGACGCGGTCAACCTCTACGCCGTCACCCTCGATGGCACCACGACGACCCGCCTCGGTCCGGCGCTCGAGCGCAACGGGGAGGTCCGAGACGATTTCAAGTGCTCTAGGGATGGCTCGCGGGTGTTCTACCGAGTGCGGGAAACGCGGGGTGGCAAGTTGGAGCTGTTCCGCACCGACCTCGACGGCACCGACAGGGTAAACCTGAGTCCACCACTCGAGGACGACGGGGGCATCGGCGAGTTTCTGTGCAGCGAGGACGGCAGTTGGGTCGTGTACGTCGTGTCACCCGGTTTCCTCGAGACGAACGTGCTCTTCGCAAGCCCAGTCGAGGAACCCAGCCCGCGTCAGATCAGCGGGCCACCCGTAGGGGGGCCAGAACAGGGCGTCGGCGACATTCGGGTGCGATGACGCGGCCGGCGATCCGCAACTTATAGCTCGGACCGCTTGCGAGGTTGATCCTCTTTGGGCGCCTGACTGTAGTCGCCGAAGGGCGCGTCTCGTTGCGTGACTGCCGCTTTGACACCCTCGGTCATGGCAAGCCGGACAAACGCCTTCCCCTCACGCGTGTTGCGCATCGCCCCATCGAGGATCGGCCCGAGCGTCTGCGTGCCCTGCAGACCCATGTTGTCGTAGGCTTGGTTCACGATCAGCTTCATCGATACGAGCTGCGTCAGGGGGATCTTGGCCAGCTTGCCCGCAAGCTCCGCGACGCGCTGGTCGAGCTCCTCGAGCGGATACGAGAAATTGATCAGCTCGATGTCCGCCGCATCCTTGCCACTGATCCAATCCCCGGTGAGCGCGTAGTACTTCGCTTTGGCGAGCCCGAGGCGATAGACCCACATGCCGGTCAAGTGACAGCCCCACACCCGGGAGTACGGCGTGCCGATACGCGCGTCCTCCGACGCGATCACGATGTCCGCACAGAGCGCAAGCTCGGAGCCGCCTCCGACGCAGTAGCCATGCACCTTGGCGATGACCGGCTTGAGACCCCGCCAGAGCCCCATGAAGGTGGTGATGTAGCTCGTGTAGTGGTTGGTCACCATGTGGTGGTCGATGCCGGGGTCGTATCCATCTTCCGTAATGCCGGGGAAGTGCTCGAGGCCGCCCGAGAAATCGAAGCCGCCGCAAAAACTGTCCCCAGCACCCTCGAGGACGATGACCTTGATCGCTTCGTCGCGATTGGCGTCGCGCATGGCCTGATCGAGTTCGTCAATCAGCTCCACGCGGAGCGTGTTGTACTTCTCGGGGCGATTGAGGGTCACGGTCGCGACCGCGCCGCTCTTCGAATACTTCACCATGGGTTCGTTCATGGCTCCTCCTTGAGCTCCGTCCCGTTCAGGGCGGTGATGTGGGGCATGTCGAGTTCTAGATACTTACCACTCGGTAAGCCGTCAAGGCGCGCCAATGCATGGTTCATATATTATATTTGCAGCATAGTTCGGAAAGTATGCTTACCTTTCGGTATGGCCAAGGCCTCTCCTAGCTCCGACACCCGAACCGCCTTCCTCGAAGCCGCAACAACGCAGTTCAGTGACAGGGGCTTCTACGGTGCTTCCATCGCGTCCATTGCCAGCGACCTCGGGCTCACCAAGCAGGCACTCATCCATCACTTTGGGTCGAAGGAACAACTCTACGGGGAGGTCCTCCAGCGGATCGCCGATCAGCTCGGCGCGGTCGTCGTCGAGGCGGTCTCCGAAGAGTCGGACCCCACGCGCCAACTCGAGCGCCTGCTTGGACTTCTTTTCGACAGCCGCAGGGTTCAGCCCGAACAGACGGTACTGATCACCCGAGAACTCCTCGACAATCGCCCACGCGCGCAAAAGGCGGGAACCTGGTACCTGAAGTCGTTCCTGAACGCCCTGATAGCGTTGATCAAGCGGGTGCCCGGCTGGGAATCCGCGTCCGACGGCCAAGCCCTGGCCGCCGTCTACCAACTGCTCGGCGCAATCAACTACTACGCGATCTCCGAACCCACGCTCACCCGAATGTTCGGCAAACCCGCCTATCGCACCCTCGAAGAGGCGTTCCCCCGGCAACTCCGAGCACTAATCACGGCGTGCCTGGAGAACCCACCGACCAAGCAGCGCTGACGCACGAGGTCGACCCATGAATTTCGACAAGAAGGTCCAACTCAACCCGGGCCCATCACCGAGCTCACCTCACGTGCCCAACAGAACCTACGAGGTTGACGCCCGGCGACCTTCAAGAGGATGCCCGCAATGGCCCTCCTCAAAGCCCCAGGCCCCGGCGTCCTCGCCAGCCTGAAGAGCGTCATACGCTGCATAGACGTCGGTATCGGGAGGGAGATCCACCGCAAGGACTCTGCCCTCCTCGTAGGTGCACCCTATGTCCCTAAGCGCTTTCCAATATCGCTCAAACAGTGCTTCTTCATTAGAGGTCTTGATGATCCTGTACGTGGAGTGCCCACCGAAGATCACCACCCGGTCGAAGACTAGCTCTCCATTTGCCTCCTCAACTGCAACGATGTCCCGAAAGCTCACGCCGAAGGCAAAGAATGGGCTGTTCTCCAGTCGCACCCGACCATCGGACAGAAGGGTTCCCCAGAGCGTTTCAGTCGCGCTTCCATGCCATGCATCGCTTTCGAGACGGAATACCACCTTGACCAGACCCTGTCGTTTTGGCTGATGCATTCATCTAGCCTCTACTGAGCGGTTTGGTTTTGCAAGTGCTCATCGGTGGTGCTCGTGCCCTTCTTGAGATTGCACGTTCGGCATGTGTTCTGGGCGTTTTCGAGAGTGTTGTTGCCATCGCGTGACTTCGGAACGGCGTGGTCGGTGTTCCGCTGATCAGGGCCGCGTTCCCGCGTTGTCTTCTTTCCGCAGAACACGCACTTCCCTCCAGCTTGCTGCTCCGCTGCGTCCTTGGTCTTCTCCGGGAACCGCTTCCCCTTGCCGGGACCACCGGCACTTCCGGGCTTCGGCCCCCCCCTTGCGGCGCTTTTGGCTGCGCCCGCAGCCTTGGCAGAACTCGCGACGTCCGCGGCCGCCTCTCCCGCCTTTGCGGTGCCTTTCGCGATATCCGCCACCGCATCCGCGGCCCGCTTCGCCTTGACTGCGGCACTGGCCCCGCCCGGAACCCCGGGCACCGCGACGGACGCAGCGTCGATCGCTGTCGTCACCGCGTCAACCGCGGCCTCGGCGTAGTTGCCTTCTTGGACATTCTTCACGAAGCTCGCAACGCCCATTACGACGTTCGCGACGTCCCACGCCGTCTCGACGAACTCACCGGACGGGTCGGTATATTGGAACGGACTGTTGAAGGCGTACCGATAGAGGTTCGCATCGCCGGGCGCGTATCCGAGAGGGTCAACCTGCAGGAAGCGACCGAGGTATGGATCGAAAGCGCGTGTCTTGTAGTGGTACAACTCGAGTTCGGGCAGCCAGCGTTGACCCGTGTAGAGATATGGAACGTCGATCGCGCTCTCGGCACGCTCTGCGTAGCCTGGCGAGAAGATATTGGGCGCCCCGAACCCATCATAGGTGTAGAGCTCTTGGACGAAGCCGCCCGCGTCCGTGACGCCGATCACCGAGTTCTGCTTGTCTACGTGGTAGTAGAGGTCTTCGTTCATCCGCCACGTGTAGACCGGCTCGTCTTCATTCGGCCCGTTGACGTGAACCTCGAGCAGGGTTCCGCTCGCGTCGTACCACGCAACCCCGCGCGGAAGGCTGAGGTAGACCGCATAGCGGGTGTTGCCGTTGTCCGAAATCGAATGCAGTCGGTCGGCCCCGTCGTAGCCGAACTCGAACCGTTGAGTGCCGTTGTCCGCGCTTGTGATTCGGCTCTCGGCGTCGTAGGTGTAGGACCAGTTACCCGTCTGCGAGGTCATTCGACCGTTTCCATCGTAGGAGAAGCCGACCTGACCCCCGACCGAGGTGTATTGGTTCTCGGAATTGGTGTCGTAGGATTCGAACCCGTTGGCGATTCGGTTACCGGAATCGTCGTACACGTAGAGAGCGTCGAAGGGCGCCAAGACGCCATCAGAGGTCACGAGTCTAAGCTGGGAATCGCCGTAGTAGTCAAACTGCGTATCGCCGAGCGACTCTGGGAAAACGCCGCCGGGAAGAAAACCGGTGCCATACAGCACGTTGGTGATCCGACTCCGTGGGTCGTAGTCGTAGTGCCTCCAAATCGTGGGCAGACTGCCTCCTTGCGACTCGAGTCGTCCGGCAGAATCGTAGTCGAACTCGACCAAGACTCCGTTTCCGAACGCTTTCGAGAAACGTCGACCGTCGCTATAGTAGACATACCGCACGACGTCCTCGAACCGAAGCTGTCCTGTCGCTATGAACAGATGCCGCGGGGCGAAGAGAATTTCCTCAACACGATTCGATTCGTCGTACGTGGCTTTGATGGCATTGAACTGGTGATTGGCCAGCACCGGGTTGCCGTCCGCGT
Source organism: Myxococcota bacterium (assembly GCA_039028875.1). Taxonomy (GTDB): domain Bacteria; phylum Myxococcota_A; class Polyangia; order Polyangiales; family Houyiibacteriaceae; genus SG8-38. The sequence continues at coordinate 44,014 of JBCCHE010000032.1, read as the reverse complement.
CGTAGCTGTAGTCGACAGTCTGCGTCGCAAAGCCGGTTGAGGTCTGGTCCTCGGACCGAACTCGTCCCGCCGCATCGTAGGTGTATTCAATCTGCGCGTTGCTCTGGAATATGCCCGTCGGACGGCCCGCGTCGTCGTACTCGAACTGGCGCGGTGGCGTATCGTCGCTGTAGAGGCGAAACCACTCCCGGTTGCGATCGTCGTATTCGTACTCCGTAACCGTCCCGTTCCCGTCCACTCGCTCGATGATGTTTCCCGCAGCATCGTATTCGAGCTCTTCGTGTAGGCGGCCGTAGACCCATCTCTTGTCGAGACGGCCCTGCGCGTCGTACTCGAAGTTCAACCATCGGTACTGAGGATCAACAACCCCACGGAGCTCACCGTCGATGTACAAGTGCGTTGTCCGGCGGCCCAGTTCGTCGATGGCAGCGGTCCGCTGCGACATCCCGTCGTACTCCCACTGTTTGAACTTCCCGTTCGGAAAGATCTTCTTGGTTTCGTTGCCTGAGTCATCGTACTCGTAGCGAGTGGTTCGCCCGTCGGGCGCTACCATCGTCTCGCGCTCACCCCGTGGATAGTACGAGTACGTCGTGACACGTCCCTGGGGGTCGGTCATCGTCTCTTGGTTGCCGAGCTCGTCGTAGGTGTACTGGGTCCCGCCGCCCGGCGTCGAATGAACCCCAAGGAGCTTCTCGAAGATCAGACGATTGCCGTCGTCGTACCGACGGTGCTGAAGTTTCCCACTCGGCGTCCAGACGTTGGTCGGTTCGGTCTTGGTGTGGGAAAGCGGGTTGCCGCGGGGTCCTCTCTCGTAGCCGTAGGTCGTCGTGTGACCGGTGGGATCTGTCGTGGTCAGGAGCCGGTTGAACTCGTCGTACGTCGAGATCGTGGTGCCGCCCGTCTCGTCGGTCTCCTCGAGGACATTGCCGAACGCATCTCGCCTGTACTCAACGAACGTTCCGTCGGCGTAGATGATTTTGCTTGGTAGCGCTCTGCCCCGTCTCGGCAGGGGCGTGTCTCCGTAGATCCATGGCGGATACGGGGGATCGACGACCGTGTACTCGTACCGGGTGACATTACCCCGTGGGTCTGTTTCGGTCTCGCGCAGGTCTTCCCAGACATGGCCATCGGGATAGTAGGTGTAGCGAACCCTCGGATCGCTCCCGCCCGGTGTCCCGAATTTCGGCAGCCAGTGCGTGAGCAGTCTTCCCTTGCTGTCGTACACGAACCGCTCTGTCGCGCCATTGCGGAGCACGTGAATTCGCGGTTGAGCGTAGGCCGTGAGGTCGTCCCAGGACTCCTCCGAACCGTCGGGGTACTCGATTCGTTGCACGACCCCGTTCGGAAACCGATGGTACGTCGTGACGTAGCCTCGCTCGTCCTCAAAGGTTCTGACGTAGAACGGTCGATCAAGGTCGGTATAGGTGTAACGAACGCTCGTTCCATCGGGGTACGTGATCGTTCTCGGTTGTCCGTACGCTTCCGTGTTGGTAATCGTCGTTTCCCCTCCCGCCGGGTCGATGATCTTGTTCAGGAAGTTGTTGTCGTCGTACTCATACTCCCACTCATTGCCGCGAAAATCGGTCTCCGAGGTCAACAGGCCGCCGCCGAACTGGAAAGTACGGCCCTCACCGCTCGGCAGCTCTTCACGGTACTTCTCAAGTCCACTCCCAAACATGATCCGGCTGGATACGACAGTTCCATCATCGGCAAGCTCCGCTTTCAGCGTGCAGGACGACGGAGACTCGCGGTCGGGGGTGTACTCGAACCGAACGGTGGGCATCGCGGACAAGGCGCGAACATCCTGCAGTCGAGTCGGCAGATTGATGGATTCGGGCCCTTGGCCGCTGTCGTCTGGGCACGACGACGCGAAGCCGCCGAACTCGTACCGCGCCCTTGATCCGTCGTTGTACCAAGCTCCGGCGATCAAGGGCCAGGAGTTCGAGACCTGGTCAACGAGATCGTAATCGACGCTCTCCCCGGTGCTCGAGGTGACCCGGCTGACCGTCGCCCCGTCGTACTCGAACTCGAGCCATCGGCCTGACGCATCAGTGACACGACGTGGCCCAAACGCGTTGTTGGGTTCGACTGTGGTGACGAGCCCGTATCGGTCGACGATTCGCGTGCCAACCCACCAGAGGCCCTGTTCGTACTGGGCCGAGCCCGTATCTGCGAGCTCGCTGAACTCCACGTAGCCCCCATCAGCCATCCGAAGGACGGGCCTTCCTCCCTCGAACGCAACCGTGTCCTTCGCGCCTATCGTCCGGATCGGACCCGCGCCTAGTGGTCCCCCCCCGCCCGAACCAAGTTGTTTCTGTTGGGTCGTGCTCGTCCCTCCCAGGAGCGAGCCGTTCGGGTAACGTACAACCCCACTGCCCTGCCTGAGGTACAGGTAGTGAAAGTCGAAACTCCAATCGACGAGCCCCCATCCTTGGCTTGGCCCCGTGGTCGGCTTTGCGACGAGGGTTCGCGCGCAGCGGAGCGGGTACTGTCCGACGGAACCAGGGACTTCGAAGTCGACGACTGTCCTCTGGGGCATCCCGCCGGGGATGCTGTAGCCGTTGCCGGTATCGATGAACCCCCCAGTGCGGAGCTCCACGCCCGCTGGGAGCCCGGACTCGTCGTTGCTCTTTGGAACCGGCGGGTCAGGGGGAGGAGGAGGCGTGCCCGCCATCAGCAAGAGACTCAACGGACAACTCAGCGCCGCGATAGCCAACCTGGTGACTCTCTGCCTGACGCGCGTCAGTCGCGCGGAGGACACGGGTTTTGCGCCACGGACGCGCCTTCGTCGGGAACCAACCTTGGTCATCAGACCACCTCCATCCTCGAATCCGGACGGTACACACGCACCCATTCGATAAGTGTGATTTCTTCGTCAGTGAAGATGAACCGAGGGGACCGAATATGAACGAAGATGAAGGCACTTCGATGCACGAACGCGAGCCAACCCGAAGAACCCAACGGTCCTCTTAGAACGTCGTCGTGGACCAGACTTCGAACTACGCGTTGTGCGCGCGTCGAACGAGCAAGTACACGCACGCGATGAGCGCAAGCCATCCCGGCCAGTCGCCGACAACGCCGTAGACCGTCTGACCCTCCATCATGGGCACGGTCATCCGAATGTTCTCCTCGGTTCCGACCTCGGACTCTACGAGCGACCGACCCACCGGGTCGACCACACCACTGACACCCGTATTCGTCGCCCTCACCAGCGCTCGGCGGTGCTCGATGGACCTGAACTGCGCCATCCGAAAGTGAAGGAGCGAACCAAAGGAGTCTTCGAACCACGCGTCGTTCGTGAGGTTGATGAGCACGTGCGGGTTCGCCTCGTTGACCATCTCGCGCACAAGCGAGGGCAGCGAGTCCTCGTAGCAAATCGGCGTCGACAGACGGTACGGGCCGAAGTTGAATGGTTTGAGGTGTCGGCCCGGATGATAGTTACCGGTGTTTGGCGCCATCTCGTAAAGGATCGGGAACGTTCGACCAAGCGGGATGAACTCGCCGAACGCGAGGAGCTGTACTTTGTCGTAGACCTGCGCGATCACGCCATCGCTGTCAGCCAGAAAGGCCGTGTTGTAGAGCTCGCTGTACTCGCCCTCATGCTTGGTGCCAGATATCCCGCCAAAGATGAGCGGCGCCTTCACCCCCCGGCGAACCTCGTTGGCGATGATGGGAAGGTTGCGCTCGAACGTCGGATACCGGTACGAAGACTCGGGCCACACGAGAAGGTCGAGCGCTCCCTCACGTTCGAGGAGCAGGCTCCGCCGTACGTGTTTGAGATGGCTGCCAATCGGATCCTTCTGGCCCTCGCCGATCGCGATGTTCGCCTGAACGATGCCTATTTCGAGGGTCGGCGCGTCGCTTGCTTTGGCGTCGATTTCCGCGATCCGATAAGCCCCGTAGCCAAGCGCAAACCCCAGAAAACTCAGGGTGAACAGCGCCACCGTGGTGGGCGCCTCGCGCGCCCGGAAAACCCATCGGAGTAGCTCGAACACGAGCAGGTTGATGGACACAAGAAGCGCCGTCACGAGCAGCACACCGCCAAGATCCGCCGTCTGGACCAGCAAAGGTTGGAGAATCAGCCCGTTCGAAAGATAGACCGGGAACCACGTCGGGTAGAGCCATTCCACCGCCACAAAGGTCGGGACGGCCGCCACCGCAATGCTCCAACCTCGTCGACGAACACTGGCGTAGAGAAGCCCAAGCACCGCGTACTGGCCTCCGAGGTGAAGAAGCGCGCCCACGACGAGCGCGAAACTCACAAGCGGCCCGAAGCCGGAAAACGCCATCACAACGCCGTGCATCCAGTATGACCCCCCGGCTTCGGCGACCCCCCAGTAGATCCAACCGACGAAGAACGACGCCCAAAGGCTCCGGTCGCGAACGAGTTCGAGCGCGGCCCACAAGGGAACCAGAACGAAGAATTCGATGGGCCAGTACCCAAAGCCTGCCCAGCCGAGGAACGCAAGGACGCCGCCGGCGGCCGCAAGCGCGCACGCGGCCACAAGCGTGGCAGGCGACTTCTTGTTGACTCCGCTCATCGGCAGCTAGTAGCACGGAACGCGCGAAGGCTCGTACTTGCTCGCGCGGGTCCTCGCTCGAAGCGACTCTCAACGATCCCGCCCAAGGTGGCGAGCGCAGATAGGGTTACGGAAGGTGCAGTGGGTCGTTCGACTATTCTGGCTACTCCCTCTTGGGTTCTATGGTGCGACCGCGAGCCCGACACCTGGGTGGGTCGACGCACCGCTGATCGCGCGAACGGTCTACCTCCTCGACCTCAGCACTTGGGTCAATCATCACAACCTCTTCACCCTGGTCGGTCACGCCTGGCTGCGACTGACGCCGGGCCTCGACCCTCATTTCGCCCTCAACTTGCTCGCCGCGCTCTTCGGTGCCCTCACGGTGGGGGTCGTGTTCCGCATTGGACTCCGGCTCACACGCAACGTCATAGCGTCGGCCATCGGCGCAACCCTACTCATGGTGTCTCACAGCCTCTGGTGGCATTCGACGATGCTCGAAGTGTACACCCTAAGCACGCTTCTCCTCACGCTTTGCCTCCTATTCGTGGTGCGGTTCAACCAAGAAGCGTCGTTTCGCAACCTCTGTATTGCAGTCTTCTTGTTCGGCCTCGCTTGCTCCAACCACATCCAGATGGGGCTCGTCGGTTTCGGCTTTCCGGTCCTCCTGCTTCAGGCCCCAGTTCGGGAAGCACTCTCTGGTAAGCGGCTGGTAGCGCTCCTCGCCTGCTTTCTTCTGGGATTCCAGGTGTATCTCTGGGTGTTCGTCTCGCAGTACCTAGCGCTTGTCGACGCGGGCACCGATGCGACCACCGCGCTCCATTGGATGCTCGAGAACACCACCGGCGGCGGGTTTAGACAGTACATGTTCCCACAAGGGCTCTCGATAGAAGAGCGAGCGTTCTGGTGGGCCTTCTACTTCGGCCTGTTCATCTACAACTTCCCGTTGCCTTGGCTACTTCTCGCACCACTCGGTCTTTGGGCTTGGTGGAAACGAGAGGAGCTTCGAACCTCGTTCCTATTCTTCACCCCTGTGCTCGTCGTGCAGCTCTTGTGGTCATCGAACTACCTCATCTGGGACATGTTCGCCTTCTCACTGCCTGCGTATGTCCTCACGGGACTGCTCATCCTGCTTGGCATTGACCGGATGATGCGCCGTGGGACAAGAGCGCGCCGCACCATCTACGCCCTAGCCCCGACGATCCTGCTCATCCCGGTGCTCTACGGCGCTGTGCCGAGTTGGGTGGCCGACAACAAACACGCGATCCGCTTCTTTGAGAAGATCCCCCAGTACGCCCAAGTCACCGCGTTCTGGGATCCCCTCGAGTACTTCCTGAACCCCAACAAGAGAGGCTACGACAGAGTCGATCGGTACGCAGAGGCGATTCTGACGAAGCTGAAACCCGACGCATGCTTCTGGGGCAACGAAGCAACCATGTTCTACCCCCTGAAGTACTACTACCAGGATGTCCTAGGGGAGCGGAAAGATGTCTCCTACCACGCGATATTCGGCATCTTGGGCGATCCCGCGGATTTCGCGAGGCACGTCGATACGCTCTACGACCAGCTACGATCGGACTGCCCAGTCTACGTGTCGTCACTTGGATATCCCGAGCGAGAAGTGCTGAACCGACTCTACTATCGACTGAAGAGGACACGCTCACGCGCCGAGATCGAAGAACTCCCGACGGCGTCGTTCGCGGAGAGCTTCCCACGCTATCGGATCGAACCTGTGCCCATTGCGGGAGAGTCGGCGAAGTTCTTCCGCTTGGCTCGATAGAACCTCGCCGTCCGCGGATCTGACGTGATCCGACGATCTGTGACCGCTTGAGTCTGGAGTCTCCTGGCCTGTGACCTGCTTCGGTAAAACCGGTCCACCAGGAGCTGGAAATTTCTGATACAGAAAGGACCAGAGAGCCGTGAAAAAATCCCGATTCACCGAAGCGCAGATTGCGCACATCTTGGCGCAGGCGGATGCCGGCGTGCCAGTCTCGGAGCTCGTCCGCAAGTACGGGATGAGCCAGGCGAGTTTCTACGCGTGGAAGAAGAAGTACAGCGGACTCACGGCATCTGAGCTCCGCCGCGTAAAGCAGGTCGACGAGGAAAATCGCCGGCTGAAGAAGCTCGTCGCTGACCTCAGCCTCGACAAACAAATCCTGCAAGACGTGCTCGCAAAAAAACTCTGAAGCCCGCACGACGCCGCGTTCTGGTCAACAAGGTCCAAGCTCGCTACGGGCTTTCGGAGCGACGGGCGTGCGGGCTTATGGGGCAATCGCGGCAAACGCAGCGGTATCGAAGTGTGCGTCCGGACGAGGCGCCGCTGCGACAGCGCATCCGCGAACTGTGCGCCGCGCGGCCTCGCTTTGGCTACCGCCGTATCAAGGTGCTGCTCGAGCGACAAGGGGTTGAGGTGGGCGCGTACCACTTTCGGCGGCTCTACACCGAAGAAGGGATGGGCCTTCGTACACGGCGCAAGAAGAAGCGCGCGAGCCAGACACGTATCGCGCTCCCCGCGGCCGACCAGCCCGGGCAACATTGGTGCATGGACTTCATGCACGACCAACTCGGCGACGGGCAACGCTTTCGTACCTTCAACGTGCTCGACACCTTCAGTCGGCAGTGCCTGGCGGTCGAAGCGCAGCGGACCTTTCGCTCGCAAGACGTGACGGCGGTCCTCGACCGCCTCATCGACACGCACGGTGCCCCCCATCGCATCACCTGTGACAACTGCACGGAGTTCACCGCCAACCACTTCGATGCATGGGCCTACCAGCGGCGCGTCTTCACGGACTTCATTGCTCCGGGCAAACCGTCACAGAACGGATTCATCGAAAGCTTCAACGGCAAGCTCCGCGACGAGTGCCTCAACGCCAACTGGTTTTCGGACCTCGAGCACGCGCAACGACTGTTGGATGCGTGGGTCGCCGACTACAACGAAGTCAGACCGCATTCTGCGCTCGACAACCTTCCGCCGCTTTCTTATCTTGCCCGTCTCACGAGCGAGTCGCCCGATTGCACGCTAGGGCGTGCCGCACCACGTCTTGGCAAGTCTAAGAGCTCTGTCGAGGCCGTTCGCTAGCGTCGAAGAGTCGACCACGAATACTTGCTTACGCTTCCCGTAGTCCCACACGTGCACGGTGATGCTAGCGTTGACCTCAACCCACATCTGGGCGCGTCCGTCCGCTCCGACGAGTTCGAAGGAACGGACATCGGCATCCTGGTAGCGAGTTGCCAGTGGCATGCGATTCCGCGACGCCCAATCCCTCAGAGTCGAGTCCACTCGTGAGAAGTTCATGGCAGCGGCACCCCTACGCCAAAGTTCTCGATCGGAATGTGCTCAAGCAGCTCAAACTGCTCAGCACCACCCCGCCGTCCGAACGCGGGCAGAGCCCGCGAGCGTTGAAGACGAGTGCCGGCCGGCACAATGACCTCCTGCACGAATGTAGCCGGTACTGCCGAGCAGTGCGTCCAAGTCGACGGGAGTCGATCCCGTTCGGTCGGCGGTTGAGCACTAGAGGACACCGGGGCCACGTTGATTCCGTCGAGTTGCCGAGCGCCGAGTGGCGTCACTTGGGATTGTACCCCCGGCGCGAGATCGTTGCTGCCAAGGAACGAGGTTCCTCCCGCCAACCGTCACGGTGCGACCAACCGCGCAGCGCGACACAAGGGGCAGGCGCCTTGGTTTCGGGTTCCGCGCGCCAGTTTCTACCTATCGGGTACGAATGCGCGCACTTGTGGGTGGGAACCTGTCTCAGAGCTTCGATAAGTCGAAGGATACGACCGCGTCCTTGGTGGGGCTCACTGGACCCGGAGTAGTGTTCCGCCCGCGATAGGCCGTCGGCCAGGCGTAGCGGAGGTCGGCACAGTTCCAGCCAACGCTGGCGTTGCAAGCAGACGTGTGGAGTTCTCGGGCGAGCACCTCGTCAGGCGCCGACGACGGTCATTCGTTCTCGTAGCCGAGGCACGAGGGGTTGCAGAGCGTGTCCACCGGGTCATCGAACGAACCGTTGTCGTCGAAGATCAGAATGACGTTGCTGCAGGCTGGGAGCTCTTCGACAGCGTAGAGGGAGGCCATGTCGGGTGGGTCCGTGTCGTTGCCGTTGTCGACGACGAGATTGACGGCGAACACCGTCTCCATGCCAAGCTGCTGAACCACGGTCACTTCAATGCTTGCGGTCTGGCCGCCCATGATCTCGCCGCCGTTGGCACCGATCGAGTCGGCCCCGTTCACCAGGGAGACCGTTGCGAAGGAGGAACCTTGGGTCGTCAGGAACTCGGCTCTCACCGTGTCACCATTGACTGCGACGGCGGGAGGATCCTGCCCGGTGACGTCCACGCCGTTCAGGAAGACCGTGATGTCGCCGGCAAGTGCTGGAACGTCACTACCGACGTCCATCCCGCAGTCCGACGGCATCCCGCCGTCGGTCGCACCGGTGCCGCCAGTTGCACCCGCGCCGCCGTCCGGCATGCCGCCGTCAGTGTCGCCCCCGGTTCCACCGGTGCCGCTGTCGCTGTCGCAGATGCAAAAGGCCATGTCGTCGCAGAAGCCCATTTCCCCGTCGGGGCAAGGCAAGTCGGCGCAATCCGCGTTGGTCTCGCACTCGTCGCCACTGCTGCCGCAATCGCCGCCCATGAGGATCATGGCGGCTACCATCAGGATTACCGGTAGAGCTTTCATGAGCGCTAGCCTCTTTCGTCGGCCAACTTCTGTCAAATGAAAACCAACGGCGATCCCGTTGGTCATGGGCGGCTCACTTCCTTTGGGACGCCCGCGGAAACCGACCCGAAACACCTGCACGCCTTTGCCGCGATCGTCCGCATCGGTGCCGGACCCGTTCTCCCAGTCATCTTGAGGTCCCGGGTGTCGAATCTACGGCCGCTACGAGGTCTCCGATCGACCCAGGCTGACCGTCCCGGGCCAACCAGGGTGATGGCTCGTCGACTGGTCTCGGGCCAACCAGGGTGACGGCTCGTCGACTGCCGCCGGCGGCCGCCTCCTACGGGAACCCGAAAAGCGGGCGATCCATCGGCGTTCTCGTGGTCGAGGCAGCGGCACGGGAGTTGCTTCGAGTGGAGCGTGCTCCCCTTCATCGCCGCGGGCTGGGTCATCGGCTTGGCCGTTGGGGCCGAACTGCAAACCCACGCGACCTTGGTCGTCGGCCTCGCGACGTGCGCGTTTGCGTTGGGACTTTGCCGGCACGGTGGGCCCCTTCGGGCTCGGCTTTGGTGTCCGATCTTGGGGCTCCTGGCGTTGGGTGCCGGGCTTGGGGTCTCGCCCGAGGGCGCCCCAGCATGTCGCGCCGCGGGTGAAGCACATGTCGTGGGTACCGTCGAACGCGTGCGTTTCGGCGCCGACGAAGCCGATGTCTTCATCGGCGTCCGGGCTGGCCGCGACGCCAGTGGCCAACCCTTGGCCGCCGGAACCAGGATCCGGTTGCGCTTGCCCTTCGAGCGGGCGCCCCCAACGGGCAGCGTCGTGCGTTTCGACGGCCGGGTTCGGCCTCGCACGGTCCTCCGGAACGCATCCATCCATCCTCAGCACACCCGCGGCCGGGAGATCTGCTGGGCGCGCACGGTCGCGGAACAGGGCTTCGAAGTGCTCGCTTCGCCCTCGTGGCGTCGCGCAATCGCCGGCGTCCGTGGGCGCGTGCGGCGAAGACTTCAGGCCGGCCTCCCGTCGGATGTATCCCCCATCGCGCGCGCGCTCGTGCTTGGAGACGGCGGCGCCCTTCCCTACGAGCAGCGCCGAACGATCGCGTCCGTCGGGCTCGCGCACCTGTTCGCGGTCTCGGGGATGCATATCGCCTTGGTCAGCGGAACCTTGGTCGCGGTCCTCGGCTGGGCCCTACGAGGGACGACCCTTCGCATCGCCCCCGTTCGCGTCGCCGCAGCACTCGGGGTGCCGCTCACCCTCCTCCACGCGTGGTTCGCAGGCGGCGCACCGAGTGCATGGCGGGCGGCGATCACAGCGGCGATCACGTGGTCCCTCATCGCCATCGGGCGCCATGCGTCCGCGCGCGCCGTCACCGCTTCGGCGGCCATCTTGCTCTCGGCGCCGGATCCGGGGCTCGCCACACGGCCGGCGTTCTGGCTCTCCATCGTCGCGACCAGCGCGATCCTTGGCGGCGATCGCGTGGAGGACGGACCCTGGAGGCGCCTCCGTGGGGCGTCCCGTGTCAGCGCCCGCACGTTGGTCGCCACCGCGCCGCTGGTGTGGTGGTGGTTCGGCGGGGTCCCGCTGATCGGCTGGCTCACGAACATCGTCGTCCTGCCCCTAGGCACCCTGGTGGTCATCCCGCTCGCGCACGCCTACGCAGCCGCCGCCGAGTTCCCGTTCGTCGGCCCGGCGATCGAGAGCGGGCTCACTCACAGCAGTCGCCTCCTCGTGTCGGTGTGTGAGGCGCTGGCGCCCCTCGCGGTGGCTCGAAGCCTCCCGCCGCTGAGCCCCGTTCAAGGGGTCGCGGTGGCGCTCGGGTCTGTGGCTTGGCTCACGGCGTCGGGGCTCCGGGCCCGCATCGCGATCCTCATCGCCACGTTCGTGGTTTGGGGCGTCACCGAGGTCGCCATCCGGGCGGATCACCCGACGGACTCACTCAGGGTCTCCTTCGTCGACGTGGGTCAGGGAGACGCCATCCTGGTCGACTTTCCGGACGGGAGCCTCGGCTTGATCGACACAGGGCCCGGGGGCCGGCATCCGGCCGGGCGCGAGCTCTCGCGCATCCTCCGGGAACGCCGTCGAACACGGATCGACCGGCTGATCATCACGCACGGGCATCCGGACCACGACGGCGCCCTCCCCGCCTTGCTCGATGCCGTGGAGGTCGGGGAACTCTGGCTCAACGGGCAGCGCCTCGCCGAGGAAACGGACGGACGCCTGCAAGCCTTGATCAAACGCGCCGAGCACCAGGGCACGCGGGTCCGGTTCGCCCAGTCGCTCTGCGGGCCTCCGCACCGTTTCGGCGCGGCCACGCTCGAACTCATCTGGCCTTGTCCGCGCTATGACCCCGCCCTCGACTTCAACGACAACTCGCTGACGCTCTCGCTCCGCTTTCGCGACCGTCACATCCTGTTGACGGGGGACCTCGAATCGGAAGCGGAGCAAGCCCTGGTGGGCCGCGGCGCCCTCGGTCGCGCCGACGTCCTCAAGGTCGCCCATCATGGGTCGCGGACGTCGACCACGGCCGCGTTCGTCGAGACCGTCCGGCCACACGTCGCCGTGATCAGTTCGGGCGTAGGAAACTGGTACGGTCATCCGAGCCCCGACGTGGTCGCGCGGCTCACGGGCGCGGGCGCAAGGGTGTACCGCACCGATCTTCACGGCGGCGTGACCGTCACGATCGACGCAGACGGCCTCTCGGTCGAAACGTGGAGTGGCCGGCGGTTCGATTGGACAGCCCGCGAACCCTAGGCCGCGTCGCGCCGGACGATCCAGGCCGGCGCGACGGGCCACCGAACCCATCCGGCTCCGAGCCGTCTAGTCGCCGACCGTCTTCTCGTAGACCCGGTACGTTTTGTAGACCTCGGCTCGCATCCCTCGTATGCCGGTGTTGATGAGACGGTTGTCCTCGAGGGTCCAGCCGAGTTCGGCCCAGTCGTACCCCGCTTTGATTCCTCGTCTAGCAACCTCCGCGTAGAGCGCCGTCGAAAGCGGCGCGAAGCGCCGCGATCCGCGAAAATTTTTCCGGATCCCAAGAAGCATCAAACGCGCCGACTTCACCCCGGTCACCTTCAGACGCCACAAGAGCTTGATGACGTTGATCGGATTGAGTTTTCCGTTGAAGTCGCGCGTGGCTTCATTGACGTTGGGCAAGCAAACGCACATCGCCACTGGCTCGCCATCCACCTCCACGAAGAACGAAATCCGAGGGTCGATGATCAGTGCCAGGTCTTGGGCCATCTTCTTCGCCTCGCCGTCGGTTGACGGGACGAACCCCCAGTTGTCTTGCCAAGCGTCGTTGAAGATGTCGAGCAACTGGCCGATCTCTCGCTTGAGCTCTCGAGGCCGAATCGACCGAAACGTGACCTCAGGCATCTCGTCGATGCTGTTCCAGGCTTTCTTCGCGCGCGGTGGCGGCGGCTCTACGTTGTATTTCCAGCCCCACAGGTCCTTGGCCTTCACGAAGCCCGCCCCCTCGGCGAGCGTTCCTTGATAGGGCCGATGATGGGCGCACATCAACACAGGGGGCGTACCGAACCCGTCGACGAGCAGCCCCGACTCTTCGTTGATCGAGAGCGAGAACGGGCCGCGCACGACCGCCATCGCGCGCTTGGCGAGCCACTCTTCGGCTTCGCCGACGAGGGCGTTGGCCACGTCGTGGTCGTCGATGGTGTCGAAGAACCCGAAAAAGCCGGTATCGTCGTCATACCTTCGGAGGTGCTCGTGATCGACCTGTGCCGAGATGCGGCCGACCAGCTTGCCGTCTTTGCGCGCGGTGAAGAGCGCGCACTCGGCATGGTCGAAGAACGGGTTCTTCTTCGGGGAGAGCCGATCACGGATCTCCATTTGAAGGGGCGCGATCCACGACGGATCGTCGCGGTAGACCTCGTACGCCACCTGCACAAAGTCGTCGACGTCCTCGCCGGGGGCGTGCTGCCGGATCTCGATGCTCATACTTTGAGCGGACCCACCATCTCTTCGGGTTTGATCGCCGCATCGAACTCCTCACCCGTCAGCAGGCCGAGGTCGATGGCGGCCTCGCGGAGGGTGGTCCCGCTCTTGTAGGCGTGCTTCGCCACTTTCGCGGCGTTGTCGTAGCCAATCTTGGGATTGAGCGCCGTGACCAGCATGAGCGACCGCCGAAGCTTGTCGTCGATGGTGTCGAGATTCGGCTCGATGCCCACCGCACAGTGGTCATTGAAGCTCTGGGCGGCATCGCCCAGCAACCGCACCGATTGAAGCAGATTGTACGCCATCACCGGCTTGTACACGTTGAGTTCGAAGTTCCCCTGCGAACCGGCGACCCCGATCGTGGCGTCGTTCCCCATCACCTGGGCGCACACCATGGTCAGCGCCTCACATTGCGTGGGGTTGACCTTGCCCGGCATGATCGAGCTCCCGGGCTCGTTCTCCGGGATCCGAATCTCACCGATCCCGGACCGTGGCCCTGATGAGAGCCACCGGACGTCGTTGGCGATCTTCATCAGGGCAGCTGCGAGCTGCTTGAGCGCGCCGCTCGTCCCGACGAAGGCATCGTGGCCCGCCAGTGCGGCAAACTTGTTGGGCGCCGTGATGAAGTCTTTGTGAGTCAGCTCGGCGATCTTCGCCGCGACCCGGGTGGCGTACTCGGGGTGTGTGTTGAGACCGGTACCCACCGCCGTGCCGCCAAGCGCCAGCTCCCTCAATTGTGGGAGGGTCGCCTCGACGGCCGCAAGCGCGTGGTCAATCTGCGCGACCCAGCCGCTGATCTCTTGGCCGAGCGTGAGCGGAGTCGCATCTTGAAGATGCGTCCGACCGATCTTGACGATGTCCTTGAAGGCGTCCGACTTGGCGGCGAGCGTGTCACGAAGCTCACGGACTCTCGGCAGCAGGTGATCTTCGATCTGCGTCACGGCCGCGATGTGCATGGCCGTCGGGAACGTATCGTTCGACGACTGAGACCGGTTCACGTGGTCGTTCGGGTGAACGGGCTTCTTCGACCCCATCTCGCCCCCGGCAAGCTCGATGGCGCGGTTCGAGATGACCTCGTTGACGTTCATGTTGGACTGCGTGCCCGAACCTGTCTGCCACACGACGAGCGGAAAGTGGGCGTCGAGTTTCCCATCGATGACTTCGTCAGCGGCGCGGACGATCAAATCGCAGAGGTCCGGCTCGAGGTTGTCGAGCTCCCGGTTGGTGAGCGCGGCCGCCTTCTTCAGGACGCCAAACGCGCGAACGATCTCGGTCGGCATCGTCTCGGTGCCGATCTTGAAATTTTGCCGCGAGCGCATCGTTTGTGCGCCGTAGTACTTGTCGGCAGGCACCTCGATCTCGCCCATCGAGTCTGTTTCCACACGCGTTGCCATGAGACCTCCGCGGCGACCCTTACCGCGTCCTCGCACGGATGTCGATTCGTCGCCTGCCGCGCAACCGGGCTCCGACAGACAACACCTCGGATGTGCATAGGCCTGCTTGGCCGGGAGCACGGGTCGGGTCCAAGCAACTGTCGGCGACCAAGCGGCCCTTGTCGCCCCAAGGGAACATCCCTATGCCTGTGTCATCGAACCCCCGCGCACCATCGCCATCACCGGGGCCACCGGCTTTGTGGGCCGGCATGTCGTCGAGCGGCTGCTCGCGGAGCCTGACCTTCGGCTTCGGTGCCTCGTCCGAGAGACGAGCGACGTGAGTCATCTTCGCGGGCACGCAGGCCGCATTGAACTCGCGGGCGGCGACGTCGTTCGTGGCGAGGGCCTCAGGGAGTGGGCCGAGGGCGCATGGGGCGCGGTCAATCTCGCTGGGTACCGTGACTTCTGGTCGAAGAAGCGCTCGCTCTACTACGACCTCAACTACACCGGCGCCGAGCATGTGTTCCGCGCTGCACTCGCAGCTGACGTGAAGAAGGTGGTCCAGGTCAGCACCCCACTCGCGTATGGCATGCCGAACGAGCTTCCGTTCAACGAAGACACCCCACCCGGCCCGCACCCAAGCGACTACGCGCGCAGCAAGTACTTGGCGGACGAACTGGCGTGGAAACTCCACCGCGAAGAAGGCCTCCCACTCACCGCCGTCCACCTGGCGGCGGTCATCGGGGCGGGCGACCCGTGCCCCACGATGGAGGTGGAGCGCGCGTTGAACAAGAGGCTCCCCGCATTGGTTGGCGCCGACACGACCTACACCTATCTCCACGTGCGCGACGCCGCCGAAGCCATCGTCCGAGCGCTCCTCGCACCCCAATCGCTCGGCCGGCGCTACTTGATCGGCACCGAGCGAGCGACCACGCGCGAGTACTTCACCATCATCAGCGAAATCGCCAACGTTCCCGTGCCGCGCATCAACCTCCCAGAGGCCCCTTTGATCCCGATCGCGCGTGCGCTCGAGCGCCTCTCCGCGCTCACGGGCAAACGGGCCGCCCTTCCTGTCGACATCCTCAAGACGACGGCCGCCGGGTCACTCCTCTTCGACGGCTCGCGGGCCAAAGCAGAACTCGACATGGAATACACACCCCTCCGCCAAGCACTCCAGGAAGCCGTCGACGAAATTCGGCATCGTCCGTAGACCGTCATCGCGTCACCCGGGCACAGATCCGCCCGCGGTCCACCGCGAGCGCCACGCTAAGGGCCGGCCATCCCCTTTTGGAAGGAAGGATCTGGGGTTCCGGACAGGCAGCGCAAAATCCACGGAAACGCATCGATGACGTAGTAGCCGTACTGGCCATCGACTTCCATCCCGTTGCACTCGTCGAGATCACCAGCATCCGTGAACTCCCAGTCAGCGACGTAGCGACCATCGTACGGGCCGCCGGGATTCCCGTCGCCTTCGGGCCTGTCGCCTGACCGAAGGGTGTAGCCCGAGACCGCCTCGCGGACAGTGTTGGTCGCCGGGTCGAGGAAGAAGCTCCCGTAGATCGGAAACCCGTCGGCGGCGAACCCAATCACCGGAGAACCCTGAGCCCCGGGCATGTCGTCGAACATCGCGTTGGGGTTCCCGTGATAGTGGTAGGCCCCATCGGGCTGAGTGTGGGCATTGTTCGCGTCAGCCCCGAACTTGAACTCCGTGCCGAGAGGGTCGAGCAGCCACGGGACATCGGCGTTGCATCCAATCGCGACGTCGCCGTTGGCGTCAGCCATGGGACTGTCCGGGTCGTAGCATCCCGCAGACAGGACATCGATGGGCACGCCGTTGAGCATCACGCCGTCGTACACTTGCTGGGAGAGCGCCGTGGGTTCGCTCGCCAACGACGGCATCCGGGGAACGGTGAACGCTTGGTTGACGGCCGCCACGTCGGTCGCGAAGGACGCCGTGGCGTCGTCGAAGTCGTGGTTTGGAATGTTGTTCGAAACGAGCGTACACGAGTCGCCGTCGTTTGAAATCGTCACGTCTCCATCGAAGAGCAGGTCTCGCTGGATGTCGACGACTTCCGAACCATAGGTGTTGCTGTAGGCGGCGCAGTCCGGGTCTCGAACCACGAAAACCGCGTTTGTGATGTCGACGACACCCCCGGCCCCGGCGGACCCACCACTGGCTCCCGCGCCGCCGTTGTCCCCGGCGTTCGATGAACACCCGACGAGAAGCAACACCGAACCGACCCACACCCTGGTGTTCATAGACCCCCCCAACGAGGTTCCAGTGTGCCACGAATCGGGGCCGGTGACGCGCGAAGTTCGCATTGCACGTCGAACCCAACCACGACACCCCCGGCGATCCCGAGACGGCACGCTGGTCGATGAGGAGGTCAGGCAGGCAGATCGTCGGAGCCGTGGCCCGGACTGGCCCGGGGCTCCTTGTGCGTGTAGACCTCGGGGGGCCGATGAGGCCCGCGTGGAGAACGACGATGAGTAAGAAAGCATGGGGCGGACGCTTCGCCGAGGAGCTCGATGCCATCGCGGCGCGATTCAGCGCCAGCGTGGAGGTCGACAAGCGCCTCGCGCCCGAGGACATCGAAGGCTCGATCGCCCACGTCCAGATGCTTGCGGAGCGCGGCATTCTGTCGAAGGCCGATGCCGAGCAGATCACCAACGGCTTGCAAACGATCGGCCAGGCCATCGAGCGCGGTGAATTTGCGTGGGACGCCGACAAAGAAGACGTCCACATGAACATCGAGGCGGCGCTTACGGCCGCCATTGGCGATGCAGGCGGGCGCCTTCACACGGCACGAAGCCGCAACGACCAGGTGGCCACCGACATGCGGCTCTGGACCCGCAACGCGTGCCACGCGACCGCCAAAGAGATCGACGCGCTTCTCGGCGTGCTCGCCGACCAAGCCGCCGCCCACGTCGATTTTCTCTTGCCGGGCTACACCCACCTGCAGCGCGCCCAACCGACGCGTCTTGCCCACCACCTCTTGGCGTGGGCGCAGATGCTCGAGCGCGACCGAGGTCGACTCATCGATGCGGCCAACCGGATGAACGAATCCCCGCTTGGGAGCGCCGCCCTTGCCGGCACCACATTCCCGATCGATCGCGAAGCCACCGCCGCGGCGCTCGGCTTCGAAAGGCCGACTGCAAACTCACTCGACGCCGTCGGAGACCGCGACTTCTTGCTCGAAGCCGTTGGCGCGCTGGCGATCTGCGCGGTCCACCTCTCCCGGGTCGCCGAGGAGCTCGTCCTGTGGTCGAGCCAAGAGTTCGGGTTCGTACAGATGAGCGACGCCTTCACCACGGGCTCGTCGATTATGCCGCAAAAGAAGAACCCCGATATGCCCGAGCTCGTCCGCGGCAAGACAGGCCGCGTGGTCGGATCGTTGATCAACCTCTTGGTGATGTTGAAGGGGCTTCCACTCGCCTACAACCGTGACCTCCAAGAGGACAAGGCGCCGACCTTTGACGCGTTCGATACGGTACGCGACTGCCTCGCTGTGCTCAGGGGTGCGATCGAGACGGCCACCTTTGACAAAGCGCGAATGGCGGACGCGTTGGGCGCCGGGTTCCTAGACGCCACCGAGGTTGCCGACTGGCTCGCGTCCCACGGGGTTCCCTTTCGCGAAGCCCATCACGTGGCGGGTACCCTCGTCCAGCAAGCGCACGAGCTCGGCAAGACCCTCGGCGAGCTCACGATCGGCCAGTATCAGGCCGCACATCCCGCGTTCGATGGGACCGTGTTTGACGCGCTCGACATGGAAACCGCCGTCGAACGTCGCGACGTGCCAGGAGGGCCAGCCCGTGCGCGGGTGCAGGAGGCCATCGCTGCCTTGCGGGGTCGACTCGAGGCGCGCCAAGGCGCATAAGGCACGGCGATGGCCGATACGATCCCGGATTCCGAGTGGTTCTCGTACCGAGATGGGAGCCTCGCCTGTGAGGAGGTACCGCTCCGCGCGATCGCCGAAGAGGTCGACACGCCCGCCTTCATCTATTCGGGCGCGGCCATCGACGCCGCCTATCAAGCCATCGACGACGCGCTCGACTTCGCACCACACTTGATCGCGTATGCGGTCAAGGCCAACGGCAATCTCTCGCTGCTGGCGCGGCTCGCCTCCCAGGGATGTGGCGCCGACATCGTCTCAGGGGGCGAGCTTCAGCGGGCACTCAAGGCCGGCTTCGCCCCCGGGCAGATCGTCTTCAGTGGGGTGGGCAAGCGGCGGAGCGAGATCCTCGCCGCCGCCAAAGCCGGTGTCCGCGCGATCCATGCCGAGAACGAGCAAGAACTCGATGTGATCGAGAGCGTGGCCGTGGAGGTCGGCCGCCCTCTGGCGATCGGGCTGCGCGTGAACCCGGACGTTGACGCCCAAACCCATCCCTACATCGCCACGGGGCTCCGCGAGTCGAAGTTCGGCCTTTCGATTCCGACGGCTGAAGCCGTGTTGCCCCGAATCCTCGAAAGCGAGCACCTGAGGCTCGAGGCCGTCGCCTGCCACATCGGTTCCCAACTGGGCTCCCCGACCCCGCTCGAAGAAGCGGTCACCATCCTCGGCCGGTTCGCCAAGTCGTGTATCGCTCAAGGCGCGAATCTCGAAGCCATCGATGTCGGCGGGGGCTGGCCGATGGCGTATGGCAATGAGACCGATGAGTATCCGTCGGCCCGTGCCTTTGGCGACGCGATCCGCCGCGGGCTCGACGCTGCCGACATGCTGCGATCTGACGTGCGCGTCGTGACCGAGCCTGGGCGCGCCCTGGTCGGGGACGCCGGAGTGCTCCTGACACGTGTGCTCTACACCAAGGATCAAGGCGGGCACCACTTCGTCATCGTCGACGCGGCGATGACCGAACTCATCCGCCCGGCGCTCTATGGTGCGTATCACGCGGTCATGCCGGTCGACGAACCCTCCGCCAATACGACGCTCACCGAAGTCGACGTCGTCGGCCCGGTGTGCGAATCGGGCGACTTCATCGCGAGGGGTCGCGCCCTCCCTCCCCTCGCCCCTGGCGACTTGGTTGCCATTCGTGGAGCAGGCGCGTACGGACGGGAGATGCAGAGCATGTACAACGCCCGACCCCTCCCAGCCGAAGTGTTGGTGGACCAAGCCAGGTCTCGCGTCATCCGTCGCCGAAGTGGCCCGGAAGCGCTTTGGCTCGGAGAGGACCTGGCGTGAGCGGCATCACCATCGTCGGCACGGGCCGCTACGTACCGGGCGAACCGGTCACCAACGAAGCACTCTCCCGCGTCATGGAGACGAGCGACGAGTGGATACAGGCGCGCACCGGCATCAAGCAACGCCACTTCGCGCGCGACGGCCAAGGGGCAAGTGACCTTGCGGTTGAGGCGTCGAAGCGCGCCATCGCGGACGCCAACCTCGAAGCGTCCGACATCGACTACATCATTTTCGCCACCATGACGCCTGACTACTTTTTCCCCGGCTCTGGGCCGCTCCTCGGCGCCAAGCTCGGGATCAGTGGCGTCCCCGCACTCGACATCCGACAACAGTGCGCGGCCATTCCCTACGCGCTCCAGCTCGCCAACGGCCTCGTCCAAAGCGGTGCCGCCAAGACGATACTGTTGGTCGGCGCAGAAGCTCACGCGGGCTTCATGCCTTGGACCGACTGGGACGTGCTTCGCTCGGAGTCCGACGCCAAGGTGACCCCCGAAGCCTTCGAACGCGCAACCCAACATCGGGGGCTCGCCGTCATCTTCGGCGATGGTGCGGGCGCCATGGTGCTCCAAGACAGCGGCGACCCGGACCGCGGCTTCATGGGCGCAGAGCTGCACAGCGACGGGGACTCGTACGGCCACCTCTTCGTGGATGGGGTAGGTTTTCGCAACGTTCCTTACGTCAGCGAGGAAGCGCTACGGGCTGATGCGCACATCCCCCAGATGCGCGGCCAAGCACTCCTGAAAAAAGCTGTCCGAACCCTCAGCGCCACGGTGAACTCGATCTGCGAGTCGCATCGCCTCGCCAAGAGCGACATCGATTGCTTCATCGCACACCAGGCGAACGACCGGATCAACCGCGCCGTTCGTAGTGCTCTCAAGATCGAACCCGAACGCATCCCGTCGAACATCGCGCGCTACGGCAACACGTCCGCCGGAACCATCGGCATCCTGACCGATGAGCTACGCCGCGAAGGACGCATCCAAGAAGGCGACCTTCTTTGTTTCCTGGCGCTCGGGGCCGGCCTGAACTGGGGCGCCGCCTTACTTCGCCTGTAGAAGCAACGTTGGTTTTGACACCCTAGCCCCGAAGCACGTCCGGGCGTTCGCCGATCTTGGGTCGGATCACGCCGCGTTCCGTGTAGATGGCATCGACCATCCGGGCCGGTGTCACGTCGAACGCCGGGTGCCGGCAAGGGATGCCGTCCGCCACGAGGGTGGTGCCCCCGATCTTCGCGACCTCGTCCCGCCCACGCGCTTCGATCGGGATGTCCGCTCCGCTCGCGGCATGGAGGTCGACGGTGCTCCAGGGGGCCGCCACCGTGAAGGGGACCTCATGGTGATTCGCAAGCACGGCGACCGGGTACGTCCCGATCTTGTTGGCGACGTCAGAGTTCGCCGCGATGCGGTCGCTCCCAACGACCACCATGTGAATCTCCCCACGTTGCATGAAGTGGCCGGCCATGCCGTCGGTGATGACCTCGACGGGAATGCCGTCCTGATGAAGCTCCCACGCGGTCAGGCGGGCCCCTTGGAGATAAGGCCGAGTCTCGTCTGCGAGGACTGTGATGTTCTTGCCTTGAGCATGCGCCGCGCGAATCACGCCAAGCGCCGTTCCGTACCCGCCGGTCGCCAACGCGCCTGCATTGCAGTGGGTCAGCACCACGGCATCTTGCGGCACGTCCTCCGCGCCGAGCTCGCCCATCTGACGACACGCGGCCACGTCCTCGCGGTGAATCGCCTCGGCTTCGGCCAGCATGCCCAAGAAACGATCGTGGCGAGAAAGCTCCGAGACCTCACCGGCTTTTCGGGACATGCGTGCGATCGCCCAGCCGAGGTTCACCGCGGTGGGCCGTGTCTGATTCAAGATTCGCCCCGCCGTGCCGTTCGCCACCAAGAACATCGTGGCGTCGCTGTCCTCCGACTTCGAAAGGAGCGCCAGTGCATAGGCTGCAGCGATCCCAATCGCCGGTGCGCCCCGGACCACCATGTCCCGAATCGCTCCCGCCACTTCATCGGCCGTTTGATATCGGCGATACGTCACTTCCGCGGGTAGCAAGCGCTGGTCGAGCATCACCACCTCGTCGGTCGCGGGGTCGTACTCGACGGCGAACCAGTCCGCCCCGCTGAGCGGCGCCCGCCCGAGCCCGTGACTCATCCGTCTTCCAGGAGTCGCTTGAGCGTTTCGTTGACGAGCTTCGGGTTCGCCGCGCCTTGCGTCGCCTTCATCACCTGGCCCACGAAGAACCCGATCACACTCGTCTTGCCACCTTTGTACTGCTCGACCTGTTTGGTGTTCGCCTCGAGGACGCGCCGGACTTCTTCTTCGATGGCGCCCGTGTCGGTGACTTGCGCCAAGCCCTCTTGCTCTACAATGGTGGCCGGAGGCTTCCCCGACTCGACCATGGTCGCGAAAACCTTCTTGGCGATCTTGCCATTGATGGTTCCGTCTTCCACCACGGACAAGAGCTCGGCCACGTGACTTGCGGCCACTGGGAAGGTCGCGGCGAGACCATCGGTCGACATGTGCCGGAGCACCTCCGATTGCACAAAGTTCGCGACCTTCTTGCCCGCCTGCTTGGCCTTCAGACCAGGAGCCCGATCGCGAAGTGTTGCCGTGGCGGCCTCGAAGTACTTCGCCACCTCGGGATGGCCCGAAAGCACGCCAGCGTCGTACTCGGTCAATCCGAACTCGGCCTGCCAACGCTCGCGCTTCGCCTCAGGGAGCTCTGGGAGACCTTCACGGAGCGCATCGATCATCGATTCGTCGACGCGCAGCGGGGGCAAGTCTGGGTCCGGAAAGTAACGGTAGTCGTGCGCCTCTTCTTTGCCGCGCATGGAGACGGTCTTGTCTTGTTCCTCGAGCCAGGTACGGGTCTCTTGAACGACTTGGCCGCCACCTTCGATCACACCCTCTTGCCGGGCGATCTCGTGTTCGATCGCCTTCTTGACGAAGCGAAACGAGTTGATGTTCTTGAGTTCGGCGCGGGTGCCGAGCTCTTCTTGGCCGACGGGTCGAATGGACACGTTGGCATCGCACCGAAACGACCCCTCTTCGAGGTTCCCGTCGTTGACGCCGATGAACATGAGGATGTCCCGCAACTTCTTGAGATACGCCTCCGCTTCATCCGCGCTGCGAAGATCGGGCTCACTCACGATCTCGATGAGCGGTGTCCCCGCGCGGTTGTAATCGACCAGCGTCACCGCCCCCGAGCCCACGCCGTGGAGGTTCTTGGCCGCGTCCTCCTCGACATGAATCCGCGTAATCCCGATACGCTTGGTCTCCCCGTCGACCTCGATGTCGAGGTGCCCGTTCTCATTGAGCGGCAACTCGAACTGTGAAATCTGATATCCCTTCGCGAGGTCTGGGTAGAAGTAGTTCTTCCGGGCGAACCTACTCTCGGGCGCGACGTCACATCCGAGGGCCAATCCCGCCTGAACCGCGAGTTCGATGGCCTTGGCGTTCGGGACCGGGAGCGCGCCTGGAAGCCCGACGCACACTGGACAGGTGTGCTCGTTCGGTGGGGCGCCGTAGTCGGTCGGACACCCACAAAACAGCTTGGTGCGCGACCGCATTTGGGCGTGGACTTCGAGTCCAATCACGGGCTCATAGGCGGTCATGCGACCGGGTTATAGCGCACCCAAGACAGATGGCCACGGCGTGCAAAACCCAAGTTAGATTGGCATTTCGTGTTGGATTTCACCAATATGGAGGATGGGTGGAAATGCCTTCACAAGCTGGGCAGGGGAGTCAGGCACTTGATGCGTTTCGGGTGCTGGTCGTGGACGACAGTTCATCGATCCGCCGACGCGTCGTCCAGAAACTCGAAACCCTAGGCCTGCAGATCACCGAGGCGAGTTCGGGAGAAGAAGCGCTCGAGCTCACGCTCGATCGGACGTTCGACCTCGTTGTCAGCGACATCGAGATGGGGACGATCACGGGCGTGCAACTCTGTCGCGTGTTTCGTCGAGATCCCGGCATGAAGGACATCGCGTTCGTGCTCCTGACGGCGGCCAAGGAAGCCAAGACGCGGTTCTGGGGCCGAAACGCAGGTGCCGACGTCTACCTCGCCAAAGAGGACATGGACGAGAAGCTGTTGCCTGCTGTCGAAGGGCTGATGAAGGGTCGCGCCCCACGCGACAGCACGCGCCCGCAACTGACGGGCACCCCACTCGAGCGCGTCAGTGCGGTGCTCGACGACCACCTCTTCGACGTCGTTTTGGCCTCCGAAGTCCGCAACCTGATGGACCACGTCAACGACCGAATCACGTTCGGCGAGAGCGCCCTCGCACTTGCGGCCGAAGTCATCGGGTGCCCCTACCTGGTGTTGCACTTGCTCGGGCCGGGCGGCCCAACTTATTCGATTCGCGCGCGGGGCCCATGGCCAGAAGGCGATCCCAAACCCGGCCTCGCGGCGCTTGCCATTCCGGAGCGAAGCCTCGGCAGTGCGCATACCACCGTCGAGACCAACCCCAAGTTCGGAGACGGCCAAGACGTCATCGGCGGGAAGTCTTACACATGCCAGATCCGAGTGCGCGACGAAGTCCTCGGCTCGCTGCAGATCTTCTGCGGGCCCAACGAAGTCGCACCGGTCGATCGTCAGAGCGCAGAACTCATCGCCAACTCGCTCGGAATCGTCGTGAAGTCGCTCTTTCTGGTCGAAGAAACGCAGCTTCTGGCGCTCACGGATGGGCTGACTGGGCTCTACAACCGCCGTCACGCAACGAAACGGCTCGAAGAAGAGATCGCGAGGTCGCGGAGAAACGGAACGGGCCTGTGCGTCGCCATGTGCGACGTCGACCACTTCAAGGCGATCAACGATGAGTTCGGGCACGGCGCCGGCGACCGGGTCCTTCAACAGATCGGCACCTCCTTGACCGAGTACGTCCGCCGCAACGACATCGTGGCTCGATGGGGCGGCGAGGAGTTCCTGGTGATCTTCTCGGAGATCAAGCTCACCGCCGCGCGCATCGTTGCAGAGCGGCTGCGGGGTCGACTGGCCAACACACCCAAAGTCGAGGGCGGCCCGGAACAGATCACGGTCAGCGTGGGCCTTGCGATGCTGGGGCCCAACAGCACGGCCGAGGCGTTGATCGAACAAGCCGACCAGGCGCTTTATCGCGCCAAAGCGCGCGGTCGCAACCGGGTTGAAGTCGCCGGCGAAGAGCGCCGTAAAGCGTCAACCGTCATGCGAAAGCAGGCGGAGGGGAAGTAACCAAGCCCCGCGCGTCTTCGACGACCTGCGCCGTGCTGCAAAGGGCCTTCTCATCGAACGGGCGGGCGACGACTTGGAGGCCGATTGGGAGTCCGTCTTTCGAGAGGCCACACGGGGTGCTGATCGCCGGCAGGCCCGCCAAGCTTGGCGGCAGGGTGAAGATGTCGGCGAGATACATCTCGAGCGGATCGCTCGTCTTCTCACCGAGCGCGAACGCGGGTGTCGGGGCCGTCGGGGTGCACAGCACGTCGCACGATTCGAAGGCCGTCTCGTAGTCGCGGCGCATGAGCGTTCGGACGCGTTGGGCGCGCAGATAGAACGCGTCGTAGTAGCCAGCCGACAGCGCATAGGTCCCCAACATGATCCGGCGGCGCACCTCCGGCCCAAACCCTCGGCCGCGGGTCTCGTTGTAGGTGTCGGTGAGGTCGCTGCCCGAAACGCGAAGCCCGTATCGCATGCCATCAAACCGCGCCAGATTGCTCGAAGCTTCCGCGGGCGCGATCAGGTAGTAGACCGAAACCGCATGCTGGGCGTGCGGGAGGGACACGTCGACCAACGAGGCGCCCGCCGACTCGAGACTCGCAAGTGACGCGAGCACGGCTTCTCGGACATCGGCGTCCTGAAGCCCCTCGATCTGATCGCGGCACACCCCCACCCGCAGTCCTTCCACACCGCGGTCGCAAGAGTCGAGGTACGCGCCCGTTGGGCGGTCCGCCGACGTCGCGTCTCGAGCGTCGTGGCCCGCGACGACTTCGAGTAGCGCCGCGGCTTCCTTCACCGAGCGCGCCATCGGCCCAACCTGATCGAGCGACGACGCAAACGCGATCAAGCCGTACCGAGACACCCGACCATAGGTCGGCTTGATGGCATTCACGCCACAGAACGCGGCTGGCTGTCGCACCGATCCGCCGGTGTCACTGCCGAGAGCCAGCGTCGCGAGGCCTGCTGCCGTCGCACAGGCGGAGCCGCCGGACGAACCTCCAGGCGCGCGCTCGAGGTTCCAGGGATTGTGGACGGGGCCAAACGCGGAGTTCTCGTTCGACGAACCCATCGCGAACTCGTCGAGGTTGGTCTTGCCGATGATGATCGCCCCGGCCGTCCGAAGGGCCTCGACGACGTGGGCATCGTAGGGAGGCACGTACGCTTCGAGGATCTTCGATGCACATGTGGTGCGGACACCGCGCGTACAAAGGTTGTCTTTGACGGCGATCGGAACGCCCGCCAGGGGTCCGAGCGATTCGCCCGAGGCTCGCGCCCGGTCTACTTGCGCTGCTGCCGCCAACGACCCCTCGTGGTCGACGTAGAGAAACGCACGCAAGGTCGGGTTCAAAGTCTCCGCGCGGTCGAGTGCCGCGCGCGCAACCTCCACGGCGCTGATCGTGCCGGCCGCCACCTGGTCGCGAATCTCGAACGCACTCTGCCAGGGAAAGTCGGTCACGAGTCGACCTCGAGCACCAATGGCACCGCGAACCCGCCGGCTTCGCTCTGCGGCGCTTCGGCGAGCAGCTCGGCGCGATCGCTGCACGACGCCGGGATGTCTGCCCGCAGCGGCGCGTCGATCGGGACCGAATGAAATGTGGGCTCCACGTCGGTCACGTCGAGCGCGTCCAGCTCAGCAATGTATCCAAGGATGGAATCGAGCTGCGCCTGCATCTCGCGGACCTCGTCCTCGGAGAGCTTCATCCGGGCAAGCTTGGCCACACGCTGCACTTCCTCGAGGGTGATTTTCGGTTCGCGCATGGCCGCCGAAACTAGCAGATTCGGCCTCCAACGCTCATTCTGGCGGCAGGAAACGACTGTCCCTAGCGGCGGTCTGCGCACTTGCTCACCAAAATCGGCCTTTCGATTGACGAAACCCTGAAAATCGGCGTACATTTTGGTTGAAACGGACGTTTGCGGTGTCATTAGAACTAATTCGTTGGATGGCTAACCAACTCCGCCTCGCACTCCTCGAGGAGGACGCGGACGGGTCGTTGCGGGCCAACGTCCATGCGCTCGAACGACTTGGGACGACGCGCGCTTCGGGGCTGCAACGCGACGCGACGACCCTGGTTGGACAAGAACACGAAGGCGCAATCGGCACGCTCTTGGACGACGCGAGAATGGGCACGCAGCAAGTGCTCGAACCCCGACCCGGTGTACAGGTGCTCGCATTTCCGACAGGGTCGGGGGGAGTCGCTCTTCTGGTCACATCGCAGGAGAGCCCCGTGGCCGAACGAGTCCAGGCCAAGGCCGCCGCAGCAGACCTCGCGGCGGGCGTATCGCACGAAGTCGCCAACGCGCTCAGCGCGATTGTCGGCTGGGCCCAGGTGGCACGAGAGCGGCCCGACAAAGCGCCGCCCGAGGAAGCGCTCACGCTGATCGAAAAGAGCGCCCAAGTGGCCCGCGACGCCACCCAAGACTTGCTTCGCATGGTGCGACACACCAATCACGAGCGGAGCCGGACGAATCTCACGGTTGTCATTCGCGATGTCGTGCGGCTGCTTCGCCCCGAAGCACAGCAACGGCGCGTCCATCTGCATGCCGACGCCGAGGAGGCTTGTTGGGTGGAAGCCAAGCGTTCGCAGTTGTTTTCGATCGTGTGGAACCTCGCCCACAACGCCGTGCAGATGGTGCCGGCAGGCGGGGAGGTGTCGATTCAAGCCCGCCCGCGGAGCGAGGTCATCGACCTCGAGGTGCGTGACAACGGCCCGGGCATGTCGGACGCGCAACGAAAGCAAGCATTCGAACCGTACTACACGACCCGATCGGAGGGGACTGGCCTCGGGCTCGCGATCGTTCGAGGCACGGTCGAGTCGCTTGGCGGGCGCATTCGATTGGATACGTCGCCCGGTCAAGGTGCTCGGTTTCGCATTCAGCTTCCGCAATCAGGCGTTCGGCGGGAGTCGGAGCTCGTGCCAAGGCAGACGAGAATCAGCCGTGTCATGAAGCCCGACGAGGCGCAGCAGGTCCATGTCCTGGTCGTCGAAGACGACGAAGGGGTGCGCGGTCTGATCTCGACGACCCTCGCGCTCGGGGGCGTCACTTCGACGTGTGTGGCTTCTGGCCAGAAGGCCCTGGCGCGCACCGAGACCTTTTCGGCCGCCTTGATCGACCTCACCCTCCCCGACGCTCGTGGAGACATTCTGCTTGGTCAGCTTCGCGAGAAGGGGTTGGTGACGAGCGCGGCGATCATGAGTGGGGCGCCCCCACCCGATGACACCGATCCGAAAGGTCAGCCCGATCGCTGGCTCCGGAAGCCCTTCGACCCGTCGGACCTCGTCGTGTGCGTGCGCGAACTGGTCGGATCCACAGACGACACCAAGAACGCCGCCAACTCCTAGCCGAATCGACGAGCGAGCGCGGCGATGTGGCGAGGACCTGTCCCGCAGCACCCACCGATCAGCGATGCCCCAAGGTCGACCCAGCTGGCGGCGAGCTCGACGTAGCGCGCGACGCCGTTGTCCGTGGCGTGGCCCCAACCGATCCCGTCCCCGACCGGCCCAGCGTTGGCGTAGACCCCCACGGGGGCGCCAGTCTCGGCGAGCGCAGTGACAAACGGGGCGATCCGGGCGGCACCGATGCAGTTGGCAAGCAACCGCGTCGCGCCGAGATCGATCGCTTGTCGGCCGACGCGACCAAACGCCTCGGGCGACAACAAGTCACCCTCTGGGCCCGCCGTCAGCGAGAGCCACGCGGTCGCCCCAGCCCGCGTCGCGGCTTCAACCGCCGTCAGCGCTTCCTCCTCGTGTGCAAACGTCTCGCAAAGCACCACGTCGCACCCCTCGTCGACCAAGGCCATCGCCATCTCGAGGTGCGCATCGAACGCTTTGCGGCCGGGGCTCAGGTCCGGGCGGTAGCAGTCCTCGAATGGTGCGAGACTCCCGAGCAAGACGTGCTCGGCTGGGATCGAACGCCGCGCAATCTCCAGAGCGGTCCGAAGCGACTCCCGCCACCGGGACCCGATCCGGTGTGCTTGGGTGCGGAACGTGTTGGCGGTGTGCACGGTCGCCCCCGCCCTCGCGTAGTCGCGATGGAGTGCCGCGAGGGCGCCCGGCGAATCGGCGATCACGTTCGCACCGAAAGGCTCTGTCTCCCGTGCCACACCGCGCGAAATGAGCTCGGTGCCGATCGCGCCGTCCAAAATCCTCATCCGTCCCTGCCCCACTCTAGCAACTGACCCGCCGCGGGGGAGCTGTTAGGCTCCGCGCATGGACGCGCGTACCCAGACCTCGTTCATCGCGGCGCTCGTCTGCGTGGCCCTGACCGCCAGCGTCCTGCTCCGACCGCAACGCCAGCGGGCGCACTGGCTCTTCGGGATACTCGCGATCAACACCGCACTTTGGTACGTGAGCACGTTCATTTTGGGGGTCATGGGTCGCGTCCCGTTCTGGGAGCGATTCAACCTGATCTGTGGGGTGCTCCTGCCGCTCTCGGCGGTGCGGTTCTTCGGGGTGATGGTGCCGTTGGAGACCGATCGCACGCGGGCCGTCGGCCGCGCCTCGATCGTCGCCGCGGTCGTACTTCTCGGCGCGATGCTGACGCCCTACTACAACCACGTCGTCGTCATCACGGGCCTCCTTCTCTACGTGATCGTCTTCCTGACGCTCGCCCTCGGCTACCTCTACAAGCTCGGCTTCGAAACGACCTCGCGGGTCGAGGGGGCGCGCCTTCGGTACATCGCCCTCGTCGGCGGGCTCGGGGGAATCTTCACCCTGGTGGAATACCTTCCCGCCTACTTCGGCGTCGACCTTCCGCCGGTCGGGACGATCCTGATTTTGGTGTTCCTCTACGCGCTGTCTCAGTCGATCATGCACTACCGCTTGATCGACCTCTACGAGCTCGCAGGGCGGCTCGGGGTGCTCACCGCACTCGCCTTCATGCTCGCCGTCTTGTTGTGGGCGATGCAGAGCGTCTCGGGCGGCCAGCTCTTTCTCCACATCGTCGTGTCGGCCTTCGTCGTGCTGATCCTCTTCGATCCGGTCCGAACTCGGGTCCAGCAGTGGATCTCGCAAGTATTTTTCCACGAACGCTTCGAGCTCGAACAAACGATCGTCGAGCTTCGTGGGTCCTTGACGCACATCCTCGACATCGACGAGCTCGGGTCGGCGATGATGGAAGGGCTCGGGGACTCGCCTCGGTTCACTCAGGGCGCCCTCTACCTTCTCGAGCACGATGGCCTCAGCTTCGTGACCACCCACCACTTCGGCCCCTCCCCGCCCGAACGAATCGAGATGGCGCCGGCCCGGCCACTGCTCGACCGCCTTGCGATCAACGACACCATCGTCCTCGAGACGACCGAGCGCGAGCTCGAAGAGTGCCGTCAGCGCGGCGACGATCGCGAGGCCGAGACCCTCCACGACATCGCGGTGATCCTTCGTGCACTCCAAGCGTCGCTCTGCCTCGGGATTCGCGGCGAAGGCGGCCATCTCTATGGGCTCCTCACGCTCCGCGACGACAGGCTCGTCGATGCGTTCTCGCGAGAAGAGGTTCAGCTCCTGGCCGGTCTCGCCGCACAGGTCGCGGTCACCCTCGAGAACTCCGAGCTCTACCAGCAGATGAAAGACAAGGACCGTCTCGCAGCGCTTGGTGAGATGGCTGCAGGCTTGGCTCACGAGATCCGTAACCCGCTTGGCTCGATCAAGGCGAGTGCGCAGTTCCTCGCCGAAACGGGCGACAGCAGCGAGGACGGTCACGAGTTCCTCGGGATCATCGTCGACGAAGTCGACCGCCTCAACCGGGTGGTGAGCTCCTTTCTCGACTACGCGCGACCCGGCCAAACCGACACGGAACCGATCTACGTCAACTCGGCCGTCCAGCGGACGCTTCAACTCCTCAAACCCGAGTGCGATGGTGCCAACGTGCGCCTGGATGTCACCGTCGACCACGATCTGCCGCGCGTCCGGATCGACATCGAGCGCTTGCGCCAGGTCCTAATCAACCTCGTTCAGAACGCCGTTCAGGCCATGCCCTCCGGCGGCGAGATCTTCGTCGAGACTCGAACCCAGGATCGCTTCCGAATCGGAGGCGGGGCACATCGGTGGGTGAAGATCAGCGTGCGCGACACGGGGCCGGGCATCGCGCCCGGGATGCTTGCCAATCTGTTCGTCCCGTTCGTCACCACGAAACAGCAAGGCACCGGCCTCGGCTTGGCGATCTCCCAGCGAATCGTGTCGGAGGCTGGCGGTCGGATCGACGTCCGAAGCCGTCAGGGTTTCGGAACCACGTTCGTCGTATTGCTTCCGGCCGAAGAACCCGAGCCCTCCTTCGAGGCGCTCTCCGAAGACGACGACGAAGGGGCTTCGTCGGACCCAGATGCGGCCCCCGCCCGCCTTGAGCCGGCCGAGCCCTGATCGACCGAGACGGTCTCCATCCGCAGACGGTACAACCGGAGGTCCGCGCGATCGAAGCTTTCGTCGGCGAAACCATTGTCGACGAACAGGGACCGATAGGCCTCCGTGGCCCCGCGGCCGGCGTGCGTCACCTTCGGCAGGAGGTAGCGCCATCGTGTGGGCTGGTCGTAGGCGACGCCGTGGACGGGCTTGAAGAGGGGGTCGATCAGGGACACCGCGTCGGGATCGATGGTTCCGTCGTCGAACAAAAGCGCCACTTCGACGTCGAGTTGATCGAGGGTCTCGTGGAGCGGGCCCCCCATCGTCTCGAGGCGCTCGTCCCATCGACGCCGCGCCGCGAGCGCAGCCACGTTGAGCCCCTCGGCGATCGACTCGGCGCGCGCGGACCGCCAAAGCCGCGGACCATCCGGAGCGCGAAGAAGGATGAGCACTTCGACCGACTGTCGGGCCGAAAGCCCACCGGGGTACGCGTCGAGGGGGGGCGGATCGCCTCCTTCGAGGATCTGCCTCGCCGCCCTCGCAAGCGCCGTCGATGCGAGATCTCGTGGCCAGAACGTGGCATCGATCGCGTAGAGGGTCCCCTCCGGCGCGAGGTACACGCCGCGCAAGCCTGGTATCACACCGCCCGCCGAGATGCGCTCGGCCACGGTCTGAGAAGGCCCCCAGGGGGCGTTGGGGGTCGTCGGCAACCACAGGCCTTCGAGTCCAGCCGCCTCGAGCGCATCGACTGCAGCTTGGGCGTCGGTTCCGGCAAGCGCTTCAGGGAGGGCGGGGACCTCGGCTGCGGCGGTCCACGGGAGCGAGCCGGGCGGCTTCGCGACGAACGCCACGCGTTCCCAGGAAGCCAGTGCCGGAGGAGCGGCAGGTCGAAGCGCCTCGAAGAGCGCCCACCCCAAGAGCCCCACCGCGACGAGCACGAAAGTCATCCAGGTCCGCTTTGCCACGACGCTAGGCTCTATCGTAAGAACGCCCATGCCCCAAGGCCCGAAGCTCCGAGCGACGCCCCTCGATGACCCCTTCCACGTCGTCCTGGTGGACCCGGAGATCCCGCCCAACACCGGGGCGGTTGCCCGCACCTGCGCCGCGACCTGCTCTCGGCTGCACCTGGTGGGCCAGCTTGGGTTCTCGATCGACGATCACGCGGTCCGTCGAGCGGGGGTCGACTACTGGCACCTGGTCGACATCTCCCGTCATGATTCATTCCGCGAGTTCGAGGAATCTCGCCCATCCGCTCGTTTTCACTTCTTTTCCGCCAACGCTCCGAGATCGTATCTCGAAGCCGACTTCCAGCCCGGCGACGCCCTGGTGTTCGGTTGTGAGTCGGTTGGCCTGCCCCCCTCGCTCCTCGCGGGTCGCGAGCAGGTGTGGGGCATTCCGACCCTCGGACCCGTTCGGAGCCTCAACCTGAGCAACGCCGTCAGCATCGTCGTTTATGAGGCCCTGCGTCGGTCCGGCGCCCTGAGGGCCACCTACCAGGCCGACTAGAAGCTGATTCGCAAGGAAAGCGGCCCCTCCCGGCGATTGCTGAATAAGGGCCTCGGGGCGCCGTCCGAGGAACATGGCTCAGACACGCTCCTTCTTGTGGGGTCCATCCCTTCTTCCCATCCTTCTCTTGGCCGGCTGTCCGGTCTACGGAAACGGTCCAGTCGAACGTGAGATCCCCGTTTCCTGCGTCAGCGACTACGACTGCCCCCTCGATGCCGTCTGCGACGCGTGGACCAACCAATGCGTCGCCATCGACTACGGGATTTGCCTCACCGACGGCGACTGCCCCGTCGGGAGCTATTGCGAGGTCGACGAAGGCGCCTGCCTCATCCCGAATCTCGCCGAGTGCCGGGAGGACTTCGAGTGTAGCTTCGGTTTCGAGTGCGACTTCCGAGACAGCTGCCGGCCCGAGCAGCCCGGCGCCTGCCTGGTCGACTCAGACTGCCTCATCGGCGAGCTCTGCATCGAGAACGCCTGCCTCCCGATCGAACAAACGTGCCAGTTTGATTTCCAGTGCGCCTCGGGATTTACCTGCGCCAACAACCGGTGCCGCCTTCTTTGTGGAAGCAGCACGCGGTGCCCGAGTGGTACGGCCTGCCAGG
Organism: Myxococcota bacterium; assembly: GCA_039028875.1. Lineage (GTDB taxonomy): Bacteria > Myxococcota_A > Polyangia > Polyangiales > Houyiibacteriaceae > SG8-38. Next base: position 10,705 of record JBCCHE010000032.1, on the reverse strand, counting down.
AGAGCCTTTGTCTGCCTGCCGTCGGTCAGTGCATCGATAGCAGCGATTGCCCCGACCTCGATACCAACTGCGTCGAAGGGGTGTGTCTGCGTCGGTGCGAGATCGGCTGCGACGCCGCGACCGAGCTCTGCGACCCCGCTGGGTTTTGCCGGCCGCGCACCACCCCGGACCCCAATGCGCCGAATCCGTTCTGCCGCTCCGATGCAGACTGCAACGGCACCCTATGCGTCGAGGGGATCTGCCGAACCGAGTGCGACGCCCTTGCGCCCGATCCAGACGCGATCTGCGAATCCTACGATGGCCAGGTTCCTCTGTGTGGGCCGGATAACCTCTGCTACGCGCCGAGCGAAATGCTCAGCGACTGTCGCGTCGAAACCGACTGCGCGGACGGGCAAGACTGCATCGACGGGCAGTGTCGCTAGCGATCGTCGCGACCCGAACGTGACTTGAATGCGGGTCCGCTACACCAAGTAGCGGGCCCGTCGCATGTCTCGAAGGGCCTGCTCGATCGGAAATGCCGGCTCGTACCCGAGCTCCGCGCGAGCCCGCGAGTCGTCCACCATACAGACGTATCGCAAGTGGTCGAGCTCCTGCGACGGAAAACTACTCAGCCTGAGTTTCCACAGCTGGTCGAGCGCCACGCGCGCGAGCGGCGACGGAAGCACACGGGGCCGACCCCCGGCCTTGCGGACGTAGTGGGAGAGCGGCATCTCGCCCGGGCCTCGGATGTTGTAGATCCCTCGGATGCCAGGCCGTAGCCCAAGCTGAATCGCCCGCACGACGTCTTTTTCGTGCACGAGCTGCATCATCGGGTCGAAACCCATGATCATGATGGGCCGGTCGAGGCGCAGGTAGTTGCTCGCGGCGTTGTGAACGCGCCCTACGATGTGGCAGGGGCGCAGGACAACCGTCTCGGTGGTGGGGTGCTTGTAGAAGAAACTCTGCGCAAGCATGTCGAGCTCAACCAAGTCCCGCATCCCGCCAAAGTGCTGTGCCCCGAGCAGCGGCGCATCCTCGGTCATGAACTGAGGGTTGTTTGGCTGCGGGCCGTAGACGTTGGCGCCGGAGAGTACGACCAGCTTGGGCACGTCGTACTGCGCCATGTACTCGAGCAGCCTCTGGAAAGCGACGATGTTCCAGGAATGCCGCTCACGCGAGCTCGTTCTTGGATCGTGGAGCACGCCGAGGTGGATGACGGCGCGTACGTCCCGGCTTCGGAAGATGTCTTTCATCTTCTTGCGGCGCATGTCGAGCTGGTGGTGAACGATGTCCTTTGGGCGGCCGTCGAAGGGGCGGCGATCCACACCAACGACAGGGTCGGTCCGGTGAAGCTCGCGCGCGAGGAGCTTTCCCAGCCGTCCACAGATTCCGGTGACGAGGACGGCGCCCTCGGTGGACGCTTTCGGGCGAATCGCTGTGGTCCGCGTTGCGCGCGTCGGCGCAAGCGGCTCAGCGAGCGCTGGATTCGGGTCCCCGAAAACGCCCCGAGCCACGGGCGCGCGAGCGGATGGACGGCCTTCGATGGGATCGAGACGGCGTCTGGCGCTCGGTCGAGTGTGGGGAGTTGGGTCTGGGCGAGACATGATGTTGCGGACCTACCTTAGATGAACACGCCTTTGCGTTCCCGTAATCCTCGGTCGACCATGCTTTGCACGGTACTCTTCACGAGCCGAACCTGCTCCTGAACCGCCGAGTCGTCGCCATCGGCGTCACCCTCGAACCGGAACGGTTCTCCGAAATATAGGCGATACCGGGTCGGTAGCGGCGCTGCCATTCCAAACAAGAGCTGGGGCATGACCGGAAAGGAAGGCATCCCGAGGAGCTTGGCGAGCGGCTTGAAGTTTGCGATCGAAGGGTACTGCTCCTCCCCGCCGATGACGGCGACAGGGACGATCGGGGTGTTCGTCTCGAGGGCGAGCCTCAGGAAACCGAGACCGAACTCCGCAAGCTGATAGCGTTGGTCGAAGGTCTTGCTGATGCCCTTGGCACCCTCAGGGAACACGATCAGGGATTCTTCTTGTTGGAGCAGACGCCGCGCGTTCTCAGGGGAGCCCACAACCTGACCGAGGCGCGGGTAGAGCGACGAAATGAACGGAAGCTCCGCGGTCCATGTCTCGACCATACTTCGCGGAAAGCGAGGCGGGTTGGCGTCTAACATGAGGGCGCATGCGATCATCACCCCGTCGATGGGGAGCTGGCCCGAGTGATTGGCCACGATCAGCACACGGCCCTCGGGGATGCGATCGATCCCGAAGACCTCGGTGCGGAAGTACCTTCGGTGCAGAATGCCCGCCAAGGCGAGGGCATACCGACTGGTATCCGGGTCAAAGCCGAAGGGGTCGTGGCCGATTTCGTTGGGGTGGGTCTTGATGCCGGCGATCCGCGCATCGATGTCCTGCCCGACGACCTCCTCGGCCAGCCGCACCACGCGATCACCCACAGAACGAAAGGCGGCCCGCCAAGGCGAATCGGTAAGCAATCGTGTCCTTCGCCACCCGGCGAAAGGCACGATGGACCCCCTAGTAGACATGTCATGCATCGTGGAGAAGAAGCACAGACACGTCAATGAGAAACGGCGTGACCAAACACACAACAAAGCAACGTGAAGGCGACGCGGAAAGCGAGCGCGGCACGCGCGCAGGGCGACGCGGGCGGGGCGCGGTGGAGACGCTTGGGTCGAAGAGCGCGTCACGGCTTCACGCAGAGCCCATCCCGAGTCATGCTGCACGCGTGGCTGAGGCATTTGACGTCGATCAGATCGGTGGCTCGCACGCGTTACAGACGCTGTGCGATGTCGTGGTTCTCGCGGGCGACACGGCGCGGAAACATTTTCAACAAGGCGTCGTGGCGGAAACGAAACCCGATCGCAGCCCTGTGACCCTAGCCGATCACGAGACGGAGCAAGCGATTCGTGACGCAGTGCTCCAACGCTACCCCGACGCCGAGTTCTTCGGCGAGGAGACCGGCAGACACGGCAACAACGCAGGGCTTCGTTTCATCGTCGATCCGATCGACGGCACCCGTGCGTTCGTCCGCGGGCTCCCTACGTGGTCGGTACTCGTTGGGATCGAGGCGCACGGTCAGCCGGTCGTTGGCATCGCCTACATGCCCGCGTCCGAGGATCTCTTCGTCGGCGTCCTCGGGAGCGGAGCGACCCACAATGGCGACCCGGTTCGAGTGTCGGGCGTGGCGCGATTGAGTGACGCGACCGTCATGCTCGGAAGCCTCCAACAGTTCACCGAGACCGGCATGGGCGGCGCCCTACCCAGGATCGCGACTGCGACGGATTCGGCTCGCGGCTACCCAGACTTCGACGGCTACCGGCAGGTGCTGTTGGGCCGAGCGGACGCCATGGTCGACCCCGGCGTCAAACCCTACGACGTCTGCGCGGCTGCAGTGCTGGTCCGCGAGGCGGGCGGGCGGTTCACTTCCATGGCCGGGGAGGACACGATTTACGGGGGAAGCGCGATCGCGAGCAACGGCAAGGTGCACGAAGCCCTGGTCGCTGCGGTCAAGGCGCCGGACGCTGAATAGCCGTCGAAGGCCGCGCGGAAACGTAACGACTTGCTTTCTCGGCCGTCTTGCGGGAGGTTCCTCCGCCCCCATTCGAGGAGAGAGAAGGTATGACGAAACCAGTCCGCCGAGCAGGCGTAATCGGAGCGGGCGTCATGGGCAGCGGCATCATGGCGCACTTCGCGAACGCCGGAGTCGATGTGGTGATGCTCGACATCGTCCCTCCTGGACTGAGCGATGAGGACAAGAAGGACCGTGCCAAGCGCAACGGGTTTGCGGCCGGCGGGCTCAAAGGGGCCCTCAAGGCGAGGCCGGCCGCGTTCTTCTACCCGAAGTTCGCGTCCCGCGTCACCGTCGGCAACCTCGATGACGACATCGATCTCCTCAAGGGATGCGACCTCGTCATCGAAGCCATCATTGAGAATCTCGACATCAAGCGAAGCCTCTTCGACAAGCTCGAAAGCACGCTCGACGAGAACACCGTCATCGCATCGAACACTTCGGGCCTTCGCATCGAGGACATGCTTCAAGGGCGCGCCGATTGGTTCAAGAAGAACTTCCTGGTGATGCACTTCTTCAATCCGGTCAGATACATGAAGCTTCTCGAGCTCGTGGCCGGTGAGGAAACCGACGATGCGATCATGCAAAGGATGGCCGTGTTCGGCGAGAACCAGCTCGGCAAGGGGATCGTCATCGGCAAGGACACCCCAAACTTCATTGGCAACCGAATCGGTACCTACTCGATGACGTACACGATGAGCCAGATGCTCGTCGACAAGCTCACCCCAGAAGACATCGACGCGATCACCGGGCCGCCCATGGGTCACCCCAAGAGCGCGAGCTTCCGCACGGCCGACATCGTCGGCCTCGACACGGTGAAGCACGTCGGCGACAACTGCTACGACGCCCTTCCCGACGACCCCGAGCGAGACGTCTTCAAGCTCCCGGAGTTCGTCAACAAGATGGTCGAGAACAAGCTCCTCGGGAACAAGACCAAGGGCGGGTTCTACAAGAAGACTCGCGAGGGCCTCCAAACGTTCGACCCCTACACCCACGAGTATCGCGCCAAGGGCGGCGACCCGGACATCAAGAAGTTCTGCAAGGGGCTCAAGGGCTCCTCGGCGGCACGTGTGAAGGCACTGGTCGCCAACGACGGGCCCGCGGGGAAGTTCGCCTGGAAGGTGCTCTCCAAGACGCTGGCCTACTCGGCCGCGAAGATCCCCGAGATTACCGACAGCGTCGAGGCGATCGATGACGCCATGAAGTGGGGCTACAACTGGGACCTCGGCCCGTTCGAGACCTGGGATGCCATCGGGTTCAAGGCGGCTTACGACCGAATGAAGGCCGACGGCGTGGCGCTGCCGGAGTCGATCGACAAGATGGCGGCCTCGGGCGCGGAGAGCTTCTACACCGACGATGGCCGTGTCTTCAACCTGGCCAAGGGCGAGTACGAGACACGCGATATCGACCCTCGAAACGCAACGCTAACGGTGCTTCGGCAGGGCGAGTCTGCGGTGTTCGAGAACCGAGGCGCCGAAGCGTGGGACCTCGGCGACGGCGTGCTTGGCCTGACGTTCACGACCAAGGCCAACAGCATCGACGACCAGGTCATCGAGTCGCTTGGCCAAGCGGTCAACCTGGCCGAACGTGATTTTCGAGGGCTCCTCATCTACAACCAAGGTGAGCACTTCTGCGTCGGTGCAAATCTGTTCACCGTCGTCATGGCGGCCCAGCAAAAGGCCTGGGATCAGATCGGCGACATGATCTCGAAGCTGCAAGGCGGTGTGCAGCGGATGAAGTACTCGACCATCCCGGTTGTGGCTGCGCCGTTCGGGATGACGGTTGGCGGCGGGCTCGAGGTCTGCATGGGCGCCGATTCGGTCCAAACCTACGCCGAAACCTACGCAGGCCTCGTTGAAGTGGGCGTGGGGCTGCTTCCGGGCGGTGCCGGAAACATGAACATGCTGTGGCGTGCCCTCGAGGGCATCCCCGACGGCACCGACGTCGACCTTCTTCCCTTCGTCTCCCGCACCTTCCAGAACATCGCCATGGCGCGCGTCGCGACGAGCGGCGCCGAGGCCCGCGAGTTCGGATATTTCCGCAAGCGGGACCCGATCTCCTTCGACAAGGCACGGCTCCTCACCGAAGCCAAGGGCCAGGTCATCGGCTTGGCAGAGTCGGGCTACCACCCGCCGGCCCCTCGGGCCTACCGGCTTCCCGGAGAGAGCGGCATGGCCACGCTCGACATGATGATCGACACGCTCCAGGCCGGCGGCTACGCGAGCGAACACGACGCGTTGATCGCGCGGAAGGTGGCTACCGTACTATGCGGCGGCCCTTCCGGCCACGCGCACGAGGTCACCGAACAACAGATGCTCGACCTCGAACGGGAGGCCTTCATCAGCCTATGTGGCGAAGCGAAGAGCCAAGAGCGCATGCAGCACATGCTCACCACCAACAAGCCCCTCAGAAACTAGTCCGAACCGAGCCTGACCCAGGAGAAGAGAACCATGACCGATATTGTCGTCGTAGATGCCGTTCGAAGCGCCGTCGGGCGTGCGAAGAAGGGTTCATTGGCCAACCGTCGTCCGGACGAACTTGCAGGCGAAGTGATCCGCGGACTCCTCGCCCGAAACCCCGACGTCAAGCCCGAGATGGTCGAAGACCTGGTCCTCGGGTGTGCATTTCCGGAAGGCGAGCAAGGGATGAACGTCGCTCGCATGGTGGGGATGCTAGGGGGCCTTCCAGAAGAGACCTCGGCGATGACGATCAACCGGTTCTGTTCGAGTGGCCTCCAGGCGATTGCACTTGGGGCGGGCTCGATCGCCGCCGGATACAACGACGTTGTGATCGCCGGGGGCGTTGAGTCGATGACCATGGTTCCGATGACCGGCAACAAGCCGAGCGCGTCGCCCGAAGTGATGGAGCAATACCCCGAGACCTACACGCCGATGGGCATCACGGCCGAGAACGTCGCCAACAAATTCAACATCAGCCGAGGTCAACAGGACGAATTCGCGGCGGCAAGCCACGACAAAGCGATCGCCGCCATCCAGAAGGGTGCGTTCGAAAACGAAATCGTCCCGGTTCACGGCGTGCGCTTCAACGATGAGGGGGAGCGTGAGATGTTTGAGTTCAAGGTCGACGAGATGCCGAGGCCCGGCACCAGCGTGGATGGCTTGGCGAAGCTCCGACCGGTGTTCGCCATGAAGGGGAGCGTGACCGCGGGGAACTCCTCACCCCTCTCTGACGGCGCCGCGATGGCGTTGATCATGAGCGCTGACAAGGCCAAGGAGCTCGGTGTCACGCCGATGGCCTACTTCCGTTCGTTCGCGACGGCCGGCGTCGACCCCTCGATCATGGGGATCGGCCCCATCCCGGCGGTGCGGAAACTCCTCGCCAAGAACGACCTCACCATCGATGACATCGACGTCATCGAGCTGAACGAGGCCTTCGGAAGCCAGGCCGTCTACGTGAAGCAAGAGCTCGGACTCCCCGACGACAAGCTCAACGTGAACGGCGGGGCGATCGCGCTCGGGCATCCGCTTGGATGCACCGGCGCCAAGCTGACGGCAACCGCACTCAATGAACTCAAGCGGCGGGGTGGCAAGCGCGCCATCGTCACGATGTGCATCGGCGGAGGCCAAGGCGCCGCCGGGCTCTTCGAAGCGGTTAACTAGGGAGCGCGGCTCCCAGCTCGCTAGCCCGGCAGGCGAAGGGCTTGAGTTCCCACCGTCGCCCCCCCGCGCCTCAGTCAGTGGAGAGATCGCGAATCTCGGCGCGAATCTCTCGTTTCCGCTGGACCCGCTGCTTAAGGCGCTTCGCAGCCCGGACGAACCCGAACACGCTCAGACCCATCACGACCGTGCCCGCGTATGGCGCGGGCCGACCGAAGCACGAGTAGGGATCCGTGCTCTCTACCGCGCAGGTCTCACGAGGTCCGGTCTCGACCTCGACTCCCCAGGCAAGGAGCCAGGTTCCGGCCGCGAAGCCGAGCAACGACGAGGACACGAGGAATGCAGAGAGGCCAACGTGAAGTCGTCGTTTCTCGTTTTGGAGCGCATCAATGCGAAACTGCGTCCAATGGGGGTCGCGCGCTGCGCGGTACGCCGGGGTTTTCGCGTTGGTGGTCGCCGGGCGGAATCGCTGATTGGGGTCCGATGGATCGTAAAGATCCGCTGCCGAAACGGGATGGAGGCGAACCGAGTCGCCTCCCCCGGTCGCTTCAACGTCTGCGTGCACCTGCGCCGCAGTCAGCGAGAGCGCTACCAAGGTCACGGGGAACGCGCGGGCAGGCAGCATGACGGCCTCCTCAAAGTGAAGATCGCGCGACGGTGCTAGAGGCGCAACCCAGAGCGGGCGAGCCGCATGGATCGTCGCACGAACGGTGGCGTACGGGGGGCGGGTCGCGCAGACGGGTGTGCATTCGACTGGAGCCGGCTACCAGGTGCCCTCGTTGGGCATCGAGGCCCAGGGCTCTTTCGAGGGGAGCGATTCGCCGGCCTGGAGAAGCTCGATCGAGATCCCGTCTGGGGAGCGGATGAACGCCATGTGACCGTCGCGAGGCGGGCGAGCGAGTGTGACGCCGGCGTCGACGAGCCGCTGGCACACGGCGTAGAGGTCCTCGGTCTCGAACGCGAGATGGCCGAAGTTCCTTCCGCCGGAGTACGGTTCCGGGTCCCAGTTGTAGGTGAGCTCGACAAGGGGTGCGTTCTCGTTTTTCGCCCGGGCCATATCGGCCACCGTGGCCAGGTAAACGAGCGTGAAACGACCTCGTTCGCTGTCTTTGCGGTGATGCTCGACCAGGCCGAGCTTGTTGCAGTAGAAGTCGAGCGATGCGTCGAGATCGGTGACGCGGACCATGGCGTGGAGGTAGCGCATTCGGACGATATACCACTGCATTCGACCGCTGTGTCTCCCGAGCGCGCGCCGCGGTGATTGACGCCCGCCCACCCCGCCACCAGAATCCGCGGTGATGGCAAACGAGTACGAAGCAATCGTGATCGGTGGGGGACCTGGCGGGTACGTGGCGGCGATTCGGCTCGCTCAGCTGGGCGTCAAAACCTTGTGCGTCGAGAAGGAAGCGATGGGCGGCGTGTGCCTCAACTGGGGGTGCATTCCGTCGAAGGCGCTGATCGCCGCGGCCAACCTGGCGAACAAAATTCGCAACGCGCAACACATGGGGATCACGGTACAAGACCTCCAGGTCGACGTCTCGAAGATGCAGGAATGGAAAGAGGGGATCGTCAAGAAGCTCACCAGCGGCGTGACCAGCCTCGTGAAAGGCAACGGCGGCGACATCGCGCTTGGGACGGCGGTCATCACGGGGCCGAACACCGTGGAGGTCACGACGGCCGACGGCAAGAAGGAGTCGTACACGGCGAGCAAGGGCATCATCGTCGCGACCGGGACGCAGATGATTCAAATCCCCGGCTTCGAGCCAGACGGAGAAACGGTGATTACGGCACGCGAAGCGGTGAGCCTCCAGGAAGCCCCAGGCAGCATGGTGCTGATCGGCGGAGGGGTCATCGGCCTCGAGCTCGGGATGGTGTATCAGAAACTCGGAACGAAGATCACGGTCGTCGAACTGATGGACCAGCTTCTGCCCGGCACCGACAAAGACCTCGTGCGCGTGGTCGAAAAGCACCTGAAGAAGGGCGAACCGGCGAAGGTCTTGTTGAAGAGTAAGGCCGCGAGCCTCGACAAGTCGGGCGGCAAGGCGAAGGTCACGGTTGAGACCGACGGCAAGCAGCAAGTGATCGAGGCGGACAAGGTGCTGGTCGCGGTTGGGTTCAAGCCGAACTCGTCGGGGCTCGGGCTCGAGAAGGTTGGCGTGAAGCTCGACGCGCGGGGCCACATCGAAGTCGACGACCAGTTCCGCACGAGCGTGCCGACCATCTTCGCCATCGGGGATGTCGCGGGCACGCCGTACCTGGCCCACAAGGCATCCAAAGAAGGAGAAATCGCCGCCGAGGTCATCGCGGGTCACAAGGCCGCACGCGACTGGCGTGGGATGCCCGCCGCGATCTTCACAGACCCTGAAATCGCCACGGTTGGCCTGACCGAGACCGAGGCGAAGGCGCAAGGCAAGAAGGTGAAGATCGGGAAGTTCCCCTTCGCGGCGTCGGGACGCGCAATGTCGGTGAGCGAGACCGACGGCTTCATCAAGGTCATCATCGATGAGGGCGACCATCAGCTGTTGGGGGTTGCGATCGTCGGTCCAGAAGCGGCCGACCTCATCAGCGAGTCTGCGCTCGCGATGGAGATGTGCGCCTTTGCCGAAGACGTTGCCCTCACGGTCCACCCTCACCCCACCCTGGGCGAAGGCGTCATGGAGTCGTTCAAGCACGCACTCGGCGAAGCCATCCACATCATGAACCGCTAGGTCCTCTGACCGCATGCTCTTCTGCAAGCTAGGGAAGGTGGACTACGCAGAGGCACTCCGTCTCCAGAAGGACCTCCAAGCCCGACGCATTACCGGAGACATCGAGGACATCGTCTTGTTGCTCGAGCATCACCCCGTACTGACGCTCGGGCGCTCCGCTCGGGAACAGAACCTGCTCGCTTCCCAAGAAGCACTCGAGGCACGTGGCGTAGCAGTGCACGAAGTTGGCCGGGGGGGTGATGTCACCTATCACGGCCCGGGCCAGTTGGTGGCCTACCCCATCATCGACCTCAAGCCTGATCGACGCGATGTTCGGAAGTACGTCTGGACGCTCGAAGAGACCATGATTCGGACGTGTGCCGACTTCGAGCTCGAAGCCACTCGGGTCGAGGGGCTCAACGGCGCCTGGGTGTCCAACCGCAAGATCGGAGCGGTAGGGGTTCGCATCAGCCGCTGGGTAACGATGCACGGCTTCGCCTTGAACGCGAACACCGACCTCACGCACTTCAACTGGATCGTCCCTTGCGGCATCGCCGACAAAGACGTCACCTCACTCACGCAAGAACGAGGCCGCCCAGTCACCGTGGACGACATCCTCCCCCGCGCCGCCCACCACTTCGCCGCCCTCTACAACACCACCCCCACCTTCACCCCCCACCCGCCCTAGTCCGGGGTCACTCCGCCCCCCCAAAACCCAAACCTTTCCAACCACTTCCAGCCCATACCGCGAAAACCCAAACTCCCCCCCGGCCCCGACGGCCGGCGGCGGGGGGGCGGCGGACCGCCGCCGGGTTTTCGCGGTATGGT
>JBCCHE010000031.1:0-63290 GCA_039028875.1 Myxococcota bacterium | reverse complement strand
TCCCACGGCCGACGATCCACGTGGTCAGGTCGTGGTCCGCATTCCGTACACGAACCCCGTCATCGAAGGCAAGGCGGTCTATCACTGCCACATCGGAGAGCACGAAGATGCGGGCATGATGCATACGCTCGAGATGTCGACCGACGCCGGCGTCTGTGACCCGGGCACGCCCTCGTCGACAGACCGCGAATCGATTCCTTCGAAGAAGCGCGCCCTGTGTGTTCCATCCGACAAGACCCACAAGCACATGGGCGGCGACGACACGCCAGCAAGTTACACGCCCAAGGAGTCCGACAACGAAGCTCCGGCCGAGAGCAAGAAGAGCAAGCGAAGAAGACGCCGCGGCAAGTGAGCGGGTGCGCGCGATCGCGCGTATAATCCGCTAATGCACTGGTCGAGGCACGCAGCAACGCGAGGGCGCCCGCACGTCGAGCCCCATCACGTGGGGCGCGGCGGCTGGCTTCGCGCCTCGGTGCTCGGTGCAAACGATGGAATTATTTCGACTGGAAGCCTGATCATGGGCGTCGCGGCCGCACAAACGAGTGCGGCGGGTGTCCTGCTCACAGGAGCCGCCGGCCTAACCGCGGGTGCGATGTCGATGGCAGCCGGCGAGTACGTGTCGGTTCGCTCGCAGGCCGACAGCGACGAGGGTGAAATGGCACTCGAGCGGCGCGAGCAAGCGGGGGACTACGACGCCGAGCTCGCGGAGCTCACCGCGATCTACGCCCAGCGCGGAGTGGACCCGCCGTTGGCCCGCCAGGTGGCCGAACAACTCATGGCGACGGACCCACTCGGGGCGCACGCCCGTGACGAGCTCGGTCTCTCTGAGACGCGAAGAGCGCGACCGATCCAAGCGGCGGTGGCTTCCGCGGCTTCGTTCGGCGTCGGTGGCTTGGTCCCCTGGCTCGCAGCCGCGCTGGTATCACGGCCCGAGGTTCCCTTGGCGGTTGCCGCTAGCTCGCTCGGTTGCCTGGCGCTGCTTGGCGCGGTGTCCGCTCGACTGGGCGGGGCACCGATTCCACGTGCCGTGCTGCGGGTGACGTTCTGGGGCGCCTTGGCGATGGCCCTGACGGCTGCCGTCGGAAGCCTCTTGTCGACGAGCGGAGCCGGCTAGGTCGGGCGCCAACCCTGCTACCGGAGGCGCTCGACGAGGAAGATCTGGCCCGTGAGTGAGAGAAGCTGTCGCGCGTCCCTGCCCCGGACTTCGAACAGTTGAGATTCGTTGTTTGGAAAGTCGAATCTCGAGAGCACGTATTCGCCGTCGATGATCCATGCCCCCGTCACGGCGCGACTTGGGGGGATGCCTTCGACGAGGGTCGTTGTCCCGGCGCGGTAGTCCACGATCGCCCATTGCCACGCGCTCACTTCGATGAGGTCCGTCGGAACGAGCGTGGTGGGGTCGAGGTCTCCGGTGAAAACGCGGGTCGCAAAGGTCCCGTCCCCGCGGGACACGGCCCCCGCAACGAACGGAAACCCCGTGAGCGCGCGAAGGTCGATGTGAAACTCCGGGTCGAACTCGGTTTGCCCTGGAACCCACCGCAGGAGGCACGCAGGGGCGCTATCCGGGTCGAGGAGGTTGGCGATTCCGCCAGCTGCGTCCGCCATCACGTAGACCGCGCCATCTTCTAGGAACGCCGACCGAGCCGCAACGCATCGCTCGTCTTCGATGAGCCCGATGAACCTGTCCTCGGATGCCGAGAACACCGCGAGTTGGGCCTTGGGTTCGAGCATGAGTTGATCTCGGTTGACGAACCCCACGGGCAACAAAATGAGGTCGTCGACGCGGAGAATCTCCCCGACCGACAACGTGAACCCTTCGCGCGACAACTCGGGAATGCGAAACGAAGCGTCGACACGCATCTCGGTCGGGTTCCAAACCACCACCTGACCAAGAGCAAGGGCGTCGATGAAGTAGGCGCGCTCGGAGTTGATGAACACCACGAGGTTGTTGAAGCCATCGACCCCTTCGCCCGACATGCTGAACCGGGCTTCGGACCCGTCCGGGAGCGTGTCGGGCACGAAGTCCCCATCCTCGATACGAAAGCGCGTGATGACGTTCGACTCGCCGTTGAAGCCGTAGACCTTGTCCTCGAACGGGAAGAAACGCGATAGCCCAGTCAGCTCGAGAGACTGCGTGAGGTCGACCTCGGGCGTCTCGAGGTCACTCAGAAGCGTGGCAAAGAAGAGTCGCAGATCCGGACTCCGCACACGGTGGACGAAGAAGTACTGTTCGTCGGCGTCCGCGGCCGGCGGAGGCGCCGTGGCCGACTCGCCGCCGCACCCTACTCCCACCGCCAAGGCGATCACGAGCGCGGCAACGCGTGCGCGTAAGTTCAAAAAGGACAGGCAGGTGCCGCGTTCACTTCGATGGATCGACAACTTGAGACTCCGTGGGCCGATGACACGTTCGAACGCCCGCAGTCGGTGTCCGCGGCGACCGAACGCACTCGGGTCAGTCGGGTAGCAGGCCGCGCTCGCCCGGGCCACCACCGCTGCGGTATTGATCCGATAGCCGTATTGGGTTCAGGTGGGACCGAACCTTCGCGGACGATCGCGAGGAGCCGGCTTCCGCTGGCGCAGGCAACCCAAACGCGGCTTCCAGGTCGTGCGTCTTGGCCCACGCCCCGTCGTCTAGGGACGGAACTGGGTTGTTGAGCCTTGGCCAACCGTAGGAGGCTTCGATTCGAGGGGAACTGGGCGCCGGGGTAAGTGCGATTCTGGTCATCTGGGCGAGTGCTCTCAACGTGTTGCCGAAGCTTCGCCTGGTGAAGGGATCGGCCGCGACATAGCGTCGGGTGATCGTCTCGAAGTCCTCTGCCCGGCTCCCGGTGATACGTTCGACAACCTCGGTTACACCGCCGGCCTCGAAAGCGCCCTCTTCATAGTCCCGCACGTAAAGCAACAGTTGCGTTTGGAGCAACGGCGGAACCAGGCCGAGCGCGCGTAGGGCCTTCGCAAACATTCGGGTAGAGATGGGTTGATACCGCACGCGCCTCCCCAGCGCGACACCGTAGGCCTCGGCCATCTGGGTCGGGTGGATCAATTCGGGACCGGTGGGACGGAGGGTTCGTCCGACATACGGAGCGGGGTCAGTCATCACGCCCGCAACGACACGGCCGATATCTTCGTTCGAGATCGGTGCGCTCTTCCCGTCGCCGAGTGCGAAAGGAAAGATGCCGAGTTGGGACGCGATGCCAAGCAGCGGCATCGTGTTGTCGGCGAACCAGCCTACGTTGATGAGCGTCGAGTCGACATCGGGGATCCACCGCATGAAATGGTCGGTCAGCCAGGTCCGGCGGGTCGCGACGGCTGGGTGCGATGCGCTCGAGAGCCACTGGCCGAGGACGGTGATGTGTTCAAGCCTGGCTTCGGAAGCGGCGATGGCAAAATTGAGGCCTTGGTCGAGCGAGTTGAGCCCAAAGGGGGCTAGGAAATACGCTCGTTGGACATCCTTCATGGCAGAACGAAGGTCGCGGATGTCATCGAGGGTACCGAGAACCACCTCGGCACCGGCTTGGCGTAGGGCTTCAGTCCGGGAGTCGTCGCGTCGTACGAGCGCCCTCACATGAACGTCGCGACGACCGCGCAGCGCGTGAACCGTGGCCGCGCCGGTCTTGCCGGCTGCACCTGTGATGAGAAGTCGTGGGACTGAGGTCATGGGAGGCTCCTTTTCTTGGGGTTCTGAACTTGACCTGAGTTACTTGCAACTTTAAAGTTTAATGTCAACATGAAAAACGTTGCCTCAGCCAGAAGAAGCTTCACGTTGGCGGACACACCCATGGCCAAACCGAAGAGCTATCGCCTCCTTTGCCCGATCTCCCGTGCCCTCGACCGCGTGGGCGACCGGTGGAGCCTGCTCATCCTCCGCGATCTCCACGCGGGTCCCGCACGCTTCGGGGAGCTCCAGCACGGGCTCGTCGGCCTGGCGTCGAACCTCTTGGCCAGCCGGCTCGAGCAGCTTCAGCAGGACGGGCTCATCGTTCGACGCCCCGATCCGAACGGCGGCCACGTCTACGCACTAACCCCCGATGGCGACGCGACGGCGCCGCTACTGTTCGAGCTCGCGGCACTCGGGACCAGGTATCCACCACATGACGAACTCCGCCGCCCGGGGAATCTTCGCACGGTCGCCGTGACGCTCAAAGAGGCCCTCCGGCGCGTCGTGGACCCCAACGACGACCTTCGCGCCGAACTCGTGGTCGACGACGAGCCATTCGCGATCAGAATCCAAGATGGAGATGTCGGCGTGGACTATGAGGCAGACGAAGAGGCGCCCCTCCGTATCCACACCAACTACGAGGCGCTCGTGGATGTCGGCGATGGCCACATGAGCGCGACCGAGTTTGGCAAGCACCACATCGAGGTCGCCAAAGGGACAAAGCGGGATGCCAAGGCGCTCTTGCGATTGATGGCGGCGGCGTTCGGCGGCGGTTGAGGCGGCGATTGTCTGCGGCCAGTGTTGGTGGTCCCACTCGAGCCGATTCCGCCAGGGAATCGCTCCCCTGGCGGAACCGGCCCGAGCCTTCCCAAGTGAGGTGCCCGAAGACGCGTCAAGCCGCGAGCCTCCGCGTCGAGCGCGAGGGCGAACTTGGCTTGCGCCTGAAGGCGAGATACGCATCGGCGAAGGCCTTGAGAACGACATCCGGGAAGCTGAGTGAGAGGGGAACCTGCATCGGGGTGAGCGCGTCCGAGAGCGTTTGGATACAAGTTTCGAATTCGGGGTCTTTCATGCGGCGTTCCATGTTTTCTTCCTTTCGAGTTCGTGGGTGCTTTTCGTTTCCTGGAAGTACGTGGTCGCGAAACGGAGCCACTCCTCCCAGATCATCTCTGTCGAATCCGGCCGAAAGAGGCCGAGGTGTCCGATGTGATCTCTGCCGAGCGCGTCCGGCGTGACGTCAACGCGTGTCACATCGGCTCCGCGGAACCTCGAGAGTAGGTCGCCCACCGCCCGGGGTGGGGCGATGTCGTCGTCCGAGATTCCGTAGGCGCGGATCGCTCGATCGAAGCGTGCGTAGCGCGCCGCTGCACCGTCGACGTGGCTGAGCAACCAGTCTGGGCTCAGCGCCCAACGCCTCCATTCCCGAGCGACCCCAGCAGGGAGCGCTTCCCCGAGAACCCACTTGGGAACGGGGTCGAAGAGCCGGGCCGTCGAAGGTAGCAGCGCTCGCCAGAAGAACTCGATCTTGAGTCTTCCGAGACCGTCCCAGTGGTGCCGGTGTGCCAACTGCGAGCCGACGAGAATGGCGCCTTGGGCATCGTGAAGCTCGTCGGCCATCCCGAGCATTTGGCCGCCGAAGCTATGCGCGAGGAGCACGGGCGACGCGCCGTATCGCCTTCGAACGTACCGCTGCGCCCCCACCGCGTCCGCGAGGGCCCACGTCGACAATGAAGCCGACGCGACGCCCTCGGGCGTGCAGGAGTCGCCAATGCCGCGGTAATCGACGGTCACGAGCGTCACTCCTCGTTCCGCCAGCCAAGGGCCGACGTGCCGAAAGACGCGCTGGGGCACCCCGATTCCGGGCAAGCCGAGGAGCACCGCTTTGGGGGGCCCGATCGGCTGGTAGAGGCGGCCAACAAGTGGATGACCATCCGCTGCGATGATGGAAACGGGTTCGCCCGTCGCCTTGCGCGAGTTGGTCACCGTGGAGCAATCTGTGTTCTTAGACATGCCCAGAAGGTGCTCTTTTCCGGGCTTTCCTGCATGAGTTCGAGATGAGAAAGCGATGAGAAGTGGAGCTGTGATTCGGTTTGCCCACGATCGAGCCGGTCGACGCGTCGCCTATGCAACCAACGGCGAGGGGCCCTTCTTGGTCTGCCCCGCGTGGTGGGTGAGCCACGTCGAAAAGGATTGGGACCGACCCGATTTCCGCGCGTTCTTCGAGCATCTCGGCGAGTACGCGACGATCGTTCGCTATGACCGCCCTGGTGTGGGCTTGAGTGATCCATGCGACGACGAGCGAACGCTTGACGACGAGGTGGCGCTGCTCGACGCCGTGATCAACGAGCTTGGCGCTGATCGTTTGTCGCTCCTCGGAGTGTCGTGCGGCGGGCCACCTGCCATCTCATGGACGGTCGCGAATCCGGAACGCGTGGATCGTCTGATTCTCTTTGGCTCGTACGCTCGTGGAGAAGACGTCGCGCCAGGCGAACTCAAGGAGGCGATGTGCGGACTCGTCCGCGCGCATTGGGGCGCCGGGTCACGCGCCCTGGCAGACGTGTTCATTCCGGATTCCACAGCGGCCGAGCGCGACGCGTTCAGCGCCCTTCAAACCGAGGTCGCGGACGCCGAAGCCGCAGAACGGTTTCTCCGCCTCACGTATGCAATGGACGTCACAGACGTGCTGTCCAAAGTTACGGTCAAGACACACGTTTTTCACCGTCGAAAAGACCGGGCCATTCCTTTCGAAGGGGGACGCGCGCTCGCTGCGGGCATTCCCGGGGCGGAGCTCGTCGTCCTCGAGGGACGGAATCACCCCATGTGGAACGGAGACGACGTGGTCCAGCTCGTCGCGGACGTCCTCCGAGGGCGGCAACCGACGCCGGTAGCCTCACACTGCCGTGTTGACGAGGCGAATCGAGAGCTGATCCGGGACGGCGAACGAGTTGCACTGACTCGCCTCGAACTCGGCGTGCTGCGCCACTTGATCGTCCATTGTGGCGAGGTGGTTTCGCGCGACGCATTGATCGATCGCGTCTGGGAACAGAAGTTCTCGGGCAGCAACGTCGTCGATGCCGTCGTCCGCACGCTCCGAAAGAAGCTCGGCCCCTGGGCACCTTCGATAGAGACCGTGGTTGGGCACGGCTACCGGTTCTCGGCGTGGCGAAGCGAAGCGACCTCCACGTGAGTCGCACGTTGTCTCGAGCCAGCCAAGCAGAGCCTCGGGGGGCACATCGTGGTCTCTGTAAGCCGGAGCGTGGCAGTCGAACCCCGATCGTTCGATGTAGTCCGCGAAGCGATTCATCGTCCAGGGGCCGGCATTTGTCCCATGAATGAGTACGACGGTGCTGGTCATGTCATGCCCTTTGATAGCAGTCGGATCTGATGAGAGCGTAGCAACTTACGACGCCGTCTTCGTCGCGAGAAACGCATCCGCGGCAGCGTAGATTCTCGCCTTTCGCGCAGGATCCATGTTCCCAAGTGTGCGAACGCTCATCCTGCTTCTCGGGTTTCGGCTGAAGAACTCCTGGTGATCGTCGATGAAGGACCAATAGAGACCATCGACCACGTCGCACCATGGACCCTTCCCATAGTCGCTCATCTTGCGGAGGTAGTTCGACCCGCAAACGTACGGCTTGGTGGTGAAGGTGCCCCCTTCACTGAAGAGGGCCATCCCGTAGACGTTTGGTGCCATGACCCAGTCCGCGGAGTCGACGTACATCTCCATGAACCATCGGTATGCCTCTTTCGGAGACAGCCGTGAGAGGAGCATCAGATTCCCGATGACCATGAGGCGCTCGATATGATGGTTGTAGCCGCGCAACGCGGCTCGGCGGATCGTGTCGTCCAATGGGGGAATCCCCGTAGTGCCCTCGTACCAATCGTTCGTAAGTCGGCGCTCGTGCCCCCAGAAGTTCTGTTCCCAATGGCTCGCGGGGAACGAGACATAAACCCCTCGGATGAACTCGCGCCATCCTATCACCTGGCGGACGAAGCCTTCGAGGGAGTTGATCGGGGTGTTGTGCTCCTCAGCGAACTCGAGGGCGCGGCGGACGATGTCGGACGGCAACAGGATCCCAAGGTTCATCACGGGGCTCAGTACCGAGTGGTAGACGAACGGATGCTCGTGCGCGAGGGCGTCTTCGTAGTCGCCGAAGAGCGCGAACCGCTCGCTCAAGAATCGATCGAGCGCACGGCGCGCTTGGGCCTCCGTGGTCGGAAGCCAGAAATCGGACGCGTCTCCTGGATGGTCGGGGAACCACGCTGACACTTCGGACACCAACTCCCGGGTGTGCGCCGTCCACTTCGGGGGCTCGACACAAGGGGGAACATGTCCCTTGGGAAGCGCCTTCCTGTTGTCTTCGTCGAAGCTCCACTTGCCGCCGACGGGCTGACCGCCCGCGTCGACGAGAACGTCGAGTCGCCGGCGCTGCCATTTGTAGAAGTCCGCCATGAAGAGCCGCTTGCGCCCAGTGCGATAGCCGTGGAACTCGGTTGGCGTCGTCAGGAAGGATGGGTTCTCGAGGACCTCCTGGGTCAGGCCGTGTCGGTCGAGCGTCTCGATCAGGGTGCGGTCGAGCGAGGTGCTTTCCGTGCGGAAGCGGACGACGCTCGCGTATGACGAGGTTCCGAGATGCCGGTCCAGCAAGGCCCCGAAGCCGAGGTCTTCACTTTCTTTGAGGTAAACATAGTGGACCTCATACCCGGCACGTCGAAGGTCATCAGCTTTAGATCGCATGGCGCTCAGCACGAGCACCAGCTTGTGTTGGTGTGCAGCGTAGCGTCGACACATTTTTGCCGACTCGGCCATGAACACGGATCGCGCCCCACTTCGTGCAATCTCGTTGTTGGGGAACAACTGGTTGCCAAGAAGCACCAAGAGTCGATCGGGTCGTCGTCTCATCCTCGAGATCCAGGCGCGCGGCGAAGCCGAATCGGCCCTCGAGCATCCGTTGGATGGACGACCTTTCGCCGTTGCAAAATCTCGATCTGCCCTTGCGATGCAAGCCGTCGTGCGGCGTCGCGCGTTCGATCCATCAGCGTCCGCCAGGCATCGGGTGAGACGTGACGTGCGGCTTCGCTTGGACAAATCGTCTTCTCACTCCGCCGCTCGAGCAGCTCGATGATCGCGGCTTCGAGCTCGTGATCGGTCTTGCCAAGGCGACGGCGCCGACACCGTTCACTACAGTACCGGATCGCGCCCCACTGGTTCGCCCACTTCGCGCGCCAGCCGAAGTCGCGGCCACACCGAGGGCAGGTCTTGACAGCCGTTGACGCCACTGGGCGTGACCCTAGGAGCTGGTCGGAGAGTCGTCCAGGGTGCAAGTCGTTTGGTTCAAGCGGGATCTTCGGGTCGAAGACCACAGGCCGCTCGTCGAAGCTGCCGCGCGCGGGCCCGTGCTGTGCCTCTACGCGTATGAGCCGGACATCATCGAGGCCCCCGAGACTCGAGCTATGCACATTGAGTTCGTCAATGAATGCCTCATTGAGTTGGCGGACACCATTCGAAACCTTGGCGGGGAGTTTGCATTTCGGGTGGGCCGGATGCCCGACGTACTCGAAGCGCTCCACGACATTCACCCGATCTCCGCGCTCTTCAGCCACCGGGAAACCGGAAACGCTGCCACCTACGCGCGCGACCTCCGCGTCGCAGACTGGGTGCATGCGCGATCGATTCCGTGGCATGAGTACGACCAGTTCGGGGTAGTGCGACGCCTGAAGTCGCGAGACGGCTGGGCCGCACGCTGGAACCGAAGGATGACTAGGACACGGCTGGCGTCACCGGCATCGCTGACGGCGCCCTCAGGAGTGTCCACCGAGCAGATCCGGACCGCATCCGAGCTCGACCATCACGACACGGACGCTCCGAGCCGACAACGGGGCGGCCTGCTTGAAGCAGAGCGCACGTTGCGTTCTTTTTTGGCCGACCGAGGCGCAGGGTACCGGTACGACATGTCGAGCCCCAATCGGGCGTGGGAAGGTTGCAGTAGATTGAGCCCTCACCTCGCGTACGGCACGGTTTCGTTGCGAACGGTCTATCAAGAGACCCGTGCGCGCGCCTCTGAGGTGAAGGCGCTCCGAAAGTCAAAGGCGGAGCTCGATCCCCGCTGGCTTCAGTCTCTCAGCTCGTTTCAGTCTCGGCTCCGATGGCACTGTCATTTCATGCAGAAGCTCGAAGACGAGCCAGAGCTCGAGTTCCATGCACTCAACCGGGCACTCGACGGATTGCGCAACCCAGACTTCCGCCAGGACTACTACGACGCTTGGGTGTCGGGACAAACCGGCTACCCACTCGTCGACGCGTGTATGAGAGCGCTCGATCAGGCTGGTTGGATCAACTTTCGAATGCGCGCGATGCTGATGTCATTCGCCAGCTACCATCTTTGGCTGCCATGGCGACCGACTTCGCAGCACTTGGCGAGTCGGTTTCTCGATTTCGAACCCGGCATCCACTTTAGCCAGGCTCAGATGCAGTCGGGTGTCACCGGAATCAACGCCGTGCGAATCTACTCGCCGATCAAACAGGTTCACGACCACGATCCGCAAGGCACGTTCATCCGTGCCTATTGTCCCGAGCTCGCCGGAGTCCCGGACGAACACATCGCGGAACCTCACAAAATGACTCCCGAGCAACAACGAAGAGCCAGCTGCATGATCGGGCAGGACTACCCGGTGCCGATCGTCGAGCACTCCGTGGCCTACGCGTCGGCGCGAAGACGAATCTACGCCGCTCGTAGGACGCCTGACGCCAGGGCGGAAAGCGCTCGGGTCTACGAGAAGCATGGGAGCCGGAGACGCCCCCGGAAGCGCCGAAAGGGCGCTCAATCGACGGACCGTTGATTTCGTCCGCCGTAGTGCGCTCGTTTGCACGTCGCCGCGCGTCGGCGGCCATTTCTGATCGAAGATCTCAACGGCATCGGCAATGCGACGGAGCTTCCCGACTTTCCGGTCGGAATCGGCACCATCAGCGAGCTCTTCGAGTCGCAAGGCCGACGGTACCTCCCGCGCGTCGCGATCCTCGAGGGGCGCGCCACGCTGCAGGACGTGACCGACCCATTCGACGTGCGCGACGGACGAACCGTCGTCGGCGGGTTCTTCATCGGCGGCGGAGATCTGCTCCGCTGAGCAGAACTCGGTCTTGATGTCCTCCGGCTCGTCACCGAGGCCGGGTTCGCCTTTCGTGATCGCCACCTGCCCAAGATCTGCTGACCGAGGCATCGTCCTGTTCGTGCTACGGTCTCGTGATGGCGGGACTTCGCTCCGGCTTCGGCGTCCTTGCGGGATCGCTCCTTTTGCATGGCTTGGCGTTGTGGAAACTCTCGCCCGCGTTACCCAGCGCCCAGCCCATACTCGTCAACGAGATCGAATTTGCCCTGGTGGTCGACCCCGACGGGGGCCGGTCGACCCCGACCCGGCAGACTCAGCGCTCGCTCCACGAAACAAGAGTACCACTCGCTCGCGCTAGACCCTTAAGTGCGCCGGTACGAAGATCGGTCGAGCCCACAGCGACGCCGAGCCCCGAGCACCCGCCCATGGGCAAGCCTGCGATCGCGGCCCGCGCCTACGTTCTCTCCCAGTATTCCGAGGTGACCGAGCCTGCGGCAACGAGCTCCTCGAAGACCCCTCCCGACTACTTCGAAGGCGTGGGAACCAAGGCGTACCTGTCCGCACGTGAACCCCCGGAGCTCCTTCGCCTCCGCGACGGCACCTATCGGTTCGCGGCCACAGCGTTCGATGCTTTCGTCGCGAAGGATGGATCGGTCTCCTTCAAGGACCGCTACGAACAAGGAACGACCCTGTCGTTTGACATCACCGACCACATGATGCGCAAACGCGGTGAGGATCCCTACCGCGTCGAAAAGCAGTGGTTCCTCAATCGCACGGCCGACTTTCGTATGACCCTGTTCAAACACTGGGAGCGAAAGCAGTTGTCAGACGCGCTGACGAAGCTCCGTCAGCGGCTTCACCACATCGCGAGTGACGGTACCCTCAGCGTCGAGCAGAAGGAAGAACGGATCACGAGGCTTTACCTCGATACATCGGACGACCAAGCTGGATCCGCGGCGCGTGAGACCCTGGAGGGATTCGTGGCGACACACATGCCTGGCCTACGCCTTGAGCGACCGAGCGAGTGATGCGCAGACGCCTCCGGAAGCCGAGCGCCGTAGCGACGGTACGCAAGTCAGCGGCTCGCGGTTCTCGAGAGGCGCGGAACCGATTCCCGTATTGGTTCTGATCGCGTCGTTGGATGCCGGAGGATGACGGACGATCGCAGCGCGCTGGCGACGTCGTTGACCGGCCCTGAGATTTCGGACATGCCTTTCCGCGATGCGTACTCGAAGTTTCCTGGTTGGTGCCGCATGGGCGCTCTCGATGTTCCTGATGACCGGTTGCTCGGACTCTGCCGAGACGACCGATCCGGGAACGGGCGGAGCTGGGCCGAGCGCCGAACTCTTCGCCATCGGCAGTGTATTCTCGACGCCAGGCGAACGGGCGTCGTTCCTCACCCTACTCTCGTCGCTTGACCCGTCCGACGAAGAACTCGATCTGAGCAACGCCTACGAGTTCCCCGGGAACTCGGATTTCTGGGCATTGGGCGGGTACGTCTACACCACGAGTGGCGAAGCCCCGACCATTACTCGCAACCGCGTGTCAGCGACGGGAGAACTCGAGGAAGACGTGGTCCTGAGCTTTGGCCGATTCGGAGTTCCTTCGACCGCGTTTTGGGCGAACCTGCTGGTCGATGAGAATCGCGCCTTCATCGCGAACGGGATTAGCGAGTTCGTCGCCTGGAACCCGTCGACCATGGAGATCCTCGGGACCGTCACGCTCCCCGAACTCGAGAACCGCGATGGCCTTCGTCCCACGTTCGGGACCGCCGACCGCGGCAGCGTCATCCAGGATGGGAAACTGTTTCAGCCCGTCGCTTGGACCGACCTCGCGTTCGCGCGACGCGATCCCAGCTCCGTCATTCTCGTGATCGACATTGAAAGGCAAGAGTTCATCGATACGATCGAAGCTCCCTGCCCAGGGCTCGCATACGGATCGGTCGACGACGAAGGCAACGTGTACTTCAGCCCTTGGTGGCATGGCGTGGGCGCGACGCTGGTTCTCGACGCCGCGCAGACCTGTACCGTCGTGGTGGATCCAGCGACGCTCACGGTGAGTGAGGTGTTGAACTTCTCGGACTTGGCCGAGGGGCGACAAGGCACCGGCATGCGGCACATTGGAAACGGCAACTTGGTGTTCACCGCCTTCCACGAAGAGGAGGTCGACGTGGAGGCCGCGATCGAACAAGGCGACCCCTTCAGTATCCTCGAGACCACGAACTGGCGACTATGGCGCTACGATCGCGAGTCGGGGACCGCATCCGTGATCGAGGATGTACCCTCGAACAACGGCGGTATTTACTGGTTCGAAATCGACGGGATCTCTCACGCGCTCGTTCCAACAGGGTTCTACTCGGACACCGCCGTCTACCGCTTCGATCCCGACGGAGACGGCGCAGAAGTGTTGTTCGACTACCCGGGCTGGGCGCTTCGACTGTTCCGGGTGCGTTAAACGGCTCGTTGTTGAAACCGAGTCAAGCGACCCGACGCACCGGTGGGTCGTTCGCACCCCGGCATGTACGCGAGCCTTCGGGATTGACCTATCGGGCCGTCAAGGTGCGCCGTCGAGGATCCAGGCTTCTACGGCCTCGATCTTGACGTCGCAGAGCTGGCCGCCAATCGGCATCCGTTGCGTGCCGGGGGCCAAGTTCTCGCCGATGATCTTGTCGAAGAGGTACGAGTTGTCGGGGTTGCCGGGATCGACCAGGGGGCGGTCCAGCTCCGTCGCGGTGACACCGATCGTCGACATCGCCGACGCCATCGCGTCGCTGAGGTCGAGCCCTTGCGCCGGTGCGTCCGCGTCGTGGCAAGCACTGGATGCACACGAGACATCGAAGACTCCGGCTTGAATACCGCTCTCTCCTTCAATGACCGGTTCGATCGCCGGGATGCAAACGCCATCGCATTCGACTTCGCCGGTGTCGCAACCACTCGACGTTCCGCTATCGCCACATCCCCAAAGCACTGCGCAAGAAAGCACAACCGAACCCAAAGTAAGTCTATGCATGCGGTCTGCTTAGCCCGCTTTCCGAATGCGAGTAAGGTTGCAAAACCGCTGTTCGCCAACGCAGTCTTGCGAGGCCTCGGCGACGCCGAGTCGTGACCTGGACGCACCTTGTAACGACGTCTCAGGAAACCGATGTTAGCTGCCTCACATGGTGACACCTCCGACGCCCAAAAGTGCGACGAAAAAACTCGGCGTTACCGCGCGATGCGGGTTGACAGGATGCTCAGTGTTCCGGCACTTTCGTCTTCCCGCTTGTTGCCCCCCAACCGTGTGAGGAGATGTA
This sequence comes from Myxococcota bacterium, assembly GCA_039028875.1. Lineage (GTDB taxonomy): Bacteria > Myxococcota_A > Polyangia > Polyangiales > Houyiibacteriaceae > SG8-38. The sequence goes on along the minus strand of JBCCHE010000031.1, from coordinate 49,233 downwards.
ATCATGTCGTTAACCAAGTCCGCTGCCTTGGTGCTGGCGTTGGCGCTAGGCGCGACCGCGCTTGTGAGTGGCAGCGCCCATGCAGAACGCAACCCCAGCGATCTAACTTTCAACCAGTTCGTCCGAGGCCTTGGCGGGCCAGACGGCAATGGTCGATTCGTGCTCGTGCGGTCGTACCTGCCCGCGTCGCAGAACTTCGATGATGTCAGCCTGCCAGACATCATCGTGAGGGAGAACGGTTCGCGAACTGTCCTCCCCGAGTGCCCATGGCGCGTGACACAGGATCGAGATCACTTCGCGGCAGAGCTCGCCGCGGCGAGTTCGAACTACGACATTCGTCGCATCGTACGAATCATCGCCGCGATCATCGGCATCCGCCCGATCGTTCCCCCGGCGCCCTATTGTTCCTGGTGGTTCGTGGTCAACAACTCCACCTTCAACATCGCGTTCCCCGATTCGCATGCGTCGTACTGGGCCACCCCCTTCATCGCGAGCGAAGACACCGAGTACATCCTTCGCGGTGAGTACGGCAACATGCGCTACTACTCCCTCGCGATCTACGACCAGCAGTTCAACTACTATCAGTACGCCCCGCGAGACGGAACGTGTGACCTTGGCAACGAAGACAAGTGCTTCGGGTCCTACATCACCGATTTCCAGATCGATCCCATCGTGCCCCTGACCAACCCCTTCCGAACGCGGGGCCCCCAGGCGAAACCTGACTCGAGGTTCCGGGTCCGGATCACGGCGACGCCGGAGGACTACCTCGACAACGGCGCCACGACTGGCTGCTTTACCGGTGAAGAATGCACGGGCGCCAACGTGCTCCCCGCGCTTCTGACAGAGTCCGGCTGCCTCCCGGGGCAGTGCTGCAACGCGGGCAGGCGTCCCCCACCTCAGTGCGAGGACGAAGGGACCGAACGCGTCGGGCGAGACAACAATTCCGGGAGCAACGTGTTCCTCTCTCAGAACCTCTTCCCGCCGCCGTGCAACTTCCCGGCCGCACCGTACACCTGCGCGACACCAAACGTGTTCGCCAGGCCGACGAAGGTCATCGTGTCGAGCGTGGTGAGCAACCCGGACAACACGTACATCCCCGCTGGATTCGACGGGCGAGAACAGATCCTGCCCCTCGACTTGCAGGATGGCCCCCCGGTCTTCGTGCTCCGGGGTCAGATCCCAACCACCCCGTACCGAGCAGGCCGCGCCCAAGGGGTCCCCGACAGTGAGATCGGTCGAATCCCCGTGCCTTGGAACCCCACAGGCCGGTTCGACATGCGCTACTGGTCGATCTGCACGGCCCTCTACATTCCCCCCTACCCGACCGTCGAAAGCACGGTGGAAGGGCTGACCCAGCCCGACAACTCGTGTGTCGCGGACCTCGAGCTCCATCGAACCAACGAAGCGGGTCGACCCCGAACGAACGGCAATTGGTTTACCGTCGTCCTGTCGACCTTGGAAGGCAGGCCCGCCCGACGACCGAACGGTCGACGTGTGTACGAATTCGCGAGGTTCGGCTCCAACTGGCTGGAGCTGAGCGCGCGCGCTCGTAACGCCGTGATCCTGCGCAACATGCTGCCGAACCTCAACTTCGATCAAGCAGCGCAGAACATCCCGGCTTCCGGCAACTGGAAGGACGCCCTCGAAACGATGGAGGACTACTTCCCACTCAGCCTGACGGCCTGCACCAAGGAACACTTCGAGGAGCATGGTTGGGGCGGCTGTGTTGCCCCGAGAGTCACGCGCACGAGCCGGCGCCTGACCGATGGCGGGCCCGGCACGGGTTTCGGCCTCTAGTCCACCGAAAAAGCAACGTAGACGCCGGACGGTCGATGCTTCGCCGTCCGGCGTTTGCTATTTTGGGCCCATGACCCTGTGGAAACGAATGCGCATCACGCTCGGTTTCGCGCTGGCAGCCTGCTGGGCTTGTCAGGGCGGCGGAGGCTCGGGCTGCGGCTCACATGCTCCGGGCGCAACGCCCGTCGATGAACCGTTGGAAGCCCTCGAAGCCGCCACCGAGGATGGGCAAGTACGCCTCAAAGTCGCGGCGACGAAACCGCCGCTCCTGCAAAACAAAGACCTCGGCGAAGGCGACCGTGAGCTCTTCGCGGCTCTCCCGGGTGGCGAGATGTACTGCATCGTCTACGCGGAGCGAAAAGACGTCGGACAACTTCTCCGGCACACGCTCGACGAGGCCGTCGACCCAGGAACGTCTTACGAGGTCGAATCGTTCGGCGTCGACCTTGCCGGCGAACGACCCTTCGTCTGGGCGCGAACGAAGGGCAAACCAGTGCAGGCCGCGGTGGGCGGGTCACAGTATGAGGCCTTCGCGTGCCGCGCTCCTGGCGATGTCGCCGCCGAGGTGTTCCAGCGGGCGTTCTCGGGTGCGTGGGAAACGTTGGAGTCGCCAGACACCGTAGCCCCCCCCGATTTGGCCTATCACTCGATCTCGACCGAGCACGACGAGGACGGGAACGCGGTCGGGTTCGTCGATGACTTCGTCCACAATCGCACCGACGGAACCATCTGGCGGGAGCGCTACACCGCACGAGTCTCTCGCACCAGCGACGGCGGCCTCGATGCCGTCGATCAACGCTATGTCGAGCGAGCGCTCGAGGAGTACATCATCGCCGGCTACTACACCGAACGTCGCAATGGGTCGGACGAACACACGCTCATCATGGAGATCAGGGAGCACACACCGCCCAAGTATCGGGTCAGAGGCAAGGTCCGAGGTGAAGAGTTCGAAGCGTTCTTCGTGGTCAAGGGGGCGCTGCCCGACTTCTTCGCGGAAAAAGCCGAGCTTGCACGAGTCGTCGACGAAGCGCCGCGCAAAGCCGTCCAAATCGCGCAGTACAACCCGGTCGAGGACCGCACCGCCGCGACCATGATGACGATCCAGATTCTCGAACCCCCCGAGGACGGCAACAACGCGGTGATTCGAATCGGCGATCAGGAGGGCCCGGCGAAGGTCAGCGATCAGGGCGTGATCGAGGCGTGGAACCCGCGAGGCGACGGCGGACCCACCGCCCATACGCGAAAATGGTCCGAGGGCGCGCTAAAGCGCCTGCCACCCGGACAGACTGCGGCTAGAAAGGCCGATTCTGAGGGGCCATCGGCGGCGGATCTTGTACCGTGATCGGCGCCTGCTCCTCGTAGAGCTTCGCGGCGGTGGCGTACGCCTCCGAGTCCACGCCGACCGCTTTCCACTGTCCGCCAGGGATGGCCTGGCATCGGTCTCGGAAGCCTGTGTCGTCGATCGCGGTCTTTGGATTGAAGTACCAGTAGTGAAATCGAACGACCGCGTCCACGCCGTACTGTTCGATCAGAGCCCGGCTCTCGGGTTCCATGCGCTCCGAGTTCGCGCTTCCGAGCGAAAGGTCGAAAGTGCACTCGGCAAGGGTCGGGATGGACCCAAACCGACTTGCGCAGGGCTCGGGCTCACCGCGCTTGTCCCCGTCCCACTGCTTGGCGATGTCCTTGTGGAGCATCGCCCAAGCCTCTTTTTCGGTCGCAGATAGGCCGTCGTACTTACCGCGAGGGAGCGCCGTCTGCACCTCGATGCAGTTCTGAAGCTGCCTACCCCATGCGCCCGACATCGCGGTCACAGGCCCCGCGAAACCGCCCACAGCCACCAACCGCGTCGGCACCGAGGTCACAGACGGAGGCAGCTTGGGCCGAAGCGGCTCCTCTCCAAAGTCGACCTGGGCGCTGTCGGCGTCGGCCCCCGCGACTGGATTGACGACTTCGCCCTCGGGTTGGCTCACTTCGGTCTTGCTGCACGCGAGTAGCAGCGCAAGCATCAACATGGCGAAAATCCGCATCGCAGGAGTCTAACAGACGGCCGAAGAGGCAACCAAGCGGAGGTACGCCAGTTCGTGGACACCGTGGGCATCATCCGGTACCAGGGTTTGCATGAACCGCCAACGACGCGTGATTGGCCTCGCAGCATGCCTGTTATTCGCAAGCGCGTGCAGCTCGAAAGAACCTGCGTCCGAAGGAGCGTCCGACTCGGCTACCGACGCGGCCGTGGAAGCAGAAGGGGCGCGACCACCGCAGTTTCCGGCGACGCCACCCAACGACGCCGAGCGAAGCCCCTCGGGGCTCGCTTGGCAAGTGCTGACCCCTGGCTCGGGTGAGGGGAATCCGAAGATGTGGGACACGGTGACGATGAACTTCGCACTCTATCGGCCGGACGGCACGGAACTCGCGACGACCGCGAGCGCGGGCGGCGTGAAGCCGATGCGACTCAACAACCGAATGTTCCCAGGTTGGCGTGAAGGCGTCGCCACGATGGTGCCGGGCGAAAAGCGACGCTTCTGGATCCCCGGCGCGCTCGCGTATGGCGAGGTCGGCGCCGCGAACGTCGCACCCGAGTTTCCCTTGGGACCACTCGTTTTGGATCTCGAACTCCTGAGCTTCGAGCCAGCCGACGACCTGCCGAAGTTCCCGGCGGACGGCGCAGCCCCGCCGCCGAACGCGAGGAAGCTTGATGCCGGCGTCAGGATGGTCCGCCTCAAACGAGGCACGAGCAAGAAGCGCCCGAAGAAGGGCTCCCGAGTGACGATCCGATACGTCGGCTGGACCCAAGACGGCGAGCTGTTCGGGAGCAGCGACCTCGACAAGAAGCGAGCGATCCTGTTCCTCGAGAACGCGATCCCCGGTTGGCAAATCGCCCTCCCACAGATGAACGTGGGTGGGTCGTACCGCGTATGGGTCCCCGAGTCACAAGCCTTCCCCGAGCAACCGGGCTCACCCCAGGGGGACCTCGTTTACGATATCGAGGTGATCGACGTCACGCCGGTTCCGGAACTCGAGGACGCGGCCCCGTCAGGGGATGAGAAGCCTGCAAACGGCGATGAATAGCGGAGCCCTTCTCGGCGCCTTATTTGTGACCATCGAATGGAACGCAGGCCCCCGGACGCGACGCCCGAGGGCCTGAACCATTACTCTGTTGCGAGAATGCACTCGCCGGCGAGGCAGACGCCCACCCCGCCTCCGCAGGCCACGCCGTCGAGGGTCGGAGGGTTCGCGCACGTCGCGCCTTCGACACAGACGTCGAGTGTGCATTCGTTATCGTCCGTGCAATCGACGCCCGGGCAAGTGAACGCCGCGTCGACGAGCACTTCTGGCGCGTCACGGTCAGAGCACTGACCAATGGTCGTCACCTCGAGCTCGACGTCACCGCTGCTTCGGTCGATGATCGACTCGTCACCGCCAATGTTGCGGGCTCCAACGACCACCACAAAGCACACGTTGAGCGTGAGGTTGTCGATCTGGATGTTGATGTTGTTCACGACCTCCTCCTCCCGATCACAGGGCATCAGGATGGTCGATTCGTCGATGGTTCCGGGGGCTACGTCGATCGGTAGCGACGCCGAGCATATCGGCGACCCATCGGCGCCAAGCGCCGTCAGTGCCACTTCACACACGCCTGCAGGAAGCTCGAGGAAACCCTCGTAGACCGGCGGAAACGTGTCGCCAAGGGACTCGAGCAACGCGTCTTCCACGAGGCTGTTGAGCTCCGGGGCGCCCTCACACTCCACGTCATAGCCTACGTTCTCGACACCCTCGGCGCCGTCCACAACGACGCTGAGCAAGGCTCCGCTTTCGTCGCCGGTGGAGCCGCACCCGAGCGCGAGGCACGCCGCCATGGCGACGCACAAGCTGCTTCGATGCATGGCCCTACTCTCCGTCCGCCTCGTCACCGAGCGCGTCCTGGGTGCACATGCGGTCGACGTTCACGGTGACCGAGATATCTCCGTCGCTTCCGCGCCGGTCTGAGGGGCGATCGAGCACGATCACGTTCACGTCGCAGCTATTGAACTGGCCGGAGCCGATGGAGACGTCCGTCTCGACCGAGATCCCCGTTCCGCCGGAACCGCCGACGTCGGTGCAATCGAGTCCGAGATCGGGCTCCGTCAGGACCCCTTCTTCGACGGTGAACTCCGCAATGCTGGAGCAAATCGGCAGCCCGTCATCGCCGATGCCGACGAGCACAGCGCTGCAATCGCCCAACGGAAGGTCGACGAGCGCTTCCCATTCGAGCGGCAACGTATTGCCGACCGCCTCGAGCTCGTCTTGGATCGACTCGCCGGCGCCGCATACGATGTCGTAGACCACCGTGCTGAGCAGCGCGCCCGGGTCGTCAGCGACGAGATTGAGTGAAGCCGTACCGTCGGTGGTCCCGTCCGAACCGCAGCCGACTATCAGGCTTATCGCCACGCATGCTGCCCATGAGTGCTTGAATTTCGTCATGTGTTCCTCCGTCTTTGGCGCGGCTCAGTTCGGCGTTGCCGCCGAGGCAACAACGCATCCGACACGAGCCACGCGGGTCTGGGTTGGGGCCTGATCACGCGTAAATTAAGGACACCTTGTCAAGTGAGGCAGCTCACATAACGGGATGCTCTTAGGGCGTCTTGGACGCGCGGAGTTTTCGGACGCGGTGGCCGAGGCCAAGCGCCACCGTCCGAGCAAGCTCGTCCCACATTCGATTGGTAAGCTCACTATCCGGATCGAAGACTCGGCGCACCATGGCGTTCTGCAAAATGCTGACCACGGTCACGGCGAGCGTGTCGAGGTCCTCGACTTCGGTCCCGGCAGTGTCCTCGAGCGCGCTCACAATGGTTTGGATCGCCCGCGCCTGATATCGAGCCATGGCCGTGCGCACCTCGAGGGAGGTCTGGCCGCGTTCGAGGGTGATGAGTAGAAGCAGGCGGAGCCGCTCCGGCCGCTCCTCGATAAAGCGGCGGTAGACAAGCACCGCGCCCTTGATCCTCTCCGAGGCGTCCGCGGATTGATCTCGCGAGTACGCCTGCTGGAGCTCATCGATCAGCGAATTTCCGACATGCTCGACGACGGCGCCGAGCAGGCCCTCCTTGCTTCCAAAGTGAGAGTAGAGCACGGGTCGAACGACCTGCGCGCGCGCGCAGAGCTCGGTCACGGAGGTCCCGGCGTAGCCTTTGGCCGCCATCAGTTCGACGGCCGCGCCCAAGATGCGCTCGCGCGTTTCCTGGGCGCGCTCACTCCAGGGGGTCTTCTCCGATTCCACGAACGCCTCACTCTACTTTCGTGCACTCGAAGTGCCAAGGGCCCCCTCGGCAAACGCCACCGACGATGCAGTGCGTCACGTTTTTCCTGGAAATTCGTGCTTCCATTCCATGCGTCCCGAATGATATACCGATTGGTATATACCGTACAGTAGTTACTTACTGAACGGCAAAGACTCAGAGTAATCGCGCAGTGACGCGAGACAAGCGAGGTGGAACGTGAGGAGTAGGAACACGATTTGGAGGCAAGTCTGCGTGACGCTGTGCCTCGGTGTAGCGATCGGCTGCGGAGGCCAGACCGGGCCTGATGAGGGCGTCGGGATCCAGGCCAAGAACCTCGAGCAAGACTTCGAGGTCGACCCGAAGGGTACTTACCTGCGCGCGATCCTCGACTTCGGCGCGCGCCAGCCGACGGTCATTCCGTTGGCGGACATCGGCGCATTCGGCGGCGACACGCTGCTACTTCGACGCAAGGGCTCGTTCAAGACGCGTTTTCGAAGAACCGCCAACGCGATGGGTGGCGTCTTTAGCGCGAGCGACGTCGTTCTTCCGAACCCCGGTCTGTTTGGTTCGAGGGATCGCGTTCCGGACGCGATCGACGCCGGGGAGAACGTAGAGAGCCCGCGCTCTTTCGTGTTCCACGTGCCAACCGACATCCAAGAGGATTTCGAGATTGGTGATGCTACGGAGATCAAGGTACCGCAGGGCGCGACCCATCTCATCGTCGCGGCACTCGACCCCTACTACTCGAACAACAAAGACAAAGGGTTCTCAGTCGGCGTCAAGGTCGTCGACGACGGCACTGACCTCTGCGAGGACGTCGTGTGCGAAGACGATGGGAACGTTTGCACGACCGCGGACTGCAACCCGCTAAACGGACTCTGCGAGACCAGCAACGTGCCGACGGGCACCAGCTGCGACTTCGGCGGGCTGCCTGGCGTTTGCGACGGGGGGGTCTGCCAAGACGCGATGCTCTGCGACGCCGTCGACTGTACCGACGACAACGCGTGTACAGAGGGCGCGTGCAACCCACTTAGTGGCGCATGCGAGTTCGCTAACGTGGCCGACGGGACCGACTGCAACTTCGGCGACATGCCGGGCGTCTGCGAGGGGGGACTTTGCCAAGACGCAATGCTCTGCGATGCAGTGAACTGCGACGACGACAATCAGTGCACTTCCGATGTCTGTGACCCACAGAACGGACAGTGTGGATTCACCAACGTCGCCGATGGAACCGACTGCAACCTCGATGGAGCGTTGGGAATCTGCACTGGCGGCGTTTGTGAGGCTGCGGATCTCTGCGAGGGTATCCCATGCGACGACAGCAACGCATGCACGGACGACTCGTGTAACCCACTCAACGGTGTTTGCGTCAACGACGCTGTCACGGACGGAACGGCATGCGACTTTGGTGGCCTTCCTGGCATTTGCCAGGGTGGGCTCTGCCAAGACGCGAACCTCTGCAGTGGCATCGACTGCGGCGACGGCAACCAGTGCACCGACGATGCGTGCGATCCATTGAATGGCGCATGCGTGAACCTCAACGTCCTGGATGGCACGGCATGCAACTTCAACGGCCTACCCGGCATCTGCCAAGGCGGACTCTGCCAAGATGCGGACCTGTGCGGGCCAGTCGACTGCAACGACGACAACCAATGCACCAGCGACGCGTGCGATCCGCAGAATGGCGCATGCAACAATACCAACGTGACCGACGGCACCACCTGCAACCTCGAGGGCCTTCCGGGCATCTGCCAAGGCGGACTCTGTCAGGACGCGAATCTTTGCGGCGGGGTCGACTGCGACGATGACAATCAGTGCACCGATGACACGTGCGATCCGCAAAACGGGTCTTGCGGGAGCGCCGCGGTCGCCGATGGCACGTCATGCAACTTCGGCGGCCTGCCGGGCGTGTGTGGCGGCGGCGTCTGCCAAGATGCGATGCTGTGTGCGGACGTGAACTGCGACGACGCGAACGCCTGCACCGAGGATGCGTGCAACCCACTCAATGGGGTGTGTGACAACACCGATGTACTCGACGGAACATCCTGCAATTTCAATGGTTTACCAGGCGTTTGTGCCAGTGGGACGTGCGAAGACGCGAACCTCTGCGGTGGCATCGACTGCGACGACAACAACGCGTGCACGAGCGACGCCTGCGATCCCCAGAACGGGTCGTGCGGCAGTACGAGTGTCCCCGACGGAACCACGTGCAACTTCAACGGCCTGCCAGGGCTCTGTCAGTCGGGAACCTGCGAGGACGCCAATCTGTGCGGCCCGGTCGACTGCAACGACAACAACACCTGCACGACCGACATCTGCGATCCGCAGGACGGTTCATGCGGAAACGATCCGGTTCCGAACGGGACCGGCTGCAACTTCGGAGGCTTGCCCGGGATCTGCAACAACGGAACGTGCGACGACGCGATGCTCTGCAGCGGTATCAACTGCGACGACGCGAACGAGTGCACCGCCGATGCTTGCGATCCGCAAGACGGGCTGTGCGACAACGTGCCAGTACCCGACGGCACATCCTGCCAGGGTAACGGAACCTGCAACAACGGAACGTGTGAAGTCCCGGTGGATCCACCGGCGCAGATCGTCCCACAGGACATCACGTGCGCGATCGTCGGAAACGAAGCGACCGTCCCGGTTTCGCTCTCGGTGGACCCGGACACGGAGTTCACCCCGGGCGGCTCGTCGACCGTGACGACGGTGCTCACCTTCACCATCCCTGAGGGCGTCGGGCAATTCCTACTCGATCTCGGCATCTTCGGTGACGAGGTTGAGGTGGTAGCGGCCACGCTCGATGTCACTGTGAGTGGAGGAACGCCGACGCCAGTCGTGCTCACGCGAGCGGACCTCGCCGAGAACCCGTTGATCATCGATGTGGACGAGAACGACGACGGAGTTGCAGAACCAAAGCCGTTCGTCACCGACATCGACGTCAGCGCGATCACGAACGACGGTTCGTCTAGCGTGGAGTTCGAGGTCAGTGCCCTCGACGTGACGCTGGTGGTCGGGTTCGCGACCATCCAGCTCAACGCGGACAACTGCACGATCGGAGCGCCGGTAACCTCGATCAGCTTCCCGGCCAACTAACGTCCTCTAGTAAGACCAACTGGTGGAGAACCCGCGGGAGAACCCCGCGGGTTTTCCCTTTTAACGGCTACAGGCCGCGCACATCCATGTCGAAGTCGACCGAGACCCCGACTTGATGCCGCGCTCCACTTACCCCGGGACCGCTTGTCGACATCGGAGTTCACGCTCGGTGGTTCAGCGAGTGTGACCTCGGTTGTGACCTTCACCATTCCGCAAGGGGTCGGTCAGTTCCTGCTCGACCTTGGTATCGCAGGAGACACGGTCACTGTGACAGCAGCCACACTCGACGTGACGGTCAGTGGGGGTACGCCCACGCCGATCGTGCTGACCAGCAACGACCTGCCGCTCCTCTTCGATGTGGATGAGAACGACGACGGAACCGCGGAAGCCGTCCCGTTCGAAACCGACGCCGACCTCAAGACCATTACCAACACTGGGGCATCGAGCGTTGACTTCGAGGTGTCTGGGCTGGCCGTGACCCTTCAGGTCGGGCCATTCAACATCCAGCTAACCAGCAGTGATAACTGCACCGTCGACCCGGCGGCAAACCCGATTAGCTTCCCCGCGAACTAGCTTCTTCTCTTCGAAACACAACGGGTGAAAGACCCGCGGGCAAGTCCCGCGGGTCTTTTTCTTTGCCCAACGGCTAAAGCGGTCCACCGACGTTCACCTCGAAGTCGACGGAGATCGCGACTTGATGACGCACACCGCTCACCCCGGGACCGCTGGTCGTCATCGTCATCGAGGTACGACGGCTGGTTTTCACTCGCGCCACGTTTGACAGATCGAACAAATTGGAGCCGGTCGATCGGGTTTGCAGCGACTCGAGGTCCCCGGGTTGGCCCTTCGGCCCTCGCAGGGTCTGGGGCTCCGCGGTTTGCTCGATGGTCGAGTTGAGAGACACAAACGGCGGTTCGAGCTGCTGGACTTGGTACGTCGCGCGCTCTTGCAGCATCATTCCGCGTTGTGGGTACCGCCCCGTCGCGTTCCACCTGGCCCCATGGCCGACTTCGCCTGCGGGCAGTGGCGTGATCATTTGCGGGATCGATTGTCGGATGTTCTCGAGCGTCTGCTCGGCGATGGGCGGTGCGCCCTCCGGGGCTTCAGCAACGAGCTGGTCGACGAGGCCGCGCGAGGTGCAGCGAAACGAACCGCGGAGGCCGGTGAGACTCGTGAGCGCCCGATCGATGTCGCCAAGCGCGTCGAGCGAGAGGACCGTGCCGCTACGGTCGGCCTTGGCCTGCTCGATCTCAAACACCACACGTGCGCTGCCGTTCGCACTGGTCTCGGCGACGGAGAGATCGAGCACCGCGTAGATCGCAGGAGTCCTCGTCTTCTGTTGAGCCTCTCCATCGATCGTCATGTCCGACTGCACGTCGATCACCATCGAGATCTTGCCCTGCGGACCTTCGCGAAACTGCCATCGAAGCGTGTGGCGGGGCGGATCACCCGCCGAAACGATTTCGACACCACTGGGCTCGCCGGAAAGCTCAGAGGAAGTCGTCTTCGCGGGTTCGTTCGGGTTTTCGGATGTCGGTGGCTTCTCTGCGGAGCACGCGACGACGAGGCAGAGAATCCAGAGGCGCATGCGGATCACACCGGATGGGTACCATAGACCGAACCGCCGAGCCCAACCGCTGGCATCGCCTTTTTGGGTTGGTGTAATGACTGGTAGGTCACCAATAATAGGATCATCTGGCGGTCTGTTTATCGGGACGTAAACCCATGGAAAAACAGAGAAAGTTCCTCTATGGATCTGTTGGCTTGACCACCATTGGCTTCGTAAGTAAGTCATTGCTTGCCTATGTTTAATTGGAACGATATCCGTTACTTTCTCGCACTCTACAGACACGAATCGCTCGCTGGCGCGGGGGGTGCCGTGTCGGCGGACCCCACCACGGTGAGCCGCCGCCTCATCAAACTCGAAGAGCAACTGGGAGCACGGCTGTTCTCTCGGACTCCCAACGGCTACCAACTCACCGACGCCGGCCAACGGCTGTTGCCAAAGGCCGAAGGCATCGAGCGCGAAGTGCTCGCTGTCGAGCGTGGCGTCGCCGGTGAGGATCAGCGCCTCTCGGGCGTGGTTCGCATCGCGGCGACCGAAATGATGACGACTCGCTTCATCGCACCGCATCTCGGAAGCTTCCGCGAGAAGTATCCGGGCATCAGGCTGGAGTTTCACTGCACCAACCAAGAGGTCAGCCTCGCGCGCCGAGACGCCGACATCGCGTTGCGCATGACGCGACCGACCCAAGACGACCTACTGATCAAACGGATCGGAGCCGTCCGCTTCGGTCTCTACGCTTCGCACGAGTACCTCGCGCGGCACCCGGATCCAGGCGTGTCGCTCGATGGGCATCAGCTTATCCTGTTTGCGGACCGCCAACCCTTCCACCAAGAGAACGCGTGGCTGCAGGCACGCGCTCCGCGAACCGAGATCGCACTTCGGCTCGACAGCGTCTCTGCGATCTATGCGGCAACCGCCGCAGGTGCAGGGCTGTCGCTGCTTCCGCGGTTGATCGCCGATCGGGACCCTCGACTGGTGCGCATGCCCATGGAGGGCGGTCCAGAACCACATCAGGTGTGGCAGGCGGTGCACAAAGACGTGCGACAGTGTGCGCGCATCAACGCCGTGATCGACTTCCTCGGCCAGATCCTCGACGGCCGACCCGAGCCGGTGACCGCCTCCGCCGCGGAACGCGCGGCAGTCGCGGCGTAGCTCGAGGCGACACCGCTCACAGGTTCGGCGCGGGCTCTGCCCGCCAGCCGTCGATCGCATAGGACCAGGTGCGGAGCCACGATGCCACGTACCGATCGAGCGTGACGCCGAGCGGGGGAGCGCCGAACGCCATCGTCTGGGTCACGTACTGTATGATCCCGGCGAACATCTGGATCGCGGCCGCTTCGAAGTCGATTTCCCCCTCGGTAGGGCCCGTGAACTTTCGGAGCCCGTCCGCGAAGAACCCATAGCCGTCGTCGTAGGCGGCTTTCACTTCCTGACGTGCGACGCCGGGAAACCTGAGCCCTTCGAGGGTGATCGCGATGATGGCATTCTGCTGGTCGCTCGCGAACTTCCCGAGCGCCTGAGGGACAGACTTGATGGCCTTGGACGGGTCGTCTGTCGCGATCTGGTCGATGACCGACTCCCACACGCGAATCTCTTCACGGTACTTTCGGACGGCTGCAGCGAGGAGCTCCTCTTTGGAGTTGAAGTGACGGTACAGGCCACCTGCGCCAGGCGAGAGCCCGGCGTCGCGCTCGATATCGGCCACCGTCGCGTCCGCATAACCGATCTTGCCGATGACCCGGAGCGTGGAATCCATGAGTCTTTCGCGCGTGGACCCTGGTGGTTTGGAGGCTCGGTCCGCCATGCGTGCGATAGTGGTCGATTCAGGCGCCAGTGTCACGATCACTACGCAAAGACCGCCCGGAAATCCCCTAGATTGGCACGATTGCGTCGGTGACTCGCTCGAAGAACCAAAACGCAGCAAGGCATCCGATCAGATACGCGGGCGCGTAGGCGACCCATTTCGGCCACGACCAGGGGAGCGCTCGGAGCGCGGTCCATACCAACATGACCACCGCGACGAACGCGAGTTGGCCGAGCTCGATCCCGACGTTGAACGAAAAGAGCGCGAGCGGAATCTCTTCGGCGGGCAGCCCGACCTCGGTGAGGGCGCCTGCGAAACCGAGGCCGTGAAGGAGGCCGAAGCCCGCTGCGACGATCCATGGAGCTCGCTCGACAAGCGTGAGTTTCCCGCGGATCTTCCCGACGAGCTCGACCGCGAGGAAGTAGATACTGAGCGCGATCAGGGCCTCGATGGGCGCCTGCGGGACGTTGACGAACCCAAGCACGGCAAGCGCGAGCGTCACGCTGTGACCCACGGTGAACGCGGTAACCGTCCAAAGGAGATTCTTGCCCCACCCCACGAGCAGCACCAGGCCGAGTACGAAGAGCAAGTGATCCCAGCCGCCCAGGATGTGCTCTACCCCAAGGCCGATGTAGCTCTGCGCGACGCTCGATTTCGACTGGCGCTCCGGGACCACGAAGAAGGGCGCGTCGGCCTTCAGCACTTGACTCAGGGTGCGACCGTCGATGAGGGTGATCCGGAGCAGGACGTCCGCACCGCTCCCACCGATGCCACTGACCTCGAAGCGCTGCCCGACTAGGCCTTCAGGACAGGTTGCCAACCATTCTGACACCATGCCGGTGCCTTCCAGCTTCGACTCGGCAGGCTGCGAGTAGCAACTGGCGGGCAGTGAAGGTTGGAGTGCGCTTCCCATCTGACGCACGGCGGGCTGCTTCCACCGTACCGCGACGCTCGTCTCGTCGAGCTGACGGACTTCGAGGAGTGCGGGGGCAAACAAGTGGGCGCTCGCCCCAGTCGGCACCAAAGCCGCCGCCATCGCAAAAGTCACGGCGAGTAAGATGGGGAGCCGGGCTGCTCTCATGATGGAGGCCTCTGTACGCGGACGTCGAACACTTCTTGGAGCTCATCGAGACGCGCGCGGAGCACACGGTCCGCGTTCTCGTTGCGCATGGCCGAACTTACCTGATCTCTCGCTTCCCCGAGCGTGGCGGTGCGTGGCGGCACCCGCTCGAGGATGAACACCAGATGCTCTCCGACCCGAGATCGAATCGGGCCTTGCCACGACCCCGACGGAAGCCCCGCGAGTCCTTTCACGAAGGCGCGCCCAAACCGCCGCTCGAGTGAACTGTCCGGTAAAAGGGCCAGCTCTGGCGAGAGCACCGTTTCGTCACCGAGCCCAATCGCCTCCTCGGGAGCGATGTTCTCCGACGTAAGCCGTGCGAGTAGCGTAACCGCATCGGCACGCGGGTCCGCGCGCCTCCAGCCAGTGAGGGCGACATGGGTGATGCGCGTCAACCCGGGCTGCTGGAACCTTTCGGCGTTCGCCGTGAGGTACTCTTGCATGGCCTCATCGTCGGGCTGGAAGACGAGCGCGGTCGCGCGGATCAGCCGGCGCGCGGCGTCGATCATGATTCGACGACTGATGAGATCGCCGTCCATGATGCCCTCCTCCTCGGCGGTGCGTGCTCCCTCTTCGGCGCTTCGCTCCGCCTCGTGGGGGTTCTCCGACACGAACGACGCGATTTGGGCCAGCCGTCGCTGCACGATCGGGTCGCGCTGCAAGCCGATCTGACGACTGTAGAGATAGAGCGTCTCGCGGTCGATCAGCATCTGGTCGGCCTCCGTCATCTCTGATTCGGTCAGCGGCCGCCCTTTGCTTTTGGCCATCTCATCGTAGAGCATGCGGGCCTTCGTCCAAGGCACTTCGGACGCTCCCCGGACTTCGGGCGCGGCCTGGCTCCGCACCACGACGAAGGCCACGAGGCCAACCAGAGCGAAGTGTAGAGCTGGGGACCTAAGAACGCGGATCACGGTGAGTAGAAGATAGGCGAAGTCCAGGCACGCTCCTGAATTACCGTCTCGAGGAACGGAACATCTTCAGGGGTGGTTCCTGGCCCTGCGCAGCACTGCGAAACGTTACCCGCAAGGAGCGGGAACTGGGTTTCGATCCGCTCCTTCTGCTTTTCGCACCGGTCGCTCAACGGATTGATCCCAAAGCGGAGCTGGCAGTATTCGGTCGAGTATCGGCAAACAGGGTTTTCGAGCACCCGAACATAGTAGAACGCATTTTCCTCGGGGTCGAAATCTGGATCCTCCCAGACGGCGCAGAGGTGCTCCGAGCCACGGCCGCGGTCCTGGCAGAAACGGCCCACGCTGCCGCCGTTCCCGTCGGTAACCGCCACATCGTACACGGCTTCATGGGTCTCACCCAGCCGATCCGACCAGCCCTTGACGATCTGGATCCGTTGAAGGTCCGTTCCAATGAAGTCGTCTTTCCAGGCCGCGGCAACGAATCGAGGCGACTTGTTGCCAACCCGCGGCGGAAGGTCGCCGCCCATTGGCACGCCCTTTTGGTAGCCCCTCCTGACGAAGTTCTTCTCACAGAGGTTCTTGCCGAAGTTCCAGCCTCCGAAGAAACGCACGATGGGACGCGTCCCGCTGGTTCCGTAGGTTTCCTTGGCTTTCAAGCCGTCGAAGATCGAGTCGCGCGAGTTCTCCTCGGCCCAGACCACCCAGTCGCCGCCAGAGCTGTTCTGGATCGTGTTGATGCTTCGCGTGGGAACGGCATCGTCGATGCCGAGATGTCCGTTGTAGGATGCGTCTTCAACGGTGAACCCGGGTCGTGAGGTGTGGTCGTCCTGCGACGCGCCGATTCCGAGTTTGAAGGGGTTCACACCGAGCTTCCGCTCGAGGCTAAGCCCGTCCTTCAGAACGTTTCGAACGTAGGCGCGGGGATCGAACGCCTGTGGGCTGTTGGCCGTGGTCCGGCCGGGGTTCACCCCTGACGCGCCTGCGAGGCTCACCGCGTCGAGAAGCTCG
Source organism: Myxococcota bacterium (assembly GCA_039028875.1). Classification (GTDB taxonomy): domain Bacteria; phylum Myxococcota_A; class Polyangia; order Polyangiales; family Houyiibacteriaceae; genus SG8-38. The sequence goes on along the minus strand of JBCCHE010000031.1, from coordinate 32,672 downwards.
AAACTGCAAAACTCGTCTGGCTCGCCGGGGTTCCGGACGTCACTCGGGGCGAGACCCGTCTGTGCCTCCGCCGGCCTGAGGATATTTCGGAAGCGGGGATCGAACCGGCACTCACTCGCCCCCTTATCTTGATAGATCTCGACGAGCGGCTGCACCTCAGCCATCAGCCGCGCGTTTCGACGCTGCTCACGGAGCGTGTCACCCGGAGGGTCGGCCATGAGGGTGGCCACACCGGCAATCGGCGTCGCGAGGTTCGTGTTGTGGGGGATCACGACGGCGTCGCAGTTTCCGGGACGATCGAGGCAATCTTCCTTGATTCCCCTCCATAGAATCGTCGGGTCGGGCGTCGTGCCGAGCACCGGGCTGACGACCTGTCGCGTCGGCACCGGATTGGGCCGGCTCGCGATGTCGATGGCCGTGATGGGACGCTCGAGCACGTCTTCGTTTCGGAAGATGATGTTTCGGTGGTGGTTGACGAACGTCGGCGTGGCTGTGTTCTCGTAGGCCACGAACGTCGTGAAGGTGCACGCGGAGGTGCGATCGTAGTTGTCGTGGGCGGCCTGGATGATCTCATCCCAGACGCGGAGCTCGGCCTGCTGGCAGCCGGAGCGCGTACGTTTGCACATCGGCATCACGCTCGAGAAGAGGCCGGAACCCGGGCCCATCGGTGAAAAGATGGTGAACGCCGCGGACGCCGAAGAGCGCAGGAAGAAAGGGATCGGAAACGATGTCGGCCCGTACAGATACTGGTTGAGCAACGCACACTCGAGCGAGTTTCGAGCCGGGTCTCCGGAAAAGACCGAGATATCTTGACAGATGCCGACCTCACCGAAGAACTCTGCGTGGTCGGTAACCGCGAGGAAGTCGAGCTTCCGAGGAATCACGGTGCTCCGCGTTTGAAACCCGAACTGATCGGGCGTTGTGACCGCCCCGAGCCCACGTGCGAACTTGTAAGCGTCGTCCGGCGTCGAGCGAACGATGCGGAGCGAGGCGTCGTAAGAACGGCCTGTGTGCTGATGCAAGTTCCCGAAGAACGGCTGCTTCAAAGGCTTATAGTCTGCACACGGCTCGCGAACTTCCGAGTAGTTGATTCGCTCGTTCCCTTGAGCGTTGGTTAGCGACGGACAAACGAGAACTGCGGCCGCCATGATCGCACTGCGTGTAAACAACTTCATGGAGCAATCTCCTTGGGGTTCCGGGTAGTTGGAAATACCGCGCTCAGGCCGGCGTTATCAAGCAAAAACCCGGCTTCTCGCCGTACACCGAGCGGTATTGTGAGCGACCGCACAACGGTAGGCCCGCACGTCTCTAAGACTGACGGAAGTGTTGCGGATGCCTGTAGTTGTGAACGCTCGTGGACGACGAGGGACGGCGCGCTACTCGACCGAGCGACGCCATGCAGACCCATCCCCGTCCACGACAAGGAGATCAAGCCGCTGGCTGGAGCTGAGCTCCATGTACATCGCCTCTGGGCCCAACTCGGGATCGTCGGCACGGCGGCCATTGATCTCGATGATCAGGTCGCCTTTGGTCAGCCCAGCCTGCTCTAGGAAGCCCGCTTGGTCAGGTGGGAGCGCGCCGATGCGAAGCCCGACAAACTCTGTACCTTCGTACTCCGGCGTGATCTCCGCACGGACGATGTCTTGGGCACGCTGTGCGCGTGACAACTCGTCGATGTCGGGCTCCGTGCTTCCGGACTGGGCGAGAATCATCTGCAGCCCGTCGTTTCGCTGCGCGAACGTGAGACCATCGTCGCCGACCTCCTCGGGCTCGTCATCCACCGGCGCGTGCTTCGGTACGGGTTCGTAGATCTCTTCGTCATCGAACGAGTCATCTTCTAGCGTTCGCTGGCGGTCGCTCGGTGGAGTGCCATGCGGGTCGCGCTCGCGCTCGACGTGGCGGGCCCGGGTGGTCGCGGCGACTTCCTCGGCTGGCGGTTCGTCACGCGTCAACGCGTAGCCGAACCAAGCAACGATCGCGACGATCGCGACGCTGCCAGCGATGAGGATCAAGCGAACACTGCTTCGAGTCTGCACGGGGCTTCCTTACTGCGGACCGGGTCCAGTCAGCAGACGCCTAGTATTCGCCACCTCGCCCCATGATCCAAGGCCGAGCGCCCAACCCGTCGTCGCTTCCGCGGGTTTTCGTGAGTCAACTCACGTGAACTGCGAGACCTGGGGTGACGGAGCGGGCGGCGACAACAAGGCTCGATCGGATGGGTTCCATGGGCCACGAGTGGACCGGCGCCCGGAGGACCGAACACCAGCATCCAAGATCTCGTTCGCGACACCCCCAAAGAAGGCATGAAGCTCGAAGGGTCAGATCGGAATGAACCCTTTCTGAATACAGTATCGGCAGAACTGCCCATTCGGTTGGCAGCAATGCGGCGCCGAATCGCTTGCTGATGCGCGTCCTGGTTGCGACTGTTGGCCCGTACTGAATCACCGCCTGCGAAGGAGCTTACTCGTGAAGCGAACGAACGTCTTGCTATGTCTATTGGTTCTTGGTTGCGGCGACGCCGGAGGGTTCGACGTTGCAGATGGGGGGGAGCCGAAGGCAATCCCCGAGCCCGTGACGGGGATCTACGAGTTCGACTGCGATACGATTGTTGGGGGCATTCAGGACCTCCCGATCTCGATCCTGGTCGCCCCGACGGACGAGCTCGTCGAAGGGGTCCCGACCACCGTGACCCTCTCGGGGTCGATCACCCTTGATGAGACGACGGTCGCGGGCATTGCCGATCGCGGCGTCGACTTCGTCGACATCAACGACTCCGGGATCATGGTTCGAGTCACGGGAGGAGGCCTCGGTGACGTCGATCTTCCAGGCCCAGTGATTCCGAACTTCGACTTCTTGGCCGATACCGACGGTAACGGCCTCTCCGGTCCGCACACGTTCGAAGTGGGTCCGGTTGACGTCGACGTCATTCCGAACGCGGACACCGTCGCGTTCGGAATCGATATCGACAGCCTTCGTCTTTCGCTCGGTGGCGTTCCGATCATCGGGTCACTCAACATCCCCGACTTCTGCACGAGCCGGAGGCTCGATGGCGCACCCATCGCATTCCCAGTCGACGCCCCAGGCGGCACTGGCGGTGCAGGTGGGAGTGCAGGCGTGGGCGGCGAGCCCGGAACCGGCGGTGTCGGTGGCGACCCCGGAACTGGCGGCACCCCCGGAACAGGTGGTGTTGGCGGAACCGGTGGCGCGGAACCCCCGGCCGACGATTGCGACCGAGACCGGATCTTCGACAACGGTCGATTCTTCAACGGCAGGTTCAGACAACGACTCTGCGAGTTCTTGCGCTCGCGTCGCTGAGCCTAGCCTTTCCTTCGATCGAGCCCACCCGTACGAGTTCGCGGGTGGGCTCTTCTCGTTAAACGAGGTCGAGACGCTGCACGAACGACAGCGCTCAATCACGAAGCCTCGTGAATCCACCGTCGGTCGACTGAAATCCGGCTGACGACTGGTTCGACTTCGGCGAAGACCGAGACCCGTCCAGGGTGTCCAGCGGAGTCCCGGTAGAGAAAGAACAACTCGAAGCCAGAGGCGGGCCTGAGCGATGCGCTCACCCTCGCAACGTGGCTCCCCACAGAGGCCTCATCGTCAGTTCGGTAGGAGAGGACAGAACTCTGGGTCGTCGCGAACCCTCCGTCGGCATTGACCACGTCCGTGATCAGAAAGGGATCGAGGCGCCGAACGCCACCACCACCAGCGTCCACAAGAGACAAGCCATCTAGCGTGACGTTCGTGATTACAGCGTCCCGATCCTGAATGCCTACGCAAAGGAGGTTCTCTTCGCGAAGGCACCGTTCGTCCGGTGGACAGCAGTCGGTGCCGAGGGACTCCGAACACCGCCATTCGACCCGCTGAGATCGCCCAGTCTGCTCGAAAACCACCTTGAGTCGCTGGACTTGAAGCCGCTGCGGCTCTCTTTGCACCCCAGCGTCACGCAGTCGTTGCGAACGGGCTCTTGCCGCCACCAGAAGTGGGCCTTTGGATGTTGCACGCTCGATTGCGGTTTGTAGCTCCATGTTGTCCTCGCCTGGGTATTCGTCGAACGTCGAGTCGCCCTCGCGTCGCTTACTTGACGAACACACTGACCCCAGAGGCGATTCCCCCGGCAGCGGAAATGACGCGTTGTGGTCGCAAGTTGGCGCGTTGCGACGCGAAGACCGAGCGACCGAACGGATGCAAGCTCAGCTCAACCGCGATGGCGTCAACCTTGGTGCGCGCTCTGGGGCTGGGCCCTCCGCGCTTGTTGGGAATAGAGAGCTCGCTTACCGAGTTCCGGCGGAAAAAGCTTGTGACTACAGCACGCCACAAACGATACCAGGCGCACGGTCATTTCGTCGCATGGGAAAGGATACGAGTTCGAAGACCATTGATTGAAGACACGGAACCCCGACTGTGACGACTGAATCCCGACCTTCCCTCAGCGCGAAACTTGCCCATCCCGGACTCCGTCTCCCTCGCCTGAGTCGGAGAGAGCGGGAGCATCTTTCCGAGCGGGTCCACGACGCCGGACGGATCGATGCCGACTACTTGGTGATGATGTCCCTGGCGTCCGTGCTGGCGTCGCTTGGGCTCATGGAGGGCTCCACGGCGGTCGTCATTGGGGCGATGCTGGTCGCGCCGCTGATGGGGCCGCTGCTTGCCGCGGGTCTCGCGGTGACGCAGGGCGACTTCAACCTGTTCAAGACCGCATCGGGGGCAACCTTGGTGGGCATGCTGATCGGGTTCTCGATCGCGCTCGTCCTCGGGCTGCTCAACCAATCTGAACCTTCACTAGAAGTCGAAGCGCGAAACAACCCGACCATCTTCGATCTGGCGATCGCGTTTGCCTCAGGGATGGCGGCCGCCTACGCCCGAGCACGGCCGAACGTCGCCGCGACGCTTGCCGGCGTGGCCATCGCGGCCGCACTCGTACCACCGCTCGCCGTCGTTGGGCTCGCACTCACCTCGGGTCGCCCCTTTCTCGCGGCAAACGCCGCAGTCCTCTTGGTGACGAACGTCATTGCCATCACGCTGGGAGCCGCATTGGTGTTTCGCATGCTCCGTGTTCGGGGGACCGCCCACATCCCTGCGGCCTACGCCTGGGCCCGTCGCGCGGTCATCGTGCTGACGATGAGTGCCTCTCTGCTAGCGGCACCTCTCCTCGTGAACCTACTCGACGAGGCGCAGCTTGGTCAGTCGAGACCTCTCTTCTACCCCGTGGCGCCCGTCGTCAGGCAAGCCATTCGGCAATACGTGGACGAGGCGCCGGGCGTCGAGTTGATCACCGTCGCCCGAACCAGCGTCGAACCGGAGCTCGGCATCACGATCGTGCTCGAAACCGACCACGAGCTCGACGAGGAGTTCGAGGACGGTCTCGAGTCCGTCGTTCGCGAGGCCCGAGGAAGTGACGATCCCGTTCGGATTCACCCCCTTAGGGCGGCCCGCGTCGCGAGCACGCAACGTGGGAACGAACCGACGGGGCCGGACACATAGCGAAGCAGCACCGGACGTCGTTGCATGTTCACGCTGGGGCAGACGCAGGTGGCACGCGCAATCTCGGACTGACGAAGCCTACGAAACGGGCGGTCCCCAAACCAGGGAACCGCCCGTTCGTCGTGGTGTGCGTACGTGGGACGCTAGTGCGGGAGCAGGACGCCGTCGATGGCGTGTGCGATTCCGTCCTCGGCCTCGAGGTTCGGGTCGATGACGCGCTCGCGGTTCACGAACACCCGGCCGAACCACCAGCTCACGTAGACCGACTGGCCGAGCAGGGTCGGCACTCGGCGCTCTCGAATGAGGTCGCGGAGGGAACTCGGTCCGTCGACCACGTGGTACAGAAGAATGTTGGTGAGCGTGGTGAGACCTGGCTCCTCGAGGAGGGCGCCGATGGTCCCGTCGTCGATGAGCGGCTGAAAGGCGTCGTCCGTCGGTGCGAACACCGTCAAGCCGCCCGCAGCGACCGCCTCATCGAGACCAGTGGCTTCGAGTGCCGTCAGCAGCACTGTGAAGCGGCCATCCGCGGCCAAGAGTTCCACGAGGGTCTCTGGCGGTGGCGCAGGGGGAAGGAGCACGGCATCGATGATGTGGATGACCCCGTTCGGAGCCTTGCCGTTGGCACTGATGACCCGGGAGTCGTTGATCAGGACCCCGACGCCCCGCTCGAACCGCGTCTGCACATCGGGTCCGAGGAGCGTTGCCGTGGTTCGGTTGTAGAGAAGCCGGAGCGCGCTTTGGCGCCCTTCGACGACGTGGTAGAGGAGAATGTTCGTCAGCGTTGTGAGCTCGGGCTCCGCGAGGAGATCGCCGATCGTGCCGTCGTCGACCAGCGGCTGGAACGCGTCATCGGTCGGCGCGAACACGGTGAGTTCGCCGCTCGCCACGGCCTCGTCAAGGCCGGTCTCTTCGAGTGCGGTGAGCAGTACCGTGAAGCGTCCATCGAGCCGCAACACGTCGAGGATGCTCTCCACGTCGGTCGGCTCGTCGGGCGGCAACAACACGGCATCGATCGTGTGAAAGAACCCGTTGCGCGCACGGTTGTTCTTGTCGACGACGCCCGAGTCGTTCACGAAGAGCGCGTCTTCGGTCCGCTTGGTGATTACCACGGGGCCGAGGAGAGTCGCCGGCGTTCGCATGCGTTCGAGCCCTGCGAACACTTTGCGCCCTTCGACGACATGGTAGAGAAGAATGTTCGTCAGCGTGACGCGGCCGGGCTCTTCCAGCAGCGCGGTGATGGTCCCATCGTCGAGCAGCGGCTGAAACGCCTCGTCGGTGGGAGCCAAGACCGTCAGGTGCTGCTCCGCGACGGCCTCGTCGAGGCCGGTGGCCTCGAGCGCCGTGAGCAATACGGTGAAACGGCCATCGTCTTCGAGCTCCTGAACGAGATTTCCGCGCTTTTTGAAGAACGCCTGGGACTCGTTCGGGAGCGCAGTGGAAAGTAGGGTGAGGGTCAAGAAGCCCAGGAAAAGGTGCCTTCTGGATACGGGATAACTCATGGTAAAGACCTCCAACGGGGATGTAGGAAGATCGTGTCTAGGTTACGTACAGAAAAATGGCAAGCAAATCTTCGTATCGGAGCGGTAAATCTATACAAGACTTAGACTGTCCTGTACAAGTTGCGGACGAGAAGGCGGGGTTCGAGATGGATGTGAGCAGCCTGTAGCGACGCTCGATGGTTGATTGGAGAGTCACCGCAGTCCTCGTCCTCCTCGGCTACCTGTCGCTGATGCTGTGGATCGGCCATCGGGCCAAGTCCCGAATTCTACGAGGCGACGCTGTTCGGCGACTCGGGAGCCTCGCCGGTTACCTTCGCCCAATCCATATCGAGTGCGGAAAACCTCGAGCGCTTGTGGAGACGCATTGTCCGCAAGGATTTCAATCATGGGGCTTGCTCCATCGGCGATCACGACCCCGCTTTGGACAAGACGCGCCATCCCAGTTTCTCGATCGCTTTGGCCGTATGACCCGACCGCCGGGCGACTGTCGCGCGGCAACGCGTCCTGAGCGTCCGCGACATCGCCCGGTTCAACGCGAACGTCACTTCGTCCGCGCTTCTAGGTGACGGGCGACTTCCTTTGTCGCAGCTGTCGCGCCGGGGCCCGCAACGAACGTAACTTCACCCAACTTAAGCGGTCGCTCCTCGCTGTCGTGGACCTCGACTTTCGACACCGGCTTACGAGAGGCGCGGTCCACGATCACCACAGGTGGTTTATCGTCGAACAGCCACTCGTCCCCCCATTGCCCCAGCGCAACGATGGCAGGAAACAGTGCACGTCCCTTTCTGGTCAGCTTGTAGACCTGTCTCGTTCCTCCGGCTCGTGACGGGCGTTGCTCAAGAATGCCGTGAGTCATCAAGTGATCGAGACGCGAGCTCAAGATATTCTTTGAGATCCCGAGATCTTCGAGAAACTCGGTAAAGGTGTCGACTCCGAAAAAAGCGTTGCGCAGGATCACGATCGACCATTTGTCGCCAATGGCTTCGGCGGTTCTGGCCCAGCTGCAGTTGAAGTGATCAAGTGACTTTCTAGGCACGTCGAATATCTAACCATTTCCTGCTGTGCGGCACAGTAAAGTCTCCTTATAAAACAAAATGGTTGCGTTACAAGACTTAATCAAGTAGAGCATCCGTAGAGGAACTCGATGATGACCGAAGCTGTTGCACAGAATCTGGCGGGGCAGACGGCGGTGGTGACCGGCGGGACTCGAGGCATTGGCGCCATGATCGCGCGTGCCCTGCTAGAGGCGGGCGCGAAGACATACATCACATCGAGGAAGGAGGCCGCCTGCGCACAAACACAAGCGGAACTCTCCGACTTCGGCGAGTGCATTGCGCATCCGTCCGACCTTTCGACAACCGCCGGGATTGAAGCCTTCGTCGACTGGCTAACTCAGCGCGAGGACAAGATTGACATCCTCTTCAATAACGCAGGCGCGACGTGGGGCCAGGCCATCGACGAGCTTACCGAGGATGGCTGGGACCGCGTCATGAATCTGAACGTGAAGTCGATGTTCTTCACCACACAAAAGATGCTTCCTTTGCTTCGAGCTGGGGCCAAGCTGTCGGGAGCGGGACGCGTCGTGAATATCGGTTCGATTGACGGCCTCACCGTTCCGGTGTTGCCGAGCAACATCGTCTACCCGGTGAGCAAGGCAGCCGTGCACCAATTGACCCGTGTGCTGGCTAAAGCGCTCGTGGACGATCAGATTACGGTCAACGCCATCGCTCCGGGGCCCTTCAAGAGCAAGATGACTTCGTTCGCGCTCGCAACCGAAGAGGGTGAGAAGATGGTGGCGTCAACGATCCCAATGAAGCGGATCGGCACTCCTGAGGACATCGGGGCCTTGGCGCTCTTTCTGGTAACCGGAGGCTCGAGCTACATCACGGGCGCAACGATTCCACTCGATGGCGGATATTCGACGCTTCGCTGAATCGAAGTTCGCAGACTTCGTGATCGTCAAGCAAGCGACCTGACAACACAGGATCGGTAGTAGAGATGCCAACTTTCGAAGCGCCAACTCGAGACATGCGGTTCCTCATTCATGAGGTGTTGAACATAGAGAGCTTTGCCGATCTGCCTGTTTTTGGAAACGCCGACCGGGCCACCATCGATGCAATCCTGGAGGAATGCGGGAAAATCTGCCGAGATGAACTTGCACCCCTCAACCGTATCGGCGACCGGGAAGGTTGCGAGCGAAAACAGGACGGGAGTGTCGCCACGCCGACGGGCTTTCGAGAGGCGTATGACAAGTTCCTAGAGGCAGGTCTAACAACGCTTGGCAAGACGCCGGAGTTTGGCGGCCAGGGTCTTCCCACGGTCCTGCAAATGGCCGTTTCCGAGATGACGGCTGCGGCCAATTTCGGCTTCTCGATGTATCCCGGGCTGTCAGGAAGTGCCTGGAATGCCATCCACGCTTCTGCGTCTCGCACGCTGCAAGAGATGTTCTTGCCAAAGATGACAAGCGGCGAATGGACTGGGACCATGAACCTAACCGAGCCGCAATGCGGCACGGACCTGAGCCTCATTGCCACGAAGGCGGTTCCGCAGGGAGACGGAACCTACCGGATTACAGGCCAGAAAATCTGGATCTCTGGAGGCGAACACGATCTCACCGAGAATATCGTGCACCTCGTACTCGCTCGGATTGAGGGCGCCCCAGAAGGGATCAAAGGCATTTCGCTGTTCATCGTTCCGCGCAACGTCGTTTTTCCCGATGGAAGCGTCGGTGGGCTCAATGGCGTTTCGTGCGGCGGCCTCGAAGACAAGATGGGCTGCCACGGCAACTCGACCTGCGTGATGCACTATGAAGATGCGACGGGCTATCTCGTCGGCGAAGAGAACAAGGGCATGCGCGGCATGTTCGTGATGATGAACGAAGCGCGGCTGGGGGCAGGCATGCTTGGGTATGCGCTGGCCGAGGCGGCGTATCAGAACGCCCTCTCGTTTGCCGTCGAGCGTCGCCAGGGCCGAGCCTTGACCCGCGAGCTCGAGCCGAACGAACCTGCCGACCCCATCCTCGTTCACCCGGACGTGCGCCGAATGCTTCTCGACATACGCTGTTTCATTGAAGGCGCCCGCGCCTTCGGCTTCTGGCTCACCTTACAGCAAGACCTCGAGGAGCATAGCCCGGACCCTCAGGTGCGAGAGCGTGCGAGCGACTGGCTGGCGTTGCTTACCCCGGTCATCAAGGCCTACTTCACCGACAAAGGCCTCAAAGCGACGATCGACAGCCAGCAGGTGCTCGGTGGCTCTGGCTACGTCGAAGAATGGGGCATGAGCCAATTCGTGCGCGACGTTCGGGTTGCGTCCATCTGGGAAGGAACAAATGGGATTCAGGCCCTCGACCTTGTTGGACGCAAGCTGCCCGCCAAGGGTGGACGCTACTGGCGAAGCTATCTCGGAGAACTCGAGCGACTCATCGGCGAGTGCGAGCAGAACGAGGCGCTCGCGGATTATGTCGAAGGGCTTCGCTGTGCCTGCGCGAGGCTGAGTGAGGCCACGAACTGGCTTGCCGTCAATGGGATGGAGAACCCCGACAAGGCTGCGGCGGTCTCGAGCGAGTACCTTCAGCTCTTCGGCATCACCGGGATGGCCCACATGTGGCTTCTCATGGCAAGAGCGGCGGTAGACGGCTCAGCTGGGGACCCGGCGTTCTACAATCGCAAGCTCGCGACGGGACGCTACTTCCTCGACCACGTTCTGCCCGAGAGCGTTGCGTTGCTCGCCAAAGTCACATCGGGGGCGACCGCGATCATGGGCATGGACGATACGTTTTGGCCGCACGAAAGCGCGACACTGGCCACCATTGGAAAGGAATATCGGAACATGGAAGAGAAAGCCAAACAACGCGGCTCCGTTCGCGCCGAACGCCACGGTCGCACCCTCAAGATCATCATCGACAACCCGACCAGAAAGAACTCGTTCGTCCCGGAAATGATGCGCGAAATGGTCGATGCCTATGGCGAGCTCGAGAATGACCCCGAGTTGTGGGTGGGTGTTCTGTGCGCCGAGGGCGATGACTTCACGGCAGGCCTCGACATGCCGAAGTTCTTCGGTCCGGGCGCCGACCCCCTCGCTTTCGACGACGACGCGATCGATCCCTTCGGGTTGCGCAACCAATGTTCGAAGCCGATCGTAACCGCGATCCAAGGCATCTGCTACACCGTGGGTATCGAGATGATGCTGGCAGGCGATATCGTTGTCGCAGCGAACAGTAGTCGTTTCTGCCAGATGGAATCCAAACGCGGCATCGCTCCGCTAGGCGGCGCACACTTCCGCTACATCACCCGAGCTGGTTGGGGTAACGCGATGTACCATCTGTTCCTATGCGATGAATTCACCGCGGAAGAGGCGCACCGCATCGGACTGGTTCAGGAAGTGGTTGAGCACGGCGTACAGGTCGACCGTGCGATGGAGCTCGCTGAACTCATCTCGAAAAACGCGCCTCTCGGCATCCAGGTCACTAAGAAGGCAGGACGGCAGTTCATCCATCACGGCGAGCAGGCCGCGATCAACGTCGTTCCGAAGATCCACGAGGCGGTCATGCAATCGCAGGATATGATGGAAGGCATTGCCTCATTCATGGAGCGCCGCGAAGCGAACTTCGTGGGCAAGTGACACAAACCGTGAAGTCTACTCTCACCCTGGCTTCATGAGTTCCGCCGAGCAAGCGCGCCCCACGTGCCCAAGCAACCACACCCGGTGTGCGAAACTGGTGCGTCCTGGCATTTGTGGAGCGGAATGACTTCAACAAGGCCCCCTACGGCGCCGACGAACCCACGCGGGTCTTTCGGACCTTCTTCACCAGCACGTCTTTCCATCGCCGCACAAGCACGGTTGGAATCGAAACGGCATCTCGAGGATTGAGGGCCGCTTTGATCATTGCCTTGCGAGTCTGAGACGCGATCGACGGGTCGGCCTTCGTCATGTGCCCCGAATCGAAGGGTGGCTGCGGATCGTACTCAATTGCGAGTTGGATCATCTGCGCCCGCTCGGGACCGGCGATCTCCGACACCATGGTGAGTGCCAAGTCGATCCCAGCAGACACGCCGGCGGCGGTGAAGATCTTGCCCTGTTGGACGACCCGTTGGTCGGGACATGGGGTGACGCCGAAGTTCTTCAAACCGGGCATCGCAAGCCAGTGCGTCGTCGCGCGGCCCCCCTCGAGAAGGCCGGCGGCCGCGAGAATCATCGCGCCGGAACACACGGAGGTCGTGTACTTGGTTCGCGGGTGAACCGCGCGTAGCCAACCAAGCACGTCCTGGTCCGCCATCATGGTCACCGTATCCGCGGAGGACCCGGGAACGAGGACCAAATCGGGGGCGGGCGTCTCTTCGAAGGTATGGGTGCACCCGATGACCAGAGCGCCGCTGTCGGTGACGACAGGACCCACTTCCTTCCAAACGAATCGGAGCTCTCGGTCCGGAAGCGTGTTGAAGACTTCGTAGGGCCCGATTGCATCGAGGGCCGTCATGCCTGGATAGATGACGATGGCGATCTGCATCTTCGACTCCTTCGCAGCCAACCTAGCCAAGGGGCCGGGATGGCGGTATGACAAAGATGTGATGAATTCTGCCACGCCGAAGAAACGTGCGAAGCCACGGCGGGTCGTTGTGGTCTGTTTCGGCGACTTCGAACTGCTTGACATCGCGGGGCCGACGAACGTGTTCACCGCGGCAACCCGTCTTGGAGCCAAGCGTGGGTACGACGTGCAGCTCGCCGCGGAGACGCCGGGGCCGGTTCGGTCAGCTGGGGGTGTTCAGCTCCTGGCCACCCGGTCGATTGCAACCATTCGCGGCAACATCGATACGCTGCTCGTACCGGGGGGCATCGGGGTCGGGGCAGCGGGGCGCGGTACCGTTCCGCACCTTCAGCGTCTGGCCAAGCGTTCACGACGGGTCGTCGGCGTGTGCTCCGGAGCCTTCTTGCTCGCCGAAGCGGGCCTCATCGACAATCGGCGAGTCGCCACGCACTGGTCGGCGTGCGATGCGCTGGCGGAGTACTACCCGCGGTGCGAAGTCGACAAAGACGCGATCTTCGTACGAGACGGACGGATCTGGACTTCCGCAGGCGTCACGGCTGGAATGGATCTCGCGCTCGCGCTCTTGGAAGAAGACCTCGGAAGTGCAGCGGCGCTCGACGTCGCACGTTGGCTTGTGATGTACCTTCGACGCCCGGGTGGCCAGAGCCAATTCAGCGCGCCCCTCGAAGCACAGGCTGCGGAACGCGACCCCATCTCCAAGCTGGTGTGCTGGATCCGCGAGCACCTACGCGATGACCTTTCGGTGCCGAGGCTCGCGCGACAGGCAGGGCTCAGTGAACGCCACTTCGCTCGGGTCTTTGCCCGAGAGACCGGCAAGACGCCCGCCGCGTACGTCCAACAGATTCGGATCGAGGCGGCTCGGGGTGCCCTCGAAAGCTCGACCCAGTCGGTCAAAGAGATCGCAAACCGTTGCGGCTTCGCAAACCCCGAAACGCTCCACCGTGCGTTCCAACGCGAAATCGGCGCGACGCCTCTTCAGTACCGCCAGCGCTTCGTGACACGCCAAGGCTAGACGTCGGCGAGAACACGGCGCGGTTGTGCCCCGAACGGGGGTCGGGTAGCGTCGCGCCATGCGCCGCTGGTGGCCATGGTGCGCCGCGACCTTGCTCCTCTTGTGGCAGGTCGACTTCCAGTTCACCTACGGGTTTGTCGCAGACGCGGTCCAGAACGACGTCGGCATCTCGGCGGCGCAGGCCACGGCGGTGTCATCGGTTTTCTTGCTGGCGTACGGCGCGATGCAGCTCCCGGCAGGGCTTCTGATCGACAGGTTCGGCGTCCGTTGGGTCTTGCCAATTGCGGGCTGGGCCGCCGCGGGTGCTGTGCTGTGGTTCGCGAGGAGTCAGTCTTTTGTTGACCTCGCGAGCGCGCGAGTGTTCGCCGGCGCGTTCATGGCCTTCATGTTCCCAGCTGCCGGAAAGATCGCGCGCATCAAGCTGCCCGCAGCCCGTTTCGCCCTTGCCATGGCATTGGCCGACATGTGCCTTGGTATCGGTGCGGTAACCGCAGGCAACATGGCCACGCTGATCACCCGCCTCGATTGGCGATCACTGATGACGATTCACGCCGCGGTCGGCGTTTCGATTGCGACGATCGTTGCCGTGAGTCTGCGAGGTATGCCTCGTCCAAGCGTCGTGGCGCGAGACGAGCCGAGCATCGACTTCTTGGTTCTGGTCACCAAACGTCGTGTCGTTCTAGCCGCGGGCCTCTACGCTTGGGGCGCGGGGCTTGCGTTCGCCTTCGGTGGTTATTGGAACCTGCGACTCCAGGCCGCATGCCACTGCACCGCGCCTCAAGTGTCCGCGTTGTCCACCGCCTTGTTCGCCGGCCTGGCCATAGGGATGCTGGCGAGCGGCGTGTACGCGACTTCCGCGTCGAAGCGGCGCATCGCGCTTCGCGTGGGCACCGTGGCGACATTGATACTTCTTGCCTGGATTCTATGGAAGTCGGCCACGGCCTCCTTTGGCGAACTCGTCGTCCCGATGGTTCTTCTGGGCGCGGGCCTTGGCACCTCGGCGCTGAGCTTCGCGGTCGCGATACCGGGGATCCCCAAGCATCAGGCAGGGACCGTGGTCGCCGTGGTCAACGCCGCCGGCTGCCTCGGCGGAGCCCTCCTCCAAGAGCTCCCGATCTGGCTCGGCGGAGACACCGAAAGTCTGGACATGATGCGGGTGATTTACGTCATCACGTCAGTCGTCGGAGTATTGCTCGCTCTTCGCCTGCGGGTCGACGAGTAGAGCTTACTAGGCCGTCGCACCCGAAGTGAGATCGGATCCGATCCGTCGTCGGTGGGCTGCGGCAAGCCGCGCCAACACGGTGTCGCTCAGCCCATCGGAAGCCGAACGTCCCAGTTCCGGTTGTGGTTTACGCGTACGAGGCTCGGCCCAACTTCGGCGGCGAGGATATGACCACCGAGGGTGCGGTCATCGCTGATGAAGTGCCAATGGTAGCCGGCGGGCGCCATGGTTCCGACGAACGAGGGTGACCGGACTCCCACCAACGTCCCCGTGATGTTCTCGAGATTCCATGTCGGATGGGTACCCGACAGCGTCTCGGCGTCGGCGTAGGGTTCCGCCTGCGCATGAATCGACCGCACCGTCGCCTTAGGCAGCACACCGTCGACGCGGATGGCATGAAACGCGTTCAAGTCATCGAGCCGACCGTCGAGTTTGGCTTCGAGCGCCGTCAAGGTCATCGGCTCTGGCACGCGGAACTGCACATCGGGAACAAACTTCGTGACCATGGCGTAGGGAGTGGTCTCGTGCATCGGCGCCACCTTGACGCTGCCGTCCCCGTGGACTTGGTAGACGGTCCCATCAAGCACCACCATCTCCCCGTCCAGCCGATCGTAGGTTCCAAGGCCGAAGTCGCCATGCTGCCGAACTTCCGACACGGTCGCGACGCCGTCGAACGCGCCGCTGAGCAGCAACTCGAGGGTCGACACCTGATGCACCGTATCGGCCGCACCGCCCCAAGGCTTTACGCCTTCACATCCAACGAGGGCCACCACAAGAACGCCTGCCGAGAGGCCAACCTGCCACATGTGCACCAAACCATCCTGGCGCGAGAGTATTCCAGGTCTTGACGGTACCAAGCGGTTGCAAGTCGCCGTTCCGGGCAAGGCAGGAGCGCAGACACCACTCACGCCTCCGAGGCGCGGCGGGGCCGGATCCCTCAGCGAGCCGTGGTGCCACCCTCGGGCGGGCCGCGCCGCTTCGCGCACCCGCCCGCCGACCCCGGATCCATCCCGACCGCTTGTTCTCGTTCGCTCAGGGGCTCGCGGGCGCGCATGCCTTCGTCGATGGTCGCACGTTCGGCCTCCGGGACCCACGCGTCGTCCGCAGCACTCCGTCCGGAGGCCACCATCAACACGAGGGCGAGGGGAACGAACCAAAGGCAGCGCTTGGCAACCCGGGTGACGCGAGGCGGTAGCACCAGGTTACCGCGCCCTGTGGAACTTGCGCCAGATGGGTTTGCAGATGGAGCCATCGAACGACGACCTATCACGGACCAGACCGTGAAGCAGCCACCGCGCGGTTGAAACGGGTAGATGTTCGGACCGCCTGCCACTCTTGGTCGGTTTCGAGGCGTGGTGCCAGGCGGTCTCGGCGGCGAGGAGCGCGCGCAGCGTACTCAATCACGTGGTAGCTGGCGTCAAAACCAAACCTTCCCCAACCAAACCTTCCCAGGTTGAAGAAAGGGAAAAACGCTCGGGAATCGCCGACGAGCTACTCATCGAACCTGGGAAGGTTGATATTCGAACCTGGGAAGGGTCGGTTCGAACCGGAAGGGTCGGTTGTCAAGCGTGATGATCGGGCGAAGGTGGGGACCCGTACCTGCCGACCGGCCTGCGCCTCGCCGTCCTCCCACCCCCGAGATCCCTTGACGCATGCTCGCGTGAGATGTTATTGACAAAATGCCAATAAGGAATCGCATGTCCGTTGCCGTTGCCGAACGAAGACGCCTGAGCCCCGAGGAACGACGGGAAGAGCTCCTTCAGTTCGGGCACGAGTTCTTCGCCGAGCACGCGTTCGACGCGTTCTCGATGGACGAAATCGCAGACATGGCCGGCGTGTCGCGCGGCCTCCTCTATCACTACTTCGGTGGGCGTCGCGGCTTCTACCTCGCCACGGTCGCGCACGCCGCCGACGGAACCATCGCAGCCATGGAGCGCGCGCGCGGCAACGGCGACACCATCGACGTTCTCGCCGTCCTAGACGGGTTCGTGGGCTACGTGCACGACAACGCAGGCATCTACAAAGCCGTCATCCATGGTGGCTTCGCGTCCGACGAGGTGGCCGACGTCGAAACCGATCGCGTACGCGACTACATCTTCAATCTCGCCCTCGGCTACGCCTGCATCGAACACCCATCCGACCTCGAACGCATCGCCCTCCGTGGTTGGATCGCATTCATCGAGATGGCCACGGCCGAGTGGGTCGACCAGCAAGCGGTGACTCGAACCGAGTTCGTCGAACTCATGGCCAGCAACCTCCTCAGCATCTTTCGGCAGCTTCACATCGACGTGAGCTAGCGAGCCGCGAAATGGAGAGAACCATGTCCGCATCCGCCCCCCAATCCCCCAAGTACGACGACAAGCTCACCGTTCGCCGCATCCCCTTCGAGTTTCCGGCCGACCTCGATCCGCATTGGCACCCCCACGAAATCGAATGGGGTCACATGGTCAACGGGGCGTCGCTCTCGATGCCCTACCTCGAGCCGTACCTGATCAAAAGCGTTCGGGAAGGCCTCACCGCCATCGACGACGAAGACCTCAAGCAAGTCGCCAACACCTACTGCGCGCAGGAGGGCCAGCACTACCGCCAACACAGGCGCTTCAACGACCTTCTCATCGAAAGCGGCTACCCAGGCCTCCGCGAGGTTGAAGAGCAGATCAAGCAGAGCTTCGACCGACTGTTGAACACCAAATCGCTCGAATGGCGCCTCGGGTACGCCGCCGGCTTCGAATCGATGGCGCTGGCGGTGGGGCACTGGCTGGTCAACAACCGCGAGCGCCTCTTTGGCGGATCCGACACCCGGGTGGCGTCACTCATTCTTTGGCACTTCGTCGAAGAACTCGAACACAAGAACGCGGCCTTGGACGTTTACCAGTACCTCGTCGACAAGTACTTCCTGCGCGTGTACATGATCTGGTACGCCACGTTCCACGTCATCAAGTACACCCGCCGCGCCTACATCGTGATGCTCGAAAAGGACGGGCTCTGGAACAAGCTGCGATCGCGCCTCCGTCTCTACGGCAACGTCGCGCGGTTTTTCGCCCAAGTCCTTCCACACATGGTCCGCTGCTCACTCCCGGGCCACAGCCCACGCCGAATCGAAGACCCGCCATGGGTGAAGGATTGGGTAGCGGCCTATCAACACGACGAGGACACCGTACCCCTGCTCGACACCGCCAACCTCGGTCGAGCGCTCCACGGCGCCGGCCAACTCGAAGCCGCCGCGCCCCCCGCCCACCCCCCCGCAACCGCCTAGGAGGACCGCCATGAACTCGCTCTCCCGCTGTCAACGTTTGCTGATCGGTCACGGGGCTTTCGTCCTCCTCTTCGGCTTCATCATGGGGTTCGGTTTCTTGTTCTTTCTGGTCGAAAAGGGGCTCGATGGCGGCGGCACGGGCTTCATCGAGCTGTGGCCCATCCCGTGGCGCCTCGAAATCGTCATGCCCGGTACCTACGACTCGTGGCGCATGGCGCACATGGAAGGCGTCGTGAACGGGCTCGTCCTTTGGGTCGTCGCCCTGGCCCTCCCACTCATGCCCTTCGGCGACAAAGGCCAGCTCCGAACCACGTGGACCATGATCGTCGTCGCGTGGACCATCGTCATCGCCTCCGCCCTCGACCCCCTCTTCGTCCACTCTCGCGGGTTGCGAATGGGCCTCAACACCCCAAACACCATCGCCTTCCTCCTCTTCTACGTCGGAGTCGTCTCGGTCTGCGTGCTGGTCGCCGTCATCGGGTACAAGGCC
Source organism: Myxococcota bacterium (assembly GCA_039028875.1). Lineage (GTDB taxonomy): Bacteria > Myxococcota_A > Polyangia > Polyangiales > Houyiibacteriaceae > SG8-38. Next base: position 14,161 of record JBCCHE010000031.1, on the reverse strand, counting down.
CTGATCAACCCGGGCGCACGGCGCGATCCGTAAAGTTCTCCTTATCGAGGCCCTTATCGAGGCGATTCCCATCGACCCGTCCTGAGCGATCAGGTTTCGGTAAACTCTCGGCGTGAAGCATGGCTCGCCACAGGTGTGCGTCCTCGCCTCTTAGCTCATTGGCCTCAAGAAGGGCGCCGAATTTCGCGGTACCAGATGTTATGTCGCGTGACTCACAGCGAGGACATGGCCTTTGAATTCGCCATGCTCAGGTCGACCGGGCTACCGGAGAGAATCACTGGGTCAGCCGTTTGAAGCCCCTTCGCAAACACTGTGCACGCGACCATCGAGCCCTGCGAGAAGCCGCCGAGCACCATCGTCGAGCTCGAGACGCCGAGTTCCGCTTGAAGCTCCGTGAGCATGGCTGCGACCCCGTCGGTCGCCTCGCCCAAATACGTCGTGCCCGCCAACGCGCATCGAGGCAGCGTCATCGTCCCTTTGTCGGTCATGACGAGCTAGCGTTTCCTGAATTCGAACGTCGGAAGGTTCATTGTCAGAGCGGTCTTGCGCCCGTGCTACTGGTTCAAGCTCTCGAAGAACTGCCGCACCAGGTTACGCTGCTCTTCGTCCGTGGTGTCCGGAAGGCTGTCGAGCAGCAGTTGCTGGTAGTTGGTCACGCCGTCGACGGGCTGATTGGGAGCGGTGTCTTCCTCGTTGGTGCTCGGGCAGTGCTGTTGTCCGAGCCACGCCGGAACCTCGACGTCGCCGAGGCCTTCGGAATCGAGGAAATCGGCCGTGAGGGAAACGACGATGGCCTGTTGTATCGGGCAGATGCACGAGTAGTTCGAGTAGTCGTTGCCGCAGTCGGCGAGTGCTTGCTGGTTCGCTTGGTTGTAAAAGTCGCCGATCTGCGCGTAGATGCATTCATCATCGGAGTCTTCCACCGGCTCACCGTCGGCGGGTTCCTTGAACTCGTAGCGAAATGAAAAGCCGGCTTGCGTCGACAGCGCGTGGGGGACGTACTCCTCGCCATTGGCCATCAAGTACTCGGTGCCCGCCCCCATGCCGCCTCCACCCCGGAACACGACCGTTTGGCCGTTGGTGACACCGTCCACGAGCTGGGCCACCATGTTGTCCATCTGCTCTGTGTAGTCATCGATGACGTCGGGGTTGTAGATGTGGACGGGCACCGCGGGCCGGCCGGAGCCCTCGTAGTCGTTGTACGAGTACTGCACGAAGGGTCGGTCACTGCTGGTTCCGCCACCCAAGCCGAGTCCGTTGTACGAGATGCCGTTGTTCGAATAGTCACTCGACAGCTGCATACCGCCACCTCCTCCCCCGCCAAGGGCTGTGCTCGCGACGCCGTTGAGCAGCTGCGACGTCATGCCGCCGCCCCCACCGCCGCCGAACGAGACCAGCGTCGAATCCCCAGTCGGCAGATCGAAGCCGAGCTCACCGCCCCATCCGCCGCCTCCGCCGCCGCTGATGCCGAAGTACTGCGTGTCCATCCCCCAATCGCCCGGCGCGTAGAGGGCGTTGGGGGCGTACGGCGGGTAGGCGTTCACGAAGCCATTGAACGTCAGAGCGCCCAGATTGTCGATGAGCGGACCGTATGTGCCCCCAATCAGAAATTCATCGAGCAGTGCCTCGGTGCTGGGCGGATAGAGGCCGCTAAAATAGGTCGGGAAGTCGCGAAGAGTGGCGGGCACCGGATTGCCCCGCTCGTCCGGGTCGCCGTCTGGGCGCTGACCCACGCTGGTGACGTACGCGACCAGTTCGCATAGCGGTGTGCCGGCGCCGACGACCTCTTCACTGCCCCAGGGAGCTTCGGTCGCTAGGCAAGCAACGGTGGTTTGGGACTCCTCGCCGGGTGGATCCAAGGGGTCCGCCAAGGTCTGGTAGTAGTAGAAATAGCCGTCGCTCGGACGCGCCCCGAGGCTCTCTGCGATCGTGGACCGCACGGTTTGAACCGCCGTGAAGGTCGCTGGGCAAAAGAGGTTCCGCGCGTAGGGGTAGTCGCGGATCTGATCGCAGTCCGACAGCTCGGTGATGGTGAACCGTCGGGTTCGGTCTTCCTCTGGTGCACCCAAGACGGGCTCTCCTTCGACGCAGGTCACCGGAACGGTCCAGGTTGCCGAGTCGCAAAAGACGCCGTTGTCGTCCGTGACCGTCACCGTGATCGTGTCTTCGCCAACCTCGGTGCAGAAGTAGGTGGTACTCGCCCCGGCGGGGTTTGCGATCGATCCATTGTTGGCGGTCCACTCGAAGGTGATGGGATCGCCTTCTTCGTCGGCGGCTGTCGCGAAGAGATCGATTCCCTCTCCCTCCGATGTTTCGAGCGGCGAGACCACCACCTTGGTGAGGTAGGGGCAGACGTTGAGCTTGCCATCCGCACGCACGCCTCCGAGTGTGCCTGGCTTTTGACAGTTGAGCATGACGTGTGCCTCGGTCACCTGACCCGCCGTGACATCGAAGGTCGTTGAACCTTCACAGGTCAGTTGGCCGTCCACCGAGGCGGCTACTAGCTCAACCGCGTAGCCGTCACCTTCAGGAAGTCCGTACACCTCGATCGATGCGGTCGCGCCTGGGGCGCTCGTGTCGATCGCGCCGCTCATTGGTTCCATGTCGCCGCCGCGGATTGTCCAGCGGACCTCGTCAATGCCGAAACCGTCGGCGAGGATCAGATCGAGTGCGAGAGAGCCGGTCGTTCGTGCTTCCGGCGCGGTCTGATCGGTACAGCCGATCGCGGCCACCGTCAGCGCAAGCGTCGCGGCCCAGAGGCGCCCGGAGAAGATTCGGTGAGCAGTCGGCTTCTCGATTTCGTTTCGCGTGACATCACACGCACACATGGGCAGAAGACGCTATCACCACGAGCGACCGCCAACAAGCGTTGAAGGGCAGCGCACTGACCCTGGCACTCGACCACCGCGGCGATCGAAGCAAGAGGCCGATTGGCATCTTGCTTTAAACGATCGCTGATTTTATCACACAGCGTGTTTGTGTACGTGAGCAGGCACCGCAGACGTCGGTGCGTCAGCGTGCGCCGGATCCATTGGCGGAACCTGCCATGACCAGACGTGGCAGGTCGGTTTCGAGGCGTGGTGCCAGGCGGTCTCGGCGGCGAGGAGCGCGCGCAGCGTACTCAATCACGTGATGCCTGGCGTGGGCCGAGTCGTTCGATAGTCGCCAACGGCTCTCGAAGGTTTGCCCACCTGGAAAACGAAACGTCGCGACGACCACGGCGGGGGCTCCGGAGGTGCCCTCGGGGAGCTCGCCCGTGAGCGTCACGTGCCGACCGAGGAGGCTCGGCTCCAACACTTGCCGATCTGCGCCAATGGTGACCTCGGCTGTTTGCAGATTGATTCGCCCCTCGTTGGAACGGAGCACGATCCGGAACTCGCCAGTGGGTGTGCCATCGTCTGTCACCACGAACAGTTGCGTTTGCATGGGAGCGTTCGACGTGACCGGGAGTTGCTCCTTCAGCGTCACCTCTTCCGGCAAGAAGCGGGCGACGTAGAACGACCCGACCACCGCGACGATGGCGAACAGTGGCAACGTTGCGAGCTGGTACGTCGACGGACTGCGCGACTTGACCCGTCTCCAAGTCAGCCAAACGCCGCTGAACGAAAGGGTCAGCAGCCCGAGCCCAAACACGAACCAGATGATCTTGGTCGTCAGTCCGCCGAAGAACCCAAAGTGCAACGGATCGGCGATTTCGTTCAGGTACGCCACCCAGCCGAGTGAGGGCGAGCGCTGCACCTTGATGACGCTCGCATCGAAGGGATCCAAGAACACCCGATTCGCGCGCTTCCGCACCAGCGGGTCATCCGTAAACCCGAGCACCGTGCTGGCAAGCGTCATCCCGTACGCGAACTGAATCTCTACTGGCTCTAGCTCCGGGAACACTTCGTGCACGGACGCGATGAGCGCGTCCGGGTCCGCGTGCGGGCTCACCGGCGCCAGCGTCTCCACGCGTTCGGCGTCGATCCCGGGCCTCGGTGGCTCGAACCGCGTGCCCCCGATCGCGAACGCCAGCTCGGCGAAATACCAAAGACCCGTCACCGCCACGAGGGCGATGAACCACACCGCCCACAACCCGACCGCACGATGCGAATCGCCCATGAAGATTCGAATGCCTCTGTTGAGGCGAATCCTCGTTGCCGACCGCCACCACCTGCGCGCCGTCTTGAGGCCCGTGTAGAGTGAGATGATCAGAACGACCGCCAGCGTGCTCACCAAGGGCAACCCGATCGCGGACGGCATGAAGAGATAGCGATGCAGGTCGCGGAGGAACCTCTGGACGGTGAGCGCGGAGGTCGTGCCCGTGACCTCGCCCGTCCACGGGTCCACGTAGAGGTAGTATCGACGCCCCGTCGTGTCGGTCATCGTCGCCCGGTGCGCGAAGTAGTCGCCCTCCCCCGCGCTCAGCATCGTCATCGCATCGTGCGGCGCGTACTCGCGGACCGCACGCGCCATCGTGCCCCAAGAGACCTTCTCCGTCCCGACCTCGACACGAAGCTCGGGGTGAATCAGCCAGTCGATTTCGTCGGCGATGACGGCGAAGGTACCGGTCATCACCACCAACATCATGAAGAGAGCGAAATTGAACCCCACCCACGAGTGCAGAAAGAAGAGTTTCCGCCGCGGAGTGTGCTGTTCTTTCTTGGCGGCGTCGGTCACGCGAAGTCTTGGATGCTCGGGCCCGTCGACAGGGAGCGACGATCATGACGATCGACACCTTCGGCCGCAAGACGAGCCAAGCGTAGCAACCGCTTGGCGACAGTTGCGCCGGGTTCCCGAAGCGGTGCCTGGACAAGGGCCTCAGGGAGACTCGATCTGCGAGGCGTGCAGCCTCACCGATTCGCTCGGAAACAGCAGACACCTATCGCGTTGCCACGGTACACGGGCCACTAGCTCGAGTGGTAGGGCCGTGGAGTGCCGGTGAGCCAGGTTTGTCGGTGACCTAGCGGTTCCGTCCGTACCGAGCGTTCGCTCATACAGTGTTCTCGTCTCTTGTGCTTCTAGGCTGTACGGGCCAAGACTCGATGATAGGCGGGGGCGCCGGGGGCTTGGGTCCTGGGCACCGATTGCGGGCGCCGCGCCCCGGAACGTTGGTGTAAGGTCAGCCATCTACAGGAGGGGCTATGGCACAAGCGTTTTTAGTTGCGGTTCTATTCGCGGTCTCGCTGGTTGGAGCGTGCGGCGGCACGACGACGGAAACCCCTTGCCTCGAGGCAGACGATTGCACGGTCCCATGCGAAGAGTTCTGCGGCGAGCGGGATGTCCTCGACGCGGCGTGTGTCGATGAAGTCTGCGAGTGCGCATGCGTCGATCTTCCCGCCGGTGGTTGTACCGAAGATGCCTTCGATTCGATCCTGGTCGAGGTGACCCCGACCGATTCCTTCGACGTCCCATCGACATGCCCCAACATCACCGAGACACTCATTCGCCAAGACGCCACGGTGTCCGTCACCAACACCTCGACGACTCGCGGCATCCGACTCGGGGCGACGGTTGTCCGTGCCAGCGATCAACAGACACTAGAGAACGGGTGCGAGGCCAACGCCCTTCCCGGCCAGACCGTCGAAGAGTGCATCCAGATGACGGCAGCCGGGTGCGAAGGACCGCTCGCGGGCCCGAGCACGGGCGCAGGACTCATTCTGCTTCCCGGCGAGACGACCGAGGTCGTGCCCTTCACGTGCCGCAACCAGTTCATCTTCCAGCCGCCGAACTCGAATGGTACCTGTGGCGACGCGTTGCTCGAGAACGTCACCGAGACGTGGATCGTTCAAGGCGTCTATTGCGAACCTGGGGAAAGCGCCGATGCTTTCTGCGAGGACATCGCCCAGACGCAGATTCGGTTCGGGCAGCCGTCGTCGACGTACCAAGCGCGGATGAGCGAGAGCTGCCCGTAGGCTTTGGCTACCGCGACCACTCGCGCGCCCGCCGATTCTTTCGCACCATGGCTCGGCACGCCGCGCGGCGTCGCCGACCCGTGAGACTCATCGAACCTGGGAAGGTCTTCTGGGAAGGTCTTCTCGTCAGTGCGATTGCTCGAGCGACTCCAGGAAACTAGGGCATGATCGGAAGGTCATTTTCGATCAGGATGGCGTCGTTGAGTTGTCGCGAGGTCGTTTCCACGACCGAGCGAATGAGGGCGGGCGGGTCACTTGCGCCGCCGTTGTCGATCGGGAACCCGATGAGGGTGATGAAGATGTTTCGGCCGATCGGGTCGTCGTTGATCACGAACGCCCAAACGGTCGCCCCTCCATCGGTGACCCGAAGCTCACCCTCGGGGCTCCAGGGAATCGTGAAGATGTCCGGCGCCGGGACGGGGAAGCGTTCCTTCCATCCTTCGAAGAAATCGTCACTGGCGGTGTTCTGCTGAGCCTCCATGTCGATCCGCATGCCGTTGCCGGAAGCCGTGCGGTATTCGCACACCCGGCGGTTGTCATTGTCGAGAGCGCGCGTCTCGGTCATCGCGTCCCCAGTGAGCGCCTGGATATCGGCTTCGGTGAACACGTCGCACGGATGAACGAGCTTGGGTTCTTCGAGAGAGTTGCCACCGCCAGTCCCGCCAGTCCCGCCGGTCCCGCCAGTCCCGCCAGTCCCGCCGGTCCCGCCAGTCCCGCCCCCTCCGGTTCCCCCCGAGCCAGGCCCGCCGTCGAGTCTCGTTCGCGAGAACACCTCGAACCCTTGTTCGCAGCTCGCCGCAATTTGGCCGGCATTGACGTAGGTCACGTGGTTCGGGCCGCAGCCGGCGAGTTCGATGATCGCGCGCGTCCTCAGTTCGAGCTCACTTACGCCCACGCAGATCTCTTCGATGCGCCCATCGCCGCAGGGGACCGCGAAACAGGCTTCGTGGTCGTTCGGCATGACAGCCCCCATCGTGCGAGGCTCCGCGATCGCGCCTTTCGGGACCGGCGGAACAGGGCTGAACTGCACGTCGAGGCAGAGGTTGATGCGGTTCTCGACAGTGGGCGCGACGCTCTCGTCCGGCCATGCCAGGAGCATCAGCTCGTCTCCCAGGAGCGCACCGCACGCCCACACATTGCCGTTTCGGTCGGGAGGGCATCGGAGGTCGAGCGCGCCAAAGCCGACGTCGACGGCCAGCTCCGACTCGCGCCCGGGCCCTAGAAACCCATGGCACAAGAGACCGTCTCCCATGAGTGCGAGTGCGAAGTCGCGGGCGACCGCGACCGCGAGCGGAATCACATCGAGCGGCCCGGGGATGCACCCGAGGATCCACGACGAGTCGGCGCTGCGATCGGCGTCGATGCTCCAACTCGGCCCTTCGCTCTCCAGGCGCCAGATCGACGCGTCGCCCAGCGCGACGGCGAATTCGGCCCCCTCCCCCGTGTCGGGGATCCTGGCGATGTCCGCAGCAGGTTCGTCGACGACGGTCGTGGGGTCCGGAAACCCGTCCCCTTCGTTAACCGTGACCGAGGTGGTCGGCGAGCCAAGAGCGACGGAAGGGGATCCGGACTCTGCCTCTGTGACCTCGACGGCGTCGAGTTCGCCGGTGGTGAAATCGACGAATCCGCCTTGGTGGTCGTAGATGACGGACTCGATGTTGCCAGCCTGCACCGTGACGCTCGCAACGTTTCCGTTCGGAAGCCGAATGTTGACCGCCGAGATTTCACCTCCGCCGTCGGCCCCCTCAAAGAAGCCTTCTGGGATGCAGATCTCACACGCGAGCTCGGCGACCGTATTGTATCGGACATCCGAGCCTGGCTCGTTGAGGTAATCGATCACGATTGGCCCTTCGCCGTTGCAGAAATACGAGTACGTGTAGTTCTGGCTTGGGCTCTCTTGGCCGGGATCGAGGCCGCCGGCGACCGCCCCTTGGCGCACCGTGGAGCCGAGAAAGTTGCTTGCGACTCGATCGCCCGTGAAGAGCGCGACCGTAAAGGCTTCGCCCAAACACACCGTCGAGGCACTTGGGGTCGCCGTTGATCCGACCTCCGTGCCCCCACAGCCGAGGTGGGCCGGAAGCGTGGCGAGCAGCAGCGCAAAGGCGACTCCGGGAACGACGCGCATAAGGGTCATGGTCTCACCTCGGGAAATCACTGTCCCGAGAACGGTACGCGAATCTGGGGGGTTTGCCTACCGCACCGTGCCCGTGAAGCATGAGACTCATCCAGACTCATCCAACCTGGGAAGACTCATCCTGGGAAGACTCATCCTGAGACTCATCGAACCTGGGAAGGTCTGCTCCGCGAGACTCATCCAGAGACTCATCCAACCTGGGAAGGTCTGCTCCGGCACGCTTCAAGCGGCGCGAGCGTATCCTGCGCTAGAGTACCGAGGCCATGGGCTTGGACGACCAAATGCGTTGGCTTCTCATCGCCGGCTGGCTTCCCGTGATCTTCCTCGGACTCCGGTTTCGCCTTCGCGCGCGCACGGCCGAGCGGCTCGATCGTCGTCAAGAGGGCCTTCCCATCCTACTCACGCTCCGGCCCCTCGCGTCGCTACACATCGTTCTGGTCGTGGCGTTCATGGTCGATCCGTCTGCGCTCATCGTTGGGAAGGTCGAAGCCCCCGCGTGGATGCGTTGGTCCGGGGCGCTCTTCGCGGTCGCGGGAGCCGCGACGATCCTCTGGACGTTCCGCTTTCTTGGGCGAAACCTCACCGATACGGTGGTGACCCGCGCAGACGCGACGCTCGTGACTGGTGGCCCATACCGTTGGGTCCGTCACCCCTTCTATCTGGCCTTCGCGTTGATTGTCACCGCGAACAGCCTTTGCACGGCGAATGCGCTGGTCGCCGTCACCGGCTATGCTGCATTTGCGGCCATTGCCGCGCGCACACGCACCGAGGAGCGATTTCTCGTCGAGAAATTCGGTGCGGAATACACCGAGTACGCCGCCCGAACGCCGCGCTTCGTTCCAAGGCTCGCTCGGAGCCGTAACCCCTGAGCCCGACGGGCCAAGAGAGCTTTGACCACGCTTCGTTCCCCGCATGAGCTTGCGCGGGCTTCCAGCCGCCCGTCACGACACCAAACATGGCGATTTGTCTCCGCGGACGGCCGCGTCGCGTAAATACGAGCCCGGTTGTCGCAACCATCGCAATCCAACCTGGGAAGGTTGGTTCGCTACGATTCAGGGAGTTTGGTGGATCTCGGTCAATCCCGACCCATCGCGACTCATCCAGCCTGGGAAGGTCTACTCCAATATCTCGACCCAACCCGACTCATCTCTACCGATCCAACCTGGGAAGGTCTGTTGCGGCTCCCCCTTTTTGAGCGCCAGTCGGATCGGGTGATCAGGCGGCCTCTGGGACTGCCTTGCCACCCTTGGCTTCGGCCCGCTGGAACGCCGGTCGAGCGGCGATGCGGTCTCGCCATGCGAGCATGTTCGGGTACTTGTTCGCCTCGTTCGAGAGACCCGCTTCCACGGCGTAGATCATCTGGATGTCTGCGATCGAGAAGGTGTTCCCGGCAAAGTAGGGGCGCTCTGAGAGTGTCTTCTCGACGAAGCCCAGATGGAGATCGATCTCGGGCTCGGTGTAGCTCGCATCGACCCTATCCGCGATCTTGTTGGCGATCGGTTTCACGAAGAATGGTAGAGGTGCCGAGCGAACGCGCGCGAAGAGGAGCCGTACGAGAAGCGGTGGCTGCACGGAGCCCTCGGAGTAGTGAAGAAAGAAGCGGCATTCGAGCTGCTCCTCTTCGTCGGTCGGCCGAAGCCTCTCGTAGCGGTCCGCGAAGTATTCGAGGACGGCGCCCGACTCGACCAGCACACGCCCGTCCACTTCCACCATCGGAAAGCGACCGAGCGGGTGCACGCTGATGGCTTCCTCGGGTGCGCGAAAGTTCTCGTCGCGCGTCCAGTGCTGGATATCGTAGTCGAGCTCGAGTTCCTCGAGCAGCCAAAGCGCGCGGAGCGACCGGGAGTGGTTGAGATGATGGACTTTGATGCGCATGGGGATTCCTTTAAATACCGAATGGTACAAAAACTTACTCGCGAGCGGTTCCTGGGTCAAGAATTAAAGTACCGGTTGGTAAAAAATATTGGGCCGCCCCAGTGTCGCGCTTCGGGCTCGACTACGACTTGTCCGGTATTCCTGGGCAGTGCATCTGCATCATGCGGTCCTCTGCTTCTCCGTGGAGCGCACGCGCCGCCAAACCAATCGATCGACGGTCCCAGCTTGGTCTGCGAGCAGCGTCAAACGGTCTTCGTCGACATCGAACGCGAACCGTCGCACCAGCGTCGTCCCAATCCATTGTGGGATCAGGCTGTTGCGGATCTCGTGGAACACTTCTCCCCCCTCGACCCGGAACGGGCCGCAGTAACTGACGTATCCCCAGCCGGCGAGGAAGTAAGGGAGGATCAGCTCCGCGCTACCAGGATCGATCGCGCTCACTCCCTCGGCGGCGATCCGGCGCTTGAGCCCAAGCAGCGCGCGCCGATCCTCGGTCACTGGCTGGCGATCGCGCTCCATCAGGGTGGCGGATACCCAGCGATCGCGACTGTAGATGAGATGCCCATCCACGCGACCGTCATAGGGCAACCGGACGTTGCCCGTCTCGGAGTTCGTGACCGACCATTCGCTGAGTTGCCAAACGCCGTAGAACGCATCAATCGATGTCGTCGTCATGGGATCTTCCCGAAGCGCTCAGGCGCCGCACGCAAACAGGTGACTAGACATGTCGTTGCCGCTCACGGTTTCTGCCACGACCGATTGCGTCACCTCGATAGCCTCGGTGATCCGCCCATCGTCGACCGTGAAGATGTGCGCGACAGCAACGCCGTGACCACCGTCGAGCACCCGCTCGGCAGCACCGCGTTGATCCCGTAGAGGAAGCCCTTGATGTTCACGTCGATCGTGCGGTCCCAGTCGCTCGCGCCGATTCCAATCGATGCGCCCGTGACCACCACAACTTCGTTCTCAATCGACATAACTGTGTCTCCTTGCGTGTGAGCCTTGATTCGTGGGCCGCCATCGTGTCCCGATCCAATTCGTCATATTTACGTACTTATTGGTACAATAAATATGGGTGGACAGCCGCCGTGTCAAGAATTAAAGTACCGCTCGGTAATAAAAGGCTCCCAACGATGGCTGAAAAGAAAAAGCGTGGGCGACCCCGCACCTTCGAACGCGATCGAGCCGTCTCACGCGCACTCGACCACTACTGGCGCGAAGGCCCTCTGGCGCTCTCCGTCAACGAGTTCTGCCGGAGGATGGGAATGTCCAAGCCGTCGCTTTATCGGGAGTTCGGCGGTGAAGATGGACTCCTCGCCGAAGCACTCGACCGCTACTGGGGGTCGGTGCTGGCGCCGATTGCGGCGCTCCTTGGACCCGACCGTTCGTTCGCGGAGAGTACCGAAGCTCTCATCGCATTTGCGTCTGATCCTGGGGACACCCCCAAGGGCTGCCTGCTGGCCAAGAGCCGCGGGACCCGCGATCGACTTGGGCCTGCCGCGGGAGCACGCGTCGACGAGCTGGCTCGCGCACTCCGAAACGCGTACGAGGCCGTGTCGCGCCGCGGGCAAGAGCGGGGCGAAGTCCGGAGCGACATCAACTCCGAGTTCGCAGCGCGCTACCTCGACACGCAAGTGACCACCGCGCTCCACAAGGTCGCAGCCGGCGAAGACCCGGACGAAGTGCGAGCCCAGACCGAGCTCGCGCTTACCGCGCTGCTACCGAGCTAGCCGGACCGCTCTCCTCCGGACAAAGGGGAGGACCCGTCGCTCAGGAACGTCGGTTCGATCTTTTCGCTTCTCGACGCGCGTCTAACGGCAGGGGACGCTGCTGCAGGGAAGGTCTGCTGACTCAGCTTACTTCCAACCAGCTTACTTCCAACCAGCTTACTTCCAACCTGGGAAGGTCTGCTGCTGTCCACCTGGGAAGGTCTGCTGCTGCAGAGAATTACGTATGGACCTCGCCTAGAGAATTGTAGACATTCCCCGGGTACCGAAGGACCGCGTCTCGCCGCTTTCCTTCGCGCCCTCAGACCGAAGGAGACGGCCCATGTTCCGATCATGTGTCCTGTGCTGCCTATTGTTGTCGCTGGGATGCGCCAGTGACCGTACCGAAAGCTCGCTCGGTGAAATTTCCGTGTCGCTCACCGCCGAATCGCCAGGGGGCGACACCTACCAGCTGCGTGACGCGACGTTCAAAGTCTACCGCGCAATCGGCTCTTCTCTTGCACCCGACGTGCCAAAAGCAGCCAGGGTCGAGGAACCTGTCGAGTCCGTGCGAACGTCGACGGACCGCATCTCCGGAGACACCCCTTCCGCCGCCTGGGCGCCAGAATCCACCTAGCGACGCCGGATGGACGCATGCTGCCGCAACATCATTCCGGCGACGGGGTCCCGGATCGGAAATAGAGGCGACCGACGACATGCCAAACACCGTTGCTCTCGCACTTGCAATCGCAAACTTCTTCGTCGGCTTCGTGTGCTTTCTCTGGGCCTGCAAGCTGGCTGGCGAGGCATGTGAGAAAGTCGAAACAGGAATCATGGGTGGCGTTCCGTTCTCTCTAAAGGGCAGATGGACCGTGCTCTACACCTATTGGGTCGGGTTCGTCTTGGCCGCGATCAGCGCTGGGCTGCTGACGTCCCTCGTAGGCTTGGCGATCGGAGCGCATTCCTCCGATGAGTACGTCAGAGCGATCGCGCACGTGAACGCTGTGGTCGGGGCGGTGGGAGGCTTCGGCTGTTTGGCGAATGCAATCCCGCAGTACCTTCACTACGCGTCCGTCCTGCGGCAAGCCGAACAAGAGGCGGGCGTTCGGCGTGTTTCGCGCTAGCGATGGTAACCGCCGTCGACGCATACGCCGGTTACCCGTCGACGAAGACCCGCGCCCTCGTCAGTCTTTGTTGAAGTACAAGGCATCGACCAACAGGACATCTCCAGCCTCGCCGCCTGTCGCCCCAATGAAGAAAGGCGACCGAGTCATCGTCGGATCGAAGCCGGCATCGATGGCGTCCTGAAGCGGCACCTCGAGGAAATGCCATTCACCGTCGTTGGTGTAGCCATAGGCCCTGGGGTCGAGGTCGACACGCGTCGGATCGTCTCGGGTCCCTGACACCAGCGTGAGATCAAAGGTCGCAAACGAAGGGTCGCTCGACTTGAACCCGACGAACATCGTGGTCCATTCCGAAAGGTCGATGGTGTCTTCCCAGAGGACGAGCCCGCCCCAAAATGATGTTCCGGTCAGCGCGAACTGTTGGGAGACCCCGCCTTCGATTCGATCGCTCGAGTCCGTGATGGAGGTGGTCGAATCATCCCCGTCCACGATGACCAAGAAGTTCCTCGTCGTATCGTTGGGAAGAATCGTTTCGGAATGCCCGCCCTCGTAGAAGAAGCCCACCGCGAGTCGCTCGTCACCGGGTTGATACGGCACATACCGCACTACATCCTCGGTGCCTCCGGACCCGGCATTCCCCCCAACGCCACCCATCCCCGCAGAGCCGCCGGGCCCCCCAGCTCCGCCGGACCCACCGGCGCCGCTGAGCCCACCGGTTCCACCTGCCGCGCCGTCCCCCCCGCTGCCGCCCGTCGCTTCGGTTGATCCGCACGCTGCTCCAAAGATGCAAAGCGCGAGAACCGCAGTCATGCGAACGAAGGCGTACACCGCGCAAGCCTCGCGGATCTAAGCCCGACAGGCAACAGCGGAGCGGGGGGGCTCACGGGGTGTACCAGATCGGCGAAGTCCAGGCGCGCTCTTGAATGGTTCTGGGCACGCGCGGCCGGCAACAACTCGCGAACTCTTCTGGCACGGGAAGCGCCGCACAGTCGACGGCTGCGGCCGCGCACTGCTCATCGGTCAGGTCGCAGCACAACGCGAAATCGGGGGAAGTGATGGTCGAGGGATCCTCGCAGTCGATTCCCTCGGATCGGCAGCCTCGCGTCGTCCAACGGCAAGTTGGGTTCTCGAGCACGCGCGCGTAGTAGAAGGCCTGTACCTCCGGGTCGAACTCCGGGTCGGTCCAAACGCTACAAAGCGTCGCAAACCCACCTTCCCCAGCGTTGGGTTCGCAAGACACCGGGTCCACCGTGGCGCCGTTGTCCGGGTTGCCGGCGACGTCGAAGGTACGCGCCTGGAACTCGCCGGTCGCGTCGAGCCAACCCTTGACGACCTGGATTCTCTGGAGGAGGGTACCGGGCTCCTCGGCGCTGCCTGGATCCTGTGAAGCAAGCACGAAAAAACGCGGTGCATCCTGCCCCGGTGCGG
>JBCCHE010000030.1:0-63688 GCA_039028875.1 Myxococcota bacterium | reverse complement strand
GGAGATCCGGGGTCTCACCAAAGTCGACTACGACTATATCATCTCGGTGCTCGACCAGTGGTGGGGAGGGCCCGCAGGTCGCAGAGCCGACCCGATCTTCTTCTATGAGTTCGGAGAGCACGCGCTCGTCGCGGACCAGGACGGGCAGGTGATTGGCTTCCTGCTGGGCTTTCTCGTGCCAGCCCCTGCGGCGACTGGCTATGTGCACCTCGTTGGAATTCACCCGGACCACCGCCGCCGAAGCGTGGGAAAGGCGCTCTACGAGCAATTCACCGAGCGCTGCCGGGCCGCCGGAATGAAGCGAATCAAGGCACTGGCGGCAGAGGGACATGAGGGACCGGTGCGGTTTCACCACTCGATGGGTTTCGAAAGCAGCGAAGTGACCGACTACGCTGGCCCTGGCCGTTCCCGCATCGTGTTCGTCAAGGAGCTTTGACCGAGCGGGGACTCCCGGTATTCTGAGGGCGAGGCAAACGGGGGAAAGGTCGACGATGGGTTACTCAGGCGCGAACGAGGCGAAGGGCGCTCGCGAATCGCTCGGAAAGACGCTCGAAGCGCTCCAACAAGAAGCGGACATCCCCGACGAAGTGCTCGAGGTGGCCCAGAACGTCGCGCGAGCGGTTGGCGCGCTCTTCGAAGCGCAGTTCGCGTCGACCGAACCCGACGGTAAGGCATGCGTCAAGAGCGCGCTCGGAACCCTCAGCCAGACCCTTGCACTGCTCCAGGACGTCAAGAGCGAACACGGTGGGGTCTTGATTGCGACCGAGGGGATCGCCGAGGTGATCAGCCAGTTGTTCCCGCTCACCAACCGGCCGAGCGCCCGGCCCGAATCCCAGGCGGGCAACGACCGATCGAGCGCCCGGCCGAGTGGACCACCAAGCGGACTGCCGAGTGCGCCACCCACATCGTCGCGCCCGGCGTCGGTGTCGCCCTCATCGAGAGCACCGGCGGCGAGCACCCCAGCATCACGTCCCCCCACCTCGGCGCCACCTTCGCGGCCCCCGAGCCTCAAGCCCTCGTCCGCACCGCCGGTGATCAAGACATCGGTCTCGTCTTCGCGCCCAGTGTCTGCGGCTCCGGCCGCGCAGGCGTCGAGCGCGCCTCCTTCCGTCCGACCGGTCTCGAGTCGGCCAGTGACCGGCGCCCCGATTTCATCACGACCCTCCGGTCCATCGCAGAGCGCGGCCATTCCCACATCGATGCTTCCACCGCCTGCGCCCGTTCCAGTCGGAGACCGCCGACGGATCGAGGCGAACCTCGGCGCAACGACGCAATCGAATTTCTACGTCGGTTTCAGTGGAGAGATCGCACACGGGGGTGTCTTCCTCGCGACCTACGAGTCGCTCGACAAAGACACATCGGTCTCGATGCTCGTGACGCTTCCCGGTGGGTTCGAGTTCCAGTGCGACGGCTACGTGCGGTTCGTCCGAGACCCGATGGACTTCGCGTCGGAATCCGAACCCGGGATGGGCGTTCAGTTCGAAGGCCTCTCCGACGAGGCGCGCGAACTTGCCTTGCGTTTTGTTCGTCAGCGCGCCCCAATGTTCTACGACGTGTAGGCAGCGCCGCTACGACTCACCAAGCAGCTTGCTCATCGACGCCTCATCCACTGGGGTGAATGGGTACTTCTCCATCTCTTCGGAGGTCACCCAGGCGTAGTCTTTCACCGCGCGGCAGGTCAGGTTCTCGTTCCGCAGGCGACAGTCGTAAAGATATAGGTCGACTGCGTAGCGTTCATACGGGTGATTGACGAACGAGATCAGTTGACCGACCGCGACTTGCACGCCCAGCCGTTCTTCGACTTCTCGAACGAGCGCTGCCTGGTCGGACTCGCCGTCTTCGACGCGCCCGCCCGGGAAATCCCAGAGCAGCGGCAGCACCGCGTTCTCGCGTCGCTGCGTGATCAGGTAGCGACCGTTTCGCTCGACGAGCGCCGCAACGACGCGGATGGTTTTCAGCTCGGACGGCACGCCGGTCGATATAGCATTCGCCTCGCGACGGTGCTTACATCGGGTACGCGTGAACCGTCTGCCGCGCGGGACGCTCGATGTTCAAGACGGGACTGGTGATCAGATCGCGCCCAGAGGCGATGAAGAAAAGCGACTCCCCGACGGTCGGTAGGCCCTCGGACGCGCTGATCGCCCCGTTGTCGTGGAACTTGAGGCCCCCCGACACCGTGCTCCGGAGCGCCAAGTGACCGGCAAGCCACTCTCCGCTCCGACGGTCCCGAACCCCCACGCATACGTTCCTTCGTACGTGGTATTCGCTGTTTCGAGTCACGAAAACTCGATGAATACGGCGTTCTTTTCCGAGATAGCCCATCGCAAACCTCCCTAGGCGGGTACCATAGGATTCAAGGGCCACCTTACATGTGGGATAAAGTAGGTGCAAAAAACTGGCGCCGGCCGCTGTTGCTCCAGCCGGACAACTTCACGCCGCCCTCTCGGACGCCATGGGGGGGCACCCGGATCGCCGGCCACTTGAAACGGGAGCTCGGGCTCGCCACGACGAAGGTGGTTGGCGAGTCCTGGGAGCTCTCGGTCGAACCTGACTTCCCAAGCCTGGTCGTCGACGGGCCGCCTTTCGATGATGTGGTCCGCGCTGACCCGGAAGCCTGGCTGGGACGCGAGGAGCCCCTCGGTTCCACCGGCTTGCTGGTCAAGCTTCTCGACGCTGACGATGATCTGTCGGTTCAGATTCACCCCATCGACGATGACCCCGCACTCGACTCTGATCAGAGTGGTAAGCCGGAATCGTGGTACGTCGTTGACGCTCGACCAGGCGCAGGCCTCTACCTTGGTTTCGTCGAGGGCGTGGGGCATCGCGAGGTCGAACGGGCGTTGGCCATCGGGTCCGACTTGAGCGCGCTCCTGCAGTTCGTGCCGGTGCAGCCTGGTGACGCCTTCGTGATCGAGCCCGGGACACCCCACGCGGTGGGGCGAGGCGTCACGTTGCTCGAACCTCAGCGGGTACTCCCGAAGAAACGCGGGGTGACATACCGCTACTGGGACTGGAACCGACGATACGACGAGGAGGGGCAACCCGATCCGACCGGAAGGCCACGCGCGCTCCACGCGGAGAGGGCCCTCGCGGTCACACGGTGGGATCGACCCGGAACGCGCGAACTGCTCGCGGCGATTCGAACGCGTGCGGGTATCCCGGACCTCGGCGACACCGCATGTCTCGAACCGATCATCAGCGCAGGCGGGCCACTCACCTCCCCGGTTTTCGACGTCTCGCGCCTTTCCGGCATGGGACAAATCGAGCTCCCCGCTGCACCTGCCTTGCGGTCGATCACGGTGCTGTCGGGTTCGGTCTGCCTGGACTGGCCTCGGGGAACGGTCCGGGTGCCCCAAGGCCAGACCGCCGCCCTTCCAGCGTGCCTCCGGTCCCTTACGGCGACGCTCGATGCCGCGCATGCCATCATGTGCCACTTGATCTGACAGCGCGATGGAAGAGAACAGCCCACCCGAGCTCAGCATCGTCGTTCCCGTGTACAACGAGGAAGCCATGATCAGCGGGGCCGTCGAGAGCCTCGTCGGTGGTCTGGATGCCATAGGAAGGGCATACGAAATCGTCCTCGCGGAGAACGGTTCGAGCGACGCCACGGCAATCTTGGCAGACGAGCTGGGCGAGCGTTTCGATCAGGTGCGGATGCGGCGCACCGCCGAGCCGAACTATGGGAAAGCGCTTCGCGATGGGATCCTCAACGCGCGCGGAGACATCGTTGTGTGCGAGGAAATCGATCTTTGCGATCTCGACTTCCTATCACGAGCGCTACACCTGCTCGACACAAACCAAGCGGACCTTGTCGTCGGCTCGAAGGCAATGGAGGGCGCAGACGACGCGCGACCCCTCTCGCGGCGCGTCGGAACACGCGCCATCAATCTGCTCCTCCGGTGGACGCTCGGGTTTCGTGGCACCGACACGCACGGCCTGAAGGCATTCCGTCGCGACGCGTTGGCGCCGGTTGCGCGCCGTTGCGTCGCCGAGAAGGACCTGTTCGCGTCGGAGTTGGTGATCCGCGCGGAGCGCGAAGGCATCGCCGTACGCGAGATTCCAGTCTCGGTACGAGAGAAACGCCCACCAACGGTTGGGTTGTTGCGCCGTGTTCCGGGGGTCATGACCCATCTCGCCAAACTCATCATTGCAATTCGAGTGCGCAAATGACCAAGCTCGCGGCAATCTCGGTGGACCTCGACGAGGTCGGTTGCTACGCCGCCATTCACGGGGTGGACCTACCCACCGGCGAAGCCAGGCACGCCGTGTACGACCGCTGCCTGCCGAGGATCCAAGCCTGGCTCGCCGAGGAACAGATCCCCGCGACGTTCTTCGCCATCGGCGCGGATCTCGCACGAGACGAGAACCAGGCAGCGCTTCGCGGGCTTCGCGACGCCGGGCACGAGATCGGCAACCACTCTTTTTCGCATCACTACGACCTAACGAGGCGGCCAAGGCAGACCATTCGGTCGGACATCGAACGTTGCTCGAACGCGATCGCGAACGCCTGCGGACGTCGGCCAACGGGATTTCGGGCACCGGGATATACGATCAACGACACGATGTTTGAGGAGCTCGCGGACCTTGGCTTCGCGTATGACTCGAGCGTCTTCTCGTCGCCTGCATATTACGCCGCCAAGCTCGCGGTCCTCGGCTGGATGGGGGCTCGCGGCCGGACGAGCCAGAGCATCGTTGGCCCGATGAGCGTCTGCATCGCCCCGCGCAACCCCTACCGCGTTGGCCAGCCCTACTGGCGACGAGGATCGGGAATCGTCGAGCTGCCGGTCGGGGTGACGCGACTCGGGCTCCCGTTCATTGGAACCGCTCTGGTCACCGCAGGCGCGCTCGGCGCACGTGCACTCACGCTTGGAATGCGAGGGCGAGCCTTCGTCCAGATCGAGCTCCACGGCTTCGACGTCGCGGATGCGGCCAGCGACGGCTTGGAAGCATTCGTTTCGCACCGACCCGACCTTCGAAGGAGCGGAGCGGCGAAGCTCGACGTGCTTCGGGCCGTGGTTCTTGAACTCCGTCAAGCAGGGTACCGGTTCACGACGCTCGAAGACGCGGCTCGCTCTACGCTGGCTGCCAACCGGTAGAGGATCGATCGCGGACCGCGCGCACCGCGAGCTCATCGGCAGCCTCGTTGAGGGGCACCCCTTGGTGACCTCGAACATGAAACAACTCGGTATCGGGATGTCGCTCGAGCCACTGTTGAATCTCTGCGATGAGTGCTTTGTTGGCCTTCGCCTTCCACCCCTGTGTCAGCACGCCCATCGCGTACTTGGAGTCGGTGTAGAGGCGAAGTGGGCGGTCGAGCTCGTGGGCCAGCTGGACCGCCCTGAGCACAGCGGTGAGTTCGGCGATGTTGTTGGTCGCCTCCCCGAGGTACTCACTCAACTCACGTCGCTGATCGTCCCAAAGCGCGACAACCCCTACTCCGGCCGGGCCCGGATTGCCACTGCATGCCCCATCTCCGTAGGCAAGGAGCTCCTTGCCTGTGGGCTTCTCAGGAGCTGGTACGGAGGCGCTTGATGTTGGTTTCTTCGTCTTGGCCTTCCTGCCCTTCTGAACGGCGTCAGCATCTCCGCAAAACGCGTCAGCCTCGATCGGGCCAGGGTCTTTGGGCGCCTTGAGGTTCGACGCAGCCGCAAAATAGGCCCGTCCATCGTGGGGCTTGTAGCGAACTTCGACGCGACTGTCCGTCGTGACGAGTTCGCCGTTTTCGTCGCAACGGGCAAAGACTTGCGCGTTGCGAAGCCGCATCCGGCGCCAGGGCATGGGCCACGCGTTAGCACGCCCGGTTGCCACGTGAAAAGAACTTCCTACCCTGGGCCGGTGACACGCTCGATCAAGGTTGCGTTGCTCGTCGCTGGCGCAACGGTAGCAGTGATCGTCCTGCTCGCGCGGCACGGGCATCTGGAGCAAAGCCGTCGCATCCTCACGCAGCTGCCGCGTACCGCTGTCGCCGTGGTGCGGATCGACGGCTCGGCAATGGCGCGCGGGCCCACGGGGCCGTACCTCTTGGACTCGTTCTCACTCGATGCGGGCCTCGACGAGATCGCAATCGCCTGCGAGCTCGATCCAAGAACCTCCATCGAGGAGCTGACGATCTGGGCCGGGGGCGCCGAAGGCGAGCCGCTTTCGTCGGTGGGGCTTCTGCTACGCGGTCGCGACGTCGACGCCGAGGCGCTGGCACGTTGCTATCAAGCCTTGGTCGAAGACCGCGGCAGCGCGATCGATCGGCGGATGACCCCCGCTGGGCCGGTCTTGGTCAGTCAAGACGGTCGCAGCGCGCTCGCGGCCGTAGACCATCGGACCGTGGTGACCGGGTCGGGCAGCACCGTCACCGAGTTTCTCGCAGCTGCGTCGGGGAAGGCCCCCACCCTCGTCGAAGACCCGAGGTTCAAGGCGCTCTGGTCGACCGTTGGGGCGGCACCGGTTGCGGGCGTTTTCGTGGCGCCCCCTCGCTGGCGAGACGCGCTCGCGCGACTCGGGGCGATCGGTGACCGGGCGTCCGCACTGGCCGATGTCGAAGCCGTTGGGTTCACGCTGGGCGCTCCGTCCAACGGCGCGCTGGTGGTCTGGATCGACGTCGACAACCCGGCGACCGCGGAACAAAATGCCACGCTCATGAAGGTCTGGGCGGAGTCACCGCCGGATCAGGCTCCCGCGGCACTGATCGACGTGGTGCAGCACGCCGAGATCGAAACACTCGGGAACCGAATTCGCGTCGTCGCGGCGCTCAAGGGTCCGCCTTCGAGTCCATAGGGGCAAGGGCTTCTGACTCGCTGCCAAAGAACGCCGACGCACGGTATCGGGTGCCGAGCCGCTCGATGAGTATCTTGATCACGGCGGCCGCGGGAATCGCGAGCAACACCCCGGTGAAGCCGAGGAGCTCGCCGCCGACGAGCAACGCAAACAGGACCGCAATGGCGGAGATCCCGACGGTCTCTCCCATGATGCGCGGCGTAATGACGAACCCCTCGAGACCCTGAATGGTAAAGTGCACGCCGAGCACCCAGATCACTTGGGTCCACCCTTGCCAGTCGAGTGCAGTCATCAACAGCGCGGCGCCGAGCGCGGTCAGACTGCCGACGTAGGGAATGAACGAGAGGAGCCCAGCCATGATCCCGATGGGAAGCGCGAGCGGAACCCCGATGAGCCCATAACCGACACTGTAGAGCACGGCCAAGATCGCCATGACGGTGAACTGACCGCGAAAGAACTGGCCGAGAACCGCGTCGATATCTCGAAAGAACCCGTAGACCTCCGGACGATGCCGGTGAGGAACCAGGTCGGCGATCCGCGCCACGATGTTGTCGAAGTCGTAGGTCAGGTAGAACGCGAACACCGGGACGATCAACGCTGCAACGACAGCACCGATGGCCGAGGCGGTTCCACCGAGGAGCCACTTGATCGCCGTGGTCACGGGTGTGTACGATCCTGCAACGAACTCTTGGACGTCGAGGTGCACGTCCTCGAGGAACTCCCCAAAGGTGGTGGGA
Source organism: Myxococcota bacterium (assembly GCA_039028875.1). GTDB lineage: Bacteria > Myxococcota_A > Polyangia > Polyangiales > Houyiibacteriaceae > SG8-38. The sequence goes on along the minus strand of JBCCHE010000030.1, from coordinate 56,183 downwards.
ATCGTGACGCCGTACTGAGCGAGCATGGGTTCCCAAGTCGCTCGTGCTTCGGCCAGCACCTCGGGGAGCCCCTTCACGAACTGGGAAACCTGCTGAAGCACCAGCGGGACCACCCCGAACAGGAGAACCGCGGTCACGATGAAAACGCCGAGCAGCAGCACCGCGATCCCGACGCCCCTCGCGAAGGCGCGCTCGCGAAGGAACGGGAGCTCCTCGACCCGATCGACGAGCGGATCGAGCATGTAGGCGATCAGGAACGCGAAAAACACCGGAGCGAGGACTCCGCGCAGCGTGTAGAAGAGCCAACCGGCGGCCACCAGCAGCACTATCCAAACGAACCAGCGGGGCAAGGAATCGCGCTCCGTCATGGAGGCGTTCTACCACAGGGATCAAGCCTGGCGACGAAAGCAATCGACGGAGATCCCGAGCCTGCGTCTGGACGTCTTGGTTTGTTCGATGAATCGGCTCGTCACGGGATCGTGGTAGCCACTCGCGAGGCGCAGGTCTGGGAGCGCTTGGCGGTAGAACTCGCCGATCCGAAGCATGCTGACCTCGCGAACATACTTTCCGACGATCGACGCCAACGACACCGGCAAATGGCGGGCGTCTGCGTCGACCTCGAAGCGGACCTCTCCGAGTCCACGAACCCGATAGCGCCGCTGGCCACGACGGGCGGGCAAGGTCGCGACCCGCGGCGAGTCGAATCGCGAGAACCGCGACGCATAGTCTCGAATGCCGCCGATCATTCCGCAGATCACCGTCATCGGCTGGCCCAGGTCGACATGTGCCGCCTCGATGAGGTCTTCGAACATGGCGAGGTCCACGTCGAGCTTGTTGCGCCCCGCGGCGCGTTTCTGGTTCAGCATGCCCGCACAGGCGAGCCGGCTCCGCACCTCGACCAAGCGCAAGCGCGACCTCCCGCTCAGGCGGTCGAGCAGTGCGTCACCCTCAGCGCGATCACCGCCGAAGGCAGGAAGCGCTGTGTCGATGCCCCAACACTGCGCGGCGGTTCGGTCGTTCGGGCACCGCGCACGCAACGACGACCCGGCGGCCGGCCAAAGCCGTTCGAGGAGGTGGTCGGCGGTCGATGGCACCGAACCGGTCCGGCCGAGGAGCGCAAGCGCCACGGACTCGGTGAAGGCCATTCGACCGAAACCCCCGGCGTCCTTGCTGTCCGTAAGCCCGAGGGCGAGCCCCCGCGCACAGAGTGCAGCCCGCCGATAGTGAGGCGTCTCGAGGACGAGCGACGTCGCAACGAGCGGGCCCAAACGCGGCCCCAACCCGTTCTCGTCGACCCCCATCACGAGCATCTTTTGGGTCTATCATGGACCCCTCACCGGGCACCACCGGGCTCCGGTTGGCCGAGAAGCGAAATGACGGTAATATTATGTTGGTATGGTAGCCAGGCCTCGTGCGTCCGCGGAGGACAATGATTCTGTGGATGGTGAGCAACAGATCGCGCGACTGGTTCGAGAGGCCATCGAGGCCGTCGCGGCCCCGGACGTGCGCCAGCAGATCATGCATCGGGCCCTCCACATGGCCCACGCACACGCGGTGCCGCCGTCCGGCCCGCCACTCCACGACTTCATCGATCGTCACTTGCGCAACGCGACGGCGTTCTATCTCGGGAACGAGGCCGCTGAAGCCATCATGAAGAGCCTCGAGCCTTTGGTCTCGCTCGCGCAGGAGAATGCGTCTCGGCCCCCGCACCAACGTTCCGACGAGCGAGAGCCGACGCAACGCATGGGTCGGGAACGACAGTACTCGGGCGTCTCGGCCAAAGAACCCATCGAGGTCGAGGAGCAGACCGACACCTCGAAGTACCCTCGGCTCCAAGCGCAGGGCTCAGCGCTCCCGATGGTCTTCGTCGCCACTCGGAACCAAGCGCGCTGCCAAGGCATTGCCGACAAGCTCGAAGAGACCGCCGCAGTCCAACAGATCGAAGACGTGGTGGCGTTCTTGGACAACCTCAAAGCCACTGCATCACTGAGCCCGCTGCTGGTGATCGACTGTGTCGAGGCTTCTGTGCAACCGTCGACGATCGCCACGCTTGCGCACGAACTCCCAAGGGGCTCGGGTGTCTTGCTTTGGGGAGCCACGAAGGAACATCAACAACTAGTGGAGGTCGCGACCCGCGACCGCGGTTGGCTGCGGTGCGACGTCGATGCGTCCCCTGGGGACGTCGCCGACCTCATCGACATGCTCCTCTCCGAGTAACCACGCCACCAGCTGCCGATCGCTCGCCCGCGAACCAGCGGCAATGCTGCGCTTGCTGGCGGCATCGCTCAGCCATGGCCAAAAAGGTGGCTCCTCGACACAACCGAGCGACCTCTCGTCAGGAGCGCATCCGACCCTCACGTGAAAGTGATCCGCGTGCGAATCACCGCGCGCCGGCTGATGCAGGATCCAAGTGGCGCGTATGACCGCTCGCGCGGAGGGTTCGTGGCGCACAGCGTACCGAAGGAGCCTGGCCTTGACGTCGTTCGAGCAGAAGATCCACTTTACATGCGCATTCGGGTCAAGCACCAACGTGCGTACCAAGTGCCAGTTCCGTGCTTCGTCGAAACGAAGAAGGTTGCCATCGACGACCGCAAGGCCGTAGCGGTCGAACGACGCCCAGTCGGCACTCGCTGCGGGCATTCCATCTGCGTCTCGAACGAAGAACACCAGGTCAGCGTCCCGCCCGGAGCGGTGGCTTCGATGGCGGCGATGCGCCCCACCTCTCGGGCTCGAGAGATCACCAATGAGCAGCGGGCGGCCCCCGGGAAACGCCTCCGCAACCGACTGCGCCGCCCGTTCGATTGCGTCGATCAGCGTCGACGTGCCGAACCGCGTCGATTCGCCCGGCCGCACGCGCTGGTAGCCGATACCTCGATCCCCGAGGGCGACTCCCCGGACGAGGTAGCCGCGCCCGGAGGTGCCGACCGAGATCGCGTGATCGGTCGGCAGGGGCTGCATGATACACCCACAAAACGCCATGATCGCGAGCGCGGTGAGCATCCTTACCATCGTCTTGCATGATAGCGTACGCTTCCGCTTGACGTCCCAAAGCGCCCACGTAAGTTTCGACGCGACTAGACTATGACAGAGCAATCTGAAGGCTTTATGGACCGCTTGAGCGCGCATCTCGACCGGGGTTGGGAGCTCGTCACGCAAGGCGATCTGACCGGCGCCATGGCTTCAGCGGAGCAAACCCTCGAACTCGACGGCGACTCACCGGACGCGCACAATCTCATCGGCTACATTCATGCCGCCAACGGCAGCCTTGAGCTCGCGCTTGAGCACTATCGGCAAGCGATCGACCTCGACGAGCACTACCTCGAGGCGATGTTGAACGCAGCCGAGCTTCTGATCCATCCCCTTGGCAGCTTCGCCGAGGCGATTCGCATTCTCGACCAAGCGCTCGAGAGCTGCCAAACGGCCGACGACATCGCCGATGCGTCGGTGCTCAAGGTCGACGCTCTACTGCAGCAGGGGGATCGAGCGGCCGCTGGGGAGCTCCTCCTCGGGCTGCCCGACGGCCCGTTCGACAACCCACAACTCGACTTTCTCATCGGTCGGGCCCACTTCGAGCTCGACCAGCTCGAGCCCGCGGCGCTCCTCATTGAGCGGGCGGCTGCAAGGGCCGAGGCAACCCCCGACGTCCTCTACTACCTCGGCCTGCTTCGCGAACGCCAACAGAAACCGATGGAAGCCTCCCTCGCTTTCCTCAAGACCAGGCACCTCGATGGGATGCTTCCGAGGCCGCCATGGTCACCGTCGGCACAGCGTTTCGAGAAGGTGGTCCAAGGGGCGCTCCGCGAGCTCCCTCCCGAGTTGGCCGAGCGACTCGAGGGCAACCTCATCATGGTCACCGACCTGCCGGGCCTCGAGGTGGTCGCAGAAGGCGTCGACCCCCGGACACCGCTCCTGCTGGACGAGATGCAGGCCGGGAAGGCTCCTCGGGAACAGCGCCGCCTGTTCGTCTACCAACGGAATCTCGAGCGACTGATCCGGCATCCGCTCGAGCTCCAACAAGATGTGCTCGAGGTCCTGCGACGCGAGCTCGAGGCGCACTTCGAAAAGCAGGCCGAGCCCGAGACTTCTTAGCCAAGGGCATGGGGTTCGCCCCCGTGGCTTGACCACACGCGGGCGAAGTCATCTGGAACGGGCGCGAAGATGTCCAGTTCACCGTCGCCCCGCAACCGGGGGAACCTGACGCGAGCGCAGTGGAGCATGGCGCGCCCGGCCGCTACGACGCGGCCGCTCGCCAACACCGAACGACGCGCGCCGCCATACGCATGGTCACCGAAGAGAGGCAGCCCAGCTCTGGTGGCGTGCGCGCGGATCTGATGGGTACGTCCGGTCTGCGGTCGCAACCGCAGCAAGGTGGCACGACCGGCCTGCGCCGCCACCTCGCAGATGGTGCGCGCGTCGCGACGCCCCCGACCATCCCCCGCCACTCGGAGCTTCGGGTTGCGGGGGTCGATCGAGATCGGCCAGGACCACTCGGCGCGCCCCAAGGTCGATGGTTGGAGCGTGATCCCGAGATAGGTTCGCATGTAGCGAGCCGAGCGCCGTGCCTCTAGCAGGTGCTTGTTGGCCGCCGACGTAAGCGCGAACGTGACGACCCCACTAACCGGCGAGTCCAGCCGAGACGTGGGGTGCGGCGGCCTACCGCAGGTGATGTGGTCGGACACCCAATCGACGAGGCACGGGCGTCCAGATTCAGGAGACGTCGTCGGCATTCCGGGAGGCTTCGCGACCACCAATAGATCTCGATCGCGGTGCAAGATTTCGGGGCGCACCTCGGGCCGATCAACCACCGAGGATCTCCACCATCCCCGTGTCTCCGTCGATACGCAGAAGATCGCCGTCCTCGACGGCGAGGGTCGCATTGGCAACGTTAACGACCGCGGGGACGGCGTACTCCCGTAGGATGATCGCTGCATGCGACAGCGGCCCCCCGAGCTCGGTGACGACCCCAGAGGCAGCAAGGAACAAGGGGGCCCACCCCGTGTCGGCCGCTTGGACAACGAGGATCTCACCGGGCGCGAGCTCCGACGTCTGCGTCGGATCTCGGAGTATGCGCGCACGCCCTTCTGCGACGCCGCCACTCGCTGCAAGCCCCTGAAGGCGGCTCGACTTGGGGACTTCGCCGGAGTCGTCGGGAGGAAAACCGACGAACGTTGTCGGTGGGTCGGGAAGTGAGCGATTGCGCTCGTACTCGAGGCGACGACGTTGAACGCGAATCGCGACGCGCTCGTTGTCGGAGTGCAGCACCCGGCGAAGCTCGGTCATCGACAAGAAGAAAGCGGAATCCGGGCCAGCCTCCGGCTCTCCAGCTTCGATTCGCCGGGATGCCTCGAGGGCGACGCGCCTGAACATCCCAAGAACCTCGACGACGTTTCCGCGGAGGCGCTCCCGCATGCGCGTGAATCTTCTGACCGCCTCGAGCAGCCGCCTCACTGCCGGTCGCAGCGTGATCGGGACCGCAGACTCCACACGCTTCTCGGCGTGGCGTCGAACCCGGCTGAGCGTGTCTTCGCGAATGTCGGGTCCGAGGTCAGCTGCCAGGTGTGAGCGGAGGGTCGCAAACATCAACGTGGGGTCCTCTACCCACCTGGGCGCGGCGATCTCCGCTTCGCGGATCCCTCGGTGACCGAACTCCCGCATGAACCGCTCGAGCGCATCGCGCGTGGGTCCTGGCGCGAGGTCGCTGATCGACAGCCGCTCGAGCTCCGTCTCCCGGATCTGCCGTTGCACCTCCGGCTCTGCCTTGGCGAGTCGGGAGATTCGGAGGAGCGCGAACCCCGGACGCGCACTCTCGACATCTTGGAGGCCCGAGAGCAAATCGCGGTAGAGGCCGTCGTCCTCGCCCCGCGCAAACGTGCGAAGGATACCGATCAAGACGAGCACCGCGGAAAGGAGATTGGCGTAGGCGGTCAGCATGACAGAGCCGGTTTCGTCGAGAAGGTGCTCGACGTCGCTCAGCATGCGATCGAGGCCACTCGGCTCGAGCAATCGTGGGTCGACAGAGTTCATGCGAACGCGCTCTTCGGCGAAATACGACTCAAACTCGGCGATACGCGCCTGCAGTCGAAAGTTCTCCCGGATGTACCGCGCGATGGTCTGGGGAAGCCGGAGGACGAAGCGGGTCGAGCTTCCACCGGCTGCGACTTCGTCGAGCTCGGACGCGTAGATGCCACCGCCTAGCCTCACGAGGGTCGACGGGTGAAGCCAAGGGATTTGCGAAAGGATCGAAGTGAACTCGGTGAGATTGATGTAGATGCGGCCGCGGAAATCACCCACGAGCTCTGCGTCTCGAGGAACGGTGCAGCCCAACGAGCCGAACGCGCGACGGAAACCAAGATCACTGAACTGGCTCAGCACGGACCAGGTGAACGGCGTGGCAACCCCGGGAAGCGCCTCACCAATGTTGGCGTTGCTCCAAACGATCTTGCGTCGATCGATGGGTGCCTCGCGACTCGAACCGCGACGAAGTCGGTTGTGCGGCGCGACGATGGGTCTTGCTTGAAGGACATAGAACTGCTGGCCTGCGAGCGCCCATTCGACATCGCGGTTGCTCCCGAAGTGCTCCTCGATTCGCGCGGCGAGCTCTTTCAAACTGAGGAGTTGATCTTCGTCGAGTGCCGCTCGGGCGCGCTCAACTGCCGTTACGGCGACCTCACGAACGCCGCCCGACTCCTCGAGCGTGGTTTGCTGTGCCTTGCCCCCGAGGATGCGATCGCGCGTCTGACCGGTTGCTTTGTCGATCCGGTACGTGTCTGGCGTCACCCGTCCGTCGACCACAGAAGACCCAAGCCCGTAGGCTGCGTTGATGACCACCTCGCTCGCGTCACCCGTCAGTGGGTTACAGGTGAAGAGTACGCCGGACACCTCGGCGGGCACCATGGCCTGAATGACGATACCAATGGAGACGGGCACATCCTCGCCGAGCGCACGGAGATACGACAGCGCGCGCGGCTGGAAAAGGCTCGACCAGCACGTCTTCAACCCTTCGAGCACCTCATCGTCGCGAACGAGATTGAGGAGAGTCGAGTGCATGCCCGCCGCAGAAGCGCCTTCTTGGTCTTCATGCGTGGCTGATGATCGGACGGCGAAGCCAGCGGCGCCCTCTTCCCGCATCGCGAGCAACGCGTCTCGGACACCCTGAACCACGTCGAGGGGCAGAACCGCGCTGCGTACTCGGTCGCGTATCTCCTGGAGCTTCGAATCGTTGACGTAAGGCGCGCGCAGGAGCGCGGTAGGGCGATCTGCGACATCGAGTACACTCGTGAAGAAGGAGTCGCTCACCCAGCCCGGCATCGCATAGGCGGCGGGCACCGCGAAACCGGCCCTTGCGAGGGCCGCCAAACTACGCGCCTTTCCCCCGTAGCCTGTCGCTCGACGAGGGACGACCGACTCGATCCTCTTGAGTACGCGCGGCATGCTGGCGGGTTCTAGCGCACGGGTCCGCGGGCCGCATGCGGGGGTCATGGACGTGGGGTGACGCGAGCGCTATGAACCGGTCCGTGCGGGTGATGGACGACGATCATTTTCATGATCAATGCGGGGTCTTCGGCGTTTTCGGCGCCGAAGAGGCGTCGAACCTCGCCTACCTCGGGCTGCATTCTCTGCAGCACAGAGGCCAGGAGGCAGCGGGGATCGTCTCGAGCAACGGCGAGCAGCTCTTCGTCCACCGCGGGATGGGACTGGTTCAGGACGTGTTCACCGCCGACCGGATCGAGAAGCTCCCCGGAGCCAACGCGATCGGCCACGTGCGATATACGACCGCCGGCGGAAGCCACATCAAGAACGCTCAGCCCCTTGCAGTGGATTGCGGACACGGCTCGATCTCGGTGGCCCACAACGGCAACCTGACCAACGGGCTCGCGCTTCGCAATCAGCTCGAAGAGAGCGGCTCGATCTTCTCATCCGACAGCGACACCGAAGTTCTCGTCCACCTTGTCGCCCGGTCACAAAAAGAGACGATGGTCGACCGCGTCGCGGACGCACTTCATCAAGTCGAGGGGGCGTACTCGCTGGTGTTTCTTTCGGTCGAAGAGCTCATCGCCGTGCGCGACCCGCATGGGTTTCGGCCGCTTTGCCTGGGGAAGCTCAACGGCGCCTATGTCGTCGCCTCGGAACCTCCGGCATTCACGCTCATCGGGGCGGAGTTCATTCGCGATATCGAGCCAGGCGAGATGGTGGTTGTCGATGCGAACGGCCTAAGGAGCCTCAAGCCCTTCAGAACGTACTCCAAGCAGCGGTATATGTGCATCTTCGAGTACGTGTACTTCGCGAGGCCGGATGCGTCCTTCGACGGCATCAGTGTCTACGACGCGCGCAAACGCATGGGGCGTGCGCTCGCGCAAGACCAGCCGGTCCCCGCGGACGTCGTGGTGCCGGTGCCGGATAGCGGAGTCGCGGCAGCGATCGGCTACGCGGAGGCCGCAGGCCTACCCTTCGAACTCGGGCTCATCCGAAGCCACTACGTCGGTCGCACGTTCATCGAGCCGGCACAGTCGATCCGCCACTTCGGGGTGCGCCTCAAGCTTCATCCGGTGCAGAGCATCCTCGAAGGCAAGCGCGTCGTCGTCATCGATGACTCGATCGTTCGCGGAACCACCAGTCGGAAGATCGTCAAGATGATCCGAGACGCCGGGGCTGCGGAAGTTCACCTGCGGATCAGCTCCCCGCCGACCAGTTGGCCATGTTTCTACGGAATCGACACGCCCACACGGGAAGAGCTCATCGCCGCGCATCATTCCGTGCCGGAGGTGACGGACTACGTCACGGCCGACAGCCTCGGCTACCTCTCGCTCGAGGGTCTCCAGCACTCGGTCGGAGGCGAAGGGTTCTGCGACGCATGCTTCAGCGGAAACTACCCCATTCAGATCACGGACGAGACCACGAAGCGGCGGCAGCTGCCGCTGGTCGGCGTCTAGGCCGGACTCCGAGGCACGGTCTGCGGGCCTCGCTCAGCGAAAGATGTACGCGGCGCCACTGCCGGCCGCACTGTTGTCGCCCCCAGAGCCGTCGACGTCGGTCGCGTCGCTGTCTTCACCGGGCGCGCCGACGACCACGGTGTCGCCGCTGATCGCAACCGCAGTACCGAGCATCCCTTGCTCGCCTCCGAGGTAGTCGCTGCGTCCGGCGTTGAGCGCCTTCAGGTAGAAGCGTCCGGTCGTTCCCCCGGGCTCCTGCACGAAGACGTACCCCGCGCCACTATCGGCGACGTCGTCGTCGTAGTCGTCCGCCTGGGGGAGCACACCGGTCGCGGAACTGTCCTCCCCACCCGCACCGATGATGACGTTCCCACGGTCGATCGCGACAGACTGCCCGAAGACGTCGTCACCACCGGGATTGGGCGTTCTCAGGTTCGCGGCGTAAGCCCAGGTCGTATCCGTGGCAGAGAACACATGCGCCTCTCCGTGTCCATCGTCCCCACCGGGGGCGCCGACGACGGCCCTGTCGCCATCGATGTCGACCGACCACCCAAAGGCACCTTGAAGAATGGTCTCGGTGGCCTTCAGATACGCGGTCTGCGACCAGTCGGCAGCGGTTCTCGCGAACAAGTATGCGGCCCCGCTGTCGCTCGCGGTTGCGAGGTTGTCGCCCTCGGCACCGTCGACCCGCGTCGAGTCGCTGTCCTCGCCGCGTGCGCCCACGATGATCGAGTCCCCGTCGATGGCCACCGAAGCGCCGAAGCTATCCCCTGTGCCGGCGTTCGACGCCTTGAGCAAGCCTTGCTCGGTCCATTGCGTGCCGCTTCGCACAAAGACATACGCCGCACCGCTCGAGCCGACGATCGCGCTGTCACTGCTGGCACCGACGACCACCGTGTCTCCGTGCACGGCGACGGCAACGCCGAACGAATTGTCCAGGCCCCCCGGTTGCAGGACCTCCTGCTCAGCCCAAGCGCTGCCATCGTACGTAAACACGTAGGCCGCCCCGAATTCTCCAACCACCAGGGTCTCACGATCGATGGCGACGCTCCTGCCAAAGCCGGCGCTGGATCCAATGGGAGCGCCGATTTCAGTCTCGCGCGTCCAGGCATCGTCGTCGCGCCGAAAGACGACAACTCGATCGCTCCCACCCACCACGACTCGATCGCCACTCGCAGCGACGGAGCTGCCGAACCCTTCGCCATCGACCGCAGTGGGTCCTTTCAAAAACGCCACCTGCTCGAACTCACCCGAGGCGTCACGCTCGATGGTGACCTCGTACACGTCGTTGTCGGCCGAGGTGACCTGCAACAGGTCGGAGGCTCCAGGAAAGAACTCGAGGACCGCCTCGCCGTCGGCGTCAAGGGTGAGCCCTTGCGCCTGCCAGACCACGTTGACGCCGTCGGTCGGGCTGATGCCGAGCGTCAGTCTCGGCAGCAGATGCCGTACCTCCACGATGTAGTCGGTCGTGTCAGGATCGAAGTCCAAGTACGACAGCGAGCCGTCGGTGAGCTGAATGTCCAAGGGGTCGGGTTCGGGCTCGGGCGTGGACCCATCGGGCTCGTCCACGCACGAATCGTTGACGAGGACCTGTCCGTCAGGGCACTCAGCCACCGGTGCCGGTTGAACCTTGGCGCAACTGCCGAGGGTCGCTGTGACGAGAAACAACCCTGACGCGACCGTGGACACTTGGATTGCGCTCGCTCTGCTTGGGCGTACTGCGGCGCCAGGCGTCGCGCTGCCTCTTGCACGGTGTCGGAGTCGCTTTGGGTTGCCCATCCTCGCCATCCTATTCGATGCAGTATGCGGTGCAGTTGATGCGATTGCCGAGATCGAACACCGTGCCGCAGAGCCTCCAGGTAGCGCCGTCGACCGGGAACAGCTGACATCGGGCGTCATTCCCGCCATTTCCCGCAGGAGGGCCGCGAAAGTCGACCGTCGTGAGCGCGCAGAATCTCCCCGAGAGATCTTCGCACACCGTTCCGGGTACGCTCAAATCGACAATCGATTGGGTCACGGTGCTGATAGTTCTGAGCTCATCCTTGGCCGCCTGGGCGATTTCGTCACTGCCCACGCATCCCGAGCAATTCAGGTCATCGGCGCTGTCAGCCGTCGTCGCCGTGGTGGCCGTCGTAGCGGTCGTCGCGTTGGTGGCCGTGGTGGCCGAATCGGCCGACACCGCAGACTGGGCTTCCCCACATAGCTGCGCGTAGAGCGCGAAGGGGGACGTGCCGACCCGGACCCTCGGCGTCATCTCAACCGTCTCCGGAGACACTTCGATCCCGAGCCACACTTGGGGCATCCCATCGAACTCTCCCACGTTGAGAGGGCTGTCCCCTTCATCACCCAGGTACGCCACGAACTGGCCGTTGGTGAAGTTGACATCCTTCGTGACGCTGTAGAACGGCGTGCCTCCGGACGCGTCATTGTAGAGCCGGAAGGTCACGCTCCGTGTGTCGTTGACGAGATTGCCCGCCATCTCCCTCAGCGTGCCCTGAACCGGAAGCACCGGTGACTGTGCGATCGCCGGTGCGCTCGTGGCGAGGGTGGCGATAGCCATGGCTGCCGTTAGTAGTCTCATCATTTCACCTCTCCGGACTCGTTGGAGTGTAGTAGTCGAGCATGTATTGAGGACTCGTTGCTCGGCCCTTTCCGACCGGACCGCCGACGGCCACATCCATTTCGTACTGAACGGACTTGAGTCTGGCGCCGCCAAAGCCGACGACGACGCCGGTCGGCCGTGGTGGGGGCGGCGGCTCCTCTCCACCGACACCGCCGGTTTCAGCAGTGCCACCTGTGCCGCTCGTCCCTCCGGTTCCGCCCGTTCCCGCGGCACCAGCTCCGCCGGTCGCATCCGACCCGCCGCTACCACCAGTGCTCGGCACCGTGTCCGAGCATGAGGCGAGAGACATCGCCAACACGACGGTACAGAAGCAGCGCGACATGCGCCCACGGATGACGTCACACATCGATGACCTAGCCATTCGGCCGAAACAATGACGACGAGCCTACGACCGAGCGCCAGACTGGCGCCGTTGGACGTTGATTGTCAAGAGGCGAGAGAACCGTACGTCGCGCACCCAACGAACGGTCCCGCTGCCCACCAGTTTCGTCGGGCGCGGTTGTACGGAACGTTGATCTACAGAAAGGCGCCAACCGCGTCTCGCAACATCGCCTGGAAGACCGCTCGGTTCGGCGAGTTTCGATGGATCGGAGTTCAGTCCTGACGCGCCGCTTCCCCAGCATGCGCGGTCTGCCACTCGGCGATGGCCTCGTTAACCTCGGCCGGGCGCTCCAGATGAAGAAAGTGCCCGGCCTCGGCCAGACGCACCGTATCGAACATCGCGCTGAAGTACTTCTCTTGACCAGCGCCTAGGCTGACTGCCATGCACCCATCTCGCTCACCGTGTAGGTAGAGGGTCGGAACCGGGATCGGGTCCCCAGCGACCAACGCACGCAAGCGGCGAATGAGCGAAGGAGACCGGAGCGCACGGTAGTAGGCGAGTGGCGCTGATGCGCTTTGCCCGAGGCACCGCTTGAGCTCTGCGAAGTAGTCATCGCCCGGGTTGAAACCTGGAGACCAGATCTTCCAGAGTCGCTCGACCAAGGCGTAGTCGCGCGCCCTCAAGAGCCGCTCGGGCAGCGCGGGGAACTGGAACAACGCGATGTAGGAACTCCGCAGAAACTGGCGTGGATCCTCGGGCATGTTCGCCTCGATGGCGCCGAGGTGGGGTATCGCGAGCACGGCCGCAGACCGGAAAAGCTCTGGTCGTTGGTACAGCATGGGGTAGGCGCAGACGGCGCCCCAGTCGTGACCGACCAGATGGACGGGCGCGCCAGGGGAAACCTCTTCGATGAACGCGAGTAGCCGGTCGGCAACCGAAAGGGGGTCGAGCGGCCCGGTCAACGATGAGGGGGCGTACCCTGGAAGCCACGGTGTGATGACCCGTCTGCCTCGCGCCACAAGAGCGTTCGCGAGCGGGCCCCAGGTCCGTGGGGTGTCTGGAAAACCATGGAGGCAAACGACGCACGGGTCCTCGGGGCTACCGAATACACGGTAGGCGATGCCGGTGCCTTTGGCGTGTTGGATCTCCATGACGGCTTCCTAACGCGTCCGCTGGCTCATGAGAAGAAACCCTGCAGCGCCACGACGAGCCGTGCCGCGAAGTCCGGTTCGACGACCAGGTCCTGGCGCGCCTCGATCTCGAGCGCGCGACGGTTGAACTGCTCGGCATGGAGGACCGGCGAGTAGGCCAGACCTGCCTTCCCGGAGTACGGCTCGTTCGCGGCCGCGACAAAGCCTGCGTCCTGAAGATGCGTGACGAGGGCATTGCCGAGGTCTTCCTCCTGGTCGAACAGCACACCGAGCTCGATGCTGCGCGCGTCGCCTTCGTAGATCGGTGTGAACGTGTGGATGCCGAACACGATCTCCGCGTCGCTCCGTTGGACCATGGTCGTCGCCGTGGCGTGGTACGGCTCATAGTACCCCCGGATTCGACGCTCACGCTCCGCGGTTTCGACCGACGCGTTGAGCTCCACGGGCAGGCCGTCCGCCTCGGACCGAAACAACGTATCTGAGTCGAGCGGCCGATTCGGATCGACGAGTAACCGGGTGAACCGCGACAACACTGCGGGCGCGCCGAGCGCCTCTGCCAGATTTCGGGTGAGCGCGTCGGCACCGAGGTCGCACGACCAGTGTGTGCCGACCAGCCTCAGGTCCGCTTTTGGCCAAGACCATGGAGCTGGAAGCGTGCTCCCCGCGTGCTCACACGTCAGCACGACGCGGCTGCGGTAGTTTCCGTCGATCAGTTCCACTGCGTCGTGCGAGGTCATGTTTCGAATTGTATGCGAACTCTCCAAAAGTCGAGCCGGCGAGTGACAGGCCGGAGGGGCACTGTATACTCGCGTCAGCCGTCGGGGGCGGTGAAAGGACATGACCGCGGTGCCGCACCCCGATCCCGATAACGACGCGAACGTTCGAAGCAAAGAGCGGCGCGCGACGCACCGTCGGAAGAAGCGTCACGACGCAACCACCCGGGTCGTCCGAGTCAAGCCTGATGCGGGCAACACTCCTATAGGGCGTGATTCATGGCCGCGCGTGGCCAACGAGCCTCCTGCCCTTCCCGATCCGCCGCTTCGACGGGCCGCTCCGCCGCCGGCTCCCCTGCCATCCGAGCCGATTGACGATGATTCGTATCCGCCGCCTGTGGACGAGCATCAACACCGACGCCGACAGATCGAGGAGGCGGTCGGCATCATCGGGTTGGGTGTTCTCGTAACCGCGATGGTGGTGGCGATGTGGCTTCGGATGACCGGGCCATAGACCGGCAAGACGGCGAACGAGGGTTCGAATCGGGTTTTCGCGGTGCGGCTCGCAACCCCTTGAAAGTAGAGTGGTTGTGGGGGGGCGGAGTGACCCCGTTAGAATTCGGGGCGGTCTTGGTGTTGGCCGAAGACTTCGCGGAAGACGTCGCAGATCTCTTGTTCGGTGCAGTAGACCTTGGCGGCGTCGACGATGGTGGGCATGACGTTCTGGTCTGACCGGCAGGCGTCGCGCACCGCGTCGAGGGCGCGGGCGACTTGGCCGTCGTCGCGCTCGGCTTTGACCTTCGCCAAGCCTTCTTTTTGCTCGCGCTGGATCGACTCGTCGATGCGGAGTGTGGGGATCTCGGCTTCTTCGTCTTGCGCGTACTTGTTGAGGCCGACGACCGTCTTCTCGCCACTCTCGATCTGTCGTTGGAGCCGGTACGCCGAAGCTGCGATCTCGCGCTGCGGATAGCCGCGCTCGACGGCCTCGACCATGCCGCCAAAGTCGTCGATCTTGTGGATGTAGTCCATGGCGTCGTTTTCGATCTTGTCGGTCATCCACTCGACGAAGTAGCTTCCGGCGAGCGGATCGATCGTGTTCGCGACACCGGACTCCTCGGCGATGATCTGTTGGGTACGAAGCGCGATGGTGACGGCCTCTTCGGTCGGCAGCGCGAATGTCTCGTCCAGGCTGTTGGTATGCAGCGACTGCGTGCCCCCGAGCACTGCGGCAAGCGCCTGAAGAGAGACGCGCGCGACGTTGTTGTAGGGCTGCTGCGCGGTGAGGGACACGCCGGCGGTCTGCGCATGGGTTCGAAGCATCAACGACCGAGGGTTCTTGGGCGCGAATCGATCCTTCATCAGCCGCGCCCACATGCGGCGAGCGGCGCGGAACTTCGCGACCTCCTCAAAGAAGTCATTGTGGACATCGAAGAAGAAAGAGAGCCTCGGCGCGAAGTCGTCGACGTCCAGCCCTCGCTCGACCCCCCATTTCACGTACTCGAGGCCATCGGCAATCGTGAACGCGAGCTCCTGGGCGGCCGTCGATCCGGCTTCTCGGATGTGATACCCGCTGATGCTGACACTGTTCCACCGCGGCACCTCGGCGGCGCAGAACTCGATGCTGTCGGTGACGATGCGCATCGCCGGCCTGGGTGGGACCACCCATGCGTGTTGCGCGATGAACTCCTTGAGGCAATCGTTTTGGACGGTCCCGCCGATCTTGTCTCGTGGGATTCCGCGCTTGTCTGCAAGCGCCACGTAAAAACCAAGAAGCACAGCCGCCGGCCCGTTGATCGTCATCGACGTCGTGACACGGTCGAGCGGGATCTGATCGAAGAGGATCTCCATGTCGCGGAGGGTGTCGACCGCCACCCCCACCATGCCGACCTCCCCGAGCGATCTCGGCGAGTCGCTGTCGTAGCCCATCAGCGTCGGGAAATCGAAGGCGGTCGAGAGGCCGGTTTGTCCCTGGCCAAGCAGGTAGCGAAAACGCTCGTTGGTTTGCCGAGGCGTGCCGAAACCCGCGAACATGCGCATCGTCCAGAGGCGGCCGCGATACATCGTGGGTTGCACGCCGCGGGTGTAGGGAAAGGCACCTGGGAACCCCAGGTCCCGTTCGTAGTCCGCGCCACTCGGCGTGCTAGCCAAGAGGTCCGGCACTTCGACATCACTGTGAGTCGAGAACCGTTCCTTGCGCAGGGGATGCTTCGCCACGGCGCGCCCGACCTCGTCCTTGCGCCACTGCTCGACCCGCTCCTGCGAGGGCCCTTCGTCTGACACCGGCGGGAGCTCCGAAGCTAGCTTTTCTGCGGGATCCGAAGGCATCCGATGCGTCCTCTCAGTTCTCTACCGTGTCTTCGGCGCCCGGGAAAGGCAACACCTCCCCGCGCACCACCTGGAGCATGCCCTCGACCTCGAGGGCGACTTCGAGCTCGGGACCGGTCTCCAGATATCGCTCGAGATATCGCTTGGCCGCCTGATTCTCGCCCTTCTGGAAATGGGCGGCTCCCACCAGGAAGAGCGCGTCGCCATCCTCGGCCTCGCGCGCCAGCACCCGCTGGCCCATCCGAATCGCCCGGTCGTACTCGCCCATCATCCGTAGGGTCTGGCCGGCGCCGATCATCGCCCCAAGGTACTCGGGCGCGAGTCGCAACGCCTCGACGTAGCTCTTGAGCGCTTCGGGGTAGGCCTCTTTCTCGAAGTAGGCGTGGCCGAGGAAGTGAAAGGCGATTTCGTTGGACGGGTCATCGCGCGTGACTTGCAGAAGCTCACTCACCGCAAGGTCGACGTCGCCGTCGTGCAAGAGCTCGATCCCTTCTTCGGCAGCGCTCCATCGCTCGCCCTCTGTAGGGTCGTCCGCCACCGCGTCAGTTCCGGTTGCCGAAATCGATCGACCCGGCAGTCCGTCGATCGCGCGGACGCACGCCCGCGCCAAGGGCTCCAAGCGCCATGACCAAGAAGAGCACACCGCCGATCAAGAGCGAAGCGCCAACGAGCCGTCGGTCTTCGAGAACCCAGTAGGAAACGCACGCGCACACGATGCTCAGCACGGCAACGACCAGCGATCCTATCTGCCAACGTCGCCGCACCCGAAGGGCTTCGGCTGCGGCGGCCTGCTTGGCCTCTTTCGCTGCGCGAGAACGTTCCTTCCGGGCTTCTCGCTGCCCGCTCTTCTTCTTCGCCATGTGTGGAGTGTACTACTGAATCGCGCGACGGGCCCGATCCGACAGATGCCCGTTGGGCCGACGGCCGAGGTACTCCTCATAGGCATCGCGGGCATCGGGCCAATTGTCGCGGGACAGCGATTCGCCCAGGTAAAACCAGGCTTCGGCGGGTGTGCGGGGCATCGAGATCGACTGGCGAAGGAGCTGGCGAGCCGCATCCAGCTCTCCGCGTTCGTGCCGCACGCGACCCATTTGGTAGAGCGCCTCGGCCTCGAGGCCTGGTCGCGCGTCAACGCCTCGGGCGAGCTGAAGTGCACGCGTGGCGCTTCGCATCGCGTCGCCGTACTTCTCGGCTCGGAGCAGGCTTCGACCCATGGCGACGAGCGCCGGCGCGTAGTCTGGATCGAGTTCGAGGGCCCTCCGATAGAATCGGGCAGCCGTGGCGAGCTCCCCTTGATCCGCAAGCGCGTCTCCACGCTGGGTCGCCGCAGAGGCGGACGCGAGTTTCGCGAGCTCTGCTTCGATGTCGCGCTCCGGAGCTGCGGGGGTCGTGGGCTTTGCCGGGCGCCCTTCCGTCCGCGGCTTCGTCGTTCCGGTTGCCTTCGCTCGTCTCTTGCTCGTTCGTCTCGGGGCGGCCTTGACCGTTGCTGCTTCGACGGGCTGCGAGGGCATCTCGATCGTCGGCACAAGCCAGTCTGAAACCGGCGCGGGCGCAGCCAACAATGGCGAGGCGTCGGCATCCGGCCATCGCTCGGCCACCGCGGGCGCTTCGGTGGGTGCCGCCGCCTGCACGGGTTCCGGCGTCGGGACCACGGGCGCTTCGACGGCGCGCTCGTCCGGATCGGGCTCGGCAAGGGCAGCGGTGATTTCCGTTGGCCCCGGCGGGACCACCGGTACGGAGGGGGCCACGGCATCCCCCGAAACCGCAGGCGTTGACGCCCCCGGCAGCTCGGGCACCTCGGGTAGGTCGGGCGACTCGAACGGCTTAGGCTTCCCTTCGAGCGATGGCTCCAGCGCGCCTGGAGCAGGCGCGACTCGGCTGGCCGGCTCGGCAACCCCGCGCGTGTCGGGTGAGGCGAAGCTCGCGATCGCCGACATCAGGAGACCGAGAACACCGATGGTCACGCCCATGAGCACCCACTGCCGGATCGGGGGGGGGCCACGTCGCGTTCGCTCCTTGCTCTCGGCGAACGCGATCAGGTCGTCATCGGACCGAGGCGCCGGCTCGTCGTCCACGGCCGACGCGGTTGGTTCCGAGGAGGGGTCCCCCAGCCGCGCCGCCTTCCTGAAGAGTCGCTTCGCCCGTTCCTCCTCGCCTCGATCGAGGAGCAGCTCCCCCAAGAGCCGGAGCGGGCGTGGATCGGTCGGCGCGACCCGTGCGGCGCCGAGAAACGCGTGTTGGGCGCGCGGCGCATCCCCAGCTGCAAACCAGGCCTGCCCGCAGAGCATCAGGTAGTCCGGGTCGTCGGCGAGGCGCGCATGGTGTTCCGCAAGGACGTCGAGCGCGGAGCGAGGCTTGCCCGTCGCGATCAGGTTCCCCGCAACCTGAAGCGGATGGGAGGACGGTGCGGCGCCAAGATCCTCGAGGGCATAGGTATCGAAACCAAAATCCGACACGAGGGCGAGCCTACCAGAGGCGCGTCGGGAACCCGGAATTCCCGGAGCAACCCCGTCGTCCGGGCCTTCTGTGACAAAACAAGTATACTCCGCCGCGATGTTTGTCGTCGCCTGCTCCGGTTTTCCAGTACCCGTCAGTCGGTACTGGCGCGAGTTCGTTGCGGTGGAGATCTCGGACACCGAGATCGCCATCCCTGGCGCGGGCACGGTTCGAAGGTGGATTCGCGAAGCTCCAGAAGGCTTTGTCTTCTCAGTGGTTGCACCAAAATCCGTCAGCGATTCTGGTTTTCGCCGCACCAAGGAGAACAAGGCAACCTGTGAGGAAGTGGCGCAACTCGCCGCAGACCTGAAGGCGAAAGCGGTCGTGTTCCACGCCGATGAGCATTTCAAGCACGGCAAAGCCAACCGTGCCGCCCTTCGGGCCTTTCTCGGTTTCCTTCCGCCCAAGATGCCCCCGATCGTCTTCGATCTGGACGCATGGAAGCCGAGCGACATTGCGGCAGCGTGTGGTGACCGCCCTGCCATCGCCGCCTACGATCCGCTCCACGAAACGCCGCCGCCACAGGCCAACATGACCTACATCCGACTGGCTGGGCCCGCGGGCCATCGCTCTCGATACGACGAAAGCGCGGTGGCCGAGCTCGCGGAGCACATCAAGACCCTCGATCCCGAGCTTGGAATCTGCGTGTTTCGCAACATCGACATGCAGACGAACGCGCACCAACTCATCAAGAGACTCGAGTAGAACGTGTCGCCGCCGGCGCCGACGGTGGTGGTCCTCGAAGCAGAGGACGAAGGCCATCGGATCGACCGTGTCCTAGCCGCGCGTTGCCCGGGGTTTTCGAGAAGCGCCCTGCAGCGTCTCATAGAAGACGGGCGAGTCGAGCAGGACGGCGAGGTGATCTCACGCAAGACGAAGGCGATTGCGGGCGCGGAGGTCAGGATTCACCCGACTCCGCCGGAGCCACTCAGCGCCGAACCCGAAGCGATTCCGCTCGAGATTCTGTTCGAGGATGACCACCTGATGATCGTCGACAAGGCCGCCGGAATGGTCGTCCACCCTGCCCCGGGTCATCCGCGAGGAACCCTGGTGAACGCCCTCGCCCACCATGGGACCTTGGCCGGAGGTGCGGACCCCACTCGGCCCGGGATCGTTCACCGCCTCGACAAGGACACGAGCGGCGTGATGGTCGTCGCGAAGTCGGCGCAAGCTCACGAGGCGCTGGTCGAGATGTTCCAAGCGCACGCCCTCGAGCGCGCCTACCTCGCGATCGTGCTTGGGCGCACCCCCCCAAAGGTGACGTTCGAGACCCTCCACGGACGACATCCCCGCGATCGCAAGAAGTTCAGCACCAGGGTCAGCCGCGGCCGAACCGCGATCACTCACCTCGAGACCCTCGAACCACTCCACGGGGGTTCGCTCGTACGTTGCACACTAGAGACCGGCCGAACCCACCAGATCCGCGTCCACCTCTCGGAGCACGGGCACCCAGTCCTCGGCGACCCCCTCTACGGCCGCTCGGTCGCCGACCCCACGCTTCGCCGGCTCTCACAAGGTTTGGGCCGTCAGGCGCTCCACGCGGCGCGACTCGGGTTTGCCCACCCCATCACGCAGGAGCCAATGGACTTCGAAACAGAACCTCCAGACGACTTCAAGTATGCACTCGCCTCGTTACGGAGCCCCTGAAGCCGCCACGCCGCCCTCGCAGTCGGGATTTTCCTCGAGCACATCCTGACACACCGCGGGGTTGCACATCTCGGCGATCTGCACGCAGTCCGGCGGCGCGGCCTCCGTGGCACAACACTCGTTGAGGGTGATGCAGAACCCAAAGGGATCCTGCTGCACCGTGCAGATCGGGGGCTGTTGGCATCCCGGGAAGCCGGCGAGCACCTCCTCGCAGCGGTCGGGATTGCAGGCGTCGACCACCTCGGCGCAGTCATTCGCGATCGGCGGCACTTGGAGCATGGAGTCACAACACTCGGCCAGAAGCTGACAGCGCAAGAACGCTTCCGCCCGGCAGATCGGACCCGGGCTTGCCACCCACATGACCTCGCACAAGCGAACCGCGTCGCTCGTGTCAGGTGGAGAATCGGTCAAAAACGCCTCGCCCGTGGCGTTCTGGTCGACGACGAGCGAGCCGTTGATCACCGCGTCGAGCCCGGGGTCCGACTGGCTTGGAACGCGCGCGGTGAACGTGCGCTCCTCGGTGCCATCGGACAGCTCCACGGTGGTAACCTCGATGGGGTCCTCGAAACGCGCGACGAAGGAACAGGTATCGCCGTCGGGGTCCGTGCCGGCCTCGACCTCGATGTTGAACGAAAACGCCGTGACTCCGACTCTGTCGCAGTCGGTGGTTGGGATCAGCGCCTCGAAATCCTCCTGGACCAAGAAGCAGAGCTCGTAGCTGTCGAACGACCGACCAAAGTAGATCTGATCGTTGGGGGGGCCCGACTTCGTCGCCGTGTCGCACCCCAGCCCCCAACAGGCCGCGCCTATCAAGGCGAGCCGCAAGCCACCAAGCTTGGTCGTCGTCATTCCGGGGTGTGGCCTACCACATCGGAGACTCGACGTGAGCCTTCGAACGGACCAGCAGGTCGATGATCGCGCGATCGTAGAGGTTTCTCGCGAGGAGGTCGGGAGCCACGCGGCTCTCGAAAAGATCTCGTCCCTCCTGAATTTCGTCGTCCATCACGTCGAAAAGATTGTCGTTTTTGATGCCCTCGGCGATTTTCTCCTCGTTGTATAAAGCGAGGTCACTCGAGATCGCTCGAGCCAAGCGACGTGCGGCTTCTTCCGTTTCGATCAGCGCCATCTTCCCTCCGTGCGCCCCAAGAGTGACGCAGCGTGGCACTCCCTGTCAAAGAGCCGTCGACGGAATGCTCAGGGCACCCGCTCGAAGAATCTTCGGCGGCGACACCGTCATGTCGAGGAGCGTGGACGGTTTGCCCCCAGGCGACTCTCCAGGAACCTCGCCGGCCAACCCCTGGCGTATCGATTCCGGGAGGTCCTCCACGCTCGCGACGGGCGGCTGACCGCTGATGTTGGCGCTTGTGGCCGTCAAAGGCCCGCCAAAGGCACGGACGAGCGCTGCGGCGGGGCTCGGCCCTGGGACCCGTATGCCGACCTTGCCGTCACGCGTCAGCCTAGGGCTCAGGGTCGGGGCCGCCGGGACGAGGATGGTCAGGGGGCCCGGCCAATAGCGAGCCATCAGTGCCCGAGCCGCGTCGTGCGGGGGTTCGGAGCACAGCGACTCGACCACGGCCGCGTCGGGCGCGAGAAGCGCAATCGGAAGGTCCTTGGGGCGCCCCTTGAGCATCGCCACGCGCTCGATCGCGTCTGGATTGTGCGCGTCTGCCAGGAGCCCGAGCCAGGTCTCCGTCGGACACGCGACCACCCCGCCCCGCTCAAGTACCTCGACGAGTCGTGAGAGGTCGTTCACTTGAGGGACCGTGCGCGGAACCCGATGTCGCGCCGATACTGCTTACCGTGGAAGCTGATCTGCTCGGCGGCGTCGTATGCGCGTGCGGCCGCCTCATCGATGTCGTTTCCGATCGCCGTGACCGACAGAACACGCCCCCCGGAGGTCACGACCGCCTCGCCGTCGAGCGCAGTGCCGGCGTGAAACACCGTGACGTTGGGAACTTCGCGTGCCGCGTCGAGACCGGTGATCGGCTTACCCTTGTCATAGGGCCCGGGGTAGCCCCCTGAAGCGAGGACCACACACAGCGAAGCAGGGGCCTCCCAGGCCGGTTCGAGGCCATCGAAGTCCCCACGTGCGGAACCACGAATCAGTGGAAGGAGTGACCCCTTCCAGCGGGTCACCAGTGTCTGGCATTCGGGATCGCCAAACCGAACGTTGTACTCGAGGACAAGCGGTCGTTCGTCGACGATCATCAGTCCGACGAACAACGCCCCACGAAAGGGATGGCCCTCGGAGGCCATTCCGGCGAGCGTCGGCTCGATGACTTGCTCGAGGATCTGTTTCTCGACGGCAGGCGTCACCACTGGGGGTGGCGAGTACGCTCCCATACCACCGGTGTTCGGGCCCCGATCACCGTCGTAGGCACGCTTGTGGTCCTGAGCGGGGGCCAGTGCGATGTAGCGCTCGCCGTCGGAGACGACGTGGTAGCTGACCTCTTGGCCAACCAAGCACTCCTCGATCAGGACGCGATCACCGGCGGTCCCGAAAGCACGCTCGCGCATGATGCGATCCACCCCCGCGATCGCTTCCTCGGCATCGGCTGCCACGATCACGCCTTTGCCTGCCGCCAAGCCGTCGGCCTTGACCACCAACGGGCGATCGGCCTCGCGGATGTATCGGGTGGCGGCGTCCGCGTCGTCGAAGACCGCGAAGCCCGCGGTTGGAATCCCGTGGCGAGCCATGAACTCCTTCGAGAAGATCTTCGAGCCCTCGAGCTGAGCGGCCGCGCGGTCGGGACCGAACGCTTCGATCCCCTCGGCGCGCAGCGCATCCACCACGCCCGCCACGAGTGGGGCTTCGGGGCCGACGACCGCCAAGTCGATCGACTCTCGTTTGGCCAGCGCGACAACCGCGTCAGGATCCGTCGGGTCCACGGGCACGTTGCGACCGACTGCCGCCGTTCCGGCGTTGCCTGGGGCGGCGATCAACGCTGCGCCCTCATCTCGGGCAAGACACCACGCGAGGGCATGCTCTCGGGCGCCACCGCCGACGATCAGAATGCGCATCGTCAGTGCCGAAAGTGGCGGACGCCCGTGAACACCATCGCAAGCCCCGCCGCGTTGGCCGCGGCGATGACCTTGTCGTCACCCTTGGAACCGCCGGGCTGGACAACCGCCGTGATGCCCGCCTCGGCGGCAGCCTCGATCCCGTCGGGGAAGGGAAAGAACGCATCGGACGCCATCGCCGCGCCTTTCGAGAGTTCCGCTGCCTTGCTGGCCGCGATGCCGACCGCGGTCACGCGCGCCATCTGGCCCGCGCCGACGCCCACGGTGCGGTCGGGTTTCGCAAAGATGATCGCGTTCGACTTTACGTGCTTGCAGACACGCCATGCGAAGTCGAGCGCTTGAAACTCGTCGTCCGAAGGTGAACGCTCGGTGACGACCTTGCCGGAACGGACCTCGCTCGGGCCGGTGGCATCGCGGTCCTGAACGACCAGGCCGCCACCAACGCGCTTGAACTGTAAAGAGGCATAGTCGGCGGGGAGCCACTCGCCGGTCGCCAGGATTCGGAGGTTCTTCTTCTTGCGGAGGCGGTCGAGCGAAGCCGGCGCAAAGCTCGGGGCGATGACGCACTCGATGAAGGTTTCGGCGATCGCTTCTGCGGTGGCGGGGTCGACCTCGCGGTTGAGGGCGACTATCCCTCCGAACGCGCTCTGGGCGTCGGCTTCGCGCGCAATCCTGTAGGCTGATTCGAGGGTCTGCGCCCGGGCGACGCCGCACGGATTGGTGTGCTTGACGACGACCGCTGCGGGCTGGTCAAACTCGCGGACCGCCTCAATCGTCGCGTCGACGTCGACCAAGTTATTGAACGACAGCTCTTTGCCCCCTGCGCCGAGGGATTCGGCGCGGGCCAAACTGCCGGCCGGTGCGTTGCGCTCGACATAGAAGGCGCCCTGCTGGTGGGGGTTCTCGCCGTACCGAACGTCGTAGGCCTTGGTGAAGCTCAAGGTGAGCGCACGGGGGAACTTGGATTCGCTGTCCCGAGAGGTGAGGTACCCGGCGATGGCACCATCGTAGGCGGCGGTTTGCGCAAATGCCTTGGCCGCGAGGCGTGCTCGCAGATCGGCGCTTGGCCCATCGTCCGACCCGACCGCTGCAAGCACTTCCGGGTAGTCGTCCGGCTCAGTCACCACCAACACCCGGGCCTGGTTCTTGGCTGCGCTTCGGACCATCGAGGGACCACCGATATCGATGTTCTCGATCGTCTCTTCGTGGGATGCGCCCCGTGCAACGGTTTGCTCGAAGGGGTAAAGGTTGACGCAAACCAGATCGATGGGTTTTCCGCCGATGGCGCCGAGCGCCTCACGGTCGTCCTCGGCGTCCCGCATCAGGATCCCGCCGTGCACCCTCGGGTGAAGCGTCTTGACCCGGCCGTCCATAATCTCGGGCGACTCGGTGTACTCGGACACGTCCACGACAGGAACGCCACCTTCGCGGAGCGCTCTCGCGGTGCCCCCGGTGGAGAGGATTTCGACGCCATGGGCTGAGAGGCCCTTGGCGAAATCGACCACGCCGGTCTTGTCGGATACGGAGATCAATGCGCGCTGAATCTGTGTCATGCCCCTGCCCCTTGGAAGGTCGGGCCATACCCCGGGCCCCTGAAATCGTCAATCGAGGATGGCGAAGATCTGTCGGCCAGACACGTTCAGCCCGATTGCGCCGCGACCTCGTCGCGTGCCCGCATCTCGGCCAAGGTGGAGGCGATCCACGGACCAAGACCGCCGTTGCGAATCATTTCACGCGCTTCGCGCATCAGCGCGCCGTAGAAGTGAAGGTTGTGGAGCGAGAGCAGGCGGGGGCCGAGCATCTCGTCCGCCTTGAAGAGGTGCCGCAGATAGGCGCGAGAGTAGATCGTGCAGGTGCTGCAATCGCAGCGCCGGTCGAGGGGTTCCTGGTCATCACGATGCCGGGCCTGCCGGAGATTCACCCGGCCGCCCCACGTGAGCGCCTGGCCATTGCGGGCGTTCCGGGTCGGAAGCACACAGTCGAACATGTCGATGCCACTCGCCACTGCCCGGAGCAGATCGGTGGGCGTGCCAACCCCCATCAGGTACCGAGGGCGGTCCTCGGGCATCGCCGGCCCCAAGTCTGACAGCAGCTCGTACATCTGTTGCGGGGGCTCGCCGACCGAAAACCCCCCGAGCGCGACGCCGTCTACGTGGAGGGCGGCAATTGTCTCGAGATGAGCACGCCGCAAATCCTGCTCCACCCCGCCCTGGACGATACCGAAACGGGCCTGCCCCTCGGGTGCAGGCACCGCAAGGCTGCGTTTGGCCCACGCCGTGGTGCGCGCCATCGCCCGTTCGACGACTGCGCGAGGTGCTCCTCCCGGAGGGCATTCGTCGAGTACCATGGCCACGTCCGAGCCGAGGAGCCCTTGCACACGCATGGCTTCCTCGGGCGTAAGCCTTTTCAGGTCGCCGTCGAGGTGGGAACGAAAGGTGATGCCGTCGTCATCGAGGGTTCGGTGCTTGGCAAGCGAGAAAACCTGGTAGCCCCCGCTGTCGGTGAGAAGTGCGTGCGGCCACTTCATGAACCCAACGACCCCTCCGTGCCGCGCCACGAGCTCGGCGCCGGGTCGGAGCCACAGGTGATAAGTATTGGCGAGTACGATGCGCGCCCCGGTCGACGCCACCTCGTCGGGCGTGAGTGCCTTGACGGATGCTTGGGTGCCAACCGGCATGAAGGTCGGGGTCTCGATCACCGCGCGGGGCGTGGTGAAGCGTCCGACTCTGGCGTCACCGTCAACGGAGTCGACCTCAAACGAAAACCCCTTCGTCGGCAGGCTCACGGGTGCGCTCCTCGGATCAGCATCGCGTCGCCGTAGCTGTAGAAGCGGTAGCCGCTCTCGATCGCAGCTTGGTAGGCGTCTCGAACGAGGTCGACACCAGCCAACGCCATCACAAGCGCAAGGAGGGTCGAGCGCGGGAGATGGAAGTTCGTGAGCAAATGGTCGACGACTCGAAACGAATACGGCGGTTTGATGAACAAGTCGGTCCGTCCTGTCCCTGCGGGTACGCGGCCCTCGTCATCGGCGCAAGCCTCGAGGGTTCGCACGACGGTGGTGCCCACGGCGACGATCGGTCGGCCGGAACGCCTGGCTTCCTCGATCGCAGCGGCAGCCGCAGCGGATACCTCGTAGGCCTCGTCATGCATGGGGTGCGCATCGAGGTGGTCGACTTGGACGGGTCGAAACGTGCCCGGCCCGACGTGCAGGGTAACAAACGCCGTTTGGTGACCGGCCACGTCGAGCGACGCCATCGTGCGATCGGTAAAGTGAAGCCCGGCGGTCGGCGCAGCGACCGCCCCAGGCTCTCGCGCGTACACGGTTTGGTAGCGTGCCTCGTCCGCGACGGTGGGCTGGCGACGAATGTACGGTGGAAGCGGGACCTCGCCGATGGCTTCGATCGCATCGTCCACGGGTCCCTCCTTTGCGTGCAGCTGGAGTTCGAGTTGCCCCTCGGCCAAGACACCGATCACTTCGGCCCGCAACCCGTCATCCCCGAGCGACAACACGGTCCCGGCCCGGATCGGTTTCGAGCTCCGCCCCATGGCGCGCCAGCGATCACCCTCGACGCGATCAACGAGCAGGAGCTCGACCTTGCCACCCGTCGGCTTGCGACCGTGAAGCCTCGCATGAAAGACGCGGGTATCGTTGAACACGAACAAGCTTGGTGGCAAGAGCGAGGCGAGGTCGACGAAAGTCTCATGGGTGATCGCCCGGACTCCGGGATCGACGACCATGAGTTTCGAGGCGTCGCGCTCTTCTAACGGTTCCTGGGCGATCCGCGCCTCGGGCAAGTCGTAGTCGAGCTCATCGAGACGCATCAGCGTTGCGCACCCGCGATGAACCGCACCCCGTAGGTCTGGTCGGGCTGCGCCGGCACATTGCTTTGGTTGGGATCCGCGGAAACCTCGACGCAAAGCTGCCCGGCCTTTGCGTTGCGCCAGGCCTTGCTCGTCTCACCGCGGTTGACCCCTTTGTCGTCCTCCTTTTGGCTCCTCTCGGTGCGTCGATCGACAACTCGAAGCACGAGGTCCACGTCGGCCAGCGCGCTCACTTGAGCCACCACGCGCGGTGCATCCTCGGACAGACAGAAGGTGTCCACGTCGCCCCGCCACCCGATCCAAGCGCGGCGCTCCGTTCCTAGAGAAATGGGCTCTGCGAGCTCCAAGGAGTCGTTCGGCTCGATCTCGAACTCGGGGTCGGGGTCTCGGAGCTCCCACCGAACGTAGTAGGGGTCGGACACGTTCTCGGTGGGGTGGTCGCCCACTTCGTGACGCTCCCGAACCCGAAGGTAATAGGTGCCGACCTCGAGCGGAACGTTGGGGGCGCGCTCTCCCTCGCCGAGTTTGCTCGAGTCCACCACGAGAAGAGGTTCGGCCTCTCCCGGGCGGGCAAGTTCAAGCGCGATATCCATGTTTGGAATCGCGCTGACCTCGAGCACCGCAGCGGCAGGTTCGGGCCCACGATGCTCGAGGGCGAATAGATCGACATCTCCCGTGCTCGAGTCGAGCCGTTGACCGAGGTACCCTTCCATCTCGACATCTTCGGGAAGCCGGTTCGCACGTTCCTCGGTGTGGTTGGGCTCCCGCTCGAGCGGTCCGCGGGTGGCGTACCGAAAGATGGCCGCACCACCAAGGCACAGCACCAGGAGCCCCGCCGCCCAAAGCCACCCCTTTCTCTTCGGCGCGAAGAGCGAGTCGACTGGCCGTGCGCCGCTCCGGGACGCGCGCAACCCGAGGCCGGAGGCGTGCCAGTCTTCCTCGCCCACGCTCGCGAGGTAGTCGATGAGCGCGAGTCGCAGCGCTTCGGCAGACTCGTACCGGTCCTCCCGGTCCTTTTCGAGGCAGCGCATGATGATCGCATCGGCTTCCGGCGGGACCGAAATCGGAGAACACGACGAAGGAACGAGCGGTTTCTGAGTGAGGTGCTTCGAAAGCACGCCGACCGGGCTTGGTGCCTCGAAAGGGGGCTTGCCGACGACGCACTCGTACAGGATCGCGCCCATCGCGTAAACGTCGCTTCGACCATCGAGCGGAAGCGCTTGAACCTGTTCCGGAGACATGTAGTACGGCGTTCCGACGATCGTCCCGGCACGCGTCACCTCGGTCCCAAAGTTGCCTTCGAAAAGCTTGGCGAGGCCGAAATCGAGGACCTTGGCCCGCTCGCCGTCCCGACGCTCAGTCACGACGATGTTCTCGGGTTTGAGATCGCGATGAAGGATCCCCGCGTCGTGGGCGTCCGCAACGGACCCCGCCACCTGCGCGCACAGATAGGCGGCACGCCCGAATGGCATCGCCCCGCCGTCACCGATCAGCTTCCCCACGTCTTGTCCGTCGACGTACTCCATCACGATGTAGAGGGCGCCTGACTCGGTCGTTCCAAAGTCGAACACGTGGACGGTGTTGGGGTGGTTGAGACGGGACGCAGCTTCGGCCTCGAAGTGGAAGCGCGCGACGTTGTCGGGGTTCTCCTGAAGCTCTTCGTGGAGGAGCTTGATC
Organism: Myxococcota bacterium; assembly: GCA_039028875.1. Classification (GTDB taxonomy): domain Bacteria; phylum Myxococcota_A; class Polyangia; order Polyangiales; family Houyiibacteriaceae; genus SG8-38. Next base: position 27,456 of record JBCCHE010000030.1, on the reverse strand, counting down.
GCAACGACTTTGCTGATCTGAACGTGCTCCGCCCGGTACACGGTTCCCATGGCGCCGCGCCCGATGGGCGCGACGACCCGATATCGGCCCGCGATCACGTCGCCAGGCTTGGGAAGGCTCGACTCAAGGGATGCACCGCAGGCCCCGCAGAACTTGGCATCTGGTGGGTTGCGTTCCCCGCAGGCACTGCACTGGACGACACCGTCTGGTGCGGAACTACGCATTCAAGAAACGGTAGATAAGCCATCCCATGGAGAGCGCAACGAGGACCCCACCAACGACGAACAACCGGCGGCGACGGGCCGTCGCGGAAGGCGGCTCGAGTATGCTGTCGTAACGCACGTGGACTCGCTTGCGGGTTCCCGGGGCCCCGCCGTCCGTCGGCGTGTCGGGAGCCCCAGCCTCCTCTGACGGATCGTCTTCCGCCACAGGAGGTGGCGGAGGCTCGGACATCTCGAGCCGAGGGATTCCGAGCATGGTCTTCTGTGCGCGACGTCGCTCGGCACGCGCGGTGGCGATGGACGACGGGGGCGGCGGCGGTGGTTCCGAGGGCGCGTCCGGCGCGTCGGGCCGGAGCGAGGCTGGCGGCATCCCGAGTACGGTGTGTTTGCGAATTCGCGGTGAGGAAGGGCGGCTAGGTCGGTCCTCCGCGGCCGGCACCGGCTCGGGGGTCGGTTCTTCGTGCATCCGGATCCGAGACTGGTCGGTGCGCCCCACCCCCTCGTCACGCATCGCGTAGCCGCACTTGCCGCAAAACGCGTTGTCAGACGGAACCTCGGCGCCACACTGCGGACAATCCATACGCTGCGCACCGTATCAGAGCTAGCGTGGAATGCCCATGACATCGGCCATGTCATAGAGGCCTGCCGGACGATCGACGACCCAGCGCGCGGCTCTCACCGCGCCGCGTGCGAAGATTGAACGGTCGGTCGCCCGATGCGTCAGTTCGAGTCGCTCGCCCTCCCCGACGAGAAAGAGGGTGTGCTCCCCGACGACGTCACCGCCGCGAAGTGCCATGACACCGACCTCGTCCGAAGGGCGTTCGCCTACCTGCCCGCTTCGGCCGTGCGTGACGGCATCGCGCGCCAGCTGCTTGGCATCGGTGACGACCTCGCCCAGGCGAACGGCCGTACCGCTCGGGGAGTCGACCTTGTGGCGGTGATGGATCTCGACGATCTCGGCGTCGAAACCAGGTCCCATGAGCTCCGTCGCGCGCGCCGCCAAGAAGTAGAGCGCGTTGACCCCCTGGCTGTAGTTTGGCGCGAAGACGATCGGCGTGTGCTCCGCGGCCCGCTCGAGCGCGCCCCGGGTTGCGGCGTCGAGTCCGGTGGTACCGATCACCATCGGAATCTGTTGGCTCGCGCAGATGGGCAGGAGCTTGTCGGTGGCCATCGCCACACTGAAGTCGATCACCACCTCGACGTTGGCCAAGAAAGCCTCCACATCGGAGGTGATCTCGATACCGTGAGGGTCCGTTCCAGCCAGCACAGCGATGTCACGACCGATGAGCTCGGAGTCGGAACGGTCCATCGCGGCCACCAACGCGGTATCGGCGGCACCCTCGATCACCGATGCGATGCTCTGACCCATGCGCCCGGCTGCACCGTGAATTGCGATTCTCAGCATCCAGCGACCTCGCGCCACGCTCATCGCAGATGCGGCGCCGAGCGTCAATGCCAGCTGCGGTTCAGGAGTTGCGGCCAGCGCTGAGCTCGACCAGCCGGTCGATCAGGAATCCGCTTTGCTCGAGCGCTTCAGCCGTGAAGTCGCCAAAGAACGCACGGACATCTGCGAAGACACGATCAAAGGCTTCCTGGTCACCGGCGGCAAGAGTTGCCGCGAGCGATTCGGCCGCGTCGCAGAACGCCCTCGTGACCTTCTCGGACGCCGGGTTCAACATCTCGATCGGCCCGTAGAGCTCGGGCGACTGCGCAAAATGTCGGCCCGTCACGTAGGTCTCGAGAAGGTACGCCGGGGAAGTGAACCGGAGGGTCTCCTCAAGCGGCACGCCGAGCCCACTGAGCGCCACGCCGAGCACTTGGGTCTTGAAGTGATGAAGCACCTGCACGATCGCCATCATCGCGTCGTGTTCCTCCGGGGTCGCCTCTGCGATGTGAAGGCCTCGCGCACGGAACATCGTCCGAATCCAGCCCAACCACGCGTCACCACGACCGGGGCAGAGGACGACCCTTTGGCCCTGGTAGGTGTTCACACCCGGGCCAAACATCGGGTGGGTACCGTGCACGCTCGCTTGGGTCGCCCCGAGCATGGCGTCCATCGGATCCGCCTTGATCGAGGTCACATCCATCAGCAACGCATCGGGTCGCAGGTGCGGCCCGACCTCCTCGATCACCGCGCGGGTGTCCCGAATCGGCACACTGATCACCACGACGTCGGCCGACTTGGCCGCGGCCACAGGGGTAAGCTCGGTCGCGAGGTCCGCGATGAGCACCTCATGACCGAGATCGGAGAAGAGGGTGGCCAAGGATTGACCCATGCCGCCCGCGCCACCGACGATCGCGACGCGCTTGGAAGCCACGTCGACGGGGACCTCTGCGCGAAGGGACGCTTGCCGCTCTCGGCTCATCAGCATGAGTTGGCGCCATATCGACTCGATGCTGTCGGAGGGCAAACCAAACTCTTCGGCTCGCGCACACCGGTCGGCAAGGATGCGCCGCTCCCGTGCGAGATCGCGGATCGGAACCTGGTGCGTGCGCTTTCGAGAGGCGATCTCCCCGACGACCTCCATGCGTCGAACCAGCAAAGCGAGCAGATCGTGATCGATCTGGTCGAGCGCGCCCCTGAGCTGCTCGAGTGGGCCTCGGTCTGGGTGGTCGTCGGTCATGCTCTTGGTTTTACATCGAAGGAAGGCGTCCGCATAATGCGCGCCCGTGAGACGATTGAAGCTCCATCATTGGATTCTGATCGCGATGATCCTGGGCGCGGCCCTCGGCCTGGGCCTCAACTGGGCCGGCCAGCAGGGCCTGGCCGATTCCGACACGGTTAGCAAAGTCGCTGCGGTCGGCAAGGGCATCGGCGATATCTTCCTGAGGCTCCTTCAGATGCTGGTCGTTCCACTGATCGTGTCGTCGCTGATCACGGGGGTGACGGGCATGGGGGACCTTCGGACGCTCGGCTCGATCGGAGGCCGAGCTGTGGGGTTCTACCTGAGCACGAGTTTCCTCGCCATCCTGACGGGACTCATTGTCGTCAACCTCATTCAGCCAGGTGCCGGCGCCGACCTCGCCCTGCTCGAGGAGGGGGTGACCTCCAACAAGCCGCTGCTGGATGAGGGCCCAGTCAGCGTCGGAACGGTGCTGTGGGAACAACTGCAGGCCTTGATTCCGAAGAACCCGCTCGCCGCGGCTTCCCGAGGCGACATGCTCCCGGTGATTTCGTTTTCGCTGTTGCTGGGTGTGTTCATCGGCGTGAGCGAGCACGCCCGTGGGTCGGAAGACGCGGGCATCGTCCGTAGGTTCTTCTCGGGCTTGTTCGACGTCATGATGGAGATGACGCTCTTCGTCGTGAAGTTCGCCCCCATCGGTGTATTCGGGTTCACCCTGTTCGCGGCGGCCGGCAAGGGTCCGGAGGCATTCCGGGTGCTCGGCCTCTACGCGCTTACCGTATTCGCCGCTCTGGCCATCCACGCACTCGTCACGCTCCCGCTGATCCTCAAGGGGCTCACCGGGCGGTCGCCTCGGGCCTACGCAGGCTACCTCACAACCGCGTTGGTCACCGCCTTCAGCACTGCTTCGAGCAACGGAACGTTGCCGCTCACGATGAAGAGCGTGGAGGACGCTGGCGTCAAACCGGCGGTGACTTCCTTCGTCCTCCCACTCGGCGCGACCATCAACATGGACGGCACCGCGCTCTACGAAGCCGTCGCCGTCTTGTTCATAGCCCAAGTGTACGGGGTCGACCTCAATATGGGGCAACAGGTGCTCATCGCGGTGACCGCGCTGATGGCGAGCATCGGGGCCGCCGGCATTCCACATGCAGGCATGGTCATGATGGTGGTCGTGTTGAACGCGGTTGGTTTGCCGACGAGTGGCGTCGCGCTGATCTTGGCCGTCGATCGGATCCTCGACATGTGTCGGACCGCCGTCAACGTCTGGTCCGACTCGGTCGCCGCCGCCGTGGTTGCGGGGAGGCCTAGCGGGTCAGTTCCCGTACCCGTCGCATCGCCCTGACGCCCTCGACGATCATCCAAAGAAGGAGCACGAGCAGCAAGGAGGCAAGCACCGTAAGCGGGGCGTTTCCTTGGGCGAGGAAATCGCGAAGGTTCGTGGCGAGTGCCAGACCCGCAACGACCATCACCAGCGCCATCGGAATGACAAGCGGCCACACGTTCCGCTTCTTCGCGAAGAAATAGAGCGCCAGTGTCATGAGGGTGAGCGCAGCCAATAGCTGGTTGCTGGCGCCGAAGATCGGCCAAAGGACCCAGCCTACGGCCTTGGCTTGGCCGGTCGCGGGGTCGGGCGTCTCCGCCAAAGCAAGATACATCGCCGGAACGACCGCCCCGAGCGTCGCGACGTACTTGTTGGTCAAGGGTTTGATGCGCATCGCCGCGCCTAGCTCCGCCAGGATGAAACGCTGGATTCGAACGCCGGTATCGAGAGAAGTAGCCGCAAACGCAATCACGAGGACCGCCATCAGCGTCCTGGCGATCTCAGGCGGAAGGCCTACCGCTTCGAGAAACGCGCCACCGCCGAGCACGAAGGCGGCGGCCTTGTTCCCGCCGGCATGCGCCCAGCTGTCGTAGTAGACAGCCCAGCTGAGGTTCTCGACCGCGCCCTGCGTCGGCAGCGTGCATGCTTCGACCAACGCAATACCGGCCACGGCCGCCAACGTCGCGGCCAGGGCGAGGGCACCCTCCCCGAGCATGCTGCCGTAGCCGATCAGGCGCGTGTCCCGAAGCTTGTCCACCTGCTTCGAGGTCGTCCCCGATGCGACGAGCCCGTGGAAACCACTGATCGCCCCACACGCGATGGTCACGAAGAGAATGGGGAAGATCGGCGGGGCGCCTTCTTCGGTAGACCGGTAGACCGGAGCGTCGAACTCGGGGTGAGCGATGAGAACACCGAGGAACAAGAGCCCAAGGCCGACGAACAGTTGATGGCTGTTGATGTAGTCCCGCGGCTGAAGCAACAACCAAACCGGTAGGAGGCTGGCGATCCCAGAATAGACGAGGAGGAAGAAGATCCAGCCTGTGGTGACGCCGTGCTTGTCGTACCCCATCGCCACGAAGTCGACGGGCACCTCGCTCCCCACCCAAACGAAGAAGTACAGCACCCCGAGCGCGACCAGTGACGGGACGAGCAGCTTCGCCTGGCGCTTGTAGACCAGCCACCCGATCACGAGGGCGACGACGATCTGAATGTTGATCGGAATCACACTCTCCGGTTGGCTGACGAACAAGCCAGCAATCGCCATCGAGAAGACTGCCAACACGAGCCAGACCAGCACCAAGATGAAACACATGAAGAGCAGACGAGCGCGCGGACTCACGGTATTGGACGTGATATCCGCGATCGACCTGCCCTTCTCGCGTACGCTCGCCACGAGCGCACCAAAATCATGGGTCGCCCCCATGAAGATGGTCCCGAGGACGACCCAGACCAAGGCAGGCCCCCAACCCCAGTACGCTGCGACGCAAGGCCCGATGATCGGTGCCGCGCCGGCAATCGACGTGAAGTGGTGCCCAAACAAGACCGCGCGCTGCGCCGGTACGAAGTCGACTCCATCGCGCAAGGCGTGGGCGGGGGTGACCAACTCCTCATGATCCCGATAGATCCGCTCCCCTACGAATCGCGCATAGTAGCGATACGCAAGCGCGAACGCGCCGAGAATGATCACTGCTGCAACGGCGGCCATGCCCGCCGTTGGTGTTCCTTTTTCGTTTCCTGGTCAAGTACAAAGCCGCTTTCCTTTGCGGCGAAAAACGCTAAGGTCCCGGGCATGAGTGGGACGTTTCGACCCCACGGTGTCTGGACCGCCCTGGCCACACCGTTTTCGCCAGATCGCCAGGTCGACCACGAGGCGTTGCGCCGTCTCATCGACTTCCAACTCGAAGAAGGAATCGATGGCATCGTTCCGTGTGGAACCACCGGCGAGTCTCCAACACTTTCCTGGCAGGAGCACGACGCCGTCATCGATGCATCGGTACGCGCGGTCGAAGGCCGCGTGGGAGTCCTCGCCGGCACTGGCAGCAACAACACCAAAGAGGCGATCCGCGGCACGCTGCACGCCAAAGAGGCCGGGGCGACAGCAGCCCTCCTCGTCGACTGCTACTACAACGGGCCATCGAGCCTCGAGCTTCGTACCGAGTACTACGAACCCATCCTCGAGAAGGTCCCAGACCTCCCGATCGTCCCGTACATCATCCCCGGGCGAAGCGGCTGTGCGCTCTCGGCTGCAGACCTCGCCGTCCTGCACCTCAATGACCCGAAGCGCGTGCCGACCGTCAAAGAGGCGACGGGTGACCTCGACCGAATGCGACTGGACCGGCAGCTGGCGGGACCGGCGTTGAGCATCCTCTCCGGCGACGACGACATGACCCTCGCCATGATGCGAGACCCAGAGATCCGCGGGTGCGGCGTCATCAGTGTCATGGCCAACCTCGTCCCTGGTGCACTCGTGTCGATGGTGCGTGCGGAGCAGGCCGACGACCCAGAAGAGACCGACCGGCTTGCCCAGGCGTTGGCACCGTTGCTCCGTTCGGTGACCTGCACCGTGACGAGCGTACGCACCCTCCCGAATGGTCAAACCACCGAGACCACCGACCGGTTCCGAAACCCGGTTCCCCTCAAAACCATGATGGCGGGTCTCGGAATGCTGCCCGCAACCACGCGCCCCCCCCTCGGCCACATGAACGCCGAAGCGGTAGCTCAATGCCGGGAAACCTTGCGGACGGTTCACACGGCAGACCCAGGTATTCTCGGGCCCATCGAAGAAGCGTTCGACGTTCGGATCGACCAGCGACTCGGAGACGACACCCTATGGTCGGCGCTCGCGCGTTGAGAGGCCCGTGTACCGCGCGCTGATCCGCCCCCTACTCTATCTGCTACCGGCCGAGGCCGCGCATCATTTCGCCTTTGCCTGCCTCCGTTGGTTCGCCGCCATCCCAGGTGTGGCAACGTGGCTCCGAAAGAGGCTGTTGGTCGCCGACTCAACGACCCGGGTGCATGCACTTGGCCTGGAGTTCCCAAACCCGGTCGGGCTCGCTGCAGGTTTCGACAAAGACGCGATCGGGTTTGAGGCGCTCGGCGCACTTGGCTTCGGGTTCGTCGAGGTGGGCACGCTGACGGGGGAGCCACAGCCAGGGAACCCAAAGCCACGGCTCTTCAGGCTCCCCGCCGATCGCGCGCTGATCAACCGAATGGGCTTCAACAACCGTGGCTCTGCGGACGCCGTAGCACGCCTCCGCGTCCCGCACCGGACCATCGTCGGCGTCAATATCGGCAAGACGAAGGTGGTCCCTGAAGACGCTGCGGTGGCCGACTACGTCGCGAGCGCGAGGCGCCTTGGTGCGCTGGCCGACTACGTCGCCGTCAACGTGAGTTCCCCCAACACACCCGGCCTTCGGAACCTGCAAGCCGCCGATCGACTGCGCCCGTTGCTCGGAGCAGTTCGTGAAGCACTTAATGAAGTGTCGCCGACACGACCGGTCCCACTTCTGGTGAAGATTGCCCCCGACTTGGACGACGAGCAGGTCGACGCCATCGCCGACCTGACCGCTTCACTCGGCCTCGACGGCATCATCGCCACCAACACCACCATCGGCCGCGAAGGACTCGCGACCCCGGCCGCCCGAGTCGCCGAGATCGGGGCTGGCGGCCTGAGCGGCCCGCCAGTCGATCGCCGCGCGCTCGATGTGCTGAAGCGCCTGCGCGCTCGCGTGGGGCCAGAACTCACGATCATCTCCGTCGGTGGAATCGAGAACGCCGACCAAGCGTGGGAGCGCCTCGAAGCGGGTGCCACGCTCGTGCAGGTGTACACGGCCCTGATCTACGAGGGCCCTTTGCTTCCGCGGAGGCTTGCCTCTGGCATCGCGGAACGCGCGACTGCTAAGCTCTAACTCGCTCGATGGACGCCAACTCCGACAAGCTCCGGGTGCTGATCATCGCGGAGGCGGCCAACCCGGAGTGGGTGAGCGTTCCCCTGGTGGGTTGGTCCCATGCCGAGGCCCTCAGCCGGCTCGTGGACACCCACGTCGTCACGCAGATACGCAATCGGGATGCGATCGAGAGGTTCGGTTGGACGCACGGAGTCGAGTTCACCGCACTCGATACCGAATCACTGGCGCGTCCCGTCTTTCGGGCTGCCGACTTCGCGCGCACCAAGCTCCACCTCGGGTGGACCGTCGTCACGGCTGCGCAGGCCCTTTCGTATTTTCAGTTCGAACTCAAGGTTTGGCGCGAGTTCGGAAAACGAATCGAGTCAGGGGAGTTCGACATCGTCCATCGGATCACCCCGTTGAGCCCGACCGCGCCGAGCCTGATCGCCAAACGGTGTGACCGTGCCGGCGTCCCGTTCGTCGTGGGGCCTCTCAACGGCTCGGTCCCGTGGCCGAAGGAGTTTCGCGCCGAACAACATCGGGAAGGCGAGTTCCTCAGCTACGTCCGCGACGCGTACAAGCTACTGCCGGGGTACCGAGACACACGCGCATCGGCATCGGCCATCATCGCGGGCTCTCGTGCGGTGCTCGAAGAGATGCCCACGGAGTACCGAGATAAGTGCGTCTATTCACCGGAGAACGCGATTGATCCGGATCGCTTCGGCAAGGAAGCGGTCGCATCGACGGAAGGCCCGCTACGTGTCTGCTTCATCGGCCGTCTCGTGCCGTACAAGGGCGCGGACATGCTGATCGAAGCCTCGGCGCCGTTGCTGCGCGCGGGACAGATGACGCTCGACATCATCGGAGACGGCCCCGAGCGGCCTAAGCTCCAATCGATGGTCACGGAGCGCGGTCTCGAGGGCCACGTCGAACTCGCTGGATGGGTGGAACATACGCATCTCCAAGATCGACTCGTCCAATCGGAAGTCTTCGCGTTTCCAAGCGTGCGTGAGTTCGGAGGCGGCGTGGTCCTCGAGGTCATGGCGCTCGGCGTCGTCCCGGTGGTCCTCGACTACGCTGGGCCGAGCGAGCTGGTGACGAGTACGACCGGATTCAAGGTCCCCATGGGAACCCGGGACGAAGTCATCGCGGGCTTCCGAGCCCAACTCTCGCGGCTTTGCGACTCGAAGGCCCCGCTCGATGAGATGCGGGCGCGTGGCAAGAAGCGGGTTCGGGACCACTACACCTGGGACGCGAAGGCCGCCCAGACCCACGAGGTGTACCGATGGGTTCTCGGGCAGGCCGATCGTCCGACCCGCGACATCCCGCTTCCCGACCGCCCCTGAACGGAGCGCGCCGGCGCGAGCTACTGCGCTCGGAGCATCATGTAAATGATCACCCCCGTGACCGAGACGTAAAGCCAAATCGGCAACGTCCACCGGGCGAGCTTCTTGTGTGTAGAGAAACGCTCCCTGGTGGCGAAATAGAAAGTGGTGAGGATCATCGGAAACACGATGATCGAGAGCACGACGTGGCTGATGAGAACCGAGTAGTAGACCGTCCGGATGGGGCCGGTGCCGAGGTACGGGGTGTCACCATGCGAGTAGTGATAGATGACGTAGCCGATGAAGAAGACGATGGACGCGGCAAACGCCGACACCATCAGTTTCTTGTGGAGCTGTCGCCGGCCGCTCCGGATCGCAACGAAACCCAGTGTCAGCAGTGTCGCCGCAGTCGCGTTGAGTGTGGCGTTGACGCCCGGGATGAAAGCAAGATCGGCATCGGCGCCACCACTCTCTCGTAGAAAAAGGAGCCAGCCCAAGAAGGTCACGGCCGCCGTTGACAGCACCGCGTTGAAGATCCAGAAGCCGCGGTCGTTGTGCGGCGCCGTCGTAGTCGTGGTCACGGGCGGGAGCGTAGGCTCAACCACGGATCACGGCCAGTGCTCCTTGCACCGCCTCGAGTACCTTCGGCACCTCGTCGACTGCGTTGGGCCAATGAGGCGAGAACCGAAGCAAGCCGTCGGGCGTGTTGCACACGACACCTCGGCGTGCGAGCTCCCGCGCGAGGCGGGGCGGAGAGACCCCATGGGGTGGTGCGACACTCAACAGGGTGGAGCGCGCGTCCAGGACGTTGCTCCGGAGGCTCGAGAAACCGAGATCGACGAGACCCTCCTCGAGTCCATCGAGGTACGCGTTCGCGTGTTCGTGAATCGCCGGCACACCGAGGTCGCTGAGCAAAGCCGTCGAGACCCCGAGCGCGGAGAGTCCGATCGCATTGAGCGTTCCGATCTCGAACACCCGCGCGCTCGAAAGGAGCGCCTTGTCGTATCGAAGCAGCGGGACCTCCCCGGTCAGGAAGTCGGCTGCGTTCTCGTGACTGAGCCAACCGGCAAGTCTTGGATGGAAACGCTCGGCATGCTTCGCCGACACGTACACCATCCCCGCCCCTTCTGGACCCATGAGGTGCTTGTGGCTCCCGGTGCTGAGGTAGTCGATGCCACAACCGACGTCGATCGGCGTCGCGCCCACTGCCTGAATCGCGTCGACGAAGAGCTCGGCGCCGTGTTCGTGGCACAGCGATGCGATCGCTTCGATCGGCATGCGAAGGCCGGTCTTGTACTGAACGGCACTGACCGCGACCAGACGAACTCCGAGCGCGAGCTCATGCCGGAGAGCCGCGAGCCCCTCTTCCAAAGACCGATGAAACGGTTCGAGCGAGCACCATCGCAACTCGAGGCCATACTCCTCGGCAGCGCGCTGCCACGGGGTCACATTGGCCGGAAACTCGCCCTCAAAAAGGAGGACCGCGTCCTCGTCTTCCCATCCGATCCCAAACGCGACGTCGATCACGCCATGGGTCGTGTTGGACACGAACGCGACCTCTTCCGCGGACGCTCCGACCAAGCCAGCCAATCGGTGGCGCGTCTGCTCGAGCAGGGGCGCGCAGTGCCCAAAGCCTTTCAACCCACCCCGGGCATACGCGCCGAGCACCTCGCCTACCCGTTCGACCACGGGCGCCGACAGCGGCGCGATCGCGGCATGCGCCAAGTACGCTACGCATTCGAGCTCCGGGAACAGGGCCCGATCACCGAGAACCGCTTTGGTCATGGCGAACCGTAGTGGGAACCGAAAGATCCCGCCAACGGAGTCCAGGGGCGATCTCGAGATCGCGACCTAGAGGGTACTCTGAAAGAACCGCCACGCGGCCACGGCGGCGTCGATGTCGTGGCTGGTCCGTCCGACCATCGCGGCTGGCAGATACTGCCAACCGGAGGGCCAAGTGTGCCCGGCGCCCTCGACCCCGAAGAGTTCGACTTTGGTGTCACCTCGACAACCCGTTGCCTTGCTCCGTTCGATCCGTGTCCCGTCTCCGGGCGCGAAGTCGGGAATCATCGAGCGCTCCACCCCGGAGCAACCGTTGTGACGGGTCCAGAACTCGAAGGTCTTCGGAACGGGCAGGACGCGTCCGAGCCGCACATCGCCGAAAACCACCTCCCCTCCATCCCAAGGGACGATGGGGTCATCGGTTCCGTTGATCATGAGCACCGACAGTGGCGACTTGCCACAACGTGACCTTCGACGCGCAACGTTGCGGGGCATCGAGCCGATGACAGCCGTCATCCCGTGTAGGCGGCCCGTCCGCTCACATGCAAACCGGTGAGCCATCATCGCACCGTCCGAAACACCGACCATGAAGACAGCGTCGGGATCGATCTGCTTCTTGAGTACGAGGTCTTCGATGAGCGTCGTCAGAAAGCCAACATCATCGATGCGCTCGCGCTGGGAGACGTAGCTTTCGACTCGGCGCCCATCGTTCCAGTGCCCGCCGAGGCCAACGGGGTACGCCACCACGAACCGATCGTCCTCGGCAAGATCATTGAGCTTGCCGAAACTCAGGCTGACCGTGTCGTCGTCTTCGCCGAGGCCACCATGAAGGACGACCACGAGCGGACGCGTCTCGGGACGCACCGTCGGCCTCGGGTCGAAGACCCCAACATCTCGGAGGATGCCCTGATGCTTGAACACGAAAGCACGCACCTTGGGGGTGTCTTTGGCGGTGTCAGGCGGCGGTGGTGTCTTGGTGCATGCGCTCACGAGCGCAAACAGGGCGAGAGAAACCAACCCGACCATCGCCTTGGCCCCCGACATGTCAACCGCCGTCGACCGGTTCAAGCGACAGGAGCGCATCGCCGCGGACGACGTCGTCACCGTCTTGTGGCAGCACCGCCGCAACCACCGCGGATTCCGGAAGGCCGTCTCCCTGGTACACCAAGCGGTTGAAGGTCTTCATCACTTCGAGGAGCCCAACGGTTTGGCCGTGCCGAACGGTGTCGCCCGGCTCGACGAAGCGCGGTTCGGTCGGGGACGACCTGCTGTAGAAGCGTCCGCTCATCGGGGACACGTAAGCCAGTAGGTTCGAGTCCACCGCGGCCGTCTCGGTGTCAGGAACACTGACGTCGGCCCCGGTCGTCGGGGCAATGACAACGAGTGGATCCCTGTACTGCACCGGTACACGGGCGTGGGCGTCTCCGGCGACTGACGTCACTCGGCCGACCACTGCCCGTGGCACGCACAGAGGGCGACGGATGCCGAGCACTTCGATCGACCCGATCTTCTGCCCTCCGCCGACGAGTTGCCCAACGGTGACCTCGGGAACGAAGATGCCGACCGAGGGTGCGAACAGGAGTGTTCCCGAACCCTCGTCGACCCGCGACTCGAGTACCCACGGCCCGGTCACGCGGGCCCTCCACCAACGAGCACGTCAAGGTCGTGCATCGTCCAGATCCGAGGGTTCTTGATGCGTCGGTAGCCGACCCCTTGGTAACTCATCTCAACCAACACGCGAAGCCAGTCGCGGAGCTCGTCGACGCGGATGATCTCGTCGGTGTCGAGCTGTCGAGCTGCGACATAGGGGTCCATGTCGGCCTCGATACGCGCCTCCACCTCGGCCATCTTGCGCTCGATCTGTGCTCGCTCCTCTGGATCTTCGGTGATGATCTCGAAGTTGTCGTCGAGTTTGCTGTTGTAGGTCGCGATGGCGAGCGTTCGGCCTTCCATCACACTCAGCCGCGAGATGGGCGTCGAGAGCTGGACGACCGGATCGTACGGGAGCCCCGCCATCGCGTAGTAGCCCGCACCCGACGCCTTACGGAGAAGCACCGTGAACATCGGGGTTTCGTTGGTGCTGTTGGTGTAGATGAGGTTCGACCCGTACGCGAGGAGGCCATGACGCTCCGCCTCGGCACCAATGTCAAATCCGCTGATGTCCTGCAGCCAAATCAGCGGGAGGCCGTCGCTGTTACAGGCCCGGCTAAACGCGCTGATCTTGGCGATGCCCTGGCGGTACAGAATGCCAGCCGGCCTCTGATCGGCGGGCGCCTCTGGGTCATCGACGAGCCCCTGGCGGTTGAGCACGAAGCCCGCGTAGAGCCCACCGACCCGACCGACACCGCAGATCATCTCTCGCCCGATGTCGGGAAGCACCTCCCAGAACAGACTCTGATCGCACAGTCGCGCGATGACTTCGGTGGCGTCGTAGGCTTGCCGTTGGTCGACGGGGATCAGCCCCGGAAGCTCTGCCGGCGAGTGCATCGGCTCGATGGAGGCGACACCTCCGCGATAAAACGATGCACCCGAACTTGGGAGCCTCGCCACCTCACGGCGTAGGCACGCGAGAAGGGTCTCATCGTCGGGGACGCGAACATCAGCACACCCGGACTGATGCACATGGACCTCGGGCCCACCGATGTCGAGCGACGTGATGTGCTGGCTCTTGGCGCCTTTGATGAGCGCGGCGCCCGCGATCACCATGTAGGCCTGCTCGGTCATGTACACGCGGTCGCTGATGATCGGCATGTAGCCGCCGCCCGCGATGCAATCGCCGAATACACCGGCGACCTGAGGCACGCCTTCCGCAGAGAGCAGGCTGTTCATCTTGAAGATGTGGCCAGCACCGCGGGCACCCGCGAAGCTCTTACTTTGCTCGGGAAGATAGAGCCCGCTGCAATCCACGAGGTAGAGCGTCGGCAGGCGCAGCCGCCGCGCCATCTCCTGCGCCCGCTCGATCTTCTCCGGGGTGCTGGGCCACCACGCCCCCGAGGCCACCGTGTTGTCGTTCGCGATAACGACGCACCAACGGCCTTCAACTTGCGCGAACGCAGTGATGACCCCGGCTGCAGGCGATTTGAGGCCGTTGAACTCCAACCCGTAGTTGACGAAGGTACCGACCTCGAAGAGCTGGGTCCCAGGGTCTTTCAGGAGCTCGAGGCGCTCTCGCGACGTGAGCTTGTTCTTGTCGTGAACGCGTTCGACATACTTGTCGCCCCAGCCCCTCCGGACTTCGGCGCGCCGAATTTCGAGCTCCTCCACCGAGGGTTGATGGGCGGCCACTTCGCGATCGTAGGTCGCGCGGTCCACGATGGCGTCGCGTTCTTGGCCTACGGGTACGACGGGAACATGCGCCATCAATCACTCCATCCAGGGACCGCACGGGTGTCGTAACGGTTCTCACGAAAGTCTTTGGAGTCGAGCACCGCGAGGTGCATGGGAATCGTGGTCGAAATCCCCTCGCAGACGACCCCACGCAGAGCCCCCACCAAACGGTCGCACGCGTCATCGCGATCGTGACCCCACGCGATCACCTTGCACACGAGGCTGTCGTAGTGCGGCGGAACCTCGTAGCCGTCCTCCACGTGAGTGTCGACGCGGATGCCCTCGCCCTCCGCGATCCGCCACTGGTCGATGACGCCCGGACTCGGCGCGAACCCAGCCTTCGGATCTTCCGCATTGATTCGGCACTCGATCGCGTGACCTTCGAGCGTGATGTCGTCTTGTGAGAACCAAAGCGGTTCGCCGGCGGCGACGCGGATCTGGGCCTCCACCAGATCGATACCGGTACGCATCTCGGTCACCGGATGCTCGACTTGGAGGCGTGCGTTCATTTCCATGAACCGAAGCGCACCCACGTCGTCGAGAAGAAACTCCATGGTGCCCGCACCGACGTAGCCAATCGCACGCGTCGCCGAAACGGCCGCCGCCAGCGTCTCCGCACGTTCCGCGTCGCTCAGCACGATCGCGGGGGACTCCTCGATCAGCTTCTGGTGCTTGCGCTGCACCGAACAGTCGCGCTCGCCAAGATGGACCACGTTGCCGTATTTGTCGGCGAGGAGCTGGATTTCGATGTGGCGCCCGCCCTCGATGAGCTTCTCGAGGTAGACCCGATCGTCGGCGAAACACGCCTGCGCCTCGGCGCGAGCCGACTCGTACGCCTCTCGGAGCTCTCCACGCGCGCGAACAACCCGCATTCCCCGGCCGCCGCCTCCACTTTCTGCCTTGAGCAGCACGGGCAGTCCGATCGACTCGACCAGGGCGGTGGCCTCGTCGAGGCCCCCGAGCACACCGTCGCTGCCTGGGATCAGCTTCAGCCCTGCGGCACCCATCGCGTGTTTGGCAGGGGTCTTTCGGCCGAGTCGTTGCATGACCGACGCCGGGGGACCGATGAACGTGACCCCGTGCGCTTCACAGAGCGCCGCAAAGAGCGGGTCCTCGGACAAGAACCCCCAGCCTGGGTGCAGGGCGGTGCAGCGCGACTGTCGGGCCGCTTGGACGACGCGCTCGCGCGCCAGGTAGCTCTCGCTCGAACGCGCCGCACCAAGCACAACGGACTCCCGACCCTTGAGGTAAGGAGCCGCACGGTCCGCTTCAGAAACCCCGAACACCGGGGTGATGCCGAGTCGATCACACGTTCGCGCGATGCGAGCCGCAACCTCGCCTCGGTTTGCAATGAAAAGGCGCCTAAACCGCGTCACGGGCGCGCACCGTAACACCGCCTCGTCGCCATGAACAGCAGAGGCGGCATTGGACCTGGGTTCATGTCATCATGTTGAGGTCATGTGCCGCCTTTTCGGCTTTCGCAGTGTGATCCAGAGCCAAGTCCATCGGTCCCTGATGGATGCCGACAACGCTTTGGGCAGCCAGAGTCGCGACCACCGCGACGGCTGGGGCGTGGCGTTCTACGTCGACGGCTCCCCGCACATCACCCGGAGTCCTACAACTGCCATCGATTGCGCGTTGTTCCGGAGGGTGAGCGGCATCGTCGCTTCCGAAACCGTTCTCGCACATGTTCGACGAGCAACCCACGGTGAACTCTCGGTGCTCAACTGCCACCCGTTTCAATACGGCAAGTGGGTGATGGCGCACAACGGGGACATTCGAAACTTCTCGACGCATCGCGAAGAGTTGCTGCAGCGGGTCGCACCGCGTCTTCGTCGGTATATCCTTGGTGACACCGACAGCGAAGTGCTCTTCTTTCTGTTCCTCACCCACCTTTCGCAGCACGGGCCGCTCTCCGGTCGCATCGGTGTTGAAGAGACGTCGATGGCGCTTCAGTCGACGCTCGATCACGTGCGCGGAATCTGCGACGTAGACCCGGATGAGGAGCCGTCTCTGCTGACGACCATCGTCACCGATGGCACGACGATGGTGGCTGCCGAAGGTGGCAAAGAGCTCTTCTGGTCGACTTACAAAACGCGGTGCTCCGACCGGGATACTTGCCCGAGCCTCTCGCCCGAATGCGAGGCGCCGTCAGAGAGCGGATACGTCAATCACCTCGTCTTCTCGAGTGAAGTGATCGAAGGGGAGAATGTCTGGGTGCCACTCGAGCCTGGTCAGCTCATCGGCGTCGATTGGCGAATGAAGCTCTTGCACAGCGGCGGCGCGCGACACCTCGCTGTCGTCAACTGAACGAAACGCGCACGAGCGGCGGCCCGGCACATGACGCCGTCACGGGGCCTGCTACAAGAGCCACTTCTGAGACATGGACAGCGTCTACCAAAGCGAGGTCAACCGTGATGTGCCGTTGGCGCGGGATGGTGAGTTCTCGCCGGTTTCCATCGGTCCGATCCCTGTGTGGCCACCCGTGGTGCTGGCTCCGATGGCGGGCGTGACGAACTGGCCTTTCCGCGCCATCTGTCGCCGGTTCGGCGCAGGGCTTTATGTGAGCGAGATGGTGACCGCGCGGCCACTCGTGGAGGGCCGCGCCAAGACCCTCATGCTCGCGGAGTTCGGGGCAGACGAGCGACCGCGCAGTCTCCAGCTCTACGGAGTCGACCCGCACTACGTGGGCGAAGCCGTGAAGTGGCTGGTCGGGGAAGGCCGAGTCGATCACATCGACATGAACTTCGGTTGCCCGGTCCCGAAAGTGACACGCAAAGGCGGGGGTTCGGCGATCCCCGCCAAGCCCCGCTTGCTCGCGAATATCGTTCGCGCGGCGGTTTCGAATGCTTCCCAGATCCCCGTCACCATCAAGTTTCGCATGGGCATCGATGAGTCGTTGCTGACCTACGAGGACGCGGGTCGCATCGCCGAAGACGAAGGGTGTGCGGCGGTGGCCCTTCACGCGCGCACGGCCGCCCAGCTCTACGACGGCGAAGCCCAATGGGACGCCATCACCCGATTGAAGCAGCGCGTCTCGCGCATCCCCGTGTTCGGCAACGGCGACATTTGGGAAGCCCATGACGCCCTCCGCATGATGCGCCAAACAGCGTGCGACGGCGTTGTGATCGGGCGAGGTTGTCTCGGGCGACCGTGGCTCTTTCGCGACCTCGCCGACGTGTTCGAGGGGCGCGAACCGAGAAACCCTCCAACGTTCGGGGAAGTCACCAACGTCGCACTCGAGCACGCGTCTCTCCTATGTGAGTGGGCCGGCGAACCGCACGCCATGCGGATGTTCCGTCGCCACAGCAGCTGGTACACCAAGGGTTTTCGCGACAGCGCGAAGCTCCGCGCCCGACTGATGCGCGTCACCACGCTCGAAGAGCTCGCGGCGGTCCTTCGATCCATGGACCCGGCCGAGCCCTTCCCGCCAGACGCCATGCGGGTCCCGCGCGGCAAGACCGCCGGCCGGCAAAAGGTCTCGCTTCCGGCAGGCTTCCTCGACGACCGGCTGACGGACGAAACGCCCCCGGTCCACTTCGAGTCCCCCGCACTCGCGGGCGGGTGAGGCGAGGCGAGCCGCCCACTCCTTCGACTCCCGCGGCCTCCACGATCTGCCGCAAGCGATGGTCACGGCGGCGGGCGTCGACGAGGCGTGAAGGCTCGCCGATTCCAGCGTGCCGATTGCACAAGGTGCCCGGGGCGGCCGCCCTGACGACTCTTGCCCGGACCTGTGGACCACGGCTCTCCCCGTATCATCGACCCACGGATCCGAACTTCCAAAACGCGGTTCCCGAATTCGCCGACGGCCGGCGGACCTACGGATATCTGGACACCAGTGGCCGTCGCCCACGCCCCGGGGAGCCGCGGAGATCTGGACAAGCTGGATAGCAGTTCGGACCTACGGATATCTGGACAATCTTTGCGAGGCGGGCGCGGTCGCGGTCGCGAATCCCCGGAACCGTCTGGTGAGTGGAACTCCATATGATTCCAAATAGTTGCTTAGCATATACTGAACAAATGTAAAGCTTTCGCGGCCTCGCGGGCCGCCATCTGCCGTTCGGTATGTGGACGCCTGGCCCGAACGCTTCGCGACCCCGGCGGACGCCGATCGATCCTGCCTTCATTCAAACTGGAGAGGTCCCCGCGTCCTCGGCCTTCATTCAACCTGGGAAGGTTCCCGAGGTTGCGTCCTGTCGCCGCCTCCGTCGATCGTTGGATGACGCGGTCGGTAGTCAGTCGTGCGACCAGACCCGCCACGTGGCTCAAGTAGGCTGCCTTCATTCAACCTGGGAAGGTTCCCCCCTCATTCAACCTGGGAAGGTTCCCCCGTCGACCTGGGAAGGTTCCCCCCTCATTCAACCTGGGAAGGTTCCCCCGTCGGAAGGTTCCCCCGTCGATCTCTGGAGTCCATCCCGCAGTGCCGCTCTTTCCGGGTTGGGACGTTGCCAAGGAAAGCGCCGCTTAGGATTCTCTTCAATGATGCTCGACATCGCGGCTCCGCAGTAGGCAAGAAGCAACGACATGTGGGATCCGGAAACGCTCCCGTCCGCGGCAGGTACGACTGGTTGGGTAGACGAGGGCAGACCTCTAGCTCGCAAGGCAAAGGCTGTTCACCCCGAACGCCGTCAAGATGCCGAGTCCGATTCCCGATGCAACGAGCCCGGTCACGATTACTCCTGCGCGGGTTCTGCGGGATCTCATGCGCCTCGCATGATGAGTGGTCCTGCGGAGCGCCGTGATCGCACCACTACTGAAGCCAAACCCCACGGCCGCCATCGCACCCCCGACGATCATGGGTTCTCGTTTGGTGTGAGGATTGCCACAGTAGTCTTCATTAGGGAGTGCGGCACCGAGGATCAGGGTCGCCATACCGGTGACCGCAAGGGGGATCCCGGCGGCAATCAGGAAGCCACCACGGCGAGCGCGATTTCGGTCGTCCGAAACGGTGGCTCGGTCCTGCCCGTCGATGAATAGTCGCCGGTCGACCCCGTAGCCCGACCCTGCCGCAGGGAGCTCCGAAAGCGCGAGCGCCGCAACGTCCAAGCGCAGAGAGGGCGATGTCCCAAAAGGGACCTTGGCCGCGGAGTCCCCCTTCGACTGAGCGAGCACGCGCGAGTCGTTCGACCAACTCCCGAGGACGACTGCAGCGGCAACAACGAGGATGGATGTCTTCATAGCCCCTTCAATGAGCAAGGTCCGTGCCGTCGCCTCTGAGGCCAAAAGGCCAATGAATTCATTGGGTGAACCTCCATGATCGTGACTCGTGGACCACACGGGTGTGCCCAATTTCGGCCACACGGCCGAATTGCACGCAGCACGGTTCGACGCGGTGCCTTCATTCAACCTGGGAAGGTTCCCGCGCGGCACGGTTCGACGCGGTGCCTTCATTCAACCTGGGAAGGTTCCCGCGCGGCTCGGTCGAGCTACCCTACGAAGAAATGGCGCGTCCTCTATGTGGTCGAGGGAGACCGCTTCGAGGTTCTCGTACTGGAGGTGAATCCCCATGAGTACTAGACGCGGAAAGAAGGTTCAGGAAGCACTTCAAGGCGAGCGGTTCACGAAGTCGGTCGTTCAAGCGAAACTCTCGCCCGCCGCGATGATCCGTATCCTCAGAGAAAAGAACGAGCTGACGCAATCGGAGCTTGCTGAGCGTACGGGCCTCACACAATCGACCATCTCGAACCTCGAGAACGGTCGGACGCAGCTCGGTGCAGAGCGAGCCAAGACCCTCGCCCGTGCTCTTCGAGTCCATCCCGCAGTGCTGCTCTTTCCGGGTTGGGACGTTGCCAAGGAAAGCGCCGCCTAACCTGCTGTCTCACTCCGGTGTAGGTAGTGATCAACGGATATCTGGACGCCAGTGCCCGTCAGTTGACGAGTTCGTTCGTGCGTCTATTCGTTCGCGTGAAGCACCTGGGGCCCCGCCCCGGCAGAGCCGCGGTCGGATCCCCGCTCAATGACCGAGCGCGTTCAGCAGACTCGCAGCGTCCTCGTTCCCTTGCGCCTTTGCCTTCTTGAGCCACTTCACGGCGGTCGGAACGTCCCGCTTGACGCCCTGCCCCATGGCGTACTGGGTCGCGAGCATGACCTGACCATCGGCGTCGCCGGCCTCCGCCGCCTTCTCGAACCACTCGAAGGAACTCTGGAAGTCCTTCTTGTCGTGGTAGTACACGAGGCCGAGGTTGCGCGCGGCCGGAGCATCGCCCTGCTTCGCAGCGCTCCGGTACCACTTCATGGCTTTCTCCGTATCCTGGGGAACGCCAACACCACTGTCGTACGCCGCCGCCAGTGCAAACTGGGCTTCCGCGTCGCCCTGCTTAGCTGCCTTCTCGAACCAGTGTGCCGCCTTCTTGGGATCCGGCTTGGTGCCTATCCCTCGGTCGTAGAACATGCCCACGATGTACTGGTCGTCGACTTCGCCTTGCTCGGCGGCCTTGAGATACCACTGCAGCGCGAGTCGATCGTCCTTCGGAGCGCCCTTCCCTTGGTAGAACATGCCCGCCACGTCGTGCTGAGCGGCCGCGTCACCCTCCGTCGCGGCACGAAGCAGCGCGGGAAGTGGATCCCCTTTCTTATCCATGTCTTTCATGGCGTCGATGGCTGCCGCTGTGTCCATCGGCTCAGGCTGCGCGGGCGGAGCTTGGGTCCCCGAACCCGCGGGCTCTTCTCGCGACGGCTGCTGTGTTTCTGCCGACGTTTGATCTGGTCGCACCTCCGCGGTGGAGTCGCTTCGGCAGCCATACATCGGAGCAGTGTGCCCGAGCGCCAGCAGTAGCAGGACCGGCCACAGAGGAGCGCGCACGAGTCGCGCACGAGTAGAAGCGGGGGGGCGTTTCATGAAAGGGACGCTACAATCGTCCCCTACGGAAGGTCAAGACGCCCCTCCCGGCGAGCCGCAGCACAGCGTGTTGTGCCGAGACGCCGACAAGCGCCGCAGCGAGCGCGTTCGATGCCCACGGCCTCCAACCGGTGGCTTCGGCCCGCCTCTGCGGCTCGGTGTCGAAGTTTGGGTTTCCCCATCCTGCTGGGCTCCGTGCGACGCTTACACAGAGGGAGTATTGGCCCGGCTCTGCCCCTAGGATTTTCGCGAGATTCCAGGCAAGCGCTCCTCGGCGCCAACGAGGGGAGATAGCAGGAGTGAGAGGGTGTCCCCCTCGAGCCGCGCTCGCTTGCCCTCCTCGTTGCTCTACACTCCCCCCGAAGGAGGCGCGATGACCGAACACCGTGCGACGATCGTCTGGGACAGGCAGCAGACCGAGTTCACGTACAAGGCCTATACGCGGGACCACGTGTGGCGCTTCGAGGGCGGGAGCGAGGTGGCCGCGTCCGCTGCGCCCAAGTACCTCGGGAACGACGCGCTGGTGGACCCTGAGCAAGCCTTCGTCGCAGCGCTCTCGAGCTGTCACATGCTGACGTTTCTGGCACTGGCGGCACGGGACGGCTTCACGGTCGATCGATATGAAGACGCCGCGGTCGGATACTTGGAACGAAACGACCAGAAGAAGCTCGCGATCACCCGCGTCGTGTTGCGTCCGGAGATTCGGTGGAGCGGCGACAAACCCGACCAAGCCCATCTCGACAAGCTGCACCACGTGGCTCACGAGCAGTGTTTCATCGCCAACTCGGTGACCACCCGCATCGAAGTCGACCAGGGAGGCTAGCCCGCGCCGGGATCGCTAGGCGAGTGCGACGCATGGACCGGGTTGGCCCTCGAGATCCTTCGCTCGAGCCGCGCAGTTCGGCGCTCTGACGCATCGTCTCCTTCGGCAAGTGCCGTCCCCCTCGCGTGGACGAGCGCCAGGGCGAGGTCTTTGCGGCGATGCTCGTAGTGCTTGCTGAGCGCGAGCCGAACCGCCGCGAGTTGCAGATCATCTTCCGACGCGTCGAGCGCAGCGTGGAGCGCTTGCCCTTCCCCGTCGGTGTCTCCTTCCCTGCGCGCGATCGTCGCTGCCAGGAGACACGCCTCGACCGTGCAGGCGGACTCCCCGCCGCCTTCTACCGCCGCGTGCACGAAAGACCTGGCTCGCTCGCGGTCGCCGGTCTTCTCGGCGATCTTCGCGTACGCCAGATGATCGCGTGGATCGTCTTCACCATGGACTTCGTCAAAATGGTTGACGAGCTTGGCGACCAAGGCCGCCAGTGCGATCAAGTCGTTGGCATTGTGTTCGATGACCTTGGCCATCGGGGCGACCTCGCCGCCGTCGAGGTAGTCGAAGTAGAGCTGAGGGATCAGCGCGCCCGAAACGTCGTCCTGACGGACCATCCCCAAGACTTTCCGCTCGAGCTCGACCAAACGCACTGACCGCAACCGAGCACGCAACACCCGGCGCGCACAGTGAAGGAGATCGAGATGTGGAGGCAGCGCCGGCGCTTTCACCCGGTTCATGACGAACCGGTTTCGGAGCAACGGCCAATCGAAGGCCTTGCCGTTGAACGAGATCACGCATGAGCTTTGCGCGACACGCTCCCTCAACCAGTGGAGCATCGGTGCCTCACGACCGAGCTCCGGCAAGAAGAGCTGTTGAACCCGCAAGGACTCGTCCTCGAACCACGCGATGCCGATCAGAAACGGGACCGTCCCGGTTCCCCCGGCCAGGCCCGTGGTCTCGGTATCGAGGTACAACGCGCGCTGCATGTCGACCCCCTCGAGAGAGGGGTCTAGCGCCAGCTGCGCCAAACGTGGCACGTTGACCTCGAGCGCGGCCGCAACGGGTGACTTCCCGTGATGGTGATGCGGTTCGAGATAGGCATCGACCAGATGGACCTCGCCGTGCTCGGTTGTCTCGGACGCACCCGGAAGAGCGCCCCGGACCGAGGCGACGTCCATCGTTCTTGGACGAGCTCGTTCGAGACGCGCGAGGTTCCGTAGGATCGACATGGCCTTCAGTGCACCGCGCGGATCCCTACCGCATCGAGAATGCCGAGGACCAAGTGTTTGCGAGCCGCCTCGACGTCGTCCTCACCAGATGCGTCGGGGCCGATGCACCCGGGGCAGCCCTCACTGCAATCGCAACTCTCGATCAGGTGTCTTGCGCGCCGGAGCAGCTCCTCGCGCTCCTCGAACAGCCGCGGAGCCAGCCCAACGCCACCCGCGACGGTGTCGTACAGGAAGATCGTCGGGTCGAAGCCCGGACCCTGGCCCTTGCCTGGTGGCCCCTCGTCCTCGCGGCGGCTCCCGAGCGTGCGACCAAGGTCGCGAGGGTCCACCATGAGCCCAACGGCCGCAACCACGTGCATGGCCTTCGAGAGGCCCCGAAGCGCGTCGACGACGGTGGCTCTCGGCTCCGACTGACTCGCCACGAAGTCCTCAGGGAAGGTCAACCAAAACGCCGTGGTGTGCTTCTGCATTTCCGGAAGGTGCACCTCGCCACAGCCAACGTTCTCATGCGTGTGGTATTTGATCTTCTTGTAGCCAACCACCTTTTCGACCACGCTCACGTCACCGAGGCCGGTATCGAGCGGGACAACATCGAGGTCGACGGTCGAAGCCTGGTCTTCCTCCAGCACCGTGACCTTGCTGTGGGTCATTGCCGTCGTGTAGTAGTCGGGTTGGACGCGGCGCACGAAGGCTTTGTGGTTTTCGAAGTCGAGGCGTTCGACCTGATATTGCCCCCCTTCGTGTTGGTAGATCGCTTGCTCGTGGAGCATGGTGTGCGTGCTCCGCCAGTCCATTTCGGCAATGGTTCGGTGCCCATCGAGGTCGATGACGACGAAGTTGTCCCAGCTCGCGCTCCGCAACGAGACGTTGTTGGCGGGGTAGCTGTCTGACGCCCAGTGATACATCGAGCCGCCAGAGGCCGATGTCGGGTGCACGAGGCCATGGTCAGCCAAATAGTCGAGAGCCTCTGCGAGGGCGTCGTCCGGCACGTCGCCGTAGAGGTCGTTGGGCTCGAACGGCAACTCGAACGCGGCGCACTTCAGGTGCTGCATCAGGATCTCGATGTTGTCGGGGTCGATGCGGGCGTGCTCGATCGGCGCAGAGATGAGTTGCCGCGGATGCCTTGCGACGTACTGGTCGATCGGGTTGCTCGACGAGACCAGCACCGAGAGCGACAGATCGTTGCGCCGCCCGGCACGACCGAACCGCTGCCATAGGCCCGCCATCGTGCCCGGGTAGCCCGCGCAAACCACGGCATCGAGTGCGCCGATGTCGATTCCGAGCTCGAGCGCGTTGGTCGCAACCACGCAGCGGATGTCGCCGCTACGGAGTGACGCTTCGATACGGCGGCGCGTATCTGGGAGGTATCCGCCCCGGTAGGCGTGGATCATGCTTGGGTCAATCGAGTCGTGTGCAAGCTTGTCTCGGAGGTACTTGAGCATCACCTCGACCCCGTTTCGAGAGTTGCCAAACACCAACGTGGGGACCTCGGCTCTCACCAAGTCACGGGTGATTCGCACGGCCGCCTTGAGGTAGCTCTCGCGAATACCAAGCTCGGCATTAACGACGGGTGGGTTGTAGACGACGACGCGCCGAGGCCCTTGAGGTGCGCCACTCTGCTCGATCAGCTCGACGGGTTCGCCGCAGATCCGAGTGGCGTGCTCTCGCGGGTTGCCGATGGTCGCCGATGCGAAGAGAAACGTCGGCGACGAACCGTGAAACCGGGCGACCCGCAAGAGCCGACGAACGACGTTCGCAAGGTGCGAACCGAAGACACCGCGGTAGGTGTGAAGCTCATCGATGACGACGTACTTCAAATTGGAAAAGAGCTGCGCCCAGCCTGCATGATGGGGCATGATGCCCGCGTGCAACATGTCGGGGTTCGTGAGCA
This sequence comes from Myxococcota bacterium, assembly GCA_039028875.1. Taxonomy (GTDB): domain Bacteria; phylum Myxococcota_A; class Polyangia; order Polyangiales; family Houyiibacteriaceae; genus SG8-38. The sequence continues at coordinate 2,197 of JBCCHE010000030.1, read as the reverse complement.
GCACACCTGCGCGTTGCCTCGCGGCACGGCGAGCATCGTTCGGCGTGTCGCCGTCGTAGGTGATGGTCCCAACCCCAAGCTCCGCGTCATCGAGGAGGTGTCGAAACGCCTCTTCTTGATCGCGAGAGAGCGCCTTCGTGGGGAAGAGATAGAGGGCCCGAGCGCTCGGATCCGAGGCCAGCGCATGCAGGACGGGCAGGTTGTAGCAAAGGCTCTTGCCCGAAGCGGTCGGTGTCGCGACGACCACGTGACGGCCGCGAGACGCGTACTCGAATGCCTGCGCCTGGTGGGCATAGAGAGATTCAACCCCGCGTCGGCGGAGCGCCTGGGCAATCGAGGGAGACACCGCGCCCGGCAGCGGAGCGAGATCGGGCGCTCGGGGGTCGATCTGATGGCTCCAGACCAGGTTCCTCGCGGTGCCATCGGTCGTCCACTGGTCGAGGACCTGGGACACGCCACGCGGAAGCCCCCAGGGTGTTTTGACACGACGAAATGCGGGCTTTGGCGCCCTTGGTTGCCCCCCCACTGCGCTCATCATCAGCACTGTACGGTTGTTTAGCGCGCTCGGTCAAGAAGTGGGTCGCTGTGCGCCGTCCCGTTTGGATCCTCTCTCTCTAACACTTTAGTGTGAAGAGCGTGGACCGGGGGCAGTTCGTCAGCGTCCACACCCCAAGGGAGGACAGGATGAAGTACCAGATCAGCACCGTGTGGATCGCAACCGCGATCGCGATCGGAACGTGGGCGGCGGGGCCGAGTGCCAGTGCGGACCCGCAGAAGGTCGCCAATGCGACGCAGGCCGAAGCCAAGGACGGCAAGGCGGGCGTCGAAGCGTCGGCGGAAAAGGCACGCTCGAAAGTCGAGCCGTCGCAGGCGAACGCAACGAAGACCGACAAGGCTCAGGCGAAGACCAACAAGGTCAAAGTGGACGCGGAGGCCCGAAAAGCCGCCCAGCGCGCCAAGGCTGAGGAAGCGAAGGCCAAACGAAAGACCCGCATGGCCGAAGCTGAGGACAAGCGACACCAGGCGCGCGTGGCCTCACTCGACAAAAGACGCGAACGAATGCTCGCCCAGCAGCAGAAGCAGCGGGAAGCGCTTGAGAAGCAACTCGCGCAAGAGAGCGCGCGCCACGAAAAGCGCATCGAGCAGATCAACCAGATCTAGACGCGAAGGCGCACAGCCTAGCGGCGAACGCCAGTCAACCGGGAGCCCGTCTCATGTGAGGCGGGCTCTGTTTGTTCCGGGTAACGCGCCGGGCGGTCAGCTTTGGTCTTGTCCGGGCAGCTTGACGGTCGGGTCGTACGGCATCTCTTCGCCAGCTTCGAGGCGCTGCTGCATCTCGTACTTGGACGGGCACCGGGGGATGACTTGATTGGCGAGAAAGACACCGTCGTCACCGAGCTCGCCTTGAACAGTCACCTGAATACCCATCCCGTCTCGAAAGGTGTCGGGAACGACACACTGCGGGAACCGGACCGGCATCTCCTCGTCTTGCTTGAAGATGACGAAGCGCCACTCGCAGGGAGACTCGCGGAACTGGATCGAGCCCTGGCGAAGCTCGCCCTCGACCCGAAGCCTTCGACCCTCGAACGCATCGGGCTCGCGCATCACTTCGTGAACGAGCTTCGAATAGACGAACGGGTTGTCACTGCTGTTGAGCAGCCAGCCGGCTACGCCGACCAGGACCACAAACACCGCACCAACCTTCACGGCACCCGGAACGCCTTGCCGCTTCCTGTCAGAAGCAGGGTCGGACTGGGGCGTCGACTGCGGCGGGTCCACCATAAGCTAATTATGAGGCCAACTGACACGGCCCGCCAGGGCGTACCGGTAAGGTACGCCCGAGGGCGTGTGAGCGAGGTACGGTTACGGTCCGACGACGAACGCGGTAACCCACGCGTAAATCGCGAGCGACTCGATCAGGGCGAGGCCCAGAATGAGCGGGGTCATGATCTTGCCGGACGCGTTGGGATTGCGGGCAATGCCCTCGAGCGCGGCAGCAGCCGCCCGACCCTGTCCCATGCCGCAACCAAACGCCGCGATTCCGATCGCCAGGCCGGCGGCCAGGGCGCGCGCTGCAACCTCGGTCGCTTCCGCTTCGGCGACAAGCGCCGCCGCGACGGGTTCCTGCGCGAAAGCAGTCGCGGTGAACGCAAAGGAAGTCGCGAACGCGACGAACCGAAGAGCCAATTTCTTCATC
>JBCCHE010000029.1:0-66138 GCA_039028875.1 Myxococcota bacterium | reverse complement strand
GTCGAGCCTTGCCGATTCGTGCTTGATGTCGTGTAGCATCGATTCGGGGAAGTAGAGGCTTTGCTTGCGCTTATCAGTCGTCGACATCGTGAGAAACTCCACGCGAACGCGTACCATGTAGGCGGCGCCGCCACTATGTATCTGGTGGTCCTACCCATGGATAGATGCAGTGTCAATGGTAAAGGTCTGAAATCCATGTCTCGCGACTCCTCTTCCCGAAAAAAGCGCGTCGTCCTCATCGGGTCGATTGCGGTACTTCTGATCGCACTGACAGCGTCGGAGGCGCCGGCGCGTCGAAGCCCTTTTCAGCCGCTCACGATCTTCGCGCGCGCGCTCGCAACGATCGAAGTCAACTACGTCGAACCGGTCGATCAGAAGAGTCTCTTGTACGGCGCGATTCGGGGGTTGACGTCCGCACTGGACCCGCACTCGGTGTTTCTCGACCCGCAGGAGTACGCAATTCTCGAAAGTGATGCGGAGGGGCGCTTTGCCGGCGTCGGCGTCGAGGTTTCTGCGCGTGACGGGTGGCTGACCGTGCTGGCGGTTTTTGAAGGCGGTCCGGCGGATGCAGCCGGCCTACGACCCGGCGACCGGTTTCTGGCCATTGACGGCAAGGACGCGCGGGACATTCGCCTCTACGATGCGGTGCAGGCGATCCGCGGCGAACCCGGAACCACGGTCGACGTGGCGATCCGGCGCGAAGGGGCTGAGCATTCGATCGAGCGAACGCTCACACGGGCGTTCATCGATGTCGATCCGGTCGAGAGCGAAGTCCTCGCGGATGGCGTCGTCTACCTGAGAATTCGTGCGTTTCAGGACAACACCACGGATGCGGTTGTCGCGGCGCTCGACCGCGCCGTCGGAGAGCTGCGCGGCCGAGGTGGCGTGCAAGGTCTTCTGATCGACCTTCGCGACAACGGCGGGGGGCTCCTTCGCGAGGCCGTGCTCGTGAGCGATCAGTTTCTGTCGTCTGGCGTCATTCTCACCACGCGCGGTCGAGGTGGGGAGCTGATTCGCGAGTTCGCCGCGCGTCGTGGGGGTACGCGACCGAAGTGGCCGATCGTCATCCTCATCAATGAGAACACTGCGAGTGCCGCAGAGATCGTGGCTGGCGCGCTTAGTGACCAAGGCCGGGCGCTTCTCGTCGGGGTCCGCACGTTCGGCAAAGGCAGTGTACAGAACGTCTTCGAACTACCGGACGGGAGCGCGCTCAAGCTCACTGTCGCGCGCTACTTCACGCCTTCGGGGCGGTCGATCCAAGCCGCCGGTATCACCCCTGACGTGGTTATCGAGCAACCCACCGAGGAGGGCGCAACACCCCCCATCCGCGAAGAGGAGCTCGAAGGTCACCTATCGGCGGCCGCGCAACGCCCCACGCGTCGTGCCGCCAAGTCGAAACCAAGCGCGGCGCCGCCTCAAGTCGACCCCCCCCAACCCGGCACCGACGACCCCCAGCGCGACCGCGCCCACCAACTCCTCCTCAACCAAATCGCCGCCAACTAACCCGGGGTCACTCCGACCCCCCAGCCCCCCTTTATTTCCAACCACTTAGCGATCGCACCGCGAAAACCCGATTGGTCCGCCGCGGCTCGCGCGATGAGAGCGGGAGCCACGCGGGCCGAATGATTTGGGGTTTGTTGGCGAGCCTGGTGCTCTAGGGGGGCTGGGCGCTGGGGCCGGATTGGGTTTTCGCGGTGTGGGGTGGAAGTGTTTGGGATCAGAGGGTTTTTGGGGGGGCGGAGTGACCCCGGGTGAGGCGGTGGAAGGATAGGTGGGGGGTGGTGGCTGGGTGGGAGTCGGTTTCGGTGAAGTTCGGGAGGTCGGTTGGGAAGAATGTGTCGCCCTCGATGTGCTGGTCGATCCGGGTGAGGTGGATCTCGGTTGCTAGGGGGAGGGCCTCTTCGTAGAGGCTTGCGCCTCCGATGACGAATGGGAGGTCGTCGGTTTTGCGGGCGAGAGCTATCGCTTCGCCGAGGCTCGTGGCCGTTTCGCACCCTTCGAACTCGGCGCTCGCATCTCGGGACAACACGATGTTGCGACGTGACGGGAGCGGGCGGCCGATCGATTCGAAAGTCTTCCGGCCCATGATCACGGCGTGTCCGAGGGTGGTCTTCTTGAAGTGTCGGAGGTCTTCGGGAAACCGCCAGGGCAGGGTGCCGTCTTTGCCGATGACGCCGTTGCGAGACACGGCGACGATCAGAGCGAGGCGCGCGTCGGCGCTCGGGCTCTCGGTCACACCGCCACCGGCGCCTTGATGCGCGGGTGTGGCTCGTAGCCCTCGAGCTGGAAATGCTCGTACCGAAAATCGAACAGACTCTGCACGCTTGGGTCGAGGTTCATCTTTGGTAGCGGGCGTGGCTCTCGACTGAGCTGGAGTCGTGCTTGGTCGAAGTGGTTCTTGTAGAGGTGGACGTCTCCAAACGTGTGGACGAAATCACCGGGTGCAAGCCCGGACACATGCGCCAACATCATCGTTAGCAAGGCGTAGCTCGCAATGTTGAACGGGACCCCCAAGAACACATCGGCGCTTCGTTGGTAGAGCTGAGCGCTGAGCCTGCCCTCGCTGACGTAAAACTGAAACAGCGTATGGCACGGGGGTAGCGCGACCTGCTCGGCCTCCCCCGGGTTCCAACCCGAAACGATCAACCGCCGGCTCTGCGGGTTGTCGCGGATCTGCTCCACGACGTAACTCAACTGGTCGAACCCGTCACGGTTGTACGACCCGTCGTCACGTTGGGTGGCGCCGAAGTTGCGCCACTGATGTCCGTAGACCGGGCCTAGGTCTCCCTCCTGCCGGCCGAAACGAGCGGTTTGCGCCGCCGTGGCCCATTCGTCCCAGATCGACACGCCGACCTCTTGGAGGTGACTCACGTGGGTCTGCCCGCGGATGAACCACAACAGCTCGTGAATGATCGACTTGAGGTGTACTTTCTTCGTCGTCAGCAATGGAAACCCGTCGCCGAGATCGATGCGCATCTGGTAGCCGAACAAGCTTCGGGTACCCGTTCCGGTGCGGTCGTCGCGGTCGACGCCGCCCTCTAGCACCTTCTGAAGCAAATCGAGATACGCGCGCATGCTCTACTCTTTGACTTTGACTTCAACAGGATCGCGCGCGCCGTCTCGGTTGATCGAGTAGCGGACGAGCGCCCGAAGGATGTCGTTGCGCTCGAGGTCGCCCACCAACCGTTTCACGTCTTCGTAGATCGAGGGGTCGGTCAGAAGAGCGCCAATCGTCCCTTTGCCTTCCCGCATCTCCTTCGTGAGGTACGCAATGTCGTCGCTCGCGTTCTGAAGATTGGTCATGAACGAATCGCCGAGCTGCCCGTAGATCAACTGGTTGATCGTCCCATCGCCAGTGCGAATGTCGGTGAGCATCTGATTGAGTTGCCCGAACGTATCGCGAATGTTCTTGATCGCCTCGGTGCCTTCGGTCCCGTAAAAGAGTGCGTGCGCAGTCCCTTGACCGTCTTGGATCTCTTCGGTGATGCGGTTGAGGTTCGCGCCAAGCTCGGTCGCCTGCGCACCCGCCGAGCGAAGGTTCTTGATAGCGCCCTTGACGTCGCGCGCGAGCTGCTCGTCGGTCATGAGCGCACCGATGGTTCCGTTGCCGCTCGCGAGCATCCCGGATGCCTTCGCGATGTTGCGCGCGGTTTCCTTCAGGTCGTTCGAGAACTGCTGGTCGGCGAACGGATCGGTCGCCAACCGGAGGTTGTGTGCCGTGCCCTCGGCTTCGTAGAGGGTGCGCTCGGCGAGAGCCATGATCCCGCCCCCCACCGAGACAGGAACCGGTTCGTCTGGATCCCACGCCGGATACGCGTCGGAGCCAACCGTGACCTCGATGATGCGATCGCCGAGGAGCCCCTTGCTGCCAATCGAGGCGTAGCTCGGTTGTTCGGGCGCGTCTTTCGGCACCTGGAGGTTGAGGTCGCCGCGAATCAGGTGCGCGGCCTCGTCGATGACTCGGTAGTACACCTCGATCCGGCCGGACTCTCCAATGATGACCTCGGTGACCGCCCCGACATTGACCCCGGCAACACGGACGGTGTTGCCTTTCTGGAGGCCGCCAACGTCGCGAAATATCGAGTAGTAGGTGGTCTTCGTGGCGAAAAGGTTTTCCTGGGCTCCGATCGCGAACGCCACCGCTGTTGCGAGCGCCAGCGACACTACGACAAAAATGCCAACGCGAAGGCGAGTGCTTGCGGTCGTCTTCATCTGCCCGGTGAGCCCCCTCTACCCAGCACTCTTTAGCAGAGTTTCGGTGTCCTCGTCGACCGGCGCGTTCCCCTCGACGAAGTCGCGGACGCGTGGATCGTCTGACTCGCGCACGTCTTTCGGCGTCCCCGAGAAAATGACGTATCCGTCCTGAATCATTGTGATGCGATCGCTGATGGCGAGGGCGGTATCCATGTCGTGTGTCACCACCACCGACGTCACCTGTAGACGCTCGTTGAGATCCACGATGAGGTCGGCGATCCGGGTGACGTTGATGGGGTCGAGGCCCGTGGTTGGCTCGTCGTAGAGCAGGACTTCAGGTCGGATGGCGAGGGCACGGGCGAGCGACACCCGTTTCTTCATGCCCGCCGACAGGTCCGCTGGCCACGTCTCTTCCGTGCCCGGCAGGCCGACGTTCGACAGAGACTCACGCACCCGCTCCGAGATCTCGCGCTCACTCATGTCGAGCTGTTCTCTGAGCCCGTAGGCCACGTTCTCTTTCGCGTTGAGCGAATCGAAGAGGGCTCCTGCTTGAAACAACATCGCGACGCGCCGCCGGACGGGTGCGTACTGGGCCTCGTCGAACTTCGAGATCTCTTCACCGTCGAAGAGGATCGTCCCTTCGTCGATCGAGAGGAGACCGATCAGCATCTTGAGCATGACGCTCTTGCCTTGCCCAGAGCCACCGATGATGGTCAGCAGTTCGCCCTCCTCGATCTCGAGGTTGAGGCCGCGGTAAACAACTTTCGGCCCGAACGCCTTCTTGACCTCACGGAACTCGATGAGCGCCATCGGAGCCAACTTTAGTTGGGCATGCGCTACGCGTCGACTACTGTGTCGCGCATGCGCGGAGCCCTGGCATTCCTGCTCTTGGTGACCTCGTGGACGCTTGGATGCTCGGATCGAGCGGCCTGCAGCAACGAGGCTTCCTCGTATATAGATCGCTTCGATGAGTACAAGCGGCGCACGATCAAGTTGCTCGAGCTTCGCGAAAGGAACCATCGGCGCAAGCTTCTCGCGGATGCGTTGAAGGTCGGAAACGCGGAGTCGCTCCCGCCTGCGCTTCGGCCTACCTTCAACCAGATGCAACGCGAGGACCGCACCTTCACAGAGCGGGAACTCACCAACGACGAGGCATCGTTCTGGCGACTGTTCAACCTCATGTTCTCCCAAGATCCGGACGTTTTGCAGGGGGAGATCATCTTCATCGAGCGCGACGAGTCGATGTCGGCGTACCGCTACCCTTCGGAACGAGAGGTTCCCGCCGGGCTCCGATGGCACGGCATGCGGCAGAACCGAACCTTCTGCGCGGTTGCAGATTGTCTCATCGACACCGGAACGGAGCCGTGCGTTCTCATCCAGCTTCGTCCACGCGACTACGGCGGGAGCGCCGGCCTCACCGTTGGGTTCAAGCGGACGCCCTGAGGGTCAAGGAGCGGGTGCCGGAGGTGTCGCCGGCTGAGCCGGCTCGGGCGACGGGTGCGCGTCGATGATCTTGTAGGGGATACTCTCGGCGTCAGGCCCGGTATCAAAGCACCCGACGAGGCTGACCGCTTCCGCCACGTATCGATAGCAGAGCGCCGGGTCCATCCCGTAGCGAACCGCGAGGTCCTGTTCCTCGGACTCGACCAGAGTGCGTGACGCGGCCCGCTCTGGTGTCGAGATCTCCTGAAGTGTGATCTCATCGATGCCACATACCGTTGTCCTGGTCGCGCGCGTCGCGTCTGGGTGAAACCAGATCTCCGCGTCTTCGGCAGGCAAGCCGTTCACGCAGGTCGCGGTGATTCCCTGGAGCGCGCCCGACATCACGACCCGCGATGCGTAGCTCCGCATCTCATCGTCCTGGCTGAGCACCCATTGGAACCCATAGGCCTGCACCCAGTACGACAAGAGACAGCAGGAAAGCACGATCGCCCCAAGGCATCCGATTCCGGCCCATAAACCGACATTGGATCGGCCGCCGGGCGCCGCTTCGTTGGGATGCTGTGAGGAGTCGGGTTCCATCCTTCAGGCTTTCGTCGCCGCACCGACGTTAGCCGTTGTGTCAGGGTCTGCAAAGGCCGTGCGATGGAGCGTTCGTAGCCCGAGAAACTCGCTGCCAAGCTAGCTTGACAGGGGAGGCGGTCGGGCCTAGCGTGCGGGCGCCCAATCATGGTATTTGCGCTTACGCCGGAACGCGAACGACAGGTCGACGACATTCTGACGCGCTACCCGGAGCAGCGCGCAGCATTGTTGCCCGTTCTGTGGATTTGCCAGAGGCAGCACGGGTGGATCAGCCCCGAGGTTGTCGATTACGTCTCGGAGCGGCTCGAGCTCTCAACCGCCATCGTGCGCGGCGTCGTCACCTTTTACACCATGTTCTTTGACGAGCCCGTGGGCGACAACGTCGTCTGGGTTTGCCGCACGCTCTCGTGCGACCTTCGCGGCGGAAAAGCCATCCAGGACCACCTCGAGTCGAAGCTCGGTTGCGCCGCGGGCGGAACGAGTGCCGACGGCAAGTTCACGCTCCTCAAGGCCGAATGCTTGGCAGCCTGTGGGCAGGCTCCGATGGTCCAGATCAACGACTACTACTACGAGAACCTGGACGTCGCCCGCCTCGACGAGATCATCGACGCCCACGCCGTCGAGGGCGGCGAAGCCGCTGCAAGTAGGTTCGCAACGTTTGCCACTTTCGGGTCGCCGCGCGGTACACCCCAATCGGTGCCGCCCCCACCGAGCGCCGAGGCGGTTCGTGTGGCATCGACGCCTCCACCGGGGCAGGACGCCTCAGGGGACGACACATGACGGACACGCCCAAGCCACTACTCACCACGCGGTACGGACTCGATCAGAGCTGGACGCTTCCCGTCGCCGAGAAGGCTGGCGCGTATGTGGTCGCCAAGCGTGCCTTGACGACAATCGAGCCTGCGGCCCTCAAAGAAGAGGTGAAGAAGGCCAACATTCGAGGTCGCGGGGGTGCTGGCTTTCCAGCAGGCGTGAAGTGGGGGTTCCTCAATCCCGGCCCCGAAGAGTCGGTCTACCTCGTCATCAACGCGGACGAGAGCGAGCCCGGCACCTTCAAAGACCGAAGCATCATGGACCTCGATCCGCATCGGTTGATCGAAGGCGCCATCATCTCCTGTTTCGCTATCGGTTCTCACGTCGGTTACATCTACGTCCGAGGCGAGTTGGCGTTCTCCATTCAGCGTCTCGAGCAGGCGATCGCCGAAGCGCGCGAAGCGGGTTATCTGGGCGACCGTCCCTTTGGAGTGGATCACAAGATCGAACTTTACGTTCACTCCGGTGCTGGAGCCTACATCTGTGGTGAAGAAACAGCGCTGCTCAACTCGCTCGAGGGGCGTCGCGGCGAGCCCAGGCTCAAGCCGCCCTTTCCAGCGGTTAAGGGCGTGTTCGGAATGCCCACCATCGTCAACAACGTAGAAACGATCGCCGCCGTGCCCGACATCATCGAGATGGGCGGTGAGGCCTGGTCTTCCCTCGGGCGGCTTCCCGGTGATGGAGGCGTCCGGCTCTATGGGATCAGCGGCCACGTAAAGAACCCAGGCCTGTTTGAGGCTCCCGTGGGGATCACCATGCGCGAGCTCATCTATGACTACGCCGGCGGAATGCTTGGCGACCGTCCACTCAAGGGGGTCGTTCCCGGCGGCTCGTCCACCCCGGTGCTCGATCCGAGGCGCATCGTCGATGCACCGAGTGCGGACCACCCGCTCCACGCCTGGCATGGGATGAGCGAGATCGACGTCCCCATGGGCGTCGACACCTATCGTGCGCTTGGTACGATGCTCGGCACGTGTTGTGCGATCGTCATGGACGACACCGTCAACATGGTGGAGGCGTGCCGCAACCTGATGCGCTTTTACAAACACGAGTCGTGTGGCCAGTGCACGCCTTGTCGAGAGGGCACCGGTTGGCTGGTGGACGTCCTCGACAACCTGTGTGCCGGCCGAGGCAGCATGAAAGATGTCGATCTTCTCGTAGAGATCTCCAACAACATGATGGGCAACACGATTTGCGCCTTCGCGGACGGGACTGCCATGCCGATGTTGGGCATGGTCCAAAAGTACCGCGAGGAGTTCGTCGCTGCCGCAGAATCGGGGCTCCCGAAAGACGTTCGACACGACGATACCGTCCGCGACTTGGTAGGGAAGGTCGCATGAGCGGGCCGGGGACCACGCTCTTCGTCGTGACCTCGCTCTTTGCCGTCGTCGGGGCGCTGATCACGATCTCTGCGAGGCGCCCACTTCGAGCCGCGATGGGGCTCCTCGTCCACATCGTGTCCCTTGCCGGGCTCTTCCTGACCCTCAACGCGCACCTTCTGGCGGCGCTTCAGCTACTCGTCTACGCCGGCGCCATTGTCGTCCTCTTCGTGTTCGTCATCATGTTGATCGGACCCGAGACCGAAACGGGTTCGGTGGAAGGGATGCTCGTCTCCCGCGCGACTGCCGGGGCGCTCACAACGGCCATCTTCTTGGTCGTGGCGACCTCGGTCGCCTCTTTCGACACTCCATGGGTTGAGGTCGCCGAAGACTTCGGCACGGTCGAAGCGCTCGGAACGGCGATCTACCGACAAGCCCTCGTTCCGTTCGAGGTCATCTCGATCACGCTACTCGTCGCGATCGTGGGTGCGATCGCGATCGCCAGGACGCGTCCGGAGTGATCAGCCCATGACAATCGGCGCATACCTGGCAATCGCATCGATCTTGTTCGGCATCGGTGCCGTGGGGTTTCTGACCCGTCGGAACATGCTGATCCAACTCATGTCGATCGAGATCATGCTGAACTCGGTCAACGTCCTGTTGCTCGCGTTCAATCGCGCATTCCCGCAAAACCACGACGGGCAGGTGTTTGCTTTCTTCGTCATCGCGGTGGCCGCCGCCGAAGCGGCGGTCGGGCTAGCGATCGTCATCGCCTACTACCGCGTCAAGAGAACGATCGAAACTGACAGAGCCACGCTGCTGAAGAACTGACCGAGTCATGCCTGAAGAACACACGCAGCAGCTCTCCTTGCTCCTGATCATCGCGTTTCCTCTGGTTGGGGCTATCATCAACGGCCTTTTCGGTCGCCGCCTACCGAAGGCGCTCGTCACGCTCATCGGCGTCGGCACGGTCACCGTCTCGTTCGTCCTCGCCATCGTCTCGTTCACCAAGCTCTTCGGCATGCGGAGTGACGGCGTCCACGAGGCGATGCTCGTCTATCAGTTCTACGAGTGGTTCTCGATCAAGCTTCCGAGCGGCACCGAGGTCCCGATCAACGTTCGGTTCCTGATGGACTCGCTGAGCGGTGTCATGACCTTGGTCGTCACCGGCATCGGCGGGCTCATTCACCTCTACAGCGCCGGTTACATGTCCGACGACGAGGGCTACTCGCGCTTCTTCAGTTACTTGAACCTCTTCACCGCATCGATGCTGATCCTGGTGTTGGGGAGCAGCCTCCCAGTGATGTTCGTCGGTTGGGAGGGCGTCGGCCTTTGCTCTTACCTGTTGATTGGTTTCTGGTACGAGAACCGGGAATACGCAGCGGCGGGTCGCAAGGCCTTCGTGGCCAACCGCATCGGCGATTTCGGGGTCCTGATCGGCATGTTCATCGTCGTGGGGGTTGCCGGCTCGTTCGAGTTTGCCGAGATCAACGCGGCCGCCCTCAGTGGCGACTTCCGTGGTGACTTCCCCGTTTGGCCCTTCGCGGTCGTACCAAGCCTCGCTACGGTGGCTTGCCTCTTCTTATTTCTCGGGTGCACGGGCAAGAGCGCCCAGATCCCGCTCTATGTGTGGCTCCCCGACGCGATGGCCGGCCCCACGCCCGTTTCGGCGTTGATTCATGCGGCGACCATGGTGACGGCCGGGGTGTACCTTTGTGCCCGGCTCTCGCCGCTCTTCATCACCTCTGACGTCGCGATGGCGGTGATCGCGGTCACCGGGACGCTTACCGCGCTGCTCGCCGCGACCATCGCGGTGACCCAGCGCGAGATGAAGAAGATTCTCGCGTACTCCACGGTCAGCCAACTTGGGTTCATGTTCGCCGCGGTCGGCGTTGGGTTCTTCGCGGCCGGGTTCTTTCACGTGTTCACGCATGCCTTCTTCAAGGCGTGCCTCTTCTTGGGTGCAGGGTCCGTGATGCACGCTGTCCACGCGCACGGCGACGCCGACATCTTCAAGCTCGGTGGCCTCAAGAAGCACATGCCGATCACGCGCTGGACATTTCTCTTCAGTTGCTTGGCAATCGCCGGTTTCCCTTTCTCGAGCGGTTTCTTTTCGAAGGACGAGATCCTCCTCGGTGCCGCGGCGCAGGCGTTCCGCGATGACGATCCACTTATGGTCGGGGTGGGTTGGTTCACTCTGATCGGGCTGACGCTCGGCGCTGTCATGACTGGCTTCTACATGTTCAGGCTGTACTTCTTGACGTTCACAGGTGAGTACCGAAGCGCGGGTGAGTCTCAGGACGGTCACGGCTACGACCCGCATCCGCACGAGTCTCCTTGGACGATGGCGGTGCCGTTGGTGATTCTCGGTGTCGGCGCCCTCTTCGTTGGCTTTCTCGGGATCCCGCATATCGCGCCAGGCTTTGGTTGGCACCTCTCCGACGTGAGCTGGTGGGGTCACTGGATGGAGGCCTCCGTTGCTGGCCACGAGTTGCCCGAGGACATGCTCACCATCAACCTCGCATCGGCCTTGGCGTTCGCCGCCATGTTCGTTGGGATCGGGCTCGCCTGGGTCCTCTACCGCAACAAGAGCCGCGACCCGATCGCCGAGCGCGCGCCGAAGCGCCTGTACGCCTTCATCTTCGACAAGTGGCGGGTGGATGAACTCTATCAGGCGACGATCATCGGCCCGATCAAAGCCGTGGCCACCACGATCGGGCGCTCCGATCTCACTTTCGTTGACGCGATCCTGACCCGTTTGCCGAGTTTGAACGCACGCGGGCTCGGCGAGTTGCTATCGCGCTTCCAAAACGGCGTGGTGCAAACGTACGGAATGGTCGTCGTCGTTGGAGTCGCGGCGGTGATGGCGATGTTCTGGACGCCTCGTGCGCACGTGCAGGGGGAATTGGTGGGCGATTCGCTACAGCTCGTCGCGGCCCCGGGTCTTGGGTACGAGTACAGGTGGGACGCCAACTCCGACGGCTCGTTCGACGGCGCTTGGAGTACGAGTCGGGTGTTCGCGCCCAGCTACGCCACGGATGATGTTCGCGAGACAGTCCTGTACGTGCTCAGTCCAGGGACCGGCGCGTCGCGGCACTTCACGCTCACCGACGAATGGTTGCTCCTTCCCCTCGACGCGCTGGACGCCGGATGGCGCCGCGACCCCGGCACGCTGCCCGTGGCCGCCCGACTGAACGACGGCCAGATTGAACTCCGGCTCAACGGCGCGCGGGTCTTTGGCGCCCCCGATTCGCCCGCGGTCATCGATCTTCCGATGGGGCGTGGCACAGGCGTCGACAACCTGCTCATGGTCCCGAGGGTGAAGGTCGAAGCGACCGTCGAGGTACGAAACGCCTTCGGCAACGTGGCCAAATCATCGCGCGAGATGATCCTTCCAGACGGCTACCTTTTGCAGCCCCACGCTGCCCTCCTAGACCAGACGGAGGCACAGCAATGAACCATATCCTAACTTGGTTGTTGGTTGTGCCAATGGTGGGCGCCCTGGCGACCCTGCTCATTCCTCGCTCGGCCGAAAACGCCATCAAGCGGTTTTCGCTCCTGGTCATGCTCGGGGAGTTCGCGTTGAGCTTGCGATTGCTGTGGGCGGACTACTCGACGGCGGGCTACCGGTTTGTCGAGCAGGTCACCTGGGTCGAGTCGCTCGGGATTTCCTACAAGCTCGGCATCGACGGTCTCTCACTTTGGCTCGTGCTGCTCACCACGGCGCTCACCCCGGTTGCCCTCTACGCCTCGTGGGGCGGTGTGACCACGCGCATCAAGGAGTACGCGTTTTCGTTCCTGATGTTGGAGCTCGGGATGCTTGGAGCGTTTGTCGCGCTCGATTTGTTCCTCTTCTACGTGTTCTGGGAGCTCATGCTCGTCCCGATGTATCTCATCATCGGCGTGTGGGGCGGCAAAGATCGCGTCTACGCGGCGCTCAAGTTCTTCATCTATACGTTCGTGGGCAGCCTTCTGATGCTCGTCGCGATCCTCTACATCGTGACGACCTACAAAGAGCTCGCGGGCCACTACACGTTCGACCTCGAGAAGCTCACCACACTGACGCTCCCAGCCGTCCCGCAGTACCTGTTGTTCGGCGCGTTCGCCGTGGCGTTTGCCATCAAAGTGCCGATGTTTCCGTTCCACACCTGGCTTCCCGACGCGCACGTCCAGGCCCCCACTGGCGGGTCGATTGTCCTCGCTGCGGTCCTCCTGAAGCTCGGGATTTACGGTTTCATCCGCTTCGCGATGCCTCTTTTCCCCGTGGCGAGCCAAGCGATTGGCCCAGCTCTGGCCGCCCTAGGCGTCATCGGGATCATCTACGGTGCATACGCGGCCTGGGTGCAGCGCGATCTCAAGAAGCTGGTCGCATACAGCTCCGTGAGCCACATGGGTTTCATCTTGCTCGGCCTCTTCGCGATGAACCGTCACGGCGTGTCCGGCGCAATCCTTCAGATGATCAACCACGGTGTGTCGACCGGGGCGCTCTTCCTCTTGGTGGGGGTCATCTACGACCGCCGTCACTCGCGGATGCTCGACGACTTCGGGGGGCTCGCGAAGGTCATGCCCTGGTACGCGACGGTGTTCATCATCATCACGATGAGCTCGATTGGCCTTCCCGGAACCAACGGGTTTGTCGGGGAGTTCATGATCCTCGCGGGGTCGTTCTTCTCGCGCGGTGCCGTCGGGTTCGGCACTTCGTGGTTCATCATGACCTTGTTCGCCGCGACCGGCGTCGTTTTCGCGGCGGTGTACATGCTGCATGCGGTGCTCCGCATGTTCTGGGGCAAGGTTACCCACGAAGACAACGAAAAGCTCAGCGACCTCAACCGGCGAGAGACCCTGGCTCTCATCCCGTTGGTCGCGCTCGTCTTCTGGATTGGCCTGTACCCGAAGTTCTTCCTCGACAAGATGAACCCCTCGGTTGATGCGTTCATCACGGACTTCAGTGTCCGCTACCAAGAGTCGAAGGGTGTTACCAAGCCGAGGCTTTCGGCGGTCGAGCCGACCGTGCCCACCGATGCTGACGCATATGCCTTCTTCGGCCGAGTTGGAGATGACCGATGATGGGGGAACTCACCGGCATCGCCCCCTTGATTGTCCTCGTCGTGGCCGGGCTCGTGATCATGCTCGTCGACGCCTTCACGAAGGCCCGGGGTGCATTAGCGCCGCTCACGGCCATCGCCTTGTTCGTTTCGGCTTGGGTGGCTCTACGCGTGGCAGGCGCGCCTGACGTACCCGCGCCCGAGCTCGTCACGCGCTACCTGGCTATTGATCAGCTGGGCTTCTTCTTCGACGTCGTCATTTGCGTCGGCGCCGGCCTCTGTGCGCTTCTCGCGGGCGGCTACCTCAAGGAGCACGACCTCGAGCGCGGCGAGTTCTACGTGCTGCTGCTGTTCACCGCCCTCGGGGCGATGATCCTCGCGCGTTCGGTCGATCTCCTCAGCCTTTTCCTAGGGCTCGAAACCATGTCGCTCGGGGCCTATGCACTGGTCGCCTATCGAAGAACGAGTGCACGTGCGGTCGAAGGAGCCGTGAAGTACTTCCTCTTGGGCTCGTTTGCGGCCGCGATCCTCTTGTTTGGGAGTGCGCTTCTCTACGGGGCAACCGGCCATACCGATTTCGCCGGGATCCAAGAATCGATTCGCCAGGGGGTCGCCGACCCCTCGCTTACAATCCTCGCGCTCGTGATGATCATCGTGAGCCTCGCGTTCAAGGTCGGCGCGGTCCCGTTCCACATGTGGGTGCCCGACTCGTACGAAGGTGCGGTCACCCCCGTCACGACCTTCATGTCGGTTGGCGTCAAAGCCGCCGCCTTCGCGGTCCTGGTGAGGGTTCTGGCAGGCACATTCGGTGACGCAGTAAGCATGGATCAGTTCACCGGGTGGACCCCTGTCGTGATTGCGCTCGCCGTGGTCACCATGCTGTGGGGCAATCTTGCGGCGCTCGCGCAGTCGAGCGTGAAGAGGATGCTGGCCTACTCCTCGGTTGCGCATGCTGGATACATTCTCGTCGGCCTCGCCGCGACGTTCGAGGTGGGCCCGACGGCAATCAGCGCGGTCCTCTACTACACGGCGGCCTACACCGTTTCGAACGTACTCGCGTTCGGCTCGCTCGTCTTGATGGGGTCGAAGGGCAAGGAGGCTGTGAGCTACGACGACCTCGCCGGTGCCGGCCGCCGCCACCCTGCGGCTGCGATTCCATTCGTCATTGGCGTGCTGTCGTTGCTTGGCATGCCGCCCACAGCCGGTTTCTTCGGCAAGTACTACGTGTTCAACGCCGCGGTGGAGGCGGGCCTCGTTTGGCTTGCGGTGCTTGGGGTGATGGCGAGCGCGATCGGCGCCTACTACTACCTCAAGGTGATCGTCTACTTGTTCATGAAGGAGCCCGAAGAAGACGCTCCCATTGCCGTTCCGATGAAGTCGTGGATGGTGAGCCTCGCGCTCCTCGCTGCCGGCTTGTACGTGGTCATCATGGGCGTGACCCCGAGCCGCTACCTCGACTTCGCACTTTCGGCGGCCAAAGGCTTTCTCGGCTGACGCCCTCCTTACGCTGTCGCGCGGCCCAAACGATTGCCGGGTCGCACAAGCCGGCGCTTCGGTCTGTCCGAGGGAAGGGCTTCGAACGCCCGTTTCCAGTCGGCGAAGCGTCCGCCCGCATGAACGGCGTCGAGCACCGCGCGTCCTTCGGCGCGCCCGCCTTGGGCAAGCACGTACTCGATCCAAGCCCAGCGAGCACTCGTCGCCCGCACGTCGACGCGGCCCCTCACACCTCGACGAAGGCGCTTCAGCTTGGCATCAACGGCCGCGATGCCGGCAAATGCTTCCCCGTCGAGGGGGGTGTTGCGTTTGGCCACGAATGGCGCGACCCCAAGCGACACCGGAATCTGCGCCGAGAGCTCTTGGCTGAAGCTCACCATCTCGTCAATGTCGTCGTCGGTTTCTCCAGGCAGCCCAACCATCAGGTAGAGCTTGAGCCGTTTCATGCCGTGCCGACGAGCAAGCACCGCCGCGTTGCGCAGCTGGGCCTCACTCGTTCTACGCTGAATCACGTCACGCATTCGTTGACTCGCCCCATCGCTTGCCGTCGTGAGCACCCCCTGGCCTCCGCGCCTGAGTGCTGCGACCAACGAATCGGTGAGGCGGTCGGCTCGCAAGGACGAAAGCCCAACCTCTCGGCCTGAGGCGGCGAGTGTCTCGACGATCTCGGTGATCTGAGGATGGTCCGTGGTTGCGGCACCGACCAGCCCCACGCGCTCGGCAGCATCGGGGACGAGCCCTAAGACCCTTTCCTTGTCGAAGATACGCATCCCGTCGTTCGTCGAACGGCGCATGACACAGTAGCTGCAGCCACGGTGGCATCCCCGCTCGGGCTCAACGAGGAACATATTCCGAAGCTCGGTGTGCGGGGTAATGATCTGCGAGTAGGCGGGCAGCTCGTCGCCATCGGCCTTGTCGATCGGCGGCAAGATGTCGCCATGCATGGTCGGGACGAACACGTGCGGATGCTCCGCCAGCGTCCGAAGCGCACTCAGTCGTGAGTCCGAGTCAAACACCGTGCGAACCACCTCAAGGATCGACTCGTCGGCTTCGCCCATCACGATGGCATCGACGTATGGAGCCAACGGGAGTGGATTGCTGAAGGTGAGCGGGCCGCCGGCGATTACCAGCGGATCTCGGATGGCGCGCTCTTCGTGCAGCGGAGAGATGCCTGACAGCTCGAGCGTCTGGATCACGCCGGCCAGCTCGGCTTCGTAGGCGACTGAGAAAGCCACGATCGGGTAATCGGAGACGGGCCGTTTCTGCTCGTATGTCACCAGTGGTGCGCGCGCCCGAAACCAAGCATCGACGTCATCTGGAAGGAAGGCGCGGTGCGCGGCGAGGCCTTCGGTGTGGTTCAAGGTTCGGTAGATCGTCTGAAAGCCGAGCGACGACATTGCGACCCGGTAGGGGCTCGGATAGACGAGGGCGATCGCCTCCGGCGCCTCTTTGTGGAGGGTGCCGATCTCGTCCTGCAGGTACTGAGAGATCTCCGAGCCTAAGCCCATCGTGCCCGAGCCTAGCCTGAACCCCCCCTCTTGGGCCATGCGCCGCCTTCGCGAGGTTCGTGTGCTAGTTGACGTTGCTACCGACGCGCGACCAACGAATGCGATTCCAGAGCGCGTCGCGCGCGTTCTTCGACGACATGTAGATGAAGAGCGCCTTGCCCTTGATACGCGAGTTCTCGACGGCACCGATGAGTGGGTTGCGGCTGTCGTTCGAACTGTCGCGGTGGTCCCCGAGAACATAGACATGGCCCTCTGGGATCCGTACCGGCAGGCGATCGAGCGGGAAGTCATGTTTGGAGTGGCTCATTCGGTGAGCCACGCCGTCGACGGTCTCTTCGTAGATCATGCAGCTGCTGTCGATGTTCTTCTGTTCGTCGCGCAAGCAGGGGCCGACTTCGAGTGTTTCGAGTACCTCGCCATTTCGGTAGATTTTGCCGCCGCGAATGAGGATCTCGTCACCTCCAACGCCGATGACACGCTTAACGATGTCTTCGTTGTCGGCCGGGCTGTGCAGGATGATGACGTCACCCGGGTCGGGCCCGCCCCAGTTGAACATGGCCTCATGCGTGAACGGGAGGAAGAGGCCGAACGGGTACTTGGCAACGACGACCCGATCGCCGTCGAGGAGGGTGGGTTCCATCGAGGGGCCATCGATCGCAAACGCCTCGAAGAGCGTGATACGGATGAAAATGGCGAGAATCAGCGCACCGCCGATCGTCAGCAGGTTCGACTTCCAGCCATCCCCCTTTTTCGACTTCTTGCCCTTCTTCGACTTTGCGCCGTCTTTTGAAGTAGTGCTCATTCGTGCGGATCGGCGTGCAAGCCAAGGCTCACGGCCCCCATTCGTTGGCGCGGACGCTAGTCTGCGGCTAGGCATGCGTCAAGCAAGCCATGGCCATCCTGTGTTTGAACACCGCCACCGAGTACGGAGCGATCGCCGTCGCCCGCGAAGGGCACGTACTCGGTGCATCTTCCTGGCAATCGTCGGAACGTCACGGTGAAAACCTATTCGGTCACATCGACACCGTACTCGACCAAGCCAGCGTCCGGCGGAACCAGATCCAGGGGGTCGGTGTTTGTGTCGGACCTGGAAAGTTCACCAGCCTCCGCGTCGGACTCAGTGCCGCCAAGGGCATCGCGCTTGCGCTTGATGTGCCCATCTTCGGCGTGAGCTCCCTCCGTGTCTTGGCCCGGTCGATCGAGACCGAGACGTCTTTGGTTTGTGTCGCGCTCATGAACGCTTACCGAGGCGACCTCTTTGGAGGCGCGTTTCGTTTCGGTGGAGGCTCGGATGAAGAACTCGTGGGTTCCGCCTTCGGTTCTCCCAAGGAAGTGCTTTCCCTACTCGCGGATGCAGTCGTAAGCGAACCCGTTGCCTTCTGCGGTGCCGGGGCGTCATCCCATCTTGACGCCCTTCGTCGGGTCTTTCCTGGCGCACTCTTTTCGAGCGACATCGTCGTGTCGCCTGCGCCGCGAGCGCTGGTCGACGAGGTGTCGCACGTCATGCGCTCGAGCGGACCTTCGGACCTCGCGTCGCTCGAGCCCACGTACCTGCGCCCTAGCGACGCCAAGCTTCCCGACAAAGCGCTCCGCGTCGACCCGAGCAACCCGTCTTGAAGTCAGCGGCCTGATCAGCTGTGTGCTTCGACCGCGTTGCGGTAGACGCGTTCGTAGAGGCGGGTGGTCCGTTCCCAGGAGTGGTCGATGCGCATGATTCGACTTTGCAGTGCCGCAAACGGTTTGTTGTTGGCGAACACGGCCGCCGCGCGTTGAAGCACGGCCAGCACGGAGCCGGACTCCATCTCGTCGAAGAGCAGGCCTGAGCCGGTAAGGAGCGAAGCATCTGCATCCACGACCTCGTCGGAGAGACTGCCGTCACGGTGGACGATGGGTACCGCACCGTAGCGCTGCGCGAGCATCTGGAGGTTGTCGTTCGGGGCGGGCCGCTCCATCGCGACGATGAAGTCAGCCGCGCCGATGAGTTGATGACGAAAAGCCTCGTCCTCGCCCGTCTTGATCTGGATTCGATCGGGCCATTGGTCCCAGAGCTCTTCGTATATCGCGACTAGTTCGCCGTCGCCGGCAAGCTGCACCACGAGCTGCACTTCGTTTCGGAGCAGGTCTGGGCCGATCTTCGCGAGCAACCGCATGCCCTCGTCGTCGACCGTGCCGATCGCGCCGAAGAGGGGCACGTCGCTTCGAACCGGAAGGGTCAACTCGCGTTGGATCTCGGCCTTGCAGTTCTCCTTGCCCCCCAAGTCGAAGGGGTCGAAGCGGGAATCCAGGTGTCCGTCGGTGGCTGGGTTCCAGAGCGACGGGTCGATGCCGTGTCGAATCCCCACCAGCTTGTTTCGGATCTCGGTGAAGACGTCGCTGAGCCCGTCGCCTTCGCCAGCGCGTTGTAACCGGTGCGCGTAGTTGGGCGACAGGGTGACCACGCGGTCCGCGGTGGAGAGACCGGCACGTAGTGCGTTGACCCCTTCCTTTCCACCCTTGCTGTCGGTGCCGACCCAGGCCGCATCGCGCCCGTCGAATCGCCCCTGCGCCGCCGCGTCGTAGACGGTCAAGACGGTGGGTAGGTCAGGGAAAGCTTGGTGCAGAAGCTCGATGCAAGCTGCGCCGACCCAGCCGTGTCCGTGGACCAGGTCGTAGTCTGCTCGTCGATCCCGGACGAGCTCGACCACCGCAGAGGCGAAGACCCCCACGCGCGAGGCCGCGAGCTGTTCTCCATCGGCCTCGAGCGTGTCGGCCGAAAGCAGAACTTCCTCGTTGCCAATGAAGGTGAGGTCAACCCCGTCGGGGCTACGGCCTGTGTAGATCTCGCAGGACCAGTCCCGGTCGCCGAGCGAGAACTCTAGCTTGGTGAGGCGACGTGCCAGCGCCAGTTTGGCCGTGTCGACATGGCCGTACAGCGGTGAGACGAGTCCCACCGAATGGTCGGCTCGTCGCAGCACTTTGGCCAAGGTGTTCACGTCGATGGCGTCTCCGCTCGACGTGAACGCTTGGGGGGCGATGAATAGGGCTCTCAAGGTGGTGGACCATAGCCACTGTTGGGCGGGCGGGCCACGTGTAAAAAACAAGGCTTGCGTCCGCCGGTAGCCGGGACACCCTTCCAAGATGGAGCAGGGCGGGAAAGTTATCGTGAGCGGTGCGTCTGGGCTCGTAGGAAAGGCGCTGGTCGCCTCGCTCGCCGCGCAGGGGTTTGAGGTGCTTCGTTTGGTTCGTCGCGAGCCGCAAGGTGCGGACGAGGTCCGGTGGGACGTTCCGGGGGGCGAGATCGACGACTCGAAACTCGCTGGCTTGGCTGGTGCAGTTCATCTCGCAGGGGAGAACATCGCCAGTGGCCGTTGGGATGAGGCAAGGAAGCGACGAGTTCGCGAGAGTCGCGTCCAGGGTACCGAGTTGATCGCGCAGACCTTGTCGCGGCTCGATCCCTTGCCGCGTTTTCTGATCTCGGCGTCGGCCATTGGCTACTACGGCAATCGGGGCGAAGAAGTCGTCGATGAACATGCTTCGTTGGGCGAAGGGTTCCTCGCGGAGGTTTGTCGAGATTGGGAATCCGCGACCGCACCCGCCCAAGCTGCCGGGATTCGCGTGGTCCATGCGCGAATCGGGATCGTGCTCGCCAAGGACGGTGGTGCGCTTGCCAAGATGAAGACGCCGTTCCTGTTCGGGGTCGGGGGACGCCTCGGCGATGGGCAACAGTACATGAGTTGGATCAGCCTCGACGACCTCGTGTCAGCACTCGTCTTCGCCGTTCAGCGGAGCTCCCTTCGTGGGCCTGTCAACATGGTGTCGCCCGAACCCGTGACCAACTCCGAGTTCACCGTCGAACTCGGGCGCGCGCTGAAACGCCCCGCCGTGTTTCCGGTACCCAAGTTTGCGTTACGCATGGCCCTCGGCTCGGAGATGGCCAACGAAATGCTTCTCGGTGGCGCTCGTGTGATCCCAAGCTCGCTTCACGAGGCTGGGTTCGTCTGGCAGCACGAGACGCTCGACAAGGCACTCGCGCACGTGGTGTAAGCGTCACGCCGTCTTGACGCGGCGTACTCCCTCAGTTGAGACTAGCCCCGTGAGGGGTGTTGCGGCGTCGAGTGCGTGGTTGTGTGGTGTCGCGCTTGCTGCTGTGGCAGCGTTTCCGCTCTACAACATCGACGCCTACGGGCACCTCGCACAAGGGCGTCAGATTGCGACGCTCGGTAGGGTCCCGAAGACCGATCCGTTCTCGTTCTGGAAGCCAGAGCCTCAACCCTGGAGCAACTACGAGTGGGGCTACGATCTACTCACTTGGCTCGTCTACGACGCGTTTGGCCCCAACGCGCTGATCATGATCAAGTGCGTGGCGATCGGTGCGACCGGCTATCTCTTGGTCAAGCTGGCGACTCGCCTCGTGCCTTCGGCGCCGTCCGCAGGCCCGATTGCCGCGGCTCTCGTGCTCGTCGCGGCGCCGTTCGCCCGCATCCGGTTCACAGTGCGACCTCAGCTCGTTGGGCTGCTATTCCCGGCCGTCCTGCTGCTCGCGATTCGCGCGCTCTATGATGACGCCCTGAGCCGAAGGCGGGTCGGTTGGATTTGGTTCGGCGTCGGGTTGATGCAAGTCGTCTGGGTGAATCTCCACGGTTCGCACCTCTTCGGGCTCTTGATCTCCGTGGTGGCCGTCTTTGTCTCAGTCCGTACCAATGCACTGAAGCGCATGTTGGTCCTACTCGCGCTGCAACTCCTGGCGACCGCGTGCACGCCCTTCGGCGTTTCGATCGTGACCGACGCCGTCGCGCATGTGTTCGTGCCGGCTTATCGTGAAGTCGTGATCGAATGGGGCCCATGGTCGCCCGGCCAGCCGCTCTACCTCCTGTTGGCCCCGATGGTCATGACCATCTTGGTCTTGTTCACGTTTCAGCGGGTCGTTCGGACAGGGCGTTTCGGGTTGGTGTACGCGGTGCTCTGCGTGATTCTGAGCGCAATGGCGTTTCGTTCGATCCGCTTCGTTGCTCACGAGTTGCTCTTGTCGGCCCCGTTCGTGGCGGCTGGATTGGCGCAAACGACGTGGGCGGAAACGCGCTCGCGACTTGTGGCGGGGTCTTTGGCGGTTTCGATGGTCTGGGCGCTGGTGCTTGGTCCTCGGCTCGAGCCCTTTGTACCGTTTGGCTTTGGCGAGCCTCGTCTCGGCCATGCGTGGGCTGCCGCGGAGGTCCTCGAGGAGCACGTGGAGGCGCCGCGCATCATGGCTCCGATGCAGGACAGCTGGCCGCTCATGTTCGCGGTGCCTGACGCGACGTTTCTCGTCGATGGCCGGGTACCGTTCTACGGCCCCGCATGGGTTCGGCAGGTGACAAACGCGTTTAGCGATCCAGTGGCGCTCCGAAGCCTCTTGCGCGCCCACGACGTGACGGCGGTCGTGGTGGACCACACCAGGGCGGCGCAGTTGCCTGCGGTCGAGGTTTTGCGTGGCGACCCTGATTGGGTTCTCGGACAAACACAAGACCGGCAATCGCTCTTCGTTCGAAAGGATGTGGCAGCTTCGTTGACGCCGCTCGAGGTCGTCGGACCGGGCTTTGGGCCGGGGCGCATGCTCGAGTCGGACGTGACCTCCCAAGAGATCGAGCGCGAGATGGAATGGGTTGGCCACCATCGAAACGCAGGCGCGCTTCAGGGATGGCTCCAGGGGCTGCGTGAACTTCGTCCGATGGCCCGGGACGGCAACCGAAGGGGCATCCGTCGCTACCTCACCGAGGGGGAGAGGGAAGCGGCCCGTCAAGCCTACCAGGTGCTGGGCGCAGCGACCGACATGTACCCGGGGTTCACGACCATCGAGCTCTACCGGGGCCTCGCAGCACTGGCAGCGTGCGACCTCGACGAAGCCCGAACATCGCTCGCTCGGGCTGCCTACGCCGGTGAGACGCGGGAGACGGCGCTTGCCTCGTTCGAACTCGTTCTGCGCGGCGGCAGTGATGCGGACCGGGCGGCGGCGCTCGACGCGATCGACGGGCTCCTCGCACGGCCCGACGTGCCAGAGGACCCATGGCTTCGGGCGATCCGGGACGACTTCGACACTCGGTGCCCCTGAGGCTCAGGCGACCCCTTCCGAGTGGAGCTCGATCAGGGTGATTTCGGCCGGCGCCGCGATTCGCATGGGTGGACCCCAGTATCCAGTGCCTGAGCTGACGTAGATCTGCGATGCGCCTCGCCTGTGTAGGCCCGAGACGAATGGCTGCACGAGCTTGGTGAGAATGCCGAACGGGAAGATCTGCCCGCCGTGCGTGTGTCCGGAGACCTGGAGGTCGACCTCGTGCTCTCGCGCCTGGTCAAAGTGAACGGGCTGATGGGCGAGGAGCACCACCGGTTTGTCGGCCTTTCGCGTCGAAAGCGCGCGGGCCATGTCCGACCCGTGGCCGTTTCCGAAGCGGTGGGCGGTCCAGTCATCGACTCCGGCAAGCTGCAGGTAGTCATCGCCCTCGCCAAGGGCGACGCACTCGTTGCGCAGCGTGCGCACGCCAATTCCATCGAGGAAGGCGAGCCACTGGTCTGCTCCCGAGTAGTACTCGTGGTTCCCGGTCACGAAAAACGTCCCATGGGCGGACTTCATCTCGCCGAGAGGCCTGACCGCGTCGCCGATCTCCGAGACGGTGCCATCGATCAAGTCGCCCGTGATGGCGATGGCGTCTGCGTCTAGCTGGTTGACCTTGCTCACGACGTCCTCGACGAATCCCCGCCCGATGGTTGGGCCGACGTGGACGTCGCTCAGCTGAACCAAACGGAAACCGTCGAGCGATGCGGGGAGGTTTTTGAGAGAGACCGACACGCGTTTGACTTCGACCGGCCGGATCGCCGACCACACGCCCCAGCCCGACACGGCGAGCGCGAGTGCGCCGGTGCCGCCCGCCAGGAGCTGCGCGAGGAACTCACGACGGCCGGCGTCGACCGAGGCTGCCTTGGCGTACTGAATCCATCCCCATCGAGCCAGTTCGCCACTCCAGAGCAACACCAGCGTCACGAACATGACGCCCATCCAGATGTAGCCGAACCAGGCGATCGGGATGGCGTAGGTTCTCGCGAGCACGCGCCAGACGAGCATCGATGCCGGGATGGAGAGGCCTAGGATGATCAAGGCGAACGTGGCCAACTGTCGCCAGGGGTCAGGGAGACCGGGGTCGCGGACGAGACGTACCCAAAGGTAGTAGTGAATCGCGAACGACAGGCCGACGATCACGGAAACAAAGATGAAGACACGGCCAAGGGACATGAAAGTTCTATCGAGCGCATAGGGATGGGGTTGCGCCGCGTCAAGCGAGCCCAGAGCTCGTCCGGGGCTGCCCCGGACCCCTCTCACCCCCGGTTGAGGGCCCTCGGCGCGATCCTCCTTCTGGACCGCCGGGGTCCGGCCCGGCGTGACCAGCCCCGACCCGAACGCGCGTCTAAAAAACCCGATTGCAGGCCTTTACCGCGCCCAGGCCCGCGTTTATAACCGGCCCCTCAATGAAGCAAAAAACGTCTCTCGTTCGCCCCGCTGCCACGCTCATTCTCACAGCCCTGCTGGCGGCGGTCTCGTTATATCCACGACTCGCTGCCGCCCAAGATGCCGCTTCCAAAGGGGCGGCTCCGGAGGAGCCGACAGCGGAACATCCCGAAGCCGCCAATCGTGATGAGGGGGATGAGGTAGCGGTGGAGACAGCGCCGGCGGTGACCGAGGTCACCGAAGCGGTCATCATCCTTCCTGGGGGCGTGCCGCTCGAACCGACCGAGAGCGATGCGGCGATCGAGACGGTGAAGGCGAGCTTGGCGGACCTCAATGCGCAGGCCGAAGCCGGTCTACCAGATTCCTACACGATCAACTTTGGGGACACGTTCGATTGGGTGCAAATGGTGTCGGGCGAGTGGATCAAGGGCGAGGTCAAGCGCATGCGCGACGACAACCTCGAGTTCGACAGCGACAAGCTCGACATGCAGAACATCGATTTCGCAGACGTCGTCGAAGTCCATTCCCCGAACGTGAACACTTACGTGTTCGACGACCGGCTGAGTGCGACGGGCCGGGCGGTGATCACGCAAGACAAGGTCATCGTCGAAACCGAGGAGGGGACTCGGACGTTCGATCGGGCCGAGCTCGAGTCGATCGTCGCTGGCGGTGAACGGGAGCGCGACTGGTGGTCAATGAAGCTACGGTTCGGGTTGACCCTCAACCGAGGCAACACCGATCAGCTCACCTACGACATTCTGTTCAACGTGGTTCGCGAGGACCGCATGACCTTGCTCGATCTGAACTACAACTCGAGCTTCGGCCGAACCGGAGGCCAGCAGAACGTCAATCGCCACCTTGGTGAGTTCGACTTCAAGGTGTTCCTCTCGAGCCGCTGGTTTGTTGCGCCGGCGTTCGGCCAGCTCTTCAACGACAGGTTCCAGAACATTCAGTTTCGAGCGACGCCCGCCGCGGGTGCCGGCGTCCACATCATCGACAAGCCCAAGGTGAAGTGGGACTTCCAAACGGGTGTCGGCTATCAGTTCTTGAAATACCGGGACGCCTCGCAGGTCGAGGGGTCGAACCCGCAAAACGACGTGTTCATTCCGCTCTACACGTACGCAGACTTCGACATCACGGGCGACGTCGATTTCACCGTCAGCTGGCTCACCAACCTCGTCGTGACCACGATCGGCAACACCAACCATACCGGCAAGGCCGACCTGTCGGTCGAGCTCACCAGCGCGATCGATCTCGACATATCGTTCCTGTTCCTTCGAACCGAAACGCCTGCTCCGCCCCCCGAGCCAACCGATCCGGCCATCGAGCAGAACGACTACCAGCTCATCGTCGGTATTGCCCTCGAGCTCGGCTAGCCCGCGCCGTCGCCGTTCTCTGGGATATTCTTCTGTTCGGCCAGCGCCCGAACGCGCTCGTCGAGGGTGTCTCGCTTCTGTTTGAGCTCTTCGATTCGTGCTTTGGTGGTGTCGTCGTTCGTGTCGGACTTCTTGAGCGCGTCGATTTCTTCCGTCACGGCCTTGAGTTGTTCCTCCACCTTGGCGTCGCTCTCCGCTTGCTCGGCCTTGTCGAACATCCGTTCTTCCGGTTGGGTCGAACGGTCGGCGTCGCTGGCCCTCCTGCGGGTGCGGGCATCCTTCGGAATGAACACCTGCGAGCTGTCGAGTCGCCGTTGGTTGGTGAAGGTGGGCGACACGATTTCGATACCTGCGCGGTGAAGGGCATCGAGCATGCAGCCGCGAAGCTTGGACTCGGCGCTGATCAGGTACTTCACCTCTTCGAGGAAGCCGGCCACTTGGTAGGTGATCGAGAAGTCTCCAAGCATGGTCACGAACACGAAGGGGTCTTCGAGGTCTGCATCGTGTGCTGCATCGAGCAGGCACTGCTCGATCTTCGCGCGAGGCACATCGTAGCCAAGCGACACCGTGGCCGAGATGAACGTTCCCGACGATCGAATCACGGTCATCGGGTTGGTGACCAAGTAGAGGTTCGGGAGGGTCGTCAGGTTCCGGCGTTCGGTTTGAATCTCTGTGCGTAACCAGCCTTTTTCAGACACGCGGCCGCGATGTTCCTCGACGATGATGAAGTCGCCCGCGCGGAAGTTCCGCATGGCGCGCAGCATGAAGCCGGCCATGGCGTTTCCGAGGAGGGTGGTCGAGGAGAGGGCGACGGCCGCGGTGATCAGCAGCCCGAGCAAGCTCAGGAGCTGCCCGCGGGCGGCGTCGCCGATGGGCAGCGACAGGATGAAGACCACCAGCGCGATCCCCGACAACGCGACGATCAGGATCTGCCGCGTCATCCGGCCCTGGCCTGGGGGAGGCCCCCAGCGACCAAGGAGCACGTATCGCGCTCCGGAGATGAGCCCAGTCCCGATGAGAAGCACGACGAGCGTGGGCACCCATTCCCGCAGAAGATCCCAGATCCATCGGAGCTCTTCCATATGTGACTACCGGCGCGCCTTGGGCGACATTGCCCGGTTTGGTGGAGTGTCCGAAACCAAGTGCAACTCCCTCACCGTGATTCGTACTCGTCGTGTCGGCGGACCCAGCCCATCGTGAACTCGAGGTCGTCCTCGTCGCGGCCCTTTGGCGCCAGGTCGAGCCAGTTGTAGGTGCCGATGAGCACGTCGAGACCGCGGCCGTAGGTCGAGTACGTGTGGTAGATGTCGTCACCGTCTTTGTAGAAGAAGCTCGCACCCGGCATCTCTTCGCCGGCGTCTGTCATCGGCGTGTAGTTGTAAGTGGCCGCGTCGCCTTGGTTGCCCTCTGCGCCAGAGGGGAAGGACACGCCGAAGTCGACGTTGAAGTCGGAACCGTTGGACGACACCCACTTGAAGCGCCATTGCATTCGCTGCTGGTAGGCGTGGATCTCAAGAAGCGGTGCGCGCGAGACGGCGACAAATGATACGTCGCGCTCCGCGAGGTGCGCGGGGGTTCCGTCGAAACTATCCGCCAAGAGCGAGCAGCTCGGGCACCCTTGAGCCCATCCCGGCCCAAGCATGAAGTGGTACACCGCCAGCTGTTGGTGAGGGCCAAACAAATCGGCGAGGGTTTCTCGACCCTCTCGGCCTTCGAACGCGTAGGGTTTGGTGACCTTCTCCCACGGGAGGGCGCGAATGGCCTTGGTCATTTCGTCGCGCGCCCGGGTGAACTCTTTTTCGCGGGCGAGCAGCTCCTTTCGTGCGCGGAGCCATGCGTCGTGGTCGACGATGTCGTGGTCCATCCTGGGTGCCTCGTGGGTAGGGCGGGATCATAGCCATGACTGTCCGCCGCCCGTCAACCATCATTCGTGCCCGCCCGACGCTCCCTCGATGAGGTCGCGGTCTCGATCCCTCGCAGCAACGAACGCCACGGGCCGGTTCGCCGAGGATGTCGCGGACGACCAAGGTCGAATCGTCGTTGCCACGGGGCACCACCGGAGATAGATTCGTCGGCGGTAGTGTGCCGAGGAGGTGGTGCGATGGCGGGTTCGAAGTACAAGAAGGTCTACGTCGTTCTTCGCGCCAAGCTGACCTTTGCTGGGGCGCCCGCGACCGCTGCGGCCCCGAAGGTTCGTGCCAAGCTCACCAAAGCGTCGATCGACGCCATGAAGAAGAAGCTGCCCTCTAACCTCAGCACCTCGCCCGCCGACAAACCCAAGAAGAAGGCGAAGCCGCAATTTGGCAATGCGCTTCGGTTGACCGCCAAGGTCAAGGTGCGGGTCGAGAAGAAGGGGTCTTCGTTCAAGTACCGAGTGGAAGCACGGCTCTTGCCAGAGGTCATCAACTTCCCGAATACCAACGGCTTCGACCTCGCGCCCGGGAGCCCGATCGAACGAGGCGCCAACACCATGGACCCGAACTCGTCTCCTTCAGACGTCGATGCGATCGGTCGGGCGCTGATCGACGCCACCGTACCGCCCTTGACGGCTTCACTCCTCAAGAACCCGACCATCAAAGCGCGCGCCAAAACAAAGGGCGTCCCGATCTGAGGTCGACATCCAACCTGTGCCGACGACCTCGTGGATGCACCACGGGCGCGCGAGCGAACCCCACCATGAATCCGAGCCTATTGCCTGTTGCCCAGTCTGCGCCCTACCGCGACGCGCTCGTGCAGTGCGTGGATCACTGGGGCTTCCGACCCGACAAGACCGTGCTCGTGCGTGACGGCGTGAACCACGTGTTCGCGACGGAGTCGAAGGACGGCGACCCTGTGATCATACGAGTCAGCGACGGGGCGACCCGCGAACGAGGTGAGATCGAAGGCGAACTCATATGGCTCGACCACCTGAGGCGGCATGGATGTACGGTGAGTACGCCGGTTCGGTCCAAGAAGGGCCAGCTTCTCGAGAGCATTGAAGTCGACGCAGGCACGTTTCACGTCTCGTGCTTCGAACGTTTCGCCGGTCGCTTGCTCGACCCGAAGGTCGACCGCGAGTGGAACGATGACCTATTCCTGACCCTCGGCCGTGCCATCGGGCGTATGCACCGAGTCTCAGACGCGCTGCACTTGCCCGCCGACAAAGACCGAAAATCTTGGTTCGAATCAGACCTTTCGCGGTTCCCCGAGCCGCTGCCGGGTGCGTTCGACCCAGACGTATGTGCGGCCATGGTGGCTTTTACCGACGAGATGCGAACTCGACCAGCGCTGCCCCGTCACTACGGGCTCGTGCATCGGGATTTGCACGCGGGGAACTTCTTGTTCGAGGACGGCGAGGTCGAGCTTATCGACTTCGATCTGGGTTGCTACGGCTGGCGTGCGATGGACTTCGCGGTTCTGTTGTTTGGGCACTACTTCTACCCGAGTCACCGGGTTGCGGACGCGTCTCCCGGTCGTGCTGGCGAGGTTCTGGCGATGCTGGTCCGGGGATACCGCGACGAGTACGCCATCGACTTCGAGCAACTAGAGCTCATCGACGACCTCCTCCGGCTTCGGGCGATCCTCAACTACGTTGCCACCGCACCGGCGCCTCAGCACTGGCAGGTCGCGATGGGCGATCCCCACCCCACCGTGGCTGAGAGTGTGGCCTGGGTGGAGGACCTTTGGCGGGGCAGCCCCGAGCTCCACGTCGACCTTGGCAAAGTGCAGATCTGACAAGCGGTAGATGGCCATACTGGACGGCGATGGTAGAGTGCGGATCTTGACTAAAAACAAAAAGTAGTTCAGATTCAGACTATGTCTGCAGAAGCGGCACAGCGTATCGACTCCGCGGCGCCCTCGATCGATCATGGGGCCGCGAAGCGCGGGTTCTTTCGCATCATGGAGGCTTGGGGCGTTCGTGATGGTGATGCGCAGGTGCTGTTGGGGAGGCCGAGCCGAACCACATATTACGCGTGGAAGAAAGGGAAGGGCGGAAAGCTGGCTCACGACACCCTCGAGCGGGTGAGCTACGTCCTCGGCATCTACAAAGCGCTTCAACTCTTGTTCCCGAACCCTGAGCAGGCCGACGCTTGGATGCAGAAGCCAAACGAAGCGTTCGGTAGGCGGTCGGCGCTCGCGCACGCACTCGGCGGTCGCGTCGTCGACTTGGCGCGCGTGCGGGAGTATCTCGATTTCGTCCGGGGGTAGCGTGGCGAGCCGAGCCCCCAAGCGCCGCGTTCGATGGGCGAAGAGCTATCGCGTCGTGAACTCTCGCTTCCCGCCGATCGATCTGTTCGAACGCATCGCCGACCCCGAGGACTGGGAGAGCCTGATGGCGCTCGAGACCCTGACCAACCCGCGTGTGCGAGACCAGATAGGCGAGATCTCCTTGGTGCCGCCAGAAGAGCGCGTCAGCGGTGCCGGGGCTTCGTGGTTGATGGCGCCCTTCACCCACGTCGGTTGGCCATCGCGCTTCACGGACGGTGCATGGGGAGTCTACTATTGCGCTCGCGCGCTGCGGACCGCGGTGCGCGAGAAGGCGCATCACGTGGGGCTCTTCTTCGCCAGCACCGGAGAGCCCCTTGGCACCTCGATGGAGCTTCGTGCGCTCGTCGCGGCGGTCGACGCGCGGTTTCACGATGTGCGTCGAGGTTTCGACGTCGTTCACGACCCGGACGACTATTCGGCGAGTCAGTCGCTTGCGCGCGCCTTGCGTTCGGGGGGATCCAACGGGGTCGCCTATCGAAGTGTTCGGGATCCCGGCGGAGACTGCCTTGCGGCGTTTCGTCCGAAGGCGCTCCAACGTCCGATCTCGGGCCCACATCTTCGATTCCACTTCGACGGCGCACGCATCGACCGATGGTTCCACTTTGGCGACAAGGCGTGGCACGACCTCGCCCCCGAGTAGGGATCAGGCATCGCGCCGCTTCGAGTGCTCGCGTGAAACCGCTAGAGCTGCGACAACCACGTGACGCGGCCTTGTGGTTCCTGCCGAAACCGCGCATTCTCTCTCTCGAGAGAGGAGCGCCCATGCCACCCAAGCTGCCGAACCGAACGAAGCAAGACCTCTACCGCGCTTGCAAGAAGTCGGGCGAGAAGGTGCAGAAAATCGTCCCGGGCCGTTCGAACAAAGCGAAGACCGCGAAGTACTTCAACGAGCAGCTCTGCAAGGATGTCGATCAGAAGGTGTTGAAGATCGTCTTCAAGCAACTTGCCAAACAAGCCGACAAGCGTGGAGCGAAGGCCCCAAAGACCGTCCCCAAGATCAAAGCCGTCCCGAAGATGGTGGCACCGAAAGGGGTCCCCTCCGTGAAGATACCCGTGCCGTGGGCGATCCCACTCGGTGAGCACCCAAACGGAAAGAAGCGCGAAGGCAAGTTCGAGGTCAACATCTGGGGAGACCCGCGGACCTTCGAGGAGGACGCCAAGAAGGGCGCCTTCCTCAACTTCACCGTGAGGTTCCACGGCCCCTGAAACCATCGAGGTGGGCGTCCCGTCGGCCCGTCCGGTGGCTCATCCTTAGAAGGTGCCTACGAGGACCGCGCCTCCTGTGGTTGGCCGGACTGTGAGTTCGCGCTTGTCGGCGCGGGTGGTGTTTCTATTGAGCTTGCGCGCCCGGATCAAGAGCGGGAGGCCAACGAACGTCGCGACTGCGAATCCGTTGCCCATGAGAATGCCGCCTTGGATGATGGGAATGAACTCATCTTCTTCCCAGCACACCACCACGTTGCGGCACGGCGGAACCAGAAGCCGCGCGAACCCGGCGACAAACATTGTTCCGCCGATCGCCGTCGTGGCCCAACCCGCGCGTCGGAGTCTCCGGATGCGCGACGTGGTCTCTTCGTGCGCGGGCGGCATGGGCACGGTGGCGACGGGGTTGGTCAGCTCGAGAGAGCCGCGTTCTCCAGATACGGCCGCGTGGGTCTGAGCGTAGGTGCTCGTTGGCGCACTGACCAGCATGAGGGCGCCCATGAGCACGGCGGAGGCAATTCGTCGGTGTTGGGTCATGACCGAAGCCTGTGCAGGGTCCATGCCACCGTCCGACCTCGGAAATCATTGTGTTTTTCTCGTCGCTATAATTTCGGCCGTGTGGCCAGAATTCACGCTCCGTGGCGCGCAGACGACATGTCGGGAGCGACGCGGGGAGGGTCGGCAGGTCAGTCTTGGGCGGGACCCAACCGCAGGGCAACCACCGCCCCGCTGTACTTGGGCGGCGGGACTTCGGATCCTGCGTTCGGCTTGGTCAGATCGATGTGCACGGGCCCGCCGAAGTAGGCGCCCCCGCGCGCCGCGAAGATGTGATCTCCGTCGACCGCAAGGCCACCCCAACTCGAGCTGACGCCGCCCCCGGGCACGTAGACCTTGAACCGCTCGACGTCGCCGGACGCCAAATCCACGCCAAGGACCTGACCACTTCCCTCGAGCACGTACAGAACCCCTTGCCCCACGGCCATGTCGGCGGGGGGACGGTAGGTCGACGCGAGGAGCTTCGAAGCCCCGCCCGACTTCGGCACCGCGTGCACCCCTCGGTCCGTCCCGCTTCGCCAGTAAAATACGTGTGTCTCCGACAGCGCGAGGGAACAGAGCCCCAACGAGAACGGGCCTTCGACCAGTGTTTCGACCTCGCCGCCGCCCTTCGGCATGGTCCTCACCCCTTGCGAGCCTGCCCAGTAGAGGTGCGTGGCGTCGACGGCGAGGTCGCAAGGCTCTGGCTCGGACGAAGGGGTCGTGTTGGTTTCGCCTTCGCTGTGCGAGGAGACGCCTCGAATACCGAGCGAGTAGGCACCGTCGCCGTCTGCCGTGACCCAGGCCGGGAGGATCGGCAACTTGCCGACGGTTTCGGGTGGCCCTCCGGCCTTTGGAACGCGGCGGAGCGCGAATCCATCGTCGAAGTACACGTGGTCTCGATCGAGGGCGATCGATCGGCCGCCTCCCGCCGAACCCTGCGACTGGTCGTCATAGAGTGTCGTGATCTCTCCCCCGGTTCGCGGCGCTTTTCGCACCGTCCCGCTCCCTACGTGATTCCAATACACGTGGGTCGCGTCGACGGCGACCGCCGAGGCGCCTGGTTGGTCCGAAGTGATCTCGACCATGGTGAGTGCCCGCGGCGCGTCGGTCGCGCTGTCGGATCTCGGGCACGCCCCGGTCGCGACGGCCAGAACGATGATGGATGCTCGGGCATAAACGCCGGACACACGGTTTCCTTTCCCAGGCCGCCGACCCTACCACGGACTCCGTACCCAGGCGTCGCCGTTGAGGAGGGTGTGTCGTTTCCCCATGTGGATGAACGTGGCAGTCTCCGAGTGAGTTCCACACTCGGGCCAGCAGGTGAGACGTTGCCGCGAACCACTCAAGAACAACAAGCGACCGTGTTTCGAGCGCTTCACGCCCGTGGCTGCTTCGTCGTCGCCAACCCATGGAACCGCGGAAGCGCGCGTTTGTTCGAGTCACTTGGGTTTCAGGCGCTCGCGACGACGAGTGCCGGCTTGGCCTTCGATGCCGGGCGGGAAGACTCGGTGGCTATTGGGTTCGACGCCACCCTGAGCAACGCCAGGGACATCATCGAGGCGACACCCCTTCCTGTGACCGTGGACTTGCAGTCCGGCTACGCGTCTTCCCTCGAGGGGCTCGCCAACAACGTGACCCGTTGTGTGGCGGCAGGCGCTTCGGGGCTCTCGATTGAAGACGCCACGGGCGATCCCGCACATCCGCTATATCCGCTCGACGAAGCCGTCGAACGCGTTCGGGTAGCACGCGACGCCATCCGAAAAAGCGGCCACGACGCGCTGCTCACGGGTCGTGCCGAGTGCTTCCTCGTCGGCGAGCCGAATCCACTTCCGGCGGCGATCGAAAGACTCGTGGCTTACGCCGATGCAGGCGCGGACTGCCTCTACGCACCGGGCTTGCGCAGCGTCGATGAGGTCCAGGCCGTGGTTGACGCCGTCGCGCCGAAACCGGTCAACGTGCTCGTCGGTGGCCAGGGGTGGATGACGTTGTCGGCGCTCGAAGACATCGGCGTACGAAGGATCTCGGTCGGGTCCGCACTGGCCAGGGTGGCTTGGGGTGCCGTCGTGCGAGTGGCGACCCAAGTCGCCAATGAAGGCGTGTTCGAGGGGCTCCGCGAGGCCGAACCGTACAATCGGTTGAACACCCTGTTCGCCGACCCGCCCGATAGCGGCTCCGATCCATCAGGCTGAGCCCGACAATCGCCGCGTGGGTTGTGGCCACGCCGACGCGTCGTCCAACGTGGCTACGGCCCTTCTTCGAAGTCGACGTAGACGTCCATCGTGTTGGCTTCCCCCTCGTAGAGGGAGTTGTCCTCGGCCAGCTCGAACTCTTCGCCCGGTGCGATCTCGCCTTCGCCATCGAGGAAGCTCCACCAGAGCGGCTCGTTGGCGTCGTCCAGCAACACGTAGCGCGACGAGCCGCCGATGAACGCGGGCCCCGCGCCGATGTTCTCCACCGTGACCGAGAAGGCGTCGCCCGAACCTTGCCGGGCGTAGCGAGTCCCTCGCACGATGGCCGGCGGTGGGGCGCTCATGGTCGTGGCAGTCGAGATCGATCCGATCTCGATCGAAGTTATCTCGGAGTAGACTTCTGCAGAGTCGATGTCGAGCACGGGCCCGGACGCTCCGGGTTCAAGGCAGGTCCCGGTCCACATGCCATTGCCTGGGTCTCCGATGTTTCCGTTGACGAAGCTTATCCCTGCATCCGCGAGGACGTTCCCATCGACGTCCTTGAGCATGATGTCACTCAGCCGAATGAAGCAGGCCACGGTGGTGCTCCGGTTGGTGAGCACGAAGTGCCAACGTGTCGTTTCGACATCGTTGGCGCGGCGGAAAACGTACCCAGCGGTCGCGACTTCCACGTCCGGGTTTGGCGTCACCACGGTGATCTCTACCGTCTTTCGTAGGCCGCTGGTGGGTTGGGTTCCGCCGCCCACCGCATCGCCGTTCAGCCGCGCGTAGTTGTTGTCCGTGATGGTGGTGGGC
The DNA here is from genome assembly GCA_039028875.1 of Myxococcota bacterium. Taxonomy (GTDB): domain Bacteria; phylum Myxococcota_A; class Polyangia; order Polyangiales; family Houyiibacteriaceae; genus SG8-38. The sequence goes on along the minus strand of JBCCHE010000029.1, from coordinate 31,942 downwards.
GGCTCGACGCCGCCCGTGCCGCCCATTCCGCCTGCGCCGCCCGCGGCCCCAGCACCTCCCGTGCCTCCCGTGCCGCCGCTCCCCCCTCGCTCGAGCGTTCCGGTGGCCTCGACCACCCCGGCTTGTCGGCTCTCCTCGTCCACGTAGAAGAGGTACTCGAGCTCGTCGTTCGAGATGGTCACCAGCTCGACGAGGCCGTCATCGATGCACGCCGATTCGCCAAACGTGATGTCCTCACTGAAGAGGTAGTCGCCGCCGCCCGCTTCCAGAAGTGTCCACGTGCCGCCGCAGCCGAGGGAGGGGTATTCGACAGTCTGCTCTTCGACGCCGATCGTGGCGCGGATCGTCCAAGTGAAGTCGCCCTGGCTGGCTGCTCCCTCCCAGACGCCAAGGATGGCTTGCAGGTCTCCTGAGTCGGACCCGCCGTTGCTGTCGCCGCAGCCATGCGCGGTGACCAGGATGAGCAGACATCCGTACGCCAGCGCGGGGGCTTTCGAGCGGCGAGTCGCCGGTGCTGTTTGCGGCTTTCGTGATTGCGCGTGCATCTCTTCACTCCCAGGTCAGGGTGCCGTCCAAGGTCAGCGAACCCGTGGCTTCGTTGAATGGGTTGGTGGGATCGCCCGGTAGCGTGAGCCCGTCGAAGGTGACGGAACTGGCCGATACGTCGACGCTGATGCCCGCGCACGCGGGGTCCGAGACCTCGATGCAAACCTGATTCCAAAGATAGCCTTCAGGCACGAAGATCAGCGCGATCAGCGATGGGGTGCCGTCCGGAAAAAGCGCCGAACCCAAATAAAAGCTCAAACTGAGCGAGTCGGTGGTGGTGAGTTGCCAGGTGACCGTTTGGAAGAGCCCGGGCTCGATATCCGTCTGGACCGAGGCTGGCGTGAAAGACGTGCCGATCGCGGCGGTGTCTGGACCGGATACCGTCAGCGTCCCTAGGTCACCGGTTCCGCCTGGCCCCGAGTCGGCCAAACAGTTGATGTACGCGGTGTTCTGAGCTTCGCATCGAAAGCCGGCCGCAATCGAGTTTCCCGGCCCACAAGGTCCTTCTGCGAGGCACCCATACCAGCCTGACTGCTCTGAGACGCAACCCGCCGCGGTCGACTCCTCCGTCTCGACGACGCAGGCCTCGCGACACTCGGCTTGCTCGTTGCCCGGAATGCAGTTCTCGCAGAAGCCGTTGCATGCGCCCAACGCTCCATCGCTTCCGGCGCCGCCGGTCGCAGTGCCACCATCACCGCAACCCACTGCGACGAGAACGATCGAGATGACGAATGTACACACACGCGAGCTTGGTGTCACTGATGTCCTCCGGGGTTCAACTCAGTGTGCTCGGACTCTACAAGGACGGGTGTTTGGGGGTCCATACGTAATTGCTTCGGCTTTTGACGATTCGTGTCTGGTGTGTTTCGGATGGTGCGTTCGCGCGTCTCGCGTTTGGGGTCTGCAAACTTGCCACTTGACGAGACTCCGCGAGCAACGGCACCGTCGTAACCACATTCAACCAACGAATCCTTGTGGTGGAGGAAACATGACTCACGTTCGAATGATGGCTCGTATGGTACTTGTGGCGGCGTTCACGCTTGTCGTCGGTTGCGGCGATGGCGGAGATCTCTTCTGCTTCGGCGACATCCCTTGCGCGACCGGCGGGACACTCTCGCAGTGCACCAACGGTGACCTCACCGTGTGCGCGTGGGAGGTCAACGGCCAGGTGTTCCCCTGCAGCTCGTGCGAGGACTTCACGTGCCTCGACGAAGCGGAAATCGCATGCGACGGCGAGTGACGTCGGGGGGCATGGCGCTCGGGTTCAGCTGAAGCTGCTCGATCTGATCGTACGTCTCGTTGGCGACCCGTTGTGCTCGGGACCACCGATTCGCCAGAGGTTGAGAACCCTCCGAGGCGAAAACTCCGACAGCTATCAACCAAGACGGCCGGTTAGGTTCGACCCTTGGGCGCCACGAAACGACGTCGTCGCGTCGTCGTCCGACGGGCGGCGCCTTTTCACACGCCGATAAACACAGCGTTTTGTCCATGGCACGGAACCTGCTCTTTGGTCGCTCAGCTCGCAAACAGGAGGTTGAGCGATGGGTACAGATTGGAATGTGAAGGGCGCGTTGATGGTGGCTGGCTTGGCGGCCTTGGTTGGCGCCTGCGGTGGCACACACGGGGCCGACGGAGAGAATCCCGAGATCGGCCGCAGTGAGCAGAGCCTCGCCGGGGTCGAGATCGAGATTCAACAGCCGATCGACGGCAGCTTCGTCACGACGAACACGGTGCAAGTCGCCGGGCGAGTCGAGGGGATGTCGAAGAACGCTGCGGATGTCTTCATCAACGGCGTGCGTGCCAAGAAGCCAGGTGGCGGAGCTGACTTCTTCAAGTTCAAAGCCACCGTGCCGGTCGTTGCCCAGGATGTCTTCAATCCGATCGTGGCCGAACTAGTTGTTTCCGGGATCGATACGGGGGATCGAGATATCGTTCACGTCATCTTCGGTGACTCGACGCCGGAGTCTTTCTTGTCGCACGAAGCCGCGGTCATTCGTCTCAATGATTCGGGTCTCGATAAGATCGAACCCACCATCGCGGCCGAGCTCGATTTCGATATCTCGGAGTACGTCCAGGTCGGCGAGGTCGAGCTTCTCGACCTCAAAGACTTTCCGGAGTCAATCCAGAGTCTCGCGGAGAAGTCGTTCGACGCCTACCTGCTCCATGCGTCGAGCGCGGGGGCGAACGTCGGGCTCGACTCCGAAGACGGATACCTAGAAGGGAACGCGTCGGTGTCGAACGTGTTCCTGCGCCTCGCGCTGGTCCTGTTCGACGACCTGTTCGACACGAACGAGATCGATTTCGCTGGTCTTGGATGTGTCGTCGACTTGAGCATCGAAGAGGTGCGTATCGAGGGCCGTTACGTCATGGAGCCAGTGCCGTACGATCCAAATGGCGCTGACCCAAAGTTCGTCGCGGTCTCCGAGCAGAGCACTCAGGTCGAACTCGTGGACCTGGTTTGGGACTTCACGATGGGCGTCTGCGATCTGCCCGGAGCGGAGGACTTCGTGGACGAGGTGCTGGCTGAGGCGCTCGGAGAAGACCTGAAGTCGATGTTTCGCTCAAAGATCGAGAGCGCGCTCAGCGGGGCCAACACAGCCGCGACCATCGAGAACAGCCTGAAGGCACTGCGTTTGGGCGACGCGGTGTCTGATCTTGGGGTTTTCGTTGCCGCGCCGGTTTCGGCGGTCGATGAAGACGCCGACGGCTTCACGTTCGAGTCGAGTGTGGGCGTCCTTCCGAACCCCGAGTCGGAGAAGTGCGATCCGCTCGCCGACTTCGTTGCCACGGGGCCCGTTCTTCTCGGCGCACCTGCCGAACTCCCCGAGCTGAACGAGTCGCTTGACGTGCCGTTGCCGGTTCCCCCGATCGGCGTCGACAGCGCGCCGGGGGGCGTCCCCTATGACCTCGCCGTCGCGCTCTCGCCTTCCGCCTTGAACCAGCTCTTCAAGTCCAAGGCCGAGTGCGGGTTCCCAGAGACGACCATTACCGGTCTGAACCTGGGCGTGGGGGTTCCGTTGGCCATGACGATCACGCCGACTCTTGCACCGGTCGTGACCGGACAGACCGGCCCTGCGGGCGAGCACGTTGACTTGCGCATCGGCGGTTACCGTTTCGAGCTATACGACCCGACCGACAACACATTCTATGCGGATGGGTCGATCGGCGCGCGTCTCGCGATCACGCTCAGCGTCGTGAACGGCGACATCAACGCAGTCGTCACACCCCCGCGAGCCACGGACATCGTGCTCGAGCTCGGTCAGACCGCGCAACCCACGGACGACGCGCTCTGGGAGGCGGTCCTCCCTCAGATCATCGCAGCGCTGATCCCACCCTTGGCGCATACGTTCGGCTTCATCGACTTTGAGGCAGACGATGGGTTCTCTATACAACTCATTGACATCGCGAACACCGGCGGTTTCGTCTCTGTCTTCGCAGACCTGGTGACGGGCTCTTGCCCCGACGGCCTCGAGTTCGACGGCGGCAAGTGCTACCAGCCGTGCGACGCGGGCTATGAGGGGTTCCAAGGCGAGTGCTCCGAGGACTGCCCCGAAGGTTTCATCGATCGAGGCACGTCCTGCTATCACGACTACGAGAGCAACCCGAAGCACACGACGAGTCGAGGTATCGGTACGATTCCGACCTGCCGTTCCAGCGAAGAGAAGGTGGGTGCGTTCTGCTACCCCCGCTGTGCCTCTGGGTACAACAGCGAGGGCCTCTTCTGCCGAAAGCCATGTCCAACCGGCTACATCGATGACGGCGTGACCTGTCGCAAGCCCGAGATCATCAAGTCTCAGCCTCGGTACTACCGTGGAATCGGTTCTCCGCTGACGTGTGCGAGCAACGAGCAGTATCAGAACGGGATCTGCTACCCCAAGTGCAAGAGCGGTTACTACGGCTCCGGCATCTACTGCTACGAGAAAGGCTGCCCGAGCGGCTACGACGACAACGGGCCTTCGTGTCACAGACCGATGCGTTCGGTCTGGACGTGCGGTACCTGCCCAAGCGGCTATCGCGACGACGGTTGCATCTGCACCCGGGACCCAAGGACCTACTGGAAGAAGAAGTACTACCGTGGTTCGGGGAAGCCGATTCATACCTGCAAGTCGGGTCTCGAGAAGAACGGTGCCCTTTGCTACCCGAAGTGCTCGAGCGGCTACGACGGCGTCGCGTCCTATTGCTGGAAGGACTGCCAGTCGGGGTATGTCGATGATGGCGTGACCTGTCGTCGCCCGCTCGTGGTGGTGAGTCAAACGAGCTACGGACGCGGTATGGGGACGATCGCCAACACGTGTCCGACTGGCCGGTATCTCGAGGATGGGCTCTGCTACACCAGGTGTGCCGCTGGGTACACTGGGTTTGCGGACCGGTGCTACGCCGACTGTCCCGACGGCTACTTCGACGACGGCTTGTACTGCCGAATGGACGAGCAGTGGTACATGAAAGATGTCTATCAGCGTGAAGGGACGCTTCCGGTCGTCGACTGACACCCGGAAAACTACCAAGAACCCAAACGCCCCCGTCGCAACTGACGAGGGGCGTTTCGCTTGTGATGGCGGCGACGCGCGACTTCGACCACCGCCCAGGGCTCTCGATACGACTGCAGTCTGGTCAGGACTCGACCATGCGAGCTCGCGCTAGCTGGGTCGGGGGTGCGTTAGCAGCAACTCGTGCGCGACGAAGCAAGCGATAGATCGGCATGCCGAACACGAAGAGAGTGATCACAGTGGACAATGCTGACAGGGGCAACATCACCTTCGGGTCGAAGTAGTCGCCGAGGGGCACGGTGCCGAAGAGCGTGTACTGCGAAGCCCACACGATGAGTACTGCGGTTCTGGTCGTCAGGGTGGAGGCTCGCGATGCCGGCGTCGCGTTCTCCCTCGGAACGAACACGCGCCACGCGAGCAGCGTGAGCAACCAAGTGGCCGTGAGCGGAACGTAGTCGACGAACGCGCCGGTGCTCGTCATCGACGCGAGGCCCAAGAGGGCGAGCCACGCCACGGCCTGCTGCTGGCGATGGAGTCCAACTTGGCGACCGACCGCCCACGCCGACACCAAGACCGCTAAGCCGTAGCCGCGGTTGATCCATGCGGCGGCCCCTGTGGTCGCGCCGGCCAAGCCCATCTCACCTAGCTTGACGACGAGGCCGTAGATCCCGTGGTTCGCCGCGATGACCATGTCCCGGACCTCGGGCCAGGCGTCTCCGAACGCGAACGCCTCGCCCGATTGCAGCCTAGGGAGGTGGTACTCGAAGAAGGCGGTGAACGGTGCGGGCCCGAGCACCACGAGAGATGCGGCGGTGAGTAGTCCTGCGAAGGCTGCGGTCCATGCGAGCGCCGACCACCTACGGCTTGCGAACAAGACCACCAGCAACACCCCGGGGAAGATCTTCGATAGCGTGGCGACCGCGAGGAGCGCCCCACCGGCGCGGTTGCGACCCCGGTCAATGGCCAGCATCGACGCGACCGATAGCGCGATGGCTGCGAGATGGAACTGTCCATACTGAAGCGCGTGGAGTGCTGGGAACGCGCTGACGGCCAGCGGCCAGAGGGACAGCGCCAACCGGCCCGAGCGACCGCCGACCCACAGGCCGAGCCAGGCGATCACGGCGAAGAACAACGTGGTTTGCAGCGCGAACCACACCGCGCGGACGCTCGGATAGTCGTTGGTGATTGCGAGGGCGGCTGTGGGCCAAAGCAAGAACTGCGGTGCGTACTGAAACGGGTCCTCGACCGTCATCTCTTGTAGGGTCGTGGTCGGGGCCGCGTCCGGGTTGAGGCCGGGGTAGTGGCTTGCATCGTAGACGTTGTCCTCGCCACGAAGCGCGAGCTCGCCGCCGTAGACATAGGCCGACAAGCACTCGTGCTTCGCCCAGAAAGGGTGCTCCGTCGTGAGAGACCAATCGGAGTGCGGGTCCGCGATCCATGTCGAGAGGCGTGCGAGTTGGACGACGGCGACCACGGCGATCATGAGCCACGCGGCAGAGCGCCAGCGGTGCGTTCGGGGGAGGGCGTCGATGGAACGCGGAAGACGGCTCGCGATCGCATGAGACAGCCATGCTGCTCCGACGGCCACGGGGATGAGCGCGAGCGCGGGGGCGACTGCGCCAGGAACCGCCACGATCACGCTCGTAGTAGCGACCACCGCGCCCAGGATGGCGAGGTCGTAGCGGGGACGGATCCGCGACACGCCCGATGCCGCGAGGCTGACCAGTACCGCCGCGACGCTCACCGGAAGCGCCCAGGCTTGTGGAGGAGCCGCCTCCGCGCCGGTCCCTCGAAGCACCACCGCCAGCGCCTGGGCCCAAACCACACCGAGGCAGGCAGCCACGGCCGCGCCGGCAAGCGTTCGGGCCAGCCCAGTCGGGCCTGTCGCCCGGGAAGATGTCTCCTGATCCATCGCGCCTCCTACCTGAGGCGCGTGACCGGGCGTGGAACAATGTTCCGTGGGGGGTTTTGGGCCGATTTCGGGTTTTCGCGGTGCGGGTTGTAATTGCTTGAAAGGAAAGGGTTTTTGGGGGGGCGGAGTGACCCCGTGGCGTGGTAGGGTGTGGTGATGCTTCGAACGGTTGGATGCGTCTGCACTTCGCTGGTTCTTGTGGTGGCGTTGTCTGCCTGCGGCGACGACACCGGCACGGGCGGTTCTGGCGGAACCAGTGGCTCGGGGGGCGGGGGCAGTGGCGGGATGGGTGCTTCGGGTGGCGCCGGGGGCGTGGCCGGTACTGGGGGTAGCGAGACGGTATGCGGCGCGATCGCTGAGGCTTGGATCATCGAGGAGCACTGCCTTCCTGGGTTCGCCACCGAGGTGATTCCATTCGAGCAAACGGGCTGCGAAGTCCGCCTCACGGGCGCGTTCAGCGTGCTCGAAGGGACCATCGATGATGACGGGAACATCGACGTCGATGGCGCGCTCGGGGTGATGCCGTACGCCTGCGAGGGGACGTTCGACGACGCAGAGATGCGACTGACCTGCACCGACGACTGCCTGGTCCGCCTCGTCCCGCAGTAAGACAGGGGCGGACGAGGACGAGTCTTCTTACCCCTCCAAGAACAACTGCGCGACTCCGGTGATGTTGTTTGCGCCCAAGCCGGTGCGCTGTGCTTCGGCGAACACCGAGCGAACGGTGCTCGACGTGGGCAGACGGTGAGGGTGATCCTCGCTTGTCGAGAGGATGTACCGGAGGTCTTTTTCGACGAGGTCGATCGGGAAGAGCGCTTGGTATTGCTGGGCGCGGATCGATGCCATCGCACTTGCGAGCGCCGGGCTCACGACCGGTGTCGCGCCCAAGACCTCGATCGTATGGGCGAGGTCCAACCCTTGGTGTGCCGCCATCCCGAGAAGCTCAGCCAAGGCGGCCACTTGAACGCCGAGGAGGCCGTTGACGACGAGTTTCGCGACGGTCCCGGCGCCCGGTCCGCCGAGATGATGGGTTGTGGCGCTCATGCACGAAAGCACCTCGCGCACGCGCTCTAGGGCACCCTCTTCACCGCCGACGAGGTGAATCAACGTCCCCGCTTCGGCCTGCGGCCTCGAACCGACCACTGGCGCGTCTAGGAAAGGGACACCCCGATCCGCCATCTGGTTCGCGAGCTCGCGCACCCACGTCGGGGTGAGCGTGCTGGACTCCACGGCCACCGCTTCCGGACCGAGGGAAGGGAGCGCGCCCGTCTCTGTGTGAAGCCAAATGTCGCGCGATGCGTGGTCATCCGTGACAACGCTGATGACGAGGTCTGCCCCATGGGCCGCGTGCCGGGGAGAGGTCGCCACGGTGGCGCCGCGGGCGGCTAGCGCGTCTGCACGGTTCGGCGAGCGGTTGTACACACGAAGGTCGTGCCCCGCCTCCACCAATCGGATCGCCATGCGAGAACCCATCGCGCCCAGCCCGAGAATCGCCACAGTTGCCATCGAAACCTCCTGAGAGCCGACACTCTGGTGGATTCCCTCGTGGAAATAAACAGTTTATTTATCATATGATATATTCTTCAAAAGAATAATGGATCGACTCGATGCACTGCATTCGTTCGTACGCTTGGTGGAGGTCGGGAGCTTCACCGAGGTTGCCCGAGAGCGACGGGTCTCCCAGTCGACCGTGAGCAAGCAGCTCGCCGCACTCGAGGAGGAGCTCGGGGCTCAACTTGTCGACCGAACGACCCGGACCCAGCGGATCACCGAGGCGGGCGCGCAGGTCTACGCCGAGGCCCAGGAGATCCTTGCGCGCTACGGCTCACTTGGGACCTCGTTGCAACAGGCCGACGTCGAGCCCCGCGGCCGGGTCCGTCTCAGCGTACCGGTCGTGTTCGGCGAACGGCACTTGGTTCCTCGCGTGCCGGCTCTTCTTGCCCGTCACCCCGCTCTCGAGCTCGAGCTCGCATTCAGCGACCGCTATGTCGACCTCGTCGATGGCGGCTTCGACGCCGCCGTCCGAGTCGGCGTTCCGATCGATTCCAGCCTTCGCGCGAGAAAGCTGGGCGAGACCCCCCGCTACTTGGTTGCGTCACCAGCGTACTTGCGACGCCATGGCGTCCCGACCGCGCCATCGGATCTCAATGCGCATGCGTGCCTGCTCCATACGGGCGTCCGTGCCAAGTGGGTCCTTACACGCAACGGCAAGGCAACGCAGGTGCGTGTTCGCGGTCGGTTCGCCGCCAACCACAGTGCCGCGTTGGCTTCGATGGCGCGTGACTCCATGGGCATCGCGATGCTGGCGGCATGGTTGGTCGACGAGGATATCGCGCACGGCCGCTTGGTTCCCGTGCTCGACACTTACACTTTGCCGCGGGCTCCCATCCAAGCCCTGATGCCACCGGGCCGCTTCGTACATCCCCGCGTTCGAACGGTCCTCGACCACTTCGCCGATGCGTTCGAGCGTTCGCTCGCAAGCGTCGACTGAGGTGACTTCAGGCCATTCGAGAATCCACCCGAACTTCCACAGTCATCGGGCGGGAATCGTCGCTTTCGACCATCGCCGGACGTGCCGCGTCGCCGTGCGCTGCCCACCAGGCTTGCGCCTGCTCAGGACCCCACCCGGGAATCTGACAAGCTTGCAGTCGGCGTTTGAGTTCAAGTGCGCTTTGCGGCCGGTCAGCCGCGTCCTTGGCGAGGCACTCGAGCACCAGCGCCTCGAGGTCGGGGTCGATCGGGCGGCCGCACCGTGACGAGGGCGACTCGGGCCGGGAGTGAAGGTGGTGGCTGCAAACCTCGACGATGGTCGCCCCGCCAAACACGTGGGTTCCGGTCAACAGATAGTAAGCCACGGCCCCAAGGGCGTAGATGTCGACGCGTGCGTCGACGCTACTCGGGTTCTTGATCGACTCGGGCGCCATGTATTGAGGCGTCCCCGACAGGTTTGCTTCGTCGGTGAGCTCGATCCCTCCCTCGCTCCGCGTTTGCTTCACCAGACCAAAGTCGAGCAGTTTGACGCAATCGCCGGCATCCCCCTGTTGGTGGAGCAAACGAACCATGATGTTGCTTGGTTTGATGTCGCGGTGCACCAGCCCGATGCCGTGGGCCTCAACCAGTGCGGAAGCGGCCTGCAGCATCAAGTCGACCACACGCCCCTGGTGCTGAGGCCCCGACCGTCCCACGAGGCCGGCCAAGTCGAGCCCGTGGATATACTCCATCGCGTAGTAGAACAGCCCGTCCGCCGTGTGACCGTAGTCGAAGATCGTGATGGTATTGGGGTGCGTGAGGCTTGCAGTGAGCTGCACCTCTTGCTCGAAGCGGCGCACGTTGTCCGCGCCTGCTCTTTCCGGGGGTAGAAGCTTCACCGCGGTAGGCCGTCGCAGAAACGCGTGACTTGCGCGGTACACGACCCCCATGCCGCCCTCGCCAAGTTTCTCTTCGAGCTTGTATTGTCCGAGCTCTTCGGCGTTCCGGGCTCGCCAACGCAGCCCATAGATCACCGATGCGATTGCCGTCGCGAGTACGGCGGTGATCAACCACCACGCCCCAATCTCGAGTGTGGCATACAATGCGGCACGGTGAGGCTCCAACGCGCTTAGCTGTGGGTAAAGCGTGGACCATTGCTCGTGGTCGATCCGGAGCGTCCCCATGTAGACCGTCACCAACAGGATCGTCCCGAAGATCACAACGAACACCAACGTTCCCTGACCGGTGCAGGGTACAAAGGTCGCGCGCCCGAGGATCAGGTTCGTCAGGGCGAGCAACAATACGAAGTCAGGGCGACTCTCTGGGGAGAGATAGAACGCCGCGATGCTGATTGCGAGCACCCCCGAGGTCAGCGCACCCATCTCGGCCAAAGACACGAACTCGGCGCTCCTTGCCTTCTTGCGCATCAAGATCCAAGGCGCGAGGAAGCACAGCGCTGCGGCCAGGTGCCAGCCGACGGACGGATCGCCGATCACCGGTTCCCCAACCACCAGTGCCGCGACCACGCGGTAGAGCCAGAATCCGAGAACCACCCCGCCGATCGCCAGGGCGAAGATAGACACGCGGCGTTGCATGAACGCGCGGTCTTCTTCGCTCTCGGACAGGCCTCGGATGCTGGCGGCGGACATGGATCCTGCTTGAACTCGCGGCCATCATACTCGAAACCGCCGACGCATGCTGAGCGAGTGCAAACGAAGGATGCTAAGAGGGACCCGTGGCGTGGATACTCTTGGTGGTCGCCGGCATGTTCGAGTGGGGTTGGCCCGTGGGTCTCAAGCTCGGCATGACCGAGTCCGGCCTTCGCTGGGGCTGGATCGGGTTTTCGGTCGTTTGTATGGGGGTCAGCGGCGGGTTCCTCTTGATGGCGCAGCGAGAGATTCCGATGGGGACCGCGTACGCGGTGTGGACCGGGATCGGCGCAGTCGGAACGTTTCTCCTCGGTATCGCCTTCTTCGGGGAGATCGCGTCGTTCGCGCGCTTCCTGTTCGTGGGACTCATCCTCGTCGGTATCGTCGGGCTCAAGTTCTCGTCGCCGTAAACGATGGTGGCTAGGGCGACAAGGCGATGGTTGGGCGAGCGCCAGTCCATGCGCACGTGGGGATGTTCCCGCGCGTCGTCCAGGAGACATCGAGGCCGGCGAATGAGACACGGAGATCGATGTCTCGAAGCGTAATCTCTTGTGAAGGCGCGCTGTCGTCGAGGGTCCACGTGGTCGTCACAGGATCGGAGGTCAGCCCAACCACGAGACTGGGGCCTTCGAGAATCAGCAAACAGGACTCTTCGGGTGCGGTCGTGACGACCGGTGCTGGATCTGTGCTCCCGCCGCTCGCCTGGACGACGCCCTCGAAGGCCACGACATCCGCGGTCGTCGAGATAACGGATAGCAGGTCGATCACCGACTCTTGTACTTCTACCGAGGTCTGAACGATATACTCGACGGGGCCCGGCACCACCGGCGTTTGCGGCAGGGCCCCGAGTGTCGCGGAGAGGCCGACCGAGACACCCAGCAGGTCGCAGTCTAGCGTCTCGGTTGAGGTCTCCAAGGCAGCGTCGCGCATGCCGCACACCTCGACCGCGACACACCGACTGTCGATGCAGACGCCTCGACCGCCATCCGCTTCGCAGTCGACGCCACGCGCCGGCCTGCTGAAGCACCCGCCATCTGCCGGGTCGCACACATCGACCGTGCAGGGGTTCCCGTCGTCGCAGTCCTCGTCGCAAACTATGCATTCGTCATCCAGGCAGATTCCGGTGGCGCCGTCCACCTCGCAGAACGCGCGTCCGGTGGCCGTAAACGAACACTCTCCGGTTCGCGGTCTGCACTCGTCGGAGGTGCAAGGGTTTCCGTCGTCACAGACGATATCTGGGCTGCACAAGTCGAGCAGCCCTGTGCCCACCGTGGGTGCGGGGTCTTCGAGTGCTGTCTTGAAGAACAAGAAGCGTTGGTCGCGGGCGACGGAGGATGATTCGGCACAGAAGTGGCCCTCGGTTTCGAACTCACACCCCAACGAAGGCGCCAGCCCTGGCACGCCGTCTGGCACGTACTGCGCGTAACCGCTTGTGGTGTTCGCGTCGACGTTGGCCGTCAGCGGCGTCTCGGCGCGTTCGAGATACGGCAATGGCTCGGCAACGGGGCCGACCAGCGGCGTTGATCCAAGCGCAACCGCCAAGCTTCGCGTCGCGTTATTCGGGATCAATGTGTCCCCGATCCCCTCCTGCACCAGGACGCTCGGCTTCTTGCGCGTCCCGTCCACCTCGATGGGGTTCGCGTACATGAACGAGGCGTGGTTGTGAGGATCTTGAGGGTCGAACGCGAGTTGCGCGAGGCCGACGCCGAACCAGACGTCGATCGGTCGAATGTTCGGAGCGAACAAGCTGGCGCCATCCAACAACCGGCTTCCAACTCCATCCGGGTTGATCGTGTCGGTCGCAAACAAGGTCTCTCCGTATCGCGCGCCACCGACGACCAGCGCGGCCGCTTCGAGCTCCGGCGCGTAAGGCACCAGCGCCTGCCCGCGATTCGCACCGGCGCTGATGCCGACGTACGTGAGGGGCTTGCCGAGGTCGAGGTCTGGCCGCCCATCTGGGTTTCCGAGTGGGACCACGTCGAGCTGATCGAGCCGCGGAATGAACTGAAGGAAGGCGAGCTGCTCTCCGGTCGTCTGCATGTCGAACTCCGGCAAGACACCGTTGAGGAGCAGCGGACCCAAGAGGACCGAGAGCAGCGACTGCGACCCTTGATCGAGTTCGCGATTGACGGTGTCCGTGAAGCCGATGACGGCGTGGCCGAGGTCACCCAGGTACTGGTTGAGCGACTCTGGGACTTCGGCCTCCGCGCTCCCGGGGTTTCCGTGCTGGTACATCGTGACCGGCGCGGGCGTTTCGGCGGCAGTTCGCGGAATCGTGAGAATGAAGGGGATCTGACGAGTCGTGATGACCTGTGGAAGGCCTTGATCATCCCGCGCGATCCGCGGTCCATCTCGCCATTCAGGGACCTCCCACGTCCCCTCGACGACGGCTTCGACGACCCCGTCCCCCCGCCGAACCTCGTCGATCGTGAAGCTCTGCGGAGGCATTGCTTGGACCTGCTCGCGCATTCGGAGGGGCGTCAACGCGAAACGGTCCGTCGATCGGACTGTGAACCGGGTCACCAGGGCAATGTCGTCCGCAAACAAGGGCGGGGTCGCTGACGCGAGTCCCCCGAGCGCCGGCGTGAGGATGTCGCGTTGAGAAGCGACCGCATCAGGTTCCGACTCGATCGGCGGTGCGAGGGCCGAGGTCATGAAGCTGGATGGCCGAAACCCACGATCGGGGCTAGTGAGCGCCCGCTTCGTCACGACGAAGGCATACGTTCCGCCCGGCCTGAGTGGCACGGACGGGAACGCGATGATGGCATGCTGCGGGGTTGGATCTGAGGCCATACCCGCCGAGCGAACGTACAACTCGAACGGAACACGCGCGCCGTACGACGGGCTCCCCGGGTCGACGTCGAACAACCCTACCGTTGCCATCGGGTCGAGCGATTCGGTCGGCGTCGTCGGCAACGAGTCTGGGTCTGGCCTCTCCGAAAGCTCGATGACCACGGGGCCGAGCGGGCTGTATCCGTCGCTCGTCCCGATCGCGAAGGCCAATCTTCCGAACACGCTCCTCACATCGGCCTCTCGCTCTGGAATCGCGATCGCGAGGCGTTGGCCCGTGGGTTGCGCCGAATCAGGCACGAGCCACGCGTCGTCGGGAAACGGGACCGAACGCCTCCCGTCTCCGCGATCGTAAGGGACGGTCGGTCCTGGGCGCTCCGGCACTGTGCTGAACTCGAGCGAAGTCGGACCGTCCGGTCCGCGCCACGTGAGGGCGCACGTTGAGTCGTTCGGGAGATCGCCAATCGGGTTGAGCACGAGCGCTCGGGCGTCCGCCCCAATGCGGGTGACGGTCGTTGCCCGCTCTTCACCATTGCAGCGGAGCGCGAACCCATCGAGTGCAGCTTCGTCCACCGGGTCGACGAACGTGAGCTGGAGCCAGGTGCCCACCACGACGCGCTGACCCTCAAACGGAACGCTGCCCACCAGGGCCGGCGTGGGCTCGCGATCGTCCTCCTCGGCTGGCCCGCATGTGACACCGACGGTCCAGTCGTCGATGCAGTGAGCGAACGCATCGTCGGAAACTTCGATCCGGACGGACTGCAGCCCCTCCTCGCCGCACGTAAACATCGTCACCGCCGACGCTGGGCTCGAGAGCGTCCCGCCAGTCGCGGTCCAACGGTAGGCGATTGCGTCCCCCTCCATATCCTCAGCTTCTGAAACCAGTGTGAGGCCATTGGCGATCGAGGTTTGCAGGGGGGAGGCGACAACCTTGACCAGCTCGGCGCAGATGTTGACGCGTCCGTCCGCGCGCACGGCTCCGAACCGCGGCTCGCGTCCGCAGCTCAATAGGACGTGCACCTCGGTCGCCTGTCCCTCGGACACGTCAAAGCGGCTGGCGCCCTTGCACGTCGATTCACCGTCGGCGGTTCTGGCCGACAGCGACACGAGGTACTGCGTGCCCGGGGGAATGCCGAAGACTTCGACGGATGCTGTGGCTCCGGGGTCGCTGGTCTCGATGGTTCCAACGATAGGAGCGATCTCGTTTCCCGTGACCGAGTACGACACCTCGTCGACTTGGCTTCCTGCGGCCAGCTCGACCCTGAGCTCCAAGGGCGCAGGGGCGATCGACGACGAGCTACTACAGCCCGCGCCGAGGGCGGCCACAGCGATGAGCTGGGCGAGTCGGCGGAGGTCCAACACAGGCTCGCTGAGGCTACCACCTGCAGAGCCTCAGGGTCGACCGTCCACCCGCCGGGCACAACGGCCTCGCACCTCCGCAGGCCCACCGCCACAGTGGCTCTTGACAAGATTTTTGGGCCCGCGTAGTTTGTTCGACAATTGAACGAAGTTGAAGGATCCCTTGAGAATTCAACGCCTGACCCCCCTCAACCCTCTTAGATGTCGTGGAGGCCCCCCATGCCCCGGATCTTGTTCCTGTTTGTAGTGTTGTGCGCGGCGCTTGCCGTAGGTGTCGTTGGCTGCAGCGACGATGGTAGTGGCACGGGTGCCACGGGCGGCGGCACCGGTGGTAGTGGCGGCGCCACCGGCGGAACCGGTGGTAGTGGTGGTGCCACGGGCGGCACCGGCGGTGGTGGCACCGGCGGCATGGGCGGCAGCGGCGCAGCCGGGGGTGCGGGCGCGACTGGCGGTAGCTCCGATCCCTGCGACGGCGTTACCTGCACCGGCACCGACTGTACCGAGAGCGAATGCGTAGACGGCGAGTGCGTCGACACCAACATCAATGAAGATGGCCCGTGCGACGACGACAGCGGCACCTGCATGGCGGGCGTCTGTGTCGCGAACGCCTGTCGTTACGAACAGGATTTCGAGGCGCTTGGCCTTGACGATCCCAGCGCGCTGTCGGGTGACGGCTGGCTCTACTTCGGCAACGTGTTTGCGAGTGGCGGAGGCGTCAAGTTCAACATCGGCCCAGAGCCCCTCCAGAACGGACCGCAGATCGCGGCCCTCACCGACGGAGAGGGCGGTCCCGACCAGGGGAACCAGCAGCTCAACATGTACAGCAACTACGATTGCTGCCAGCCCGGAGAAGGCCATTTCGGAACCGACATCGTCGAGACCATCGTCTTCCAGGAGTTCAACCCGATCCCGGCCGACTTCATCGGGGAAGAGTTCGTCTTCACCTTCGACGCGGTGGACAGCAACGTCGGAGGCTCCTCCACAGCACAGGCCTTCATTCGTACGCTCGACCCGAACGCAGGCTTCTTCGTGAGCAACAACATCGTGTTCGACACGACCAACCTTCCCGATACTTGGGACACCTACTCGATTCGACTGATGGTTGACGGTTCCCTCTCGGGTCAGATCCTGCAGTTCGGCTTCTCGACGGTGGCCAGGAACTTCGAGGGGGCGGGCGTCTTCTACGACAACGTGTCCTTCTGTGCCGATGACGGCATGGGCGGCGCCGGCGGTATGGGCGGCGCTGGCGGTGCAGGCGGCGTGGGCGGCGCCGGTGGTGCAGGCGGCATGGGCGGCGCCGGCGGCACGGGCGGTGCCGGCGGTGCAGGCGGCATGGGTGGCGCAGGCGGCATGGGCGGTGCCGGTGGTGCAGGCGGCGCAGGCGGCGGCAGCGGGGATGGCGAGCTCACCAACAACGGCGACTTCGAGGACGGCAACCTCGACGGTTGGACCCTCTTCTGTGTCGACAACAACGGGGTCTGCAACGCGACCATGGATGAATCGAACGGCGGGCAGTGGTCCGGCAACTTGGTGGCCAGCGTTCCCATCGGTACGAGTCCCGCGTCGTTCCCACTCTTCAAACAAGCCAACATCGGCATCGGCACGGTGACCACCAACAGTCCGGTCACCATCAAGTTCGACCTGTTCGGTTCGATCTCGGGTTCGGGCGGCGTCGTGTTCGCGGAGTTCTTCTCCGAGTTGGACGGCGGCGGTACTTCGAAGAGCGAGATCCTCGGGAGTGGCCCGCTGTTCCCGAACGCCCCCAACGACTGGACCGCGGGCTGGGTCAGCTACGAGTTCCAAACCACCACTGGCCCGAACGTCGACGGCGGCGTGACGGTGCAGCTCAAGGCCGACTGCGGCGCAAACCCCGGCTGTACGGTCAACACCTACTGGGACAACGTCTCCGTCACGTTCCCGTAAGGGTATGGTTCGCTCGCCGCCTAGCTGGTGTTTGGCGGCGAGCGAGACCGCCACAGTTGACGGATACGCCGTCACTCGACACAGTGCTGCGATGCGTCGCTTTGCTCTGCTCACCTCATGTGTTCTCGGTTTGGCCTGCTCATCCGCTGGCGGTGGGAGCCCAGGCGGATCGGGGGGAGGCGGTCAAGGCGGATCACCTCAAGACGTCGACACCGACGCTCTCTTCGCCCTCACCGAAGAGATCAGCAACATCGTCGTCGACGCGATTCCCACGCCCGACACACCGCCGGAACAGCGGGACCTTCGGGGCGAGCTCGTCGAGCTTGGGCAGAGGCTCGTCGAGTTGGACGGAATCGACTCGTTTTATCTCAGTGGGCACGACCTCGCGGGCACCGCAATCACCACCGAGGGCCTTCCCATCCTCTTCATCAACAATCGCCCTCCGCCTGAAGAAACGCTCGCCCCGTCCGCGGCGCCTTCGAACCTCGTCCCCAAGGCGCCGGTGCTCCCAGATTCCCGCCGTTTCGTCGCCGCGGCCTATGACGGCGGAACACAAACCGCAAACGACGTCGCGGCGCTGCTCACTGACGCCGGCTACCAGCGTGTATCGAGCGGAGCCGGCTTGAGCTCGATGCGCAACTATACCGACCTCGCGGTCCTCCACCTCGATACGCACTCTGCATCCTTCCTCAAGTTTGTTCCTGACGGGAACGGTGGGTTCGCGGCGACCGCGTACTCGTTCGGCCTGCAGACCTCGACCCAGGTGGGCAAGGACACGCTGGGCAACTTCAAGGACGAGCTGATCGCCCAAGAGCTTCTCATCGCGTACGCGATGGACGAAGACTATGCGATTGCGAAGTTTGCAGTCACCGAGCTGTTCATCGAGAAGGCCTGGTCTTTCGATCGCGGAGTGGTGATGCTGCACTCCTGCTTTACCGGCGGTGAGCCTTTCAGCCCGTACGCCGAATCGCGGTGCTTTGGAACGTGCCCGGCAAATGCACCCGACGTGTTGGACCCGAGCCTGCTAAGGCAGGCGATGTTTAACGTCGGCGCAGAGCTCATCGTTTCGTTCGATACCTACACCAACACGGGACTCGCGCGCCCGAGCATCCTTCATACCTTCGACCGACTGCTCGGTGCCAACGAGTACTCCAAGGAAAACCCCGAGCAGCGCCCGTTCGACTCCGATCAAGTCCTGGCCGATCTGCAAGACCGCGGGCTTGATAGCTTTGAAATGCCAGAACGAGACGATGGGGCGCCCTCGACCGTGAACGTTGTCTTTTTCGAAGAAGACGGGGTCGACATGCTGCTGGCGCCTTCCATCGAACGGATGGACGTCATGGACGACTCGGCAGACCCGGGCGGGGGCGTACTCACGCTCAGCGGCCTCTTCGGCCCGACCCGCGGCAAGGTGATGCTCGATGGGGTCGAAGCCATGATCGAGCGTTGGGCGGATGAAGAAATCACCGCGCGCGTTCCTTTCGAATCCCCTGGCGCCGGTCAGGTGACCGTCGAGTTCCCCGATGGGGTCGAAAGCAACGAGGTTCCGCTCACGGAGTGGCGCGGGACAGTCACGTTTTCCTTGCGTGACACCACTTCATCGCTGTTGTCCGAAGTCGAGATGGACTTGCGATTTCGTGCGGACGTCCACCGCTTTAGGGCCGCCATCGCCGAGATGCCGCGCAACCGAGTCGTCGAGACCTATGTCTCGCCAGCGAGCGAGGGGAGGGTTCGCGGGAGTGGGAGCCGTGATGACGGCACGGAAGTCACGCGATACTCGGGTGGAGGATCCATGGACGTCGTGCCGAAATTCCTCGTCGACGTCCTCGCGCAAGGCGCGGCTGTGCCGCTCGCCTTTGACAAACAGGCATCCGGGCTTTCGAGTGCCTTTGGGGGTCTGATCACGCTCGACGTCGAGTCTGGGGCCGTCCAACTCTGCTTCGACATCCGGGGCTCCCACGATGTCACGGTCACCTCCGAGGGCGGCGGCATGGGGACCTTCTCCAACGTGCTAACGCTTTTTCCGGGTATCGGTGTCGCCGACGAGTCCAGAGGCGCCCTCGGCTGCTTCAACACGTCGATCGACACCAACACCTATCGGATCTCGGGTGGGGGCCGAAACGACATGATCGACGAGGCGTTGTTCGAGTTCGAATGGACGGAGTTCGTGCCCGTCGCCCCACCCGACGAAGACACAAAAGGGTAGGTCGGCCGTTGCCGTCACCGGTCGATCGCCGGCCCGAAGTGGGAAAGGTAGATGCCAGCCATCGTTCCATGCGTCAGGTAGGACGCTCGCGATACGGCTCCGCCGAAACCGTCACCATGCGCGAGGTCCCGGTTCCCGAGCCAGGTCCAAGCGAGGTGCGCATCCGTGTCCACGGCTCTTCGGTGAACAAGGGAGACCGACTTGTCATGGCCGGAACCCCCTACGTCATGCGGTTGGCACTCGGGCTTCGCGGACCGAAGCACTTCGGACTCGGTCAGGATGTTGCCGGCGTTGTGAGCGCCATCGGTGAGGGTGTCACCGCTTGGCAGGTGGGTGACGCCGTGTTCGGCGAGCTCACCTTCGGTTCGGCGTGGGCGGACGAGGTGATCGCACGGGTTGACCAGCTTGCCCGTGCGCCCGGAAACGTACCGCTCGAGGAAGTCGCGGCGCTACCCGTCGCCGCGCTCACGGCATCGCAAGCCGTGCGAGAGGAGGGCCGCGTCCAGGCGGGAGACCGGGTCGTGGTCAACGGCGGGTCCGGTAGCGTTGGAAGCTACGTTGTCCAGTTCGCCAAGGATATCGGCGCCCACGTCACTGCGGTGGTGCGCTCGCATCACACGGATCGCGCACGCGCCCTTGGCGCGGACGCTGTGATGGTTCCGGGCGCTGGGGAATTTCTCGCGGCTGCTGGCCCGTACGACGTGTGTATCGACGTCGTTGGCAACATCCCCATGTCTCGTGCCCTTCGCGTCGTGAAGCCAAGGGGCACGTACGTCGTGGTTGGCGGACCGACTGACGACCCTTGGCTCCGACCGCTGCTCCGGCCGCTGGTGTGGATGCTCCGAGGTGCGGTTTCTTCGCGACGCGTGGCGGTTTTCGTCGACAAGGTTACGCCCGAACGGCTCGCTGAGTTGGCCGCTTGGGTCGAAGCTGGACGGATCAAGCCTTCGTTCGATAGCCGATGCACGCTCGAGGGGCTTCCAAGTGCTCTAAGGCAGCTCGAGTCCGGTGAGCGTCGCGGCAAGGTCCTCGTTGACGTCATCCGAAGCCCGCCCGGGCGCCCCTAGTCACGGGTCTCGGTTTGGCAGGCCGGCGATCTCGGCTCGAAGTCTACTTCTGTCCGCCCGGTAGCCGCGGAACTGCGGGCAAGGATTCGGGCAAGTGGCGGGCTAGGGGAAGTCGAGCTCGATGACGGCCTTCCCGAGCGCTTTCATGTTCTCGGCCGGAATCTTCGGTGAGAACGCTGTTCGGATGGCGGCTGCCAGCGGGAAGTCTCGGAGCCTCAGCGCTCCGCTAACGCCGCCGCCGGCGACGGCTTTGCCCCAAAGCTGCATCACGTCGACGCCTGTCACCATGGCGCCTCGCGCGCTTCCGACGTAGCTGTCTCGTTTGTGCATGGCAAAGACGCGAAACCTGAGCTGAGTTCCGATCCCGTGGCCGAGGTGGGCTCCGTTCCAGAAGAATGGGATGATGAAGGTTCCGTCTTTCTTGGTTCTCACGGGACCGATGTGGCGGCCCCCTCGCTTGTTCTTGTATGGGAAGCGCCCGCTGCCGCCCCGAAGCTCCTTGAGATAGACGATCGACTCCTCACCGACTCCGTGGTGTAAGACTCTTCCGGCGATCAATCCCTTGTTCATCGTGACTTTCTCCTCGTCCGGGGGCGAACCGGCTCACTCGTTCCGCAACCTCACGAAACCACCTCGACGGTCAACGCGCGGACGTCGGTTCTGGTGACACTCCGTTGACCTCGAAACGGGGAAGCGTTGCAAAGCTCGGCGAGGCAGGTTCTAATGCCCGAGATGAACGCGCAGTCCATCGCCAACGAGCACGGCATCGAACGATTCAAGGTGCCTCTCGTCTTAGAGTGACGTGGCATGATCGGTTCCTGGTTCGGACGCCATTCGGCAAAGCTGATTTACGGCGCGATCGTGCTCAGTGCGCTCATGGGAGCCATGAGCGATCCGCTACCCCCGAGCGGCGTAGTCATTCTGGCGATCGTGCTTCCGCTTGTCCTTATCTCGGTCGCGGGCGCTCTTGCGCAGTCGATCGCGGACGACATCGAACGCCACCGGCTCACGTCTTGGCCGGCCCGACTGCGATCCATGCTCACCCCGAGCCCGATGGTCGCCGCCGGGGTCGTTCCGTTGGTTTTCTTTGGCCTGTCATGGGTGGGACTTCTTTCGCGACGGGTCGCGTTTCGAGCGACCGAGACGGTGTTGTTGATGATGCTGGCTTTCTTCGGGTTCATGGCCTCGAGGCTTGCCGGGGCGGGCCGAGTCCGGTCGATCCTCACCGGCGCCGTGGTGGTGTTCGCTGGCCTCCTGGTGGTAGAGGCCAAGATCCTCGCCATGACGGTCCTCGAGGCGTTGGACTAGGATGCGACTTCGGCCTGAAACTCATGCCGCCATTGGGCGGGCCGTTGCTCTTTTCACGGTGTTGTGCGCGGCGCATCTGCCCCCCGGTGAAGCGTACGCCGATGAACCTTCGGAGGAGGGCGCTCCGACGGTTCACGACGACGAGTCTCTTCCTGTCGTGCAGGTTAGCCAGGCCCTCGACGAGGCGAAGACCCAGCTCGAAAGTGGGGAGCGCGTCGGTGAGTTGCGGTTCGCCGGGGAGTACGACTGGGTACGTACGACGTCGGACGAGTGGGTACGCGGCAACATCGATTGGATGCGTGATGGCATCCTGAGCTTCGACAGTGAGGAGTTTGGTGAGGTCGAGATCAACATGCGCGAAGTCGCTGAGATCCATGCCGCGCGAACGAACACCTACGTTCTCGCCGATCGGTCCACGCTGATCGGGCCTGCAATCGTCTCTGGCACCAAGATCGCTGTGCAGACCGAAAACGGCGTGGTCATCAAGGAGCGGAACCAAATCTGGTCGATCGTCGAGGGGGGCGGCCGCGAGCTTGACTATTGGAGCATGACGCTCGATGTCGGCCTAGGACTCAACCGCGGCAACAGCAACCAGGCCGACGTCAACCTTCGGTTCGAGCTGAACAGGGACGGAAAGCGGACGATGACACAAGTGATCTACCTGATGAACCTCGGCTACGCCGATGGAGAGGTCAACGTCGGACGACATGTCGTTTCGTTCGGCAATCGAGTGTGGTTGACTCGAGTCTGGTTCGTCGAGCCCATCGTCGGGCAGCTCCTCAGCGATCGGTTTCAAGACACGCGGTTTCGAGCCCAGCCCGCCGCCACCGGCGGTGTTCGCTTCCTCGATGTTCCAGGCAAGGCCCTTTGGGACATCGCGATTGGTTTCGGCTATCAGTACTTGAAGCTCTTCGACCCGTTGCCCACCGTCAACAATCCACAACAGGACGGTCTCACGCGATTCGAGACTCGCGCTCGGTTCGACTTTACGCCCGACGTCTACTTCACCATGAGCTGGGTCAGCAATCTGACCTTCACGCTGGTTCGCAACACCAATCACACGGGTATTGCAGAGCTCTTTTTCGAAGTGACGAACTTGCTCTACTTCCAGACGACTTTCCTCTATCTCCGTACCGAGGAACCGTGGCCCCGGGCCGATTCGACCCTTCCCGCCAAGAACGATTTCTTTCTCACGTTCGGGATTTCGCTTCAGCTCGGCTAGCGGCGCCCGGCGTCGCGCTCCGGATCCAATGAGCGACCTCGTTTCTGGATCTTGTGGCCTCGACGATGCAGCACGACCGTACAGGACAGATCTTCGCCAACATCGTCCCAACGCGTGTTCCGGAATTTGAAGCAAGAACTTCGCGGAGCGGAAACGCGATCGAAACTTTGGAGATCCACGCTCTTCTCATGCGGCTGGGCGGACGACAGGACTGGCTGACGATCAGAGAGGTGCGCGTCACGAGAATCGGTGGCCAGTGGGGCGTCCGCGTCGGGGAGCATTGGCACATTTGCCGCGCCAGCGAAGAACGGGTCGTGTTCGAGATCGCGGCGGCCTTCATTCAACTCCACCACGACGAAGCAGGCTCGGACGAGAGCGCGTCAGGGTTTGTCGGCCGGGTCGGCCTCGACTACGTGCGAGACCGAATCGTGAGACACCCAGACGAACGCGATCGTCTTCTTGCCAGATTCATGCGCGAGCACCGACGCCGGCGGGACATCACGCGGTCCGATGACATCGTGTTGGCTTTGCTTGACGATGCCCGCGCTCAAGCCAGTTGAGCCGAGCCTTCTCCCAAACGAATCAGGCCATGGCTATCCTGGCGCTGGTGATCGCGTCCCGGCCAGAGCGAATGAGCCCGTCGATGTTTTGGTTCTTCGGCGCACAGTGCTGGAGCCGGTCGAGGATTGAAAGCGCCCGCTGGCGGTCCATGGCTCCCATGAGGCCGAGCCACACATAGAACCCGGCCACCACGAAGGTGATCTCGCCCTGTTCCTGCACACTCAGCGGACGAATCGCCTCCGCGAACTCTTCCGGATCGAGCGCTTGCCAAGCGGCGCGGCCGGCCGTCTCCGCGATGAAGAGCGCGGCCGTCTGAATCGCTCGCTTCTCTCCCGCCCGATACGGCAGGGCGCTGTTCATCTGCTCCGAGAAGAGGTCTGCAAGCTCGTCAGCGGCAAGCGCGTCGAAAGGCGGTTCGAGCAGGTCTTCAGGCTTGGCTTTCGGATACGGCATCATCGTTCCTCCGAGGCTCTATCGGCCACCCCGGGTCGTTGTTGCGCGTTGTACGTGTCCGAGGGGTTGTTTGTCGTTGGCATACGGGGCCGTCGGGAGGCCCGGCCGTTCGTCGGGTGCACAGAGCAGGGTAGACCACTCGCCGTGCGGGCCGCGGCTAGCTTCATCGCGCCGGGCATAAGAAGGACGCGATCAGACCGGAGGGGAAGATCTGGCGGTTAGGTAAGGGTTCCCGGCGGGAACGTGTTGCTCGCGAGGTTGTCGATCGACTGGTAGCGGAAGACGCGGGCCATGCCCGTCGCGAGGTGCCAGTCAATGTGGCAGTGGAAGATCCACTTGCCCGGGTTATCGGCCTCGAACTGGATTGCGGTCCGACCGAACGCGGGTACCACCACGGTGTCGACCTTGGGTCGGTTGCTGAGTGAGGGGTTGTCGGGATCGCCGAGGATCCAGAACCCGTGGCCATGGAGATGGAAGGGGTGTGCCATCATGGTCTTGTTGGTCAAGACCACACGAACCTGGTCGCCCTTGTTGACGAGGATTTCTTCCGAAACCGGATAGCGTTGACCGCTCATCGTCCAGATGTAGGGGGTCATGCTGCCCGTCAGCGCGAATTCGAAACGTTTGACGTCCGTGTCGGGTACCGTCATCGGCGCGTTCGATGACAACATGCTCCGAACTAGGGGGCGCGAGGGCTTCTTCGGCGCGGCAGGGGGGGGCTCGGTGGCAGCGGTGCCCTTGTACCGAAGCACGCCCAGCCCTTCTTGACCCGCGCTATTGGCGACGCGGATCCAGTGAACGCCCGAGCTGTTGGCTTTGACCAAGAGGTCGTAGCGGGCGCCGATCGGCACACGGAGGCTGTCCCCGGAGAGGGGTTTCACCGGGGTCCCATCCGCGGCGAACACGGTGAAGTCGTGGTTGTCGATGCTGAAATAGAGCTCGTAGGTCGAGGACGCGTTGATGATGCGAAAGCGGGTCACCGAGCCAGGCTCGACCTCTACCGTTTCGAGCGGCACGTTTGGGCCGCCCTCGTATCGGCCCTTGCCATTGATCAAGGCAGAGACCCATTCGACGTCGCCGCCTCCGGGGTTTTCCTTGTTTCCCGACTTCGGGGGGTTGAGAAGGGCGAGGAGGATTTCGTCGGCGGTACGGTGGAACCAGTCGTTGATGATCAACACAGACTCTTGGTCGTAGGGAACGAGGTCGTCGACTTCGGGATCCTCGACGAGAAGGGCGCCGTACTGCCCATCGGGGTACCCGTTGTAGAGCAGCATGTGCGAGTGGTACCAAAAGGTCCCCGCGGGGGCCGGCGTGAAGCGGGTGGTGAATGTTTTTCCGGGAGGGATCGCTGGTTGTGTCACGCCGGGCACGCCATCCATCCGCCACGTTCCGAGTTGGTACTGGCCATGCCAGTGGTTGGCCGCGGGATGTTGCGTCGCGTTCTCTATCGCGAAGGTCACGGGCTGACCCTTCTTGAGGCGCAGGATCGGACCCGGGTACTGGCCATTGACGGTCAGGATGCTCCGACGGAAGCCGTCGGGCGCGCCCTCGGTTCTCTCTAGCCGAAGGCGCTGGATCGGAAGAGTGGCTTCTGCAACGGGTTCCCCAGTGCCGACCGCTTGCTCCGCCGAAGCATCGTGCTGTTCACGCGTGCGACAGCTGGCCAGGGCCAGCGCGGACACCGACCCGATCAAAGCTTGCCGACGCGTCAGGCCATCTGAGTCTTCCATTCGCCCCTCGCTCGTTGAGTAGGGGTGGAGACTATCACATGTTGAGGGCTTCTCAGCGAAGTCGAAAGACCCTGAGGGCCAGACCCGGCGCGGCGTATCGCTCAATCGGTGCGGACGGGTCCGTCACGTCGAAAACCCTCGACTCACTGATGTCGTCCGCGACGCGCACCAGGAACGGGGTGGCTTCGGCGCGACCTGGTTCTTGCACCTCGTACGACACGAGCCCGCCCGCCACGTCGTCGAATCCCAGCACCGGCCGTAGCCTGCTCGGGTCCGCGAGGTCGATGGTCTGATAAGACCACTCTTGGCGGACATTGAGGTCGAGGTAGTTGTTGATTGTGACCGGGGCGGCGTCGTCCGCATGGGCCAAGAGGTAGGCGGAGTTTCCAGGTCCTGGGACGAGCCCTCCCACGGGTCGACCGGCGACCTCCAAAAGGTCCGCGTAGTCAGGGTCGAACTCGTCTGCGCCGGCTCGCATTCGCAAGATGCAGGCCTCGCTTGCCGGATCCGCGACCCCGACGAGGATCTCGGTGGCAAGCCTGAGTAGCGGGCCGAAGTAGAGGTCGCCTGCCGCATCCTTAGTGGCATAGACCAACCCACCGCAGCCCTCCCGATCCGCGTACTTGATCTCGTCGGTTTCGGTGTCGACGATCACAGCCCTCGTCGCTGGATAAATGACGGTGTTCTTCGAGCCCATCGTGGCGATCACGACACGGTTGCCGTCGCGCAACGCGACGTTCGCAAAGAAGGCGGGGACGTCGTCGGGGAGGTTGAAGTCGACGGGCACGTTCTGCACGAGAGACATGGACTCCGGATCGAAGACGATCATCGATCGGCTGAGAAAGCTAAACAGGTACCCCTTGTTTGGGTTGACGATGACCAAGATCCCCGTGCCCGAGGGTGCTCCGAAAGGAAAGACGCTGAGCTCGCCAGTGAGTTCCACGCCACCACCCTCGCTGGCACGGTAGCGCTGGATGACCGGGCTCTCGGCCACGCCGACGAAGAACTCTCCGTTCGGCTCGTCGGCGACACCAATGGCGCCGATTCCTGGAAACACTGCGGATGCTTCGAGATCGATCTCGGTGCCTGGTTCGAGCGACGAAAGCAGGTTGCCGTAGCCGAAGCGGCCCTCTGGCGTGGAGAACGTACCCACGGCAAGGTACTGGGCTCGTTCACCTTGCTCGTTGCCGCCGGCTGAGCCGCCGACCCCGTCTCCGCCATCTGCGCGGTCGGTCGACCCGCAGGCGGCGATGACGAGGACGCTGGTCAGCAGGAGGTCGACGAGCCGGCGCGGCGCAAGAGAAGAAGCATCTCTCATGGTCGGACCATCTTTAGCTGCGAGGGGCGACCAGGCAACTGTTCTCGCGGTCGATCGGCGATCCGCGCTTGCTTTCGTCTTGGGATCTCTTGCACAGCGTCAAACTCGGACCGCTCAACGGCCGGGTCTAGCGTTCGTAGGCGCCGACTACGGGATTGGAGCGCAGCGTGTTCCGACTGGATCGGCGTCGTCGCAGGCCGTCACTTGATAGGGGGGACTATCCCCGCGTAGGAAGAACGTGACTTGGGTGCCTCCAAAGAACTCATAGGGAGTGCTGTACACGACGCTGAACGTGTCGTCGCACACCAGAATCGTGGTGGAGAACGAGTCTTGACCGATGGTGACCGACGCCGAGAAGAAGGTGTCTTGGTTGTTCGGCGAGAAACCGAGCTCGCCTAGGTCCGTGTCGGTGAACGCGGGAAACAGGAAACCGCACTGTACCTGGGTGGTTTCGACGACGCCGAGTCCAGTCGCACCGTGGAAGAACCGTACGTAGAACCGCCCCGGATCAAGTGCGGGGACCACATCGCTACCAAAGATCTCGGTCTCCAACGTCGTGTTGCCGTACAACACCACCGTCTGACGTTCCGGGACGACCGCGAGCTCGACGTCTGTGGTGCCCGGAGCCGGGACGGTGCAGTCGGTGCCGGTGATCCAACGAAGCTGCTCTCCGGGGCGGAGGCTTCGGAAGAAGTGCGACTGGACTTCGCCTGCCGGGAGGAGCTCGGTTAAGAGTGGGCCTCGTGACACGCCCCCAGCCTCGATGACGCAGGCGTTCACCGCGACGCCATCCTCGCGGAGATTGACGATGCGAAACTGAACCACCTCGACTGGGTCGCAGCTGTCCTGCGCGCTCAGCAGCGTGAACGCGGCGATCAGGATGGCTAGTTTCGCGATGGATCTCGGGCTCTTTGGGCTTTGGTTCCTAGGCATGACTCCCCCTCCTCTGGGTTGCCGGGACCGCCGGGCGCGGTGCCGAGAAACCCACTCTGACCTAATTGAAAATAATAATCAATTGCAATAAGATCCTTTGTCATGAGAGGCCATTGTCGTGGATGGATGCCGTTGGCTCCTGTTCTGGCGGCGTTCGCGCTGTTGGCGGGATGCGGTGGAGACCCGGCGACCGCGCCTGATCCGGGTCCAGATGCTGGCCCCGGCCCCGGTCCCATGCCAGGCCCGCCGCCCTCTTTCTGGTACGTCCAGACGACCTTCGCGACGCCCGACGGTCGCACGTCCTTCCTTCAGCTGATCGCCTCCCCGGACCAGGAGCGCGTCACCACCGACAACGCCATCGAGCTGCCAGGCAACGCGCGCGTGTTCGTCGACGGCAATCGGATCTACACGGGGTCCGCGGAGGCGCCTGTCATCCAACGTTGGTTCGCCGAGACCGACGGGTCGCTCACGCCAGGGGAACGGTTGAGCTTCGCCGCGACCGGACTCAACGCGATTCCGTTCGGGAACAACTTCATCTCGCCCGACAAAGCCTACCTGTTCGATCGCTTTCGTGTGTTGATGTGGAATCCGACGACACTGACGCTTGCCGGGGAGATCGATCTTTCATCCCTCGTGATGCCGGAGTTCGTTCCCGAAATCGACCCGGGCATTCTTCGGGGAGACTTGCTTTTCGCGGTCGTCCAGCAGCAGGACTTCGCCGGTGACTTCAATCGAGGCATCCAGGTCGTCGTCATCGACACCACGCGAGACGAGATCGCAGCGGTTCTGGAGGACGATCGGTGCATCGGAAGCTTCGCCGGAATGGCACTCGCAGAAGACGGATCGATCTACGTCCTTGGGGACAACTACTTGCTTCGACATTGGTTCGTCGATGATCTTCCGCCGTCCTGTCTCTTGCGGATCTTGCCAGACGCCCCCGAGTTTGACCCCGAGTTCTTCGTGGACTTCAACGCCGCCGTAGGTGGCCAGCCGTGCGTCGGTCTCTTCTACCGCGGAGACGGGCTTTTTCTCACGAACGCGGTGGACGAGACCCTTAGTACGGTAGACCCGCGCGACGCGCCGTTGACTTTTTTGAACGAGCCCGTGTCGACGTGGTGGGAGATCGACATCGCCGACCCGGTCAGTGGGCGAGAACTCGGCCTCGGTGCCGTCAGCCCGCGAAACGGCCCGGCGTTCGAAGTCGACGGCCGCCAGTTCATTCAAGAGCCGCTTGCGGCCTTCACCGGCGAGAACACCCTCATCGAGATCGTCGAGGGCAACCGGCTCGTGGAGCGTTTTTCGACCGCGGGCTTGATCACCGGGTTGGGGCGCGTCGAGGCCGAACCATGAAGCGCACCCCTTGGTTGAGGGCGTTGTGTACGCTCGTCGTGTGTTCCGGGTGCGGGGATGGTGTGACCGGTTCTCCGACGGGTGGCGCCGGCGGCGCTGCGGGAGCGGGAGGCGCGTTGGCGGGAGGCGCGGGGGGCACGGGCGTCGCGGTCGGCGGAGCTGGCTCCGGGGGAGCGAGTGCGGGCGGGGTGGGCGGTAGCCAGGGCCCCCAACTCGTCCCGTTTCGATTCGCGAACATGCGGAGCGACGCGCGGTCCCTCAACGTATGCCTGGGCGCCGGCGAACCCGTGGTGTTCGCGGGGCCGGTGCTCGA
Source organism: Myxococcota bacterium (assembly GCA_039028875.1). Lineage (GTDB taxonomy): Bacteria > Myxococcota_A > Polyangia > Polyangiales > Houyiibacteriaceae > SG8-38. The sequence continues at coordinate 2,346 of JBCCHE010000029.1, read as the reverse complement.
GACCCCGCTTTCGCCAGGGCAGGTCGAGGCTCAAGTCGAGGTTCGGATCGCCACGGGCTCCGTGCTCCGCTGGGTCGCCGCCGGCGACTGTGGCGAACCCGACGCCGACTCGGAAGACGTGTCGCTCGATCTCGAAGACCTCAGCAAGCGACACACGGCCGTCGTGTTTGGTGTCGGGGAGTTGGAGACCCTGATCTACGAAACAGATCCGGTGAGTGAACTTTCGCCAGGCCGATTCTATGTTCGGTTCTTCCACGGAGTCCTCGACGTCGAACCGCTCGACAGCAAACAGGTCGACTGCGCAACCCCAGTCGCCGCATTCGAGAACGTCGAGTTTGGGACTCTCGGGTTCTCTCCGAACAACATGGCCACCTTCTTCTCTGCGTCGGTGTCGACAGGAATGGACTCGTTCTCGACCACTGTCGTGCTGTGCGAGAATATGAACGAGATCTACCGGCAGGACTACTCCTTCATGGGCGGACGTTCGGTCTCCTTTTTCGCGCGAGGCGACGGTGATGGCGTTCCCTATCAGGTCACGATCTGCGATGACGCGGATCGCGGCGCTGCGCGTTGCGAGCCCTAACAGACGCTCGGGGCGATCTCAGTCGGCGCTCGCCGCAACCTGAACCGCGTTCACGGTGCCTTGGAAGTCGAGAATGAGCTGCGACTGCGGTTCGGGTCCGAACGCCGTTGGTACGTTCATTTGGGTGTCGTCCAGCTCGATCGCGATCTCGTTCCCCGAGAAGGTGAGCATTCCGCCGCCGTAGGTCGTGGAGTCGCCCTCGAACGAGTAGTCGATGTCGAACGCCACACTGACGGTGACGTCGATCGAGACGAGCACCCCATCGACGAAGGTGACCGAGTCGTCCCCATCGACCTCCCCGAAGGCGAAGGCGTGCTCGGCGCCGAAGAGCCACAGGTCGATCCCGGCATCCGAGATGTCGCCAGCGGCGTCAGACGACCAGAGCTCCGCGAGATCGATCGACGAGGCGGCAACCGTTTCCTCGCCGCAGCCCGTGAGATCCCCAACGTCGAAGGTCAGGGTGCCCACGATGAAGTTCCCCTCGCGGGGAAACAGATCGACCGCGGAGCCTAGGAGCATCGAGGTGTCTTCGGCGAAGTAGAGGCCGTCGGCGTCCCCGGGGGACCCATCGCCGAAGCCGATCTGCGCGGCCGACAGCGTGAGGTCGAGCTCGCGCATTCCACTCTCGGGATCCATGACGGCGCCGAGTGCGATCGTGCCGTCCGAGTTCACGCTTGCGCACGGCGATCCACCGGCGGCACCCGCACCCGCGGTTCCCCCACGGCCGCCTGAGCCCAGGCCGGCACTGCCGCCGCCACCCGAGTCACCGCCGATCCCAGCCATGCCCAATGCGCCCGCGCCGCCCGCGCCGCTTCCCGACTCGCCGCCGGACATGGCACCGGGCGTTCCGCCGCTGCAGCCACTAACGCACAACAGGGCGATGACCGTCCAGGGCGCCGCGCTTCGTGCTCTCATCCCGGGAGAGCGTGACTCAAATGAAGTTGATTTTCAATTTCATTTAGCGGATTGCGACCATGGTGCAGCCGGACGCTACCAAATGGACCACCTGGCGATGAGTGGGGGCCGAGGTCCGCGTCGGGAAAGCACCCTCGTTTGCGCAGGCGTCCGTGGGGCGACCCTTATCGCTTGTGTTCGGGGCTGTGGAAGTCGGTGTGGCAGCCGGCGGCCCAGGCTTCGGGCTGGTTGCCGTGGGCGGGTACCCCGCCCGCGTCCTTGAGCATCCGAGCGAGGTGCATGCAGTTCCACGTGAGGAAGGTGGTGTTTCGGTTCGTGAAATCGTTCTCGGGGCCGCCCGATCCAGCGTCCATGTAGGAAGGGCCCGGTCCGGCCTCCCCCATCCAGCCGGCGTCGGCCTGAGGCGGGACGGTGTAACCGATGTGCGACAGCGAAAAGAGGATGTTCATCGCGCAGTGCTTGACGCCGTCTTCGTTCCCGGTGATCAGCGTGGCGCCGACTTTGCCGTAGTCGCGGTATTGGCCCTTGTCGTTGAAGGAATGGGTGTAGCCGTACATTCGCTCGAGGGTTCGGTTGCATACGGAGCTTTTCTCCCCGAGCCAGACCGACGTGCCGATAATCAGAATGTCGCAGGCGTCGATCTTCGCTTGGATCTTCGGCCAGTCGTCTCGCTCGTAGCCGTCGACGCCCGCGTAGTCGAGGTCGAGCCCGGCAGGAATCTCGTAGTCGACGGGCCGCAGGATCTCCGTGCGTACGCCGTTCGCCTCGAAGATTCGTTGCGAGACCTTGAGAAGCCCCTCCGTGTGAGAGAGTTTGGGGGACCTCGTGAGGGTACAGTTGAGCATCAG
>JBCCHE010000028.1:0-66316 GCA_039028875.1 Myxococcota bacterium | reverse complement strand
TATCGTCCTCACCGTGGGAACCCTTGCCAGGGAAATGGTGCGTGGCTATGTTCGCCGCAACCCTGGAAAAACTTGGGTTCGCACCGAGTTGGAGTAGAACGAACGCATGAGCGACGACGAAACCATCCCATCGATGCCGCCCCCCGACACCGGCGAAATTGAGTTCGGGGACGTCCTGCCGGTCCTACCGATCCGCAATGCGGTCCTTTTTCCGGCCGCCGTGGCGCCGTTCGACGTAGGCCGCGAGAAGTCGGTCGCCCTGGTCGAGGACATCGAGAACCTCGATCAGCCCATCATCGCCATCATGGCGCAGAGGGATCCGTCCACCGACGATCCCGACCAAAGCGATCTCTACCCGGTCGGCGTGGCCGCGCGCGTGCTCAAGGCGCTCAAGCACAGCTCCGGCAACTACAGCCTGATTCTGCAGGGCCTGGTGCGGATTCGCATGGAGCAGGTGGTCGCGAAGGACCCCTATATCAAGGCGCGCGTCACGCGGCTCCCCGAGATCCCAGCCGAGGATGTGGAGAGCGAAGCGCTCGCGATGAGTCTCAGAGACATCGCTAAGCAGGTCATTCAGCTCATGCCTGAGCTCCCGCGCGAAGCGGGCTCACTCATCGACTCGATTCAAGAGCGCGGGCAGCTGGCCGACCTCGTCGCCGCCAACCTGGACGCCCCAGTCGACGAGAAGTCGCAGCTTCTCGAGACACTCGATCCCAAGGAACGGATCCGCAAGGTGCTTCGGCTACTCACGCGCCAGCTCGAGATCCTCAAAATGCGCGAGCGGATCAACTCCCAGATCAAAGAGGAGATGGGGAAGAACCAGCGGGAGTACGTACTCCGTCAGCAGCTCAAGGCCATCAAAGAGGAACTGGGCGAGGAAGAGGGCGACCAGGGAGACCTCGACATCCTGGAAGAGCGAATCGCCAAGGCTGATTTGCCGAACGAAGCCGACAAGGTGGCACGCAAGCAGCTCAAACGGCTACGGCAGATGCAGGTGGGTTCGGCCGAATACACCGTGGTGCGAACGTACATCGACTGGATTCTCGATATCCCGTGGTCGAAACAAACCACCGACAACATGGATATTGCCGCCGTGCGTAAGGTTCTCGACGAGGACCACTCGGGCCTCGAGAAGGTCAAGAAGCGCATCGTGGAGTACCTTGCGGTCCGCAAGCTCAAGACCGACAAGAAGGGCCCCATCCTTTGCCTCATCGGCCCTCCCGGTGTCGGAAAGACCTCGCTCGGGCGCTCCGTCGCGCGCGCGCTTGGGCGCAAGTTCCATCGTATTAGCCTCGGCGGTGTGCATGACGAGGCCGCCATCCGTGGCCACCGACGCACCTACGTGGGCGCCCTTCCCGGACAGATCATCCAGGGAATGAAGAAGTCGGCGACGATCAACCCCGTGTTCATGCTCGACGAAATCGACAAGATCGGACACGACTTCAGGGGTGACCCGGCAGCCGCCCTTCTCGAAGTGCTCGACCCCGAGCAGAACGACACCTTCAGCGATCACTACCTCGAGATTCCCTACGACCTCTCGAAGGTGATGTTCATCGCCACCGCGAACGTCGGGGACACGATTCCGGCTCCGCTCCGAGACCGCATGGAGATCATCGAGATTCCGGGCTACACGCGGCGCGAGAAGCTCGACATTGCGCGGGTTCATCTCTTGCCAAAGCAGCTCGAAGAGCACGGCATCAAGGCCGAGACAGCCATTCTCGAAGATCCGGCCATCGAATCGATCATTGATCACTACACGCGCGAAGCCGGCGTACGTAGCCTCGAGCGCCAGATCGCGAGTGTCATTCGCGGCGTCGCAGTCAAGGTGGCGGAAGGCGAAGAAGGGCCCTGGACCATCGCCGATGAGGAGTCGCTTCGTCCATATTTGGGACCTCCGCGCTTCAGTTCCGAAGTGGCCGAACGCACCGCAGAGACCGGCGTCGCAACGGGGTTGGCTTGGACCGCCGTGGGAGGCGAAATCCTCTTCATCGAGTGCACCAAAATGCACGGCACTGGCAAGCTTCAGCTTACGGGCCAGCTCGGCGACGTGATGAAGGAGTCTGCGCAGACGGCGATGAGCTACGTTCGCACGAGGGCCAAAGCATTCGGCATTGCCGAAGACTTCCTCGAGAAGAGCGACATCCACATCCACATCCCCGCCGGCGCGATGCCCAAGGACGGCCCGAGCGCGGGTGTCACCATGATGACCGCCATCGTCTCGCTGTTGACTGGGCTTCACGTGCGGCACGACGTGGCGATGACCGGTGAGATCACCCTTCGCGGGCGGGTCTTGCCTGTGGGCGGCATCAAGGAGAAAGTCCTGGCGGCGCACAGAGCTGGCATCAAGCGCGTGATCCTGCCCGAACGAAACACCGCCGACCTCGAGGAGGTTCCGGAGGAAATTCGGGAGACGCTCGAGTTCATCCCGGTGTCGAAGATGGACGCGGTGCTGGCCAATGCGCTGGTCGATCCGGACTCGCTTACGCTCGACCTCGCGGATCCGCGCCCAGAGAAAGACAGCCCGGGCGGCGTCCAAGCGACCCCTTAACCCGGGATCGGAGTGCGTGGTAGGGTTCGCAAGATGTCTGTCTTGCGGGCTTGTGTCCTAGGCGCGGGGTCTTTCGGGACCTCGCTCGCGAAACTCTTGGCGGATCAGGGGCACCCTACTCGCCTCTGGGCAAGGCGCGCCTCGGTCGCAGATGCCATTCAGGCCCACCGCGAAAACCAAGCGTACCTCCCTGGCTTCGCGCTGCCCGACACACTCGAAGCCACGTCGGACCTTGCCCACGCCCTCGAGGGCGCCGAGCTGATCTTGTGCGTCGTGCCCACGCACGGCATTCGCCAGGTCCTTGAAGCGGCGAGCCCACTCATTGGAGACGACGTACCCATCGTCAGCGGCATCAAGGGGATCGAGACCGACAGCCTGATGTTGGTGTCCGAGATGTTCGAGGACGTCCTTCCCGAGTCCCGGCATCGACAGTTAACCTATATCGGCGGTCCGAGTTTCGCGAAGGAAGTCGCCGCCGGAACGCCAACCGCAGTCTGCATCGCAGGACACGACGCGGATGTCGTGGCACGCGCACAGCAAGCGTTCACGACGGATCGCTTTCGTGTCTACAACACCGAGGACGTCATCGGGGTCGAGCTTGGCGGCGCGCTCAAGAACGTGATCGCCATCGCCACCGGAATCGCCGACGGGCTTGGGTTCGGTCTCAACACAAGAGCCGGCCTCATCACGCGAGGCCTCGCGGAGATCTCGCGACTCGCGATCGTCAAGGGCGCCAACCCGCTCACGCTCGCTGGGCTCGCGGGCATGGGCGACTTGGTGCTCACCTGCACCGGAGACCTTTCGCGGAATCGCAACGTGGGTCTTCAGCTCGGCCAGGGGAAGTCACTCCAAGAGATTCTCGACAGCATGCAGATGGTGGCGGAAGGCGTGCGCACCACGAAGAGCGCCCATGCGCTTTCCGGTAAGCTCGGGGTCGACATGCCGATCACCAACGAGGTCCACGCCATGCTGTATGACGGCAAGCCCGCCCTCGAGACCGTGGGGGATCTGATGAAGCGCCCGCTCAGAGCAGAACGGGAGTAATGGACGGGGGTCGTTTTCGCACGGTGTATCTGTTCTTGGTGCCGGCGATCATCGTCGCGGCGGGCATCCTTGGCTACTACACCGTTTCCTCTGCCAGGAAGTACGCCGAGCTCGGCGACAGCGCGATCGCGCGATCCCTTCTCTCGGTCGCACAGCAGCGGGTCGAACGCATCGAAAACTACATCGTGACGGCGGACGAGCGCGTCGCCCAGCTCGTGAACCCCAACGACTCGAGCACGATCGACTCGACGTGGTTGCCACAAGCGGCGGCCCGAACACCGAGCGTGAAGGCGGTCCTCCTGGTCGATGCCGATGGCGAGGTGCTCCAGTGGGCCAGCACGCAAGACCGCAAAGTCAGGCGCAGCTTTCTCCGCGCTTTTCGGCAGAACCTCGTCCAAGGGATGGACCGGAGCGACCAGTCGGATGGGCCGCTCCGCCATCTCCATCAGCGCGTCGATGACGTGAGCTACCTCCTTTCTTACCGCGCGTATGCAACCCAGGACGGTCAGCTCACCTACCTCGTCGCGTATCACGACGTCGACTACCTAGCCGACGAAGTCGTCCCGCGGATGTTTGTCTCAGACGAAACGACGCCGCTCTACAACGTCGTCGATGAGAGCAACCAGGTGGTGCACGGGCCGGATCTGTCGGAAGCAGGCGTGTACACGGTCGACCACCGTTTCCCCACCACCCTCTACGGCTGGCGGCTCCAAGTCGCGCCCCAAGAAGCCGCCTCCCTTCGCGCGCAGGGTCGTTCACGACTGCGTGGAGAGGTCGCGCTCCCGGTCATGGCGTTCGCGATCATTCTACTGAGCGCCATGTTCTTCATCTACGCGGCCGAAAAGGAGCGGCGGCTCAACCAACTAAAGAGCGAGCTGATGGCCAACGTGTCGCACGAGCTCAAGACACCGCTATCCGTCGTTCGCATGTTTGCGGACATGCTGCGCTCCGATCGCGTGCCGAGCGAGGAACGACGCACCGAGTACCTCGACATCATCTGTAGGGAATCGGAGCGTCTCACGTCGCTGATCGACAACGTCCTCGATTTTTCCGCGGTCGAGGGCGGCAAGGGCCCCTACAAACTCAAGCGCGGGGATCTCGGCGATGCCGTTCAGCGAGCGCTCGAAGCCTTTCGGTATCGAAGCGAGCAAGATGGCGTCGAGGTACGCTTGCAGTCCCCTGGTGACCTGCCGGCCGTCATGATCGACCAAGAAGCGATCGCGCTCGCGGTGATCAACCTACTCGACAACGCGGTGAAGTACGGAGGCCAGACCGCGATCGAACTGGAGCTCAGCCCGCGGCGGTCGGCGGTCGACGTCGCGGTCCGTGACCATGGGCCAGGCATCCCGAAGGAGGCCCTTCGGCACGTGTTCGAACGCTTTTACCGAGGCACCCACGAGAACCCCACGCGGGGTTCGGGGATTGGCCTATCGCTGGTCAAACACATCGCGCAGGCCCATGGTGGGCGCGCGTGGGCCCGAAACGCACAAGGTGGGGGCGCTATCGTGGGCTTCTCGGTCCCGGTCGCCGGACCTGACGCGACGGCAGTCTGACGCAGAAGCGGCCTGTCACGGCAGATGGTGTTATGGTCCGCCCGATGTCGAATGATGGACGCGGCATCCTGCTCGTCGAAGACGACCCTGCCCTCGCCCTGGGGCTGTCGGACTCGCTCCGGTTCGAGGGTTATCGGGTCGTCCACACGGCCAAGGGTGCAAAGGCGATCGAACTCGCGGCGTCCGAAGACGTCGACTGCGTGATCCTCGACCTCATGCTCCCAGACATGAACGGGTACCAAGTCTGCCAGACGATTCGACAGCAGGATCCAATCCTGCCCATCGTGATGCTAACCGCCCGGAGCCAGGAGTCCGACAAGATCCGCGGTCTCGAGGCCGGTGCGGACGACTACGTCACGAAGCCGTTCTCGATCGGCGAACTGGTGGCACGTATCCGCGCTCTGTTCAGGCGAGCCGGGCGCACGATTCGTCCTTCGCAGAGCGAGATTCGAATCGGCGACGTGAACGTCGAAACCGGATCCCAGACGCTCACAACCGCCAGCGAGACGATGCACCTCTCCTTCTACGAGGTTGAGTTGTTGAAATTCCTCTGGGAGCGTGAGGGAGAGCCCGTATCTCGCGACGAGATCCTAGAGCGGATCTGGGGACTCGAAGCGGGTCCCAACAACCGCACGGTGGACAACTTCATTGTGAAGCTGCGCCGCAAGATCGAACCCAAACCGGATCGGCCGGTGCACATCTTGACGGTCTACGGGGTCGGCTACAAGTTGATCTGCTAGCCCATGGGCAGCGGCCTCACTTATCTACTTTGGTACGTCATGTGCGGCGGGGTCGTCGCCATCACAGTCGGCGTCGGCGTCGGCCTTTTCTTCATCGGCAAGCGCCGGGAGCGACGAGAAAGGGGCGATCCGCCGCCGTCTTGACCGGGGCAGAGGCGCTCTGTACAAACAAGCCGCTTTGTCCTGAGCTCGCATGATCGAGGAGATTCGTTGCCATCCGGTGAACAGCGAGGCCGCTTTGGCCGCATTGTGGTGATTGCGCTCTACGCGAGCGCGCTCGGCTACTTGATCATCGCTGGCTTCGCGTCCGTCATTCCGCAAGTCTTCTGGCCCAAAAGCGACCCATCGTTCGATCTGAGTTGCGATGATGGGCTTCGCGTGCTTCACGAAGGGTTGGATCGGCTGCGTATCGAGTATCTAGCCAGTAACCAGGTGGATCTCGAGCCCCTTCGGAACTCCCTCGATGAGTGGGATCTTCGGCTCAACGCACTTCGAGGCCGATGTGACGAAGGCAAAGTGGACCTGCTCGACAAGTACCGATACCGGGTGGAACTCAACATACAGCGCTACGTCCGCGAGGATGCGCCACTGGCCAACCGCGTCGCGAAGACTCTCGCGCCAGCAACCGATAACTCACCAACCAACCCAACGGAACCGACTCCATGACCGAGGCCCCCGCCGAGGAAGGCCCCCAGACATTCGAGGAACTAGGCTTGCACGAAGATGTGCTCAAGGCCTTGTCTGAGCTTGGCTGGGACACACCCACTCCTGTTCAACGCGACTCCTACCCCATCGTCGTCGAAGGCAACGACGTAATCGTTCAATCCCGCACTGGCACCGGCAAGACCGGCGCCTTTGGGATCCCTCTCGTCGACCGCCTGATCTCAAACGACGGCGATGAGCAAGCACTCATCCTCGCACCGACGCGAGAGCTCGCGCTCCAGAGCGCCCGCGAGATCGAAAAGCTCGGGGCGCACCGCGGTGTGCAGACGGTAGCAGTCTACGGCGGCGCCTCGATGGAACGCCAGGTCAGTGCGCTCAACAAGGGCGCCCGCGTCATCAGCGGAACACCGGGGCGCGTCCTCGACCACCTCAAGCGGGGCACCATCAAGTCGTCCCGACTTCGCGTGCTCGTGCTCGACGAGGCTGACGAGATGCTGTCGATGGGTTTCGCCAAGGAGCTGCACGCGATCATCGAGCGTCTCCCGAAGGAGCGGCAGACGCTGCTTTTCTCTGCGACGGTCGACCGGGCGATCAAGCGAGTCGCCGAAAAACACATGAGCGACCCTGTGTTCCTGGGGTTCTCTGGGGACCACGTCGGTGCCCTCGGGATCGAACACTTCGTCTACATGCTCAGTGGCATGGGAAGAGTCGGCAACCTCATGTCGATCCTCGAGATCGAGGACCCGGAAAGCGCGTTGATCTTCTGCAACACAAAGGCCGAAACCGAAGAGGTGTCTGCCGCGTTGCAGCGCGCAGGGTTCAACGCCGAATGGCTCAACGGCGACCGGCCTCAGCGAGAGCGCGAGCAGGTACTTGCACGGACCCGTCAGAACGAAGTCCGTTTTCTCGTGGCAACCGACGTAGCCGCCCGCGGAATCGACGTGTCCCACCTGACCCACGTGATCAATTTTCACCTCCCAGAGAACGTCGAGCAGTACGTCCACCGAACCGGTCGGACCGGTCGAGCGGGTCGCACAGGCACTGCGATTTCACTTGTTGGGCCGAACGAGCTCGGGATCCTCTACTACCTGCGCCTGCAGTACCGAATCTTCCCGGTCGAGCGCTCGCTGCCGAGCGACGGCGAAGCCAAGACGCGCCGCGAGGCTGATCGTATCGCGATGATCGACCTCGCCTACCCCGACCCCCCGAGCGAACAAGGGCTGGCGCTCGCCCGCCGTTTCATGACTCATCCAGGCGCGGAACGAATGCTCAGTGGGCTCCTGAGCGCATTCTTCGACGCGGGCTCCGACGATCCAGACGAAGAGGCGGCGACCCGTCGCCGGCAAGGCCGCGGGGGCCGCGACCCGGAGCCAACGCCCGAAGATTCGCCAAGGCAAGCCAAGGCACCGGCCACGCCTCCGTCACCCACGACCACACTCTACGTCAACGTAGGCAAGAAGGACGACTTGAAGGCGTCCGAGCTCGGCCGATTGCTACGGGAACGAACGGGACTGAACCGTAGAGATATCGGGCGTATACGGGTCAGAGACAAGCACTCCTTGGTCGACGTGCCGGAGGAGCGGGCCCAAGAGGTCATCGAGTCCATGGTCGGCGCGGTACTCGGCGAGCGGGAGCTCACCCTGGAGCTTGCGCGGGCCGAGGGGGACGGTCGACGAAGTTGAATCCGAGTCCGCGGGTCGTCTATCTTGATTGGGCAGATGCCGGAGGGGGTTGCGTCGTCAGCGCCAGAGCACTCGGGATTGCATCCCGGAGCCTTGGTAGGAGGAAGGTTTGAGGTCGTCGACCGTGTCGACGAGGACCCTCAGGCCGTCGTTTGGTCGGCGACCGACCGCCAAACGAAGCGCGCGATTGCGGTTCGCGTCCTACACCCGGATCTAGTCCCGCCTCGCGCCGCTTCGGAGTTCCGCGAAGCCTGCCGGACCGCCGCGAAACTCTCGCACCGCAACATCGCGAGGACGTTCGGGGTTGGACGCACGGACAAAGGCGAACACTTCATCGCCGGGGAGTGGATCGATGGGACACGGCTCTCCAAGTTCATCCGAGAGCGCGATTCCGAAGGTGATCCGCTTTCGCTTCGTGGGATCTACAATGTCATCGCGCATCTATGCAGCGCGTTGAGCTACGCGCACGAGAAGGGGCCCCACGGAACCCTTCGCCCGAGCGTGGTGTGGGTGACCCGAGGCGGGCGCGTCAAGGTGCGCGATTTTGGTGTCGGGCAGGTTCTCTTGGAGTCGGTGGGCCCAAGCGCGTTTCGCGACAGCGACCACGCATGCCTCGCCCCCGAGGTCAAGGACGGCAACCCGGCCACCACGCGGAGCGACGTGTTCGGGATCGGCGCGATCCTGTACGAGCTACTGACCGCGCGCGCCCCGGGCAAGGGGTTCGTCGCCCCGTCTCACGTTCGCGAGGACATTCCTCCCGAGCTCGACGGAATCCTATTCCGCTGCCTCGCCCCGGATCCGAAAGATCGCTTTGACTCGCCGGAGTCGGTCCGAGAGGCGCTCACACCGTTCGTCCAGCAAGCGAACTCTGTTCCAGCGCCTCCTCCGGCGGATCCAGTGAGTTTCGACGTGGATCTGGCGTCCGTCCTCCCTCCCCCAGACATGGAGATTCCAGGGATCCCCGTTCCTTCTGCGGCGCCTGCGCCCTCGGTGTTTCCGAGACCGGCGCCTCCGAAACCCGCGCCTCGCAAACACACCCCTCTTCCGCCGAAACGCGATATGAAGGCGTTGCTCGACGACCTTTCGAAAGACACCAAGCAGCGCTGGATGGTGGCCCGCGACCGCATGGATCACGGCCCGTTCAACGCGCGCGAACTGATCGAGCGACTGAATGTCGGCGGTTTCGGCGGCGACGACCAGACCTTCAACACCGACACCGGCGAGCGAAAGCCGCTACGCGAGTGGCCGGAATTTCACGAATTCGTGATGCAGCGTGAGCACCAAGATGCGGTCGCGAAGGAGCAAAGCGCGATCCAGAACGCGCGCAAGTCGGAGAAACGCTCGTCGGCCGCCAAGTGGCTCATTGCGGTCTCGCTCGTGGCGGTGATCGGTATCTCGGTCGGTGGCTTTCTGATGTCGCGGTCGAGCGACGTACGCGAAGTGGCATCGACGGCACTCGACGATCTCTTCGAGCTCGGCGACATTCCCACCGGCGAAGCCGGGTTGCTCCCCGACCGCCCAACCAAGCGTCGCAAGCGCGGGTCGTCGGGCGCTTCCCGAAAAGCACGGAAGCCAGGCGGGGGTGGCGGTTTCGCGACCTACGAGGACGCGATGAGCCGCGCGGTCGAAATCGGTGACGCATCGAAGGGCGGAGGCGAGGGGCGACTGACCGGGTCCCAAGTCGCAGCCGTGATGAACCGAAACCTCAATCGCTTCTACGGCAAGTGCGTCATTCCCGAGCTCAAGAGCGGCACGCAGCTCGGCAAAGTGAAGGTCGACCTTGCGATCGCCGGAAGCGGTTCGGTGCTCGGGGCGACGGTGCACGGCGGTGGAGCCGGGTTCCGAGCCTGCATGGGACGCGAGATCGCCAGCGTGCGTTTCCCTGGCTTCGGCGCACCACGCATGGGCGCCCGGTACAGTTTCGACACACGATAGCCCGTTGCAGTTTCGACTCTGACGAGCCGCGCAACGCCGTACGGTCGCCGACCGGTTCGCCGTCGACTGCTAGCCAGCGAGTTGCTTGGCGACCACGGGGAGCTTCGCGAAGCTCTCCTTGTCGGCGGCTTTTTCGAGGCCGTCCTGCGCGCTGATGACCCCCTCGGCAACGAGGCCAACGAGGACGGAGTCCATCGTCTGCATGCCCTGGTTCCCGCCGCTTTGCATGAGGCTCTGAAGCATCGACGTCTTGGCTTCGCGAATTGCGGAAGAGACGCCCGAGGTGCCGACCAGGATCTCTTGGGCGGCAACACGGCCGCTCCCATCGGCCCGACGCAGGAGCTGCTGAGCCACAATCCCCGCCAATGATTCGGCAAGCATCCCGCGAATCTGAGGCTGCTGGCTTGCCGGGAACGCGTTGACGAAACGGTCGATCGTGGCGGGCGCCGAGTTCGTGTGCACCGTTGCGAAGATCAGAATTCCGAAGCTGGCAAGCTGGAGCGCCATCTTCATGGTCTCACGCCCTCGAAGCTCCCCGACGAGGATCACATCGGCGTTCTCTCGGCCGGCACTTCGAATCGCATCGGCGAAGCTCGGCGTGTGCACCCCCACCTCGCGGTGTGTGATCTGGCACTTTCGCGGTTGGTGAACGAACTCGATCGGATCCTCGATGGTGAGGATGTGACCTTCGCGCGTGCGGTTGATGTGATCGAGCATCGCGGCGAGTGTCGTGCTCTTGCCGCTTCCGGTGGGCCCAGTCACGAGGACCAAGCCCGATCGCTGGTCGGCGAGGCGAACCACGGAGCTCGGCAGCCCAAGTTGGACGGCGCTCAGGATCTCCGCCGGAATCGTCCGGAAGACGGCCCCCGGCCCCGTCGTCTTGTAGAGGTAGTTTGCGCGAAACCGCGCCTTGTCCTCGTAGTCGTGGGCGAAATCGAGATCGTGGTAGGCGTGGAAGTACTCCCGTCGGTCGCGATCGAGAAGCTCATCCATCAGGCCGGTAAGCGCTTCTCGTTCGAGAGGTCGATCGTCGATGGCGACGAGCTCTCCCTTGAGTCGGATCGTCGCAGGGTACCCCACCGAGAGATGGAGGTCGGACCCCCCGCGCTGTAGAAGAACGTCGAAGTATCGGTCGAGTGCTGGCATCGCTTACTTGCCCTTCTTTCCGAACAGGTTCCGTCGTGGCTTCTCAGGGGCCTCTTCTCGCGGCTTCGCGGTCGACACGCCAGTGATCAAGCGTGGGTCGTCGGCGTAACGTTTGGCGACCTTCTCGGTGATCGTCCCCGCGGCGAGCAGGTCGTTGAGCGAATCCTCGATGCGGATCATGCCGAAACCGCGCCCGCGCTGAAGAAGGCTCGGCAACTGGAAGAGCTTGTCGTCCCGAATGAGCGACCAAAGTGGCATGCTGCCTGTCAGCAACTCGACTGCTGCAATCCCGCCACTGTCATCCTTTCGAGGGATGAGCCGCTGGCTGATCACGAACTTGAGCGCGCCGGCCAGCGTCGCGCGTACCTGAGACTGATCGTCGGGTGGGAACATGTCGATGAGCCGGTCGATGGTCGTAGCGCCCGACGGCGTGCTCATCGTCGCGAACACCAAGTGGCCGGTCTCCGCGGCTTCGAGGGCCTTCTCCACCGTCTCGCGGTCTCGCAGCTCACCGATCGCGATGACGTCCGGGTCCTCGCGGAGTGAGCCTTTGAGGGCGGACTGGAAGCTCTTCGTGTGTGCGCCGATCTGGCGTTGGCTGACGATCGCGCGTTTGATCGGGTGGAGAATCTCGACGGGATCCTCGACCGAGATGATGTGAACGGGCCGTTCCGTGTTGAACAGATCGACGAGGGCGGCAAGGGTGGTCGTCTTGCCTGCGCCACTCGGCCCCGAGACGACAACCAAGCCCTGATGGTAGTCGAGCAACTGGCGTAGCTCTTTGGGCAGCCCCAGCATCTCGAGGGTCGGTGGCTGCTCCATGACGAGCCGAAAGCATCCCTTGATGCCGGTCCGCTGCTTGTTCGCGTTGACGCGAAGGCGCCCTGCCCCCTCGAGCTGGCATGCGAAATCGGCGTAACCGAGTTCTTCAAACTGCTGCTCCGTGCGTTCGTCGAGCAACGGCATCAGCATCGCGCGCACTTTGGCGTCTGGAATCGGTGGCCCCTCGGGAACGAGGTAGCCATTGCATCGAAGGCGCAACGGCTCATCCGAGACGATGTGCACATCGCTCGCAGACCGCGCGCGCGCGTCTCGCAGAATCGATTCCAACTCGGAGGACACCTGTTTCGATACCTCGGCAGGGACGAAGTCCGCAAGCGGCGAGGCCTCGGGCGGCGGGTGATACGAGTTGCGGGGCACGACTTTGCGCGCGTCGGGGTACTTGACCGCAACCGGGGGCGGCCGGTGTGTCGCCGGAGAGGCGGTGCCAGTCTCGACGGGAGCATTCGGCTCAGCGAGTTCGGGCATCGGCGCCGGCTCGCGAGCAGGTGGCGTCGATCGAACCGCGGCACGGACCTGTTGGTTGGCCGGCGCCGGTCGAATTCCGCCGATCGCGACCCCCACCGGTCGAGCCCCCGCGCTCGGCGGTTCCGAGACGCCATCGGGAAGCCAAACCCGCAGCAGCAGCATCGGACCCGAGCGCGCGACCGTCGCCACGTACTTGTTCCCGTTGATGCGGGCCGCCGTCGGCGCCGAGGCACCGTCCTCAGTGGGGACGAGGCCCTCGAGCGGCGTGCTGTGCACGAGCTTGAGAATGTGTTGGGCCGTCAGGGGCTCGCGCGTGACCGGCTGAAGGCGGCCTTTGCGCTTGGCTGCGGCAGTTGCCCCGCTCTGGAAGACGATCTCACTGACGTCCCCCCGCTCGAGGTAGTGAAGGAATTTTTCGAGTCCCGGCACGTTTTCAACAATAACGGCAAAATATGCTGTGAACAAAGTGCCTTCGGTCGCGCAAGGGTGCCGCGCGACGGCTCCAAAAACTGGGAAATCCGTTCGTTTGACACAGTGCGGCGAGGATTGCTAGCGTTTTGCTGTAGAAAAGGTCGACGAGGCCTTGTCCGTATACAACGGAAAAGTGTAATATAAGTATCATGTCCGAGGAAAAAGAGTCTTCCGTTCTCTTCAACCTTCGAGAGCTCATGCACATCGAAGAAGATCGTGTGCGCGAGGAAGAAGAAGAGCGAGTTCGAGCCGAGGCCGAGGAGCGGGAACGCATCGCCGAGGAAACACGTCTTCGGCAGGCCGCCGAGGAAGCCGAGCGCGCCGCGGCCGAAGAGCGCCGTCTCGCTGACGAAAGACGGGTCCTCGAAGAGGAGCAGCGGGTCGTGCGTGAGCGCCAGGAGGCCGAGCTCAGAGTTCGACTCGAGGAAGAGGCCCGCGCCAAGGCCGACGAACACAAGCGGATGCTGGACCACGAGAAGCAGCTCGCCACGATCAGCGCGCAACAGCGTAAGGGCGTGCACCCGGGCGTACTCGCCGGAGCGATCGTTCTGGTGATGGCTGCGGTGGGTGGATCGTACTTTGGGATCTATCGCCCGGCTGTGGAGCAGCGCGAAGCCGAGGCCCTCGCAGCCAAGATGGAAGCGGAGCGCGCAGCGCGTGAGGCGGAAGAAGCACGTCAGGCAGCGGAGGTCGAGTCGCAGAAGCGAGCGGAAGCCGAGGCCGAGAAGGCACGAATGGCAGAGCAGGCACGCAAAGAAGCGCAGGCCGCCGCTGCCGCACGAAGAACGGCAGCGCAGAGCAAACCCGCGGGTTCGCGGCGCGGGAGATCGAAACCGCGCCGTGCCGATACCGACGACCCGTTGGCTGGGCTGGACAGCCTGTAGTCCGCACCGTAGCGTTAGCCGCGGTGATCGATGGATGAACACGACGCGCGGTCGCGCATCGCGCTTGCGCTCGACGTACCCGACCTCGACTCGGCCACCCGCTTGATCGAGCAGACTCACCCTTTCATCGGGGTCTACAAGGTCGGCTTGGAGCTCTTCACGGCGGCCGGGCCCTACGCGGTTGAGGCCGTGCGAGAGTCCAACGCTGCGTGTTTTCTCGACCTAAAACTCCACGACATTCCCGCAACCATGGCTCGAGCCGTTCGGAGCGCAGCCGAACTAGGCGCCCAATACCTCACGGTGCATGCATCTGCGGGCGCGGAGGCCCTCGCGGGAGCACTCGCCGAAAGCGGACCGATGAGGCTTCTTGCGGTCACCGTCCTCACCAGCTTCGATTCGGAATCCCTTGCGGCAGTCGGCTTCCGACAGAGCCCAGAGCAAGCGGCGTTGGCGCTCGCCGGGCTCGCGTGGGAGTCCGGGGTGCGCGGCTTCGTCAGCTCCGCCCACGAAAGCAGCCATCTGCGGGCTCGCTTCGGAGACGAAGCCTTTTTGGTCACCCCGGGCATTCGTCCACGCGACGCCGCCGCTGGCGATCAGAAGCGAGTCATGTCGCCAACTGAGGCCATCGGGGCAGGATCGGACCTCTTGGTCATTGGGCGGCCGGTCCGCGATGCGATCGACCCATCGGCCGCCGCCTCCGAGTTGTTTCTCGAAGTGGATGCGGCGCTCCAAAGATGACGCGGATCCTCGCCGGACATCGACCCGTACTCGAGGCGCTCCGCGGCCGCACGAAGGTGCGTGAGGTGGTCCTCGATGGCCAAGACCGCTATCCCGACGTGCGCGAGGCGGCGGAGGGTCAGGGTGTTCGCGTTGCCACCAAGGATCGGGCCGCACTCGATCGTCTGAGTGAGGGCACGAGGCACCAAGGTGTCGTCGCACTGGCCGAGCCCTACCCGTTCGTCGATCTACTGGACCTGCTGGCGGACCTCGATTCGAACGCCATCCTCCTCGCGCTCGATGAGATCACGGATCCTCAAAACCTCGGCGCCATCGTTCGGAGCGCCGTCGCACTTGGCCTCGACGGTGTGATCATCCCGAAGCACCGAGCCGCCACCATCACGCCGGCTGTGGTCCGAGCTTCTGCAGGAGCGACCGAGCACGCCACAATCGCGCGGGTCACGAACCTCCAGCGCGCCCTCCTGTCGCTTCACGAGTCGGGCGCCGAAGTCATTGGCCTCGATGCCGGAGCAGAGTCGGATCTCCGGGACTTGCCCGCGTCTACGGGCTTACGCGTGTTGGTCGTCGGGTCCGAGGGCAAGGGCCTGCGTCGAATGGTTCGACAACGATGCGATATCGTGGTTCAGATCCCGCAGACGGGTCCGATGGACTCGCTCAACGCGTCTGTCGCTGCCGCCATCGCCATCTACGAGGTGGTGGCCAAGCGAGGAGGGGCTACCGATGGGCAGTGACAACCTCGCACTCGACACGGACGAAGAGGTGGTTCGCAGGGTTCTCGTTCTCACCGGTGGTGGCGACGCGCCCGGGCTCAACGCCGTCCTACGGGCCTTCGTGAAGGCCGCCACCGACCTCGGCCTCGAGGTATTGGGATCGGAGGACGGCTTCGAGGGCCTCATCGACGAACCTGTCCGCGTGCGCGCTCTTTCGACCCAAGACGTTCGCGGCATCCTGCCACGAGGAGGCAGCATCCTCGGTTGCTCGAACCGTGCGGACCCCTTCGCACTCGTAGACCGGAACGCCGACGGCGTAGAGCGGACACGCGACGCGTCCGAACTCGTCCTACAGAGACTCGCCGAGCTCGAGGTCGACATCCTGGTCTTGGTTGGCGGCGACGGCACGATGGAGATCGGCATGCGGTTCGCGAAACTCGGGGTCTCCGTCGTAGGCATCCCGAAAACGATCGACAACGACTTGGCCGCCACGGATCTGTCGTTCGGCCTGGACACGGCGGTCAGCACGGCAACGTGGGCGATCGACGCCCTCCACACGACCGCCGAGGCCCACGATCGCGTGATGATCCTCGAGGTCATGGGGCGTGACTCAGGTTGGATCGGGCTCCTCGCCGGGATTGCTGGGGGCGCCGACGCGATTCTGATTCCGGAGATCCACTACGACGTCGACCGTGTGGTTGAACAGATCCAATCGCGTACCGCAAGCGGTCACTCATTCAGCATCATCGTGATCGGTGAAGGCGCGAAACCTATGGGAGGGACGGTGTCGAACATCAAGGGCGATCACGAGAGCGTCTCCCAGCGTCCAGTGGGCCCAGGGGCGCAGCTCGCGCAGCTTCTCGACGGTCGCATCGACCACGACATTCGGGTCACGGTACTTGGCCATCTACAGCGGGGCGGTTCCCCCTCATCGTTCGACCGGATTCTCGGAACGCGGTTCGGGGTCCACGCCGCGAATCTTTGCTACAACGACCAAGTGGGACACATCGTCGCCCTCCGTGGTCAGGAAATCGTCGCCGTGCCACTTGAGGCCGCGGTGGCCAACCTCAAGCGGGTTCCGCCCGACGGGGAACTGGTCATGGTGGCGCGTGCCATGGGCATCGAGGTCGGAGAGGGCTGACATGACACGAACCGCTGCAGTCCTCGTGATCGGCAACGAGATTCTCTCGGGCAAAATTGCCGACACCAACACCAACTTCCTCGCGCGCGGGCTGTTCGAACTTGGCATCGAGCTTCGCCGAGTCGTCGTCTGCGGCGATGAGGTTTCCGTGATTCGCGATGAACTTGTCGCGTTGCGGGCGGCGCACGACTTGGTGTTCACCAGCGGAGGCGTCGGCCCCACGCACGATGACGTCACAATCGAAGGCGTTGCGGCAGCCTTTGATCGCCCGGTAGTCCAGTCGGAAGCGGTCGCCAAAGTGATTCGCCACTACTACGGCGACCGCGCGACCGATGCGCACTTTCGCATGGCGAACATGCCCGAAGGGAGCGAGATGCTGCGCAGCGCCGAAGCACCTTGGCCGACCGTCGTGATCGACAATGTGTACGTGCTCCCGGGTGTGCCACAGATCTTCGAACTCAAGTTCAACGACCTTCGGAAACGACTCGACAAAGGACACGAGTTCCACTCGCACAGCGTCTACACTCAAAGTGGCGAAGGCGAGATTGCCGAGTTGCTCGAGAAGATCGCGGCAACCTTCCCAAAGGTCATGGTAGGGAGCTACGTGAAGTGGGACGCCGAGGACTACCGCACGAAGGTCACCTTCGACAGCAGTGATTCCGACGCCATCCTTCGGGCGGCCGACATGTTGATCGACGCACTCGACCCGGCACTCTTCGTCCGGCGCGAACCGTAAGTCGCCGACCCTACTTCAACCAACGAAGCTGTTGCTTACCCGGGTCGGTGATCTTTCGGGGATCCTCGGCCGGCTCGGGCTCGGTCGACTCCTGGCCCGCAGCCTCGAACTCGCCTGCGGCCTCTGCCGGGTATAGACGAACCGCCGTCTTCGTTTCGATTCGCACCGTCTCGGGTTGGCCCTGAACGAGCGTTTGTATTCGCATCTGAGACGTCGAGTCGGCCTCTGAAAAAGGAGTGAAGTTGCCAAGACGAACGACCGCGGAGCCGAGGATCGACGCTTGGTAGGCTTCCAGTTTCGCATTGCCCATGGGTTGTTGCTCAGCGGTCTGGGTGGCCGAGATTTTGAGCTTCAGCGTGCTCTCGGTTCGCGACATCAGGTCGTAGCGGATGGCTTGGTCGATCCATGCACCCGATACTTGAATCCGGCGGTCGACTTCCCAGCGCGCACGCACGCCGACAGGCTCCGCGGGAAACGGTACCGTCAGCAGGGCGGCCCGGATGTTGCTCAGGATCGAGGCGAGCCGCGGCTCGACGCTCCCGAGGCCCTCGAACTGCGAACGTCGGATTCGACCCTGTACGTCCATCTCGCTCCAGCCGCGGACCTGCAGCAAAGGCTCGAGCGACCGTTCGAGTTGCTCACGCGCTACGGGCTGCATTCGGTCGGCGACTTTGGACAGGCGAATCTGCGTGATCTGAACCGGATGCCGAACGAAGCCCTCCGGCGTCATCTCCGCAGGCCCCATCTTGACCTCGAGTTGAATCGGCGGAATCCCGCCTTGTGCGCCCTGACCGTGAGACTCGACCGAACGTAGCATCACCAGCTCGATGTAGAGGACCTCCGTGTGGCCAGGGGCGACCCTGTACCGGAGCGGCGCGCGTGGGGTCACGCCGGGATCGAGAACACGAATCGTCGGCGGGACGCGTTGGGGTGGCCCTGGGTCGACAATCGCGGTTTGCGGTTGGTACTTGGGGCCGCAAGAGGTCAGGGTCGCGGTCAGGGTCGCGGTCAGGCTCAGCATCAAGGCGATTCGAAGTGTCACTTGTTTATCTCTCGCTCTCTGTCACCAGCCGCATGATGCTTCTGCGCGCGGCTTGAACGGGTTCGGTTCGCTCCGGCGAAACCAGGGCGATGTCTGCGTCGGACTCCGACTCGAGGTCTGCTTCGAGGGCGATCGGCAGGTCTAGGTCCACCAGGATGTGCCCCTTGGCCGTCATCTCGTACTTGCGAACGTGAAGCTCGAGTTTGGGGTTGATGTCTGCGATCTGTGTGGGGGCCGTTTGTTGGACGGTCACTTTCACGCGAAATTGGTTGGCAGACCGGTCGACGAGCTCGTATCGGGTCACCTGCGTGACGCGGGCGCTCCAGATTCGAAGCATGCGGCGCACTTCCCAGACCGCGCCGATGCCGACCGGCTCGACCGGGACGGGAACGGTGGCGATTGCGGATCGCACGTTGCCAAGCATGATGGTGACGCGCGGATGAATTCGTTCTTGTCCCTCGGTCCAGGGCACGTCCGACTCGAGAACGATCCCGCGGTCGCTCAAGTCAAACCGGCCTCGCGTGTTGTTGAGCGCGAGGACCCCCGCTTCGACATCACGGACGTGATGGATCTCAGTGCCCTCAGGCAAAACGGGAAACGCCCTCGAGATGCGCAGTACGTAGCGAGTGACTTCCTTCGGAAGTGCGACGGTGGGCCCGGCGTGAAGCTCGAGCTTCAACCCGGGAAGCACGCCGAACGTGTCCTGAACGTCTTCCGTCGTGGTCGCCGCCGTGCGCATCTCCATGCTGCTTTGCACCACCGTGTCGGCAGCGATGGCGTATCGGAGGGGGGCGCGTGGTTCGCTACCTGGCTCCACTAGGGTGACCGAGAGCTCAGGCGGAGGTGGCTTTGGTTTGTCCTTCTTGCACCCAGAAACCCCTGAAAGAAGCGCGACGAGAACCAGCCCGGACAGGCCAGTACAGAGCGCGATTTTGTTCGGCGGCATCGTCTAGAACTCCCCTATACTCCGGGCTTCCTTCTAGGGAGGAATCGGCCGTAGAGCAAGCATGGATCGACCGCCGTTAGAACAGACGCACCGGGAGCCGGCCGAGGGCAAAGGGGAACCCACTTGGGGCGACGTCCCCTGGTGGGCCGTCACGCTCGTCTTCGCCCCCGTGTATGCGTTGTCCATCCTGGTGGGGTACGCCTTTTACCTCACGCCCGACAGCATCTCCGCACTCTGGCCGGCGAGCGGCGTCGCCCTGGCGACGCTGACACTCACCCGCTACCGGGTGTGGCCGGCCCTCACGATCGTTCTTGCGATCTGCGAGTTCACGATCCCGCCGCTCCTCGCCGAGGGTGACATCCTCGCCGTATCGAGCCCCGCCAATGTGATCGAGCCACTCGTGGGCGCCGGCCTCTTGCGTTGGGTTCTCGGGCAACGCGTGGACGTGTCCAAGTTTCGGCACGCGGTCGCCTTGGTGCTTGTGGCCGCGATCGCGGGACCCGCCCTCGCGGCCGTTCTCGGCGCCTATCAAGTCACTTTGATCGATCCCGACATCGCGTTCGCGACGGCTTGGCAAGTCTGGTGGCTCGGGGGTGCGCTGGGTGTCGCGGTCGTCGCGCCGGTTGTCCTTTCGTGGGCCGACCGGCAAACGTTCGCGCCCCTGAGCAAAGACCGGATCCCCGAACTGCTCGCCTTGGCGGCTGGGATCACCCTGGTCGGGACGTGGGTACTCGGCGCAGCCCCCCACCCGTTTCGCTCGATTCTCGACTTCCCGTTCGTGGCGTTCCCCATGTTGATTTGGGCCGCATTGCGCTTCGACACTCGGATCGCCACGGCGGCCTCTCTCTTGATCGCGTTCTTCACCGTTTGGAACGCCACCCAAGCGAGAGGCCCCTTCATGATGATCGTGGCCGAAACGGTGCAGGCCAACATCCTGGCGATTCAGGGGTTCATCAGCACGGTCGTCCTGTCCGCCCTCTTTCTTTCCGCCGCACTGGCCGACCGTCGCAGAATCTCCGAAGAAAGGGCGCTGCTTCGCGCACAGGTCGCCGAGAGTCAGAAGCTCGAGCTCGTCGCACGACTTGCCGGGTCGGTCGCGCACGACTTCAACAACGATCTAACCATCATGATGAGCTGGGCCGACTTTCTCGAGAGCAAGGCAGAAGACGACCCAGACGTCGAGCGCGCCGTGTCGCAGATCTCGCGTGCGGCCCAACGCGCCGCATCGATCACGAATCAGTTGCTTTCCTTCGGAAGGACGCCGCCCGGCCCCAAACAGAACGTCGCCGTTGCCGACCTCACGCCGGCTTGGCGCAATCTTCTCAAGCCGCTCTTTCACGGACCTCGAAGGCTCGAGGTCACTGCAGACTCGGACACCGGCTTCGTGCGTGCCGACCCTCATCAACTCGAACAAGTCTTATTGAACTTGGCGATCAACGCGAGAGACGCGATGCCGAAAGGCGGACTCTTCATGGTTCACGGGAGCCGCGTGAACGCGATCGGCGGTGGGAGCGGGGATGCGCGCGTGTGCATCACCGTGCGCGATGACGGCGAAGGAATGTCGCCAGCCGTGTTGGATCGAATCTTCGAGCCTTTCTTCACGACGAAGCAGGACGGTCGCGGGACAGGCCTTGGTCTACCCTCGGTGCGTCGAATCATCGAAGGACTTGGCGGTCGGATCGAAGTCGACTCACGCTTGGGTCGCGGGACCACCTTCCGTCTGTACCTTCCCGCATCGGCACCCGTCGAGGAGACACCTCACTTCGACGAAGAGACGCGGGGCCCAGCAACCGAGACCATTCTGGTCGTCGATGACGACGACGACGTGCGCGACGCGGTGGTGCTCGCCCTCGAAAGCGGCGGCTACACGGTGCTGCGCGCCGCCGACGGCGACGAGGCCCTCGACGTGGTCCGTTCTCACTCGGACATCGTGGACCTGGTCGTCACCGACCTCAACATGCCCAATGCTGGTGGCGACGTCTTGATCGACAGCCTGGCGGAAGCACACCCGACTCTCCCTGTGGTCGTCGTCAGCGGATACTCCTCGAGCGACACCGCCGAGCTCCGCGAAGACGTCCTCTTCGTGCCCAAACCCTTCTCGACTCGGGTGCTCTTGAACAGTGTTCGGCGAGTGCTCGAGAGGAACTAGCGCCGTCAGTACCAACCGCCAATGCCGAGTGATACCGCTTGGTACTCTGCGGCGATGTCAAACGAGGCCGATACTTGCCAGCGGTAGTCGTCCGGCCAGAGCCCGAAGACATTCCAGCCGAGGACGTTGATGTCGAGACCAAAGGTGACGTGGACGCGGGCCGCGGTTGCCGCAAAGCGTGAGGGTTCGACGTACGTTCCAAGGCGACCTTTCATCCGCTTCGGCCAGAACTCCGTCTCGTACCCCACCCTGGGCGACACCGTGACCTTTTCGCCCGAGCGCTGTACCGTTTGAGCTGCGAACGACTCGATCCCGACCGCTTGGTCGAGGCTTCCGGTGACCACGAGGTCCATCGTGAGCAGGTGGTAGCGTCGCGGCCACTCGTTTCGAAACCGGTTACGAAGCACTGCCCACGCCGCCTTCTTCAACTCTTTTCGCTGCTTCTCGATCACCTCGTACTTGCGAGCGTACCGAGCCTCGATCATTCGCTCTCGGAACGCCAAGTCGTCCTTGGGCCCAGCGCGGGCTTGTCGGAGCTCCTCCGCTTCCGCCTCCTTCACGCGGGTTTGGCGCTCGTCCAAGCGCGCGAGATCCTCGGCGGCAAACACTTCGACGCTGATCCACGGAACGTTTGAAGGGCGTGGACCGAACTGAATGGAGAAGCCGACACTCCCGCTCGTTGGCAGGGTGGTCGATTCCGGGACGAAGAAGGGGTCCGCGCCTGGGTTACCGAGCGACGAGTTCGTTCCACCGCTTCTCCGACCCGTACTCAGCTGGGGATAGAGGGCCGCACCGAGGCGCCATCGCTTGAGGTGCGGCTGAATCAGTATCCCAACTTCCGCGCCCAGCCCAAGTGTGTCGAGGCTCCGGCTCTGCGCCTCGACAGACGCGTCCGAGAAGGAGGCGCGCTGCCTCAGAATCCGTAGGCCAGCACCGACAATGAACTGCCCGTCGAAGAAGCCGTAGCCGGCCTGGATGTGAAAGGTGGTGAAGCGCATCCGCAGCCGGTCGGCCGCTCCCGTGTCGGGGTCCGGCACGCCGTTGAGGGTGATGAACTGCGCGTCGATGGTGAGGCCGATCCCGAAGTTCCACATCTGCCAATAGACCCCTGGAATCAAGAAGAAGAAGTCCTCCTCGTCGAAGCTCTGGGAAGAGCCAAACACCTGCCCGCTGTTGTAAAAATCGCCCGAGGCGAGCGGGGTCGTGAACCCCAGCGCCAACCAGTAGTCGTACCAATCGGGCCACTGGGCTCCGCGCCACGCCACAGCGGCTGGGTTCTGGAGACCTCCCTCGACGCCTTCGGCGAGCGAGGTCGCCGCGCCGGCAAGGCCGGTCACCCTGGAAGTGCCGATGACGACCCCGCGCGTGAGATCGATCGTGTAGTTGGACGTATTGATGGGCGTGCCATCGGGCCCGAGCTGGGCCTTGGCCACCCAGGGGGTGCAAAGGGCGAAGAGCACAACGATGACGGCGGCGCCGCACCCGGTCGTGAGCGTGTTCTTGAACGTGGCCGGGCCACACGGTGTCCGGGAGAAGTCCACCTGAGCCCTGGTATATGCGGGACGCGGCCGAGGGGACAGCCCCGTCTTTCACCGGCTGAAGATGACTGAACGCATGGCGGTTGGGTCGAGCGCCCCCCTCGCCTAGCCGTTAGTCCGCGGGGGGCGGCTCGAGCTCACGCTCTTCCTGCTTCAAGTCGCGCTGATTGGGGTCGTTCGTTTGCCCGGCGCCGAAGGCGGTGGGGTCATAGTCGGGAGGCGCCTCGCGCACCACGCCGTTTAGTACCCAGGTGTTGGTGTCTGGCAAGAACACATAGACCGCACGATGGCCGCAACCGCTGGCCGCGATCTGGGAGGCGAGATCGCGTGCGCCTTCGGAGTCGATCGTGGTGAGCTCGATGTCGTCTTCCGGACACTGAAAGTCGAAGGACGACCTTGCCAACACGGAGGTCTTGGCGCGCTTGTTGTGCGCACAACCCAACGCAACGAGCGTCGCGAGTACCCCTAGAACGATCTGCAACGGAACGATCCGCAACGTTCGCGCCCGGCACGCCAGCATGGGCAGGTTATGCAACGATGGTGTCGGCGAGGCCACCCCTTTTCTGCTATCGTCGCCGCCTGTGCCTCGCCCGCCATTCATACTCTTGCTCTCGGCTTGTGTGGCCTTGGGGGCATGCGCGCCGTCCCTCGACATTCCCCCTCCCCCGGACATCCAGCCTGTACTCGATGCTTTCGACGCTCCCACCGCAGACGTGCGCGCGGAGATCATGGGAGAGACAGACGACCGAATCGCGAGGGCAAGTGAGAACATCACTGAGTCACTGCTCCTCAGGCGCCTCCTCGACATCATCGAATCAGTTCGAGCCGGACTCGACGATGCCATCGACGATGGCGATCTCTCGGCCAACGGAGATGAGTACAGCAACCCGAATGGGGTCGTCGACATCATCAGCATCTGCCCTGGTTGGGACCTGCAGGCACCAGAGCCGGACGTAGCCAATGGGACGATCGACCTGACCATGCTCCTGGTCGAAGGGCGGATCAGCCCGGAGGTGTGGGGCACCGTTGAAGGCTGCCGTTTCCTCGTGAACGACCGGGAGTGGTCCTTCGACGGGGGCGTCACCGTCCACTTTGGCGACGTCGTCGACGTTGAAACGGACCTGAATCAGTTGGTGGTGACCTTCGTGGTCGAGGGAACCCTGCGCCTCGGGGAGCTGAGTTTCGAACTCGCCGAAAGCGCTCGCATCTCGGCAGGCGGTCGTCTGGAGATTCTGATCCAGCTCGCAGACCGCCGGACGTTCGTCTACTTCTTCGAGCCCGACGAGATCATCCAAGGCATCCGTGACATCACCGGGGTCTTCGGCTGCAGTCTGGAGAACCGCGAATGCGACAAAGGCTCCGACGGCTTCTTCTGGTAGCGTTGCTGGCAACCGTTGTGACGGGGTCGATGGGTTTACAGCCGCCACCCGCACGCGCCTACCATTCGTACAAGACAAGGCTCCTCGATTCGACCGCGTACAGCCTGTACCGACGAGAGTTTCGCATCGGGTTGATGAAGTTCAGCTACGGCATGTTCAACTGGCTTCAACTATCGACTTACACACTGCCGTGGATCGCTGGAGCCGCGCTCGAACAGGTTGCCCCGAACCTCGAGCTGAAGTCGACGTTCTTCAACCGGAGGAGGCTTGCCCTCAGTCTGTCCTTCGAGTTCGCGGAAGGTGGCGTTGAATCGACCGAAATCGACAACGGCGAACTGACGACATCAACGGTGAACTACCTCGTGTTCGTGACTGGGCTGACCTCTTCGGTGCGGATCAACTCCAACATCAGCACCCACCTCGGCGGCGTGTTCACTGGCACTGATGTCGCAGGCGGTTCCGAGCCAACTGGAAACGAGGTTCGAGGCGTGGCGGTGGTCAACATGCTTCAAATTTGGGGAATGCTCGAATGGCGCTTGTCGCCCGTGGTGGCGCTCACGATGACGGTCAGATGGCTCCCCTACGTGAGCGACACCGTCGCGCGGGCCAACCTCGAGATCGACGACAACACGGGCGCGATCATCGGCATCCAAGTCGAAGTCTTCGACCTGAAGAACGCGTTCGCGGCGATCCCGGGCGCGGTATTCTCCTGGGAGCGCGCGAACATCCGCATCGGCGTGGGCTACGGGGACTTCTTCGTCGAGAGCGTCGGGTTGGTCGTTCCCGCTTCAATCGTCCGCAACATCTCGGCCGAGTTCGACGTGTTCGTCCGCTTCTAAGCGTCGCGCGCGGTGAGATTTTTCGGCCGGTCGGGCGGTGTGCTAGCCTCCGCGCCATGAAACGACTCGCGTGGGGCCTCCCCCTCCTTCTGAGCCTTGCTTGCTCCTCTTCCTCGTCATCGGTGGGCGACGCCTCCACCATCGGCCAAGGTGTCTCCCTCGAGACGATGCGCCCGGCCGAGGCGGCCCAAATCGTCCAAGAGTTCCAGACGAAGTACGGGATACCGCCCGTCGCGGCGCCGGACATCGAGATCACGTCCATGGCGCAAGTCCTCGAGATCATCCGAGGCGACCGACTCAACGACTTCGAGGAAGCACGCGAGTTCACGGCGGGCAAACAAGGTTCCGAAGCGCTCACCATTCGGTCCTACTTGGAGACCTCGTTCGCGGGCGCCCTGCTGTTGGCGGCTGCGATTCTCGAGGAGGAACGGCGACAAGACATGACCGAGCTCCGGCAGGCGAGTCAGTCAAGGCCGCTCGAAGGTGAAGCGGACCGGACCGAGGACCAAGCACGCGCGGCCCGCCTCAAGGCCAAAACCGAAGACCTCCGAAAGGTCGTACGAGCACTGAAGGTCTTGTCGGAGGAGCCACTCGAGGCCGGCTCAGACCTCGCAGAGCAAGCGATCCGTCAGGACCCGAAGAGCCAGCTCGCCTACCTCGCCAACGCCAACTACTACCGGCTGCGCGAAACCTGGCTCGAGTTCGACCGCATGATGCGATACGCCGAAGACACCGAGACGGGGCAAAACCCCCCGGTCAAGACCTACCTTCGCGCGATGGAGGCGATGAAACGCTACGTGGACCAGGCCGCCGCCAAGAAGCTGCTCGAGGAGACCCTCGCGCGGCGCCCCGACTTCGTCCGCGCCCAGGCCAACCTCGTGCTTGTCGATGGAAACATCGAAGACAAGTACGCGCAGCTTCAGAAGCTGAAGGCCCTTAGTCCGAATCACATCGTGGTGCGTCTGGCCGGGCCGCTCATTGAAGAAGAGTACGTCACCGCCCAACAGATCAAGGGCGCGATCGGCCAGTAGTGGCCGCGCCAGGCCCCTGACTCACCGAGGCACTGGGCGGAGTTCGATGTTGACGGTCGTCGTGCCTGGCGGGAGGTCGAGTTCGAGATCGTGCGGGAAGTGATCGTCCGCGGTGATCGTCATCAGGTGCATGCCCGGCATCACCGCTTTCGGGGCTTCCGCCAACACACGCGCACGTCCGAAGTAATGCCCGTCGAGGTACACGGACGCGGCGGCGGGTGTGGCGACGACCTGCAGACGTGCCGGTTCCTGGCGAACGGTGTCCTTCTTGGCGCATCCGAACGCCAGCACCATCAAGACCGCCCAGCAGCGCCCCGTGTGCCTCACTCCCATTCGATGGTCGATGGCGGCTTGGACGAGATGTCGTAGCAGACGCGGTTGCACCCGCGCACCTCGTTGATGATTCGAGTCGAAATCTTGGCAAGCACTTCGTGCGGGATCCGCGACCAGTCCGCCGTCATCCCGTCACGCGAGTCGACCGCGCGCACCGCGATCACGTAGTCGTAGGTGCGCTCGTCGCCCATGACGCCGACGGTGCGAACGGGAAGAATCACGCAGAACGCCTGCCAGATCTTGTCATAGAGGTCTGAGGCACGGAGCTCTTGGTCGAAGATCGAATCGGCTTCGCGCAGGATGTCGAGCTTCTCGCGCTCGATCGCGCCGGGGCAACGGACCGCCAGGCCGGGACCGGGAAATGGATGGCGCCACAGGATGTCGTGAGGCATCCCCATCGCCTCACCCACCTCGCGCACTTCGTCTTTGAAAAGGAGCCGCAGGGGCTCGATGAGCTCGAGATGGAGCGTGTCAGGGAGGCCGCCCACATTGTGATGGCTCTTGATGACCGCACTCGGCCCCTTGAACGACAGGCTTTCGATCACGTCCGGGTACAGCGTCCCTTGCACCAGGAAACCCACATCTTCGAGCTTCTCCGCCTCGCGCTGAAACACGTCGATGAAGACCCGACCGATGATCTTTCTCTTCTTTTCGGGATCGGTGACGCCCGCCAGGGCCTCGAGGAACTCATCGGCCGCATCGACGTGGAGCAGCTTGAGCCCGAAGTTGTCCCGGAAGGTGCTCACCACACCCTCGGCTTCGCCTTTTCGGAGCAAGCCGTTGTCGACGAAGATGCAGGTCAGACGATCGCCGATCGCGCGCGACACGAGCATCGCCGCCACCGACGAGTCGACGCCACCAGAAAGCCCGCAAACCACGGAGCGGTCACCCACCTGACGACGGATCGATTCGACCGTTTGCTCGACGAACGACCCCGGCGTCCAATTGGGTTGGCATCCGGCGACTTGGAACAAGAAGGCGCGAAGCATCTCGACGCCACGTGGGGTGTGCGCCACCTCGGGGTGGAATTGCACACCGAAGATCTGGCGCTCCAGGTTCGCAACTGCCGCAAATGGGCTGTTCGAAGTGCGCGCGATGGCTTCGAAGCCGGTCGGCAACGTGTCGACGCGATCGCCGTGGCTCATCCAGACGTCGAGGTGAGACCCAAGGGCGAAGCCGTGAAGGAGGCCTTCAGGTCGCAGCACCTCGAGGCGTGCGGGGCCGTACTCGCGTTCGTCTGCTCTTTCGACGTTCCCACCGAGAAGGTGGCTCAGCAGCTGCATCCCGTAGCAAATGCCGAGGACGGGGACACCCAGGTCGAAAACCCCCGGGTCGACGGTCGGGGCCCCATCGGCGAACACGCTGGCGGGGCCACCGCTCAGAATGATCGCCCGAGGGGACGTTTCCTTGACCGATTCCAGCGGATACGTGCATGGCTGTATCTCGCAGTAGACGTGTTGCTCACGAATCCGTCGAGCGATGAGTTGCGTGTATTGCGACCCAAAGTCGAGGATTAGGACCCCATCCGCAATCATGCGGCGATCTAACACGCACCCCGAACCCGGTCGAGGGTCGATGCATGCGAGTCAGAGTCGCCCTCCAGCCGAGCTCTAGAGCGTCGGTTGGGAGCGGCGACCGAGGGTCTCGCTCGAGATGGTGCGAGATGTGCCGTCCGCGAACCGAGGAGATGCAGCGCATCTTCGAGCGTGAGTGGATGGGCGCAGATCGGGCCATCTCGGGCGAGAACCGACCGAGACGCTCTCACCCTACGCTCTAATCTAATCTAATTATTGATGCGGTAGTTCGGGGCTTCCTTGGTGACCATCACGTCGTGGACGTGGCTCTCGTGGAGGCCCGCGGAGCTGATCCGTACGAACTTGCTGTCCTGCTGGAGGGCCTTCACCGACGCGCAGCCCGTGTAGCCCATCCCGGCGCGAAGCCCGCCCACGAGCTGATAGACCACCGTCGACAGTGGGCCACGGTAGGGGACGCGGCCCTCGATCCCTTCAGGCACAAACTTCCCCACGTCGGAGACGTCGGCCTGGGCGTATCGATCGGACGACCCCTCTTTCATCGCGCCTAGGGATCCCATGCCGCGATAAGACTTGTAGGTCCGGCCTTGGTAGAGCACCAGCTCACCTGGCGCCTCGTCGGTCCCCGCAAAGAGCGAGCCGATCATGACACTGTCGGCACCGGCCGCGATCGCCTTCACCGCATCGCCGGAGTACTTCACGCCACCATCTGCAATGATGGGAACGCCGTGCTCACGCCCGACGCGCGCGCAGTCCATCACCGCGGTCACCTGCGGCACGCCGATGCCCGCGACGACCCGGGTCGTGCAGATCGACCCAGGACCCATGCCAACCTTCACGGCGTCGGCCCCGGCATCGATGAGCGCCTTGGTTCCCTCGGCGGTTGCGACGTTGCCAGCGACCACTTGGACGCCCGGGTGGCCATCCTTGGTCTCCCGCACCGCTTCGATCACGCCTTTGGTGTGCCCGTGCGCGGTATCGATGATGAGCACATCGACCCCGGCCTGTACGAGCGCCTCGGTCCGAACCGACATGTCGGGCCCCACGCCGAGCGCTGCACCGACGCAGAGCCGGCCCATCGAATCTTTGATCGAGTGCGGGTAACGGTCCGCTTGCAAGAGGTCCTTGATGGTGATCAGCCCGACGAGCTCGCCCTCTTCGCCCACGACGAGGAGCTTCTCGATTCGGTGCTTGTGCAGGAGCTCGCGGGCCTTGGCCTGTTCGACCCCCGGGGGCACCGTCACCAGCTCCCGCGTCATGAGCTGTGCGACCTTCTGGTTGAGGTTTTGCTCGAACCGAACGTCGCGGCTGGTCAGAATGCCGACTGGCCGGTCACCTTCCACCACCGGAAGCCCGGAGATCTCGTGGCGCCGCATGAGCTCGAGCGCGTCGTGGAGCGACTCCCCCGGGCCGACCGTCACAGGATCGACGATCATCCCCGTCTCCGCACGCTTAACCCGCTCGACTTCCAGGGCCTGATGCTCGGGGCTCATGTTCTTGTGGACGATCCCGATCCCGCCCTCTCGGGCCATGGTCACCGCGGTGCGCCACTCGGTCACCGTATCCATCGCACTCGATACGTAGGGGATCCGAAGCTCTAGTTCCCTCGTAAACCGAGTCGAGACATCAGCGTCCGAGGGCAGAAAATCGGCGTACCCCGGCAGGAGCAAAACGTCGTCAAAAGTGAGCGCCTCCCGCAGCGGGCCTTCTTTCACGGAACCTCCCAAGGGCCGAAAAAAGTTGGCGGCGAGTATAGCGCCAAGGTCCAGGTACGCTAGTAGGCGCGCGGAAAGTCCTTCGGATCGACCTGATCGAGGGCAAACCGGATCAATGCGCTCCGGCTCACGCGCCGATGTCCACGCTTCTTGAGCTTGGTGACCATCGCGTCGAGGCGTGCCAGGTCTTCCTTGTAAAGCGAGATGCAGATCACATCGTAGTGATCGGCCTTCTTACTCTTCTTCGCCTTGGCCTTGGCCGGCGCTCGTTTCTTCTTACTTCCGCTGTAGAACGTCTCGCGAAGTACTGCGTTGACTTCATCCTCCTCGAGAACCTCGTTGACTCGTGACCCACCTCGCCGCTTCATCTGTCCCCCTACGCTGCTGGTAGCGCCCTCTCTTGAACCGTGGCCTGTCCACGCGCTGCGACGGCCGTCACCCTTTCGACAAGGCGCATGTAGTCTTCCGCTCCGTGGCACTTCGGCGCGTACTCGAAGATCGTCTGCTTCGCGCTCGGGGCTTCTCGGAGTTTGGTGTTGATCCGAATCGGGTCGTAGCACCGTCCCTGGAAGTGCTTTCGCAGCGTCAGGATGGCGTCACGTGAGATCCGATTCCTGACGTCGAAGAACGTCGGTAGCACCCCAAGCAGTTCGACATCGTGCTGCAAGAGGTCACGGACATTTCGGATCGTCCGCAACACCTGCTTGACGCCCACGAGGGACAAGTAATCACACGCGACCGGGACCACGACACTATCGGCGTACACCATCGCGTTCTGGTTCATCAAAGAAAGCGCGGGCGCGCAGTCCACGACAACTGTGTCGTAGGCGCGGCACGCATCGCCAAGCCGTTCGCGCATGATGCGGTCACGGTTGGGTCGTTCGGCGAGGAACAACTCGGCCGCCGCCAGCGATTCGTTCGAGGTGATCACGTCGAGTCCTTCGCGAACCGGCACCGCAACGTCAGACGCCTTGGCTCCATTGACGAGCACATGGTAGAGGCTCCGTTGCCCGGCGATTCCAAGCGACGCGCCGACGTTGCCCTGTCCGTCGGCGTCGATCAGCAACACCTTGCGACCCGCCTCGGCGAGGCCGGCGGCGAGATTGATCGACGTCGTGGTCTTGCCCGTACCGCCCTTGTGATTGAAGACCGCGATGCGCTTCGGCGTAGGCCGGATGAGCTGGACCGCGCTTTGACGATCGGGGGCGTGGTCCCGGCATGCCGTCGAGCAGAAGTACTGGCGGTTCCCGTCGCGCACCGACATCTGATAGGGGTACTCCACCTCGAACTTCGTCCCGCAGGCGTCGCACGTCGCATGTCCGTCCTCGCCAAGCAGCAGGGCCTGCTGACACGCAGTCGAGCAGATATAGATGTACTGCCCGGCCTCTTCCCTGACCTGGTATCGAAAACGCGCCTCGAAAGGCTTCTGGCACACGTGACAAGTGGATTGCATTACCGCTCCGGGGTTATTGAAGTGCTTCCGTAAGCGGTGTCGCCCGAAGCGAGGGCGCCGTCAAAAAAAGTGTTTAGACGTCGAGCTCAACCGCATCGGCCCGTGGCGCGGCTTCCATGATGAACTCGAAGCGCGCAGAGGGGTCCTTGCCCATGAGCTCACTGAAGACGCGGTCGGCTTCGAGCTCGCCGTCGACCATCACGCGTAGCGCGCGACGGCGCGTCTTGTCGAGTGTGGTCTCGCGAAGCTCCTCCGCGGTCATCTCGCCGAGGCCCTTGAATCGACTGATGTCGACCTTGGCGTTCTTGGGCGCCTCGGCGATGATTCGATCGCGTTCCACGTCGTCGAGGGCCCAGTGCACCTGCTTGCCAACGTCGAGCCGGTAGAGCGGCGGTTGCGCGAGGAACACATGCCCACCGCGCACGAGCCCGGGGAGCATTCGAAAGAAGAACGTCAACAACAAGGTGGCGATGTGGTGCCCGTCGCTGTCGGCATCCATCAGGAGGAACACCCGCCCGTAGCGAAGTTTCGAGATGTCGAAGTCTTTGCCGATGCCGCACCCGAGCGCGCTGACGATGTCCTGAAGCTCGCGGTTGCCGTGAATCTGCGCTTGCGACGCGCGTTCCGCATTGAGGACCTTGCCGCGAAGCGCGAGGATCGCCTGGGTCTTGCGATCACGGCCGATCTTCGCATTTCCGCCGGCGCTGTCACCTTCGACCAAGAACAGTTCGCTCTCATCGGGGTTGGTGCTCGCGCAATCGGCAAGCTTGCCGGGAAGGTTGAGCCGATGGCTGATCGCCGTCTTGCGAGACACCTGCTGGCTTGCCGCCCGACTCGCCGCGCGCGCCCGTGCCGCAATGATGACGCGCGCGATGATCGACTCAGCCGACGTCTTGTGGTTGAGGAGCCATTGCTCGAACGCCGTCCGGACCGAGCTTTCAATGGGTGCGGTCACTTCTGGATTGTTCAGCCGGTCTTTGGTCTGACCTTGGAACTGCGGCTCGTGGACGTAGACGCTCAAGAGCGCGACGAGCCCTTCACGGATGTCATCCGCGGTGATCTTCACGCCTTTCGGTGTGAGCTTCTGGCTGTCCATGTGGCCACGAATGGCCTTGGCGATTCCTTGCTTGAAGCCGTTTTCGTGGGTGCCCCCCGAAGCCGTCGGGATCCCGTTCGCGTAGGTGCGAATCACTTCGTCGGTCGCCTCGGTCCACCGGAGCGAAACCTCGATCCGGGGGTCTTCGTCGTGCTCGAAGGTGAAGGCCTCGGAGTGCACTGATGGTTTGCCGCGTTCGGCGACGAGCTTTTCGAGGTAGTCGACGATGCCGCCTGGGTGCTCGAACTCGCTGCGGTCGCCAGTCTTGTCGTCGACGAAGGTAATCTTGAGGCCGCGATGAAGATAGGTCTTCGCTTCGAGGCGCTCGGCCACCTTGGCTACGTCGAAGGCCGCCCGTTTGCCGAAGATCTCCGGGTCGGGCCTGAAGTGGATCGACGTCCCCCGCTTGCTGGTCTTGCCACCGCGCTTGAGCTTGGCCGTGGGCTTCCCGCGCTTGTAGGCCTGAGCGTAGGTCTTGCCGCCCCGCCAGACGGTGGCCGTCATATCGGAAGACAACGCGTTCACGACCGACGAGCCCACCCCGTGCAGGCCACCCGCCACTTGGTAGTTTTGGCCCTCGAACTTCCCTCCCGCATGGAGTGTGGTCAGGATGAGCTCGAGTGCGGACCGTTTGAACTTCGGATGCGTGTCGACCGGAATCCCGCGCCCATTGTCGGTGATCGTGGCGCCGCGGTGGTCTTTGTCGAGCACCACTTCGATTCGGGAGGCGTGGCCGTTGATCGCCTCGTCGACGGAGTTATCGAGGATCTCCCACAAGAGGTGGTGGTAGCCGTGCGTGTCGGTGCCACCGATGTACATGGCCGGCCTCTTTCGCACCGGCTCGAGCCCCTCGAGGACGTCGATGTCTTTTGCGGTGTACGCCACTACTCCTCCGGGAACATCGGAATCTCGGGTTCTTGGTACACTTCGCCCTCGACGGCGCCGCGGGTGAACAACTGGAAGCCCTTGCCTCCACGCGACACGACCTCGTACTTGCGGAGCGTGATGCGATACTCACTCCCGCCTTCGCGCTTGGCGATCAGCACGTCGTCGTCGTACGACAAGACGCGGGCAGCCATCACGTAGTCGTCTTTTTGGAGCTTGATCAGCATGACGCCACGCCCGGCACCGGCCAGCAACGACACGTCCTCAGCCTCGCACACCAGCGCCCGCCGCTGCCGTGTCACACAGGTGATGCAATCCTCTTCGAACACCGGGGCCACGTAGACCACCTCATCGCCCTTCTTCGGGCGGGTGAACTTGCGACCCGACCGGGTCGAGGGTTCTCGGTGGGATGTCAGAGAAAAGCGGAGCGAAAGTCCGCCTCGCGTGACCGCGATCGCGTACGGTGGTTCAGGCTCATCGGCGTCGTCTTCGCCAGCGGGAACCTCGAGGAACCGAGGGTCGAATCCTATCGCCCCGACGATGTGCTCCCCGTCCGCCAACTTGAAGAGGGTTTGCAGAGGGGTTCCGTGTCCCGTCGAGGCTGGGACATCCACGATGCGGGTCACGTAGCAAACCCCGTGACTGCTGAAGAACGCCACGGTGCTCTTGGTCGACCCTGCGAGCACTGCCAAGACGCGATCGCCCTTTCGCACTCGGGTGGAGCCCACGTCCTTGACGCGTTGCTGGCGCTTGACCCAGCCCTGCTCGGTCACGACCACCATGGCGTCTTCGTCGACGATGAACGCCTCGGCATCGAACTCGGGTTCGTCGAGCTTGGCGACGATCCGGGTCCGACGCGGGTCGGCGTAGGTGGTGCTCAACTCTTGGAGCTCCGCGCGGACGAGCTTCCAGCGCGCAGCGGGGCTCTTGAGAAGCCGTTTCACGCGACTGGCTTCTTTGAGCTTGGCCTCGAGCTCACCCCGAATCTCGAGCATTTGGAGCTTGGCCAACCGGTAGAGCTTCAGCTCCAAGATCGCATCTGCCTGTAGCTCATCGAGCTTGAACCGCTTCATCAGCTTGGCCGCGGCGTCTTGCTTGCCTTCCGAACGCCGGATGATGCGAATCGCTTCGTCGAGGGCATCGAAGATCGTGACGAAGCCGCGCAAGATGTGGATTCGCTTCTCGAGCTGGTCGAGTTCGAACTCGAGTCGTTTGGTGACGACTTCCATTCGGAAATCGAGGAAGTGGCGGAGTATCTCCTTGAGGCCGATACGCTGGGGCGCCGCTACCTCCGGGTTGGCCGTCGGGACCAAGCAGGTGAGGTTGACTTGGACGTTCGTCTGGAGCGGCGTGTGCTTGTAGAGGTACGCCATGATGAGGTTCGGGTCGGCGTCTTTTTTCATCTCGCAGACGATGCGGCACTCGTCGGTGCTCTCGTCGCGCACGTCCATCAGCACCGGGAGCTTCTTCTGGATGATGACTTCGGCGATCTTCTCGACGACGGCACGACGCTCGACGGCGTACGGAATCGAGTGAATCACGATGAGCGGATTGCCGGTTCGTGGTGTCTCGGCCTTCCACTGGCCACGAAGCTTCAACGAGCCTTGGCCCGAGTCGTAGGCCGCGGCGAGCTCGTTCTTCGTACTGACCAGCTCGCCGCCTGTCGGGAAGTCGGGCCCCTTCACGTACTTCATGAGCTGCTTGGTGGTGAGGTTGCCGTCGATGAGCGCAATGCAGGCCTGGCAAACCTCGACCAGATTGTGCGGCGGAATCGACGTTGCCATCCCCACTGCGATCCCCTGGGAACCATTCACCAGGAGGTTCGGAAAGCGCGCGGGGAGCACGACCGGTTCGAACTGTCGCCCATCGTAGTTCGGCCGATAGGCGACGGTCCGTTTGGCCAACTCCACCAACAGCTCCTCGGCCAGCTTGTGGAGGCGGGCCTCGGTGTACCGCATGGCCGCCGCCGAGTCCCCGTCGGGCGATCCAAAGTTCCCGCGACCGTCGACCAGGGGCGCGCGCATGGTGAACGGCTGAGCCATGCGGACGAGCGCGTCGTAGATGGCGGTGTCCCCGTGTGGGTGGAACTTCGCCATCACATCGCCTACCACGGCGGCCGATTTACGGTGCTTGGTGTCGCTCCGCAGCCGCAGCTCGTTGTACATGTCGTACAAGATGCGGCGCTGGACGGGCTTGAGGCCATCGCGGACATCGGGAAGGGCCCGGGCGGTGATGACGCTGAGGGCGTAGTTCAAGTATCGTTTTTGCGCCTCCTCGACGAGCGACGCGTCCTCGATACTGTCCATGGGAAGCTCGATCTGTGGTGTGGTCTTCTTCTTACGACGACGCGCCATCGGCTCCGCTCAGCCCCTCTTCTGAACCTCCGGGCATGTCGCACAGCCCGAAGCCCGAAACAAGTAATTTACGGGTACGATCGCAACCGAAGAGGGAGGGGCTCAGGCGTCCGGGTCGAGAGGCGCAAGATGATTCACCGGCTTGGCACCGGCACCCACCGGGAACGCGGTCGCCAGCGCAGACTCCAGCCAAGCCTTGGACCGCTTTACCGCTTCGGGCAGCGGCTCACCTCGGGCCAATCGCGTCGCGATCGCCGCCGAGAGCGCACAACCGGTGCCGTGAAACTCACCAGCGAGCACTTGCGATGGCGGGAGTTCGAAGGCGCGGCCGGTGTCCCAGAGGAGATCGGTGCCGCGTGTGTCCCCCGCGAAGTGTCCGCCTGTCACCAACACCGACCGGCACCCGAGCGCCGCGATCTGCTCGGCCGCCCTGTTGGCGTCAGCCAGTGTCTCCACTGGAAAACCTGCGAGCTCTGCCGCTTCGCGGGCGTTGGGTGTGACCAGGGTCGCGTGCGGCAAGAGTTCGGCGGCAAGGGCCTCGGCCAGCAGACCGTCCCCAAGCGGGACACCCCGACTTGGTAAAGACACCGGATCGACCACCCAGGGAACCTCGCTCCGCCGCGCAACTTCGCCCACCTCCCGAACCACTGCGGCCGACCCGAGCGCCCCCGTCTTCACGGCCGCGGGTGCGAGGTCCGTGAGCACGCTCCGGAGTTGGTCGCGCACGACGTCGGGCGGGACGGCCTCGGCGCGGGTGACCCCCTGGGTATTCTGCATCGTCAGGACGGTGAGGACCGAAGCGCCGTATCCGCCGTGACGGTGAATCGTCTTGAGGTCGGCTTGAATCCCGGCGCCCCCGGAGGGGTCCGAGCCCGCAATGGTCAGGACGACGGGCGGCACGGAGGCTACTGCTCCTCAAGGCGTGCACGACAAGCGCCAAGGGCTGCGCGCGTTTCCTCGTCGACCTCGGGGAATCGCAGGCCGAGGCTTTCGAGGGTCTCGCGGATGATGGTTGCGACTTGCACCCGCATGTAGGGTTTGTCGTCCGCGGGAATCACATGCCACGGTGCCCATGAGCGCGACGTTGCGTTGATCGCGCCCTCGTACGCCTCCATGTAGTCCGACCAGCGTTCGCGCTCGTCGACGTCACCCGGGTTGAACTTCCAGTTTCGCTTCGGGTCGTCGATACGCCGAAGGAGCCGCCGCTTCTGTTGGTCGCGCGACACGTTCAGAAAGAACTTGACGATGACCGTGCCGTTTCGAGCGAGATGCTTCTCGAAGTCGCGAATCGACTCGTAGCGTTCTTGCCAAACGTGCTTCTCGTCGATTCGCGGCAGCCGCTGGTTGTCGAGGATCCTCGGGTGCACACGCGCGATGACCACCTCTTCGTAATGGCTGCGGTTGAACACCCCGATGCGGCCTCGCTCGGGAAGGCGTCTCGCGACGCGCCACATGAAATCGTGGTCGAGCTCTTCCTTGGAAGGGACCCCGAAACTGAAGACCTGAAACCCGGCCGGGTTCACCCCCGTGAAAACGGCCCGAATCGTCCCATCCTTGCCCGCGGCGTCCATCGCTTGGAAGACGAAGAGCACGGCGTGGGTGTCGTCCGCGTAGAGCTTCCGCTGCAAATCCCGAATCTCTTCGACTTGGCCTTCGAGTGCGGCCTTGAGTTCGTCCTTGTCGGCCCGGTGCTTGGGTTCGGTCCGGGCGTCCGCGATGCTGAACTTGCCATCGTCCGGCACCAAGAACGGGCTCTTTGGCGCCTTCCAAAGCGACTGGTTGCTCATCGCCCGACTATACGCGTCCCATGTTGATTGCCATAGCGGCCTGAGGTACGACGCACCCATGAGCACGATTCCTGCGGAAGACCCCCACCCCCGAAAACGAATCGCCGTCGAAGACAGCGACATGGCCTACGTCGATACGGGTGACGGCCCGGCGACCGCCGTTTTTCTTCACGGAAACCCCACGTCGTCCTATCTTTGGCGCAACGTGATCCGGGAAGTCGCCCCAGGGGTCCGCTGCCTCGCGCCCGACCTCGTCGGCATGGGCGAATCCGGCGAGAGCTCCACCGGCTACACGTTCGCGGACCATCAGCGCTATCTGGACGCCTGGTTCGACGCCGTCGTGGGTGACCAACCGGTGTTCCTGGTCATTCACGACTGGGGATCGGGGCTCGGGTTTCACTGGGCGCGGCGACACGAGGCCCAGGTTCGCGGCATCGCCTACATGGAAGCCATCGTGCATCCGATTCCCGGGTGGGACGCTTGGTCCGAGGGCGCCGTCCCCATCTTCCAAGCGATGCGCTCGCCGGCGGGCGAAGAGATCGTCCTCGAAAAGAACATCTTCGTGGACCGGATCCTCCCGGCGTCCATCATGCGTAAGCTCACCGACGAAGAGATGGCTCGGTACCGTGCTCGGTTCGTCGAACCTGGTGAATCACGCCGTCCAACGCTGACCTGGCCGCGGCAGATCCCGATCGGAGGCGAGCCCGCAGACGTCCACGAAATCGTCTCCGCCTACGCCGAGTGGCTCTCCACCACCGACTTGCCCAAGCTCTTCGTCAACGCGGAACCAGGGATCATTCTCGGCGGCGAGCTCCGCGAGTTTTGCCGCAAGTTCAAGAACCAGGACGAGATCACCGTCAAGGGCCTGCACTTCATCCAAGAGGACTCGCCGGTCGAGATCGGGCAGGCGGTTGCGTCGTTCATCGCAAAGCACAGCTAGTGCCTAGGGCTCTCGCGCGGCGGGCGCGCCTACTCATAGACGACGGGGGGGATGCACGATGGCGCTTTGCCCTGCGCCTGGGCCTCGTCATACGCCTCCATCGCCTCAGGGAGGTTTGCGCGTAGCTTGCTGACACGCGTCTCGTCCGACGGATGGGTCGACTGCCACTCCTGCGGACGCTCGCCCCCTAGCGCGCCCATCGCCTGCCAAAGCGCAATCGCCTCAGACGGATCGAAACCCGCCTGGGCCATGAAGATCTGTCCGACTTCGTCGGCCTCACTCTCGTGCTTGCGACTGAAGGGGAGCAAGACGCCATACTGGGCACCTAAACCAAGGCCGCCCATGATCACGTCCTGATACTGGGACCCTGCTACCCCCGCGGCGACCTGCCCTGCCTGGAGCGCCGTGTCGGCGAGGATCGACTGGGACATCCGTTCGTTGCCGTGGCGCAGGAGCACGTGCCCCACTTCGTGGCCAATGACGGCAGCGAGCTGCCCCGGGGTCACGGCGACGTCGAGCATCCCCGTGTGCACGCCGATCTTGGCGCCCGGGAGCGCAAACGCATTCGGGGTCTCATCCTCGAACACGAGTACCTCCCAGTTCGTATCCGCGTACCCCGTGTTGGCGGGGATCACTTCGATGATCGCCGTCGAAATGCACTCTACGTAGGCGTTCACGACCACATCTTGGCTGACCTTGCCCTCGTTCTTGAGGTCGGCGAAGGCGGCCACCCCAAGCTGGTCCATCTTGGCGTCGTCGATCAACGTCAGCTGCCGGCGTCCGGTCATGGTGTGGGAACACCCGACCACGACGACCAAGAGCAGCACTCCAAGCCAGCGGGACCGCATCTTGCGCATAAGTCTTGGTTCGAAATGTAGCTGCATTTTCGCAGAAGGCGACGGACTCGAAAAAGGCGTCCGAGCCCTTCCCTCGCAGGGTGGCTCGGGGGTATGGAAAACGCATGGGCGATGGTGCAATCAGCTACGAGAAACAGGGCCAGGTCGGCATTGTCGGGTTTGATCGTCCCGACAAACGAAACGCGTTCACGGTGCACATGTTTCGGCGCGTGGCCGAGGTGTTCACCGAGGCCGACGAAGACATGGGCGTGCATGCGATCGTGCTCCACGGCCACGGACAAGACACGACGACGGGGCTCGACTTGATGAACGTCGGGCCGAGCTTCCGCGCGGGACAAGTGCCAATCCCAGACGAGCTGGTCGATCCTTGGCACGTCGTCGGGCGCTTGCGCCGCACACCCATGGTCATGGCCGCCCACGGCCGGTGCTTCACGCTCGGAACCGAGCTCGCCCTGTGCTCAGACATTTGCATTGCCGAAGAGGGGACGCGGTTCGGCCTCAAAGAAGTGCGGGCGGGCATCATGCCGGCGGGCGGCGGGACGTTTCGGTTCGTTCAAGCGGCGGGCTACGCCAACGCCATGCGGTACGTCCTCACCGGCGAGGAGTTCGACGCCAATGAGGCGTACCGCCTTGGCGTCGTCCAAGAGGTGGTTCCTCAAGGAACGCATCTCGACCGTGCCATCGCGATGGCCGAGCTGATCGCGGCCCAAGCACCACTCGCGGTCCGTGCCGCGCTCGCGAACTCGCAGGCATCGCTCTTGGAAGGGTTTCGAACCGCGATCGACGCGATCGTTCCGACGCAGGTGCCGCTCATCAACTCGGACGACGCGATGGAAGCCGCGATGGCGATGCTCGAGCGACGCACGCCTCAGTTCAAAGGCAAGTGAGGCTGCACTGGACGCTCGCGCAGTGCGCCAACGCCGATTGAGCCAGGGCCGACACAAGCTGCTACGATCGGGCTCTGCCGATGCCGAGTGATGGTCACCCGAAGTACCCGACGACGCGGATGCGGCGAAACCGACGCGCCGACTGGGTACGCCGTCTCACGCGCGAAGCCTCGCTCGGGCCGAACGACCTGATCTGGCCGGTCTTCGTGCAAGAAGGATACGGGGAGCGAACCCCGATTCCATCGATGCCGGGGGTCGCGCGTCTGAGCATCGACCTCGTGGTCGAGGCGGTCGGCGAAGCGAGTGCCCTCGGCATTCCTGCCGTCGCGGTTTTTCCGGTGACCCCTCCGGACCTCAAGACCGAGGACGGACGGGAAGCGGCCAACGCCGACAACCTGGTGTGCCGAGCCGTGAGAGCCATCAAGGAACGGCACGACGACGTGGGCGTCATCTGCGACGTGGCCCTCGATCCGTACACCACGCACGGCCAGGACGGCATCGTCCGCGACGGCCGGGTCGTCAACGACGAGACCGTCGAGGTGCTGTGCCAGCAGTCGTTCGTGCAAGCCAAAGCCGGGTGCGACATCATCGCGCCGAGCGACATGATGGACGGCAGGATCGGGGCGATTCGGGCCGCACTCGACTCGGAGGGGTTGGAAGACACCGGCATCCTGGCGTACTCCGCCAAGTACGCTTCGGCGTTTTACGGGCCGTTTCGTGATGCGGTGGGTTCCGCCCAGAACCTCGGGTCCGCCGACAAGCGCACCTACCAAATGGACCCGGCGAACAGCGACGAGGCGTTGCGAGAGGTCGCACTCGACATTGCCGAGGGCGCCGACATGGTCATGGTCAAGCCCGGCATGCCATACCTCGACATCATTCGGCGCGTGAAGTCCACCTACGGCGTCCCGACGTTCGCGTACCAGGTGAGCGGCGAGTACGCGATGCTCCGGGGCGCGGCCGACCAGGGCTGGCTCGCGTGGGACGCGGTGATCCTCGAGAGCATGCTGAGCTTCAAACGGGCGGGCGCCGACGGGGTGCTGACCTACGCCGCGCTCGAAATTGCCAAGCTTTTGCAGGGTTAGCGCCGGTTTCGGGGGTGCGTTGCACCCCGTGACCTTGCCTTGCTCGGAGGTGCCGCATGTGACAGGGAGGGCCTTCGCCAAAGAACGAGGAGACCCTGCATGTATCGATGTGAGCTTTGCAATCGCGTATCGCGCCCCGGAGAGCGCGCGACGAAGGTCGTGACGGAACGCCGTCCCACCGAGTACCCGAGCCGAAGCAAAGCCCAACGTTCCCGCGCCGGTCGCCGTTCAAAGTTCCATGACGATCCGGGCGGTGCAGGCTACGAGATCGCCCGTGAAGCGATGACCTGCGCCACCTGCGCAGAAGAGCAGCTCGCCAAAGAGGCTGCCGAGATCGCGAGCCTCTAGTCGCAAGCCCCTAGGGCGTCTCTCTGCCACCTAGGGCAGCCGAGGTGTGGTAAGCCCGGTCGGTGAACTGGCCCATCGCCATCGTCGTCGGCTCTGTGGCCATCGGGGCCGCCATCGGCATCGTCGCACCCGGCCGCGGACGCGCGCTCGATGCAATTCGAACGTTTGCCATCGTTTCATCGGTCGCGGTCGTGATCGGTCGGCTGATCCCCAATGCGTTTGGTGAAGCGGGTCCATGGGTTCTCGTGGCAACCGGCGCGGCATTCCTCACCCCGTGGCTGATCGAGCGCGCCGCGCACGAGGATCCGGAACACAACCACTCCTCGACGATGGGTCTCGAGCTCAGCTACTGGGGGTTGATCGTGCACAAGATCGGCGATGGCCTGGCCCTCGGGAGCTTCACGGGGGCCGCACACGCGGGCCACGGGCATGGGGACGTCCTGACGGCCGTCGCGGTCCACTCGATCCCGGTCACGGCGCTGATGACCCTGGCGTTCACCTCTGCGCATGGACGTCGGAGTGGCGTGGTTCGCGCATTCGGCTTGGCATTGGCGGGTGCCGCGGGCGTCGTGCTTGCGCGAACGACGCCGCTGTCCGCATGGACGCAAGGCGAACCCTGGATCGAGGCCGCGGTCGGTGGCTTACTCCTTCACGTCGTGACGCACGACTGGGCCCACGAACACGAGCGGCCCGCCCTGCCCGGCTGGCCTCA
This sequence comes from Myxococcota bacterium, assembly GCA_039028875.1. GTDB lineage: Bacteria > Myxococcota_A > Polyangia > Polyangiales > Houyiibacteriaceae > SG8-38. Next base: position 24,109 of record JBCCHE010000028.1, on the reverse strand, counting down.
AGTGATCGCGATCGCGCTTGGCATCAGCGTGCTCCTGCTCGGGCGTTAGGCCGAGCTCAAACAGCGAGCAGACGACGACCGGCCTCGACGGCCTCTTCGAGGGCGTTGGCGATGTAGTCGTGTTGACGGCCATGCGAGACGGAGATGACCGCCTCGGCCTTCACCACCGCCCCGGTCCATCCTTCGGTGTGCCAATGCGCACCGGCCTCGAGCGCGGGCAGCTTGGACGCGTCTGGATAGGGCCAAGGGTTGGCGTAGAAGTACGGCTGGTCGTACGACCCGTCGCCCGGCGAAAAGCCGATCCCGATGCTTCTTGCCGTTTCGGGGTCGGCCGCCTCGTCGAACGTAAGCAGGCTCGCGACGTCGAAGTGGTGGGGCCAAACCCGGACCGGTGCGGCATCGTCTTCATCGGCGACGATCGCGCCAATGACGCGCGAGGCGTCGTCGAACCAAGCCGCGAGCTCCCGACGTGGGTCGGCGTGGGCGCCCGAGAAGGCCACTCCCCTGCCGACGGCGTGGTCGGGCATGTCGTGCTGGGGTAGCGAGAGACTGCCCTCGGGTGCGCCCAACGCCTCGGTCAGCCAACCGATGGCATCCTCGATGGTATGACCCGCGAGGCGCAGGGATCCGCGCTCGCGCTCGCCGTCGAGGACCACGAGCTCGAGGGCTTCGAACACCAGCGCAGCGCGAAGGCTCGACTCGCCAACCGGGCGCCCCGCCAGCACGCCAAGCCCTTTGAGCCACGAAAGGTTGGTGTGGCTGAAATCGTCGGTCGCGGAAAGGAGGCACGTTCCAGCGGCGCTGACGAGCTGCGCCGCCCAATGGAGCTCCACGCGCGCCTCTGCGAGGGTCCCTGGAAGCACGGCGCCGAGTGGTTTCCAGCTCATGCTCGACGGACTCCCGCGTCATCGATGGCGCACGCGACAACCGCGTACGCGAGACCTCGGTGACCGAACGCGCGCCCTTTGGCGACCCGCGGCTTCATTCGGACTTGGTTCATGGTCATCGTCGATCCGATCATGGCTGGAGCGATTCTCGCAGGGGTTGTACGCCGCGTATCGGACGGCGTTAGTCTTGTTGCTTGGCCGAGTCAGCCGCTTCCCTCGACCTTCATGCGAAGGGGGTGACTCATCACGGGTTCGTGCTCGGCGGGACAGTGCTCCGCGTCCTCGGCCATCCGGGCGTAACGACGTGCGAAAGGCGATGCCGTGACGCCGTGTGCCACGACGCTAAACAACACCGTCAGCATGACGACGTTGAAGATCAAGGTTTCATGCGCGAGCTCCAGCTGGTCGACGATCAGGATCCCAAACAGAATCGACGCGAGCCCACGCGGACCGAACCAGCCGAGAAACAGCACCGTCGGCCATCGGAGGCCCGTGCCGATCAGCGCGACCGCCACAGGGAGCATGCGAATCAACGTGAGACTCAGCACCGCGTAGGCCACGCTCGCCCACGAGAGCTCCTCGAGCGCTGGGGTTGCAAAGCTCGACCCGAACGCCAGGAACACGAGCAACATCAGAAGCTGCCCTTCGGCTTCGAGGAACTCGTAGAGGTAGTCGCAGCGCCCACGCGTGAGTTGTCCAAGCGTGAGGCCAGCCACGAAGGCCGCGATGAAGCCGTTGCCGCCAACGTGCTCGGCACAGGCAAACGCCAGGAGCGCCAGCGCGACCCCCGTGAGTCGCTCGAAGGTCGGCTCGATCGCGTGGCGGTCGACCGCCAGCCGCAAGAGCCGGTTTCCAAGCCAAGCGACTGAAAAGCCAACCACTGGCCCCAGCGTCACCTGGAGACCGGCAAACTGAGCGAGCTCGGTCGCCGCGCCGGGCTCCGCCTGCATGCTGGCGAACGTCGCGAGCACGAGGACCGCTGGGAGCGCAATGCCGTCGTTGAGTCCGCTCTCGACGTTGAGGGCTTGCCGGACGCGTGTCGGCACCCCGGGATTGCTGACGACGGCCTGGCCGAGCGCGGCGTCGGTCGGCGCGAGGACCGCACTCAGGGTCGCCGCCTCGAGCCAGCTGAGCGTGGGGAATACGAACTTGGCGACGGCCATCCCGAGCGCGATCGTCAATGGAAGGCCAACGCCGAGGAGTCGCACGGGAAGGCCGAGCTCGCGCCGAAGCGCGAACCAGTCGATCCGAGCCGCGTCCCCGAAGAGCACGAGGATCAGCGTCAGCTCTGCGAGGATGTGCATCGCGCCCTGCTCGACGTTCAGATGAAGCCATCCAAGGCCGGCAGGACCAAACGCCATGCCACAACCCACGAACACCAACGGCGGCGTGAGCGACGACGTCGCGAGACGCTTCGACACCAGGCCGAACGCGAACACGAAGCAGGCGATCAGAATGAACGCTTCGGTGTCCATGCCTACACGAGCAACGCGTCGGCGAGGATCTCGACGGTGGCCGGGCCGTCGTGCGCCAAGGCTTTCGAAAGCGCGCCCTCGAGCTCGGAGGCTTCGGTGACCCGTTGCCCCCACACGCCGCAAAGCTCGGCGTACTCAGCGAAACTCGGGTTGTGAAGCGAGGTCTCCCACACGTCGTAGTCGGCGCTCCGTTGCTCTTTGCTGATCTTTCCGAGCTCGCTGTTGTTGAGAAGCACATGGGTGATGTCCATTCCGTACTTCACCGCCGTGGTGTACTCGCCCATGTACTGCCCGAAGCCGCCGTCCCCGGTGACCGCGATCACTTTGCGACCCGAAAAGCGGGGGTCGTCCTCTTGAGTCGCAGCCCAGGCCCCCATGGCTGCAGGGAAGCCGAAGCCGATCGACCCAAGGTACCCACTCATCAACACCGACTGGCGTTTGCACTCGAAGTAGCGCCCGAACGAATAGGTGTTGTTGCCGACGTCCACCGCGATGATCGCGTCATCGGGGGCGGTGTTGGTGAGCGCTTGAAAGATTGCGGCCGAATGGACGCCGTGGCCCGCGACTTCGGCAAGCCGGCGGTTCTTCTCGTCGCGCCAGATCGCCCAGCGTGCCGCGACGTCGGGCCGCTGATCCACCGATGCCGTAGCGCCAAGCCGCTCGCGCAGCAGCGTGGCCGTGACGCCGATTTCGCCCCAGACCGGCACCGTGACCGAATGAAAACGGCCAAGGGACATGGGGTCGTAGTCGATTTGAACGATCGGCTTGTACGATGTGATCCCGGTGTGATTGCTGAAGCTCGCTCCGAACACGACGAGCAGGTCCGCTTCGTTCATGACCCAACTCGCCACGGGGGTCCCGCTTCGGCCGAGCACCCCGCAGCCGAGGGGGTGGTCGTCGCCGATGAGACCCTTGCCTTTGAAGGTCGTCAGCACAGGCGCGCCCAACGCCTCCGCCAACGCGATCACCGGGCCCATCACGAACCTCGCGCCGTGGCCGACGACGATGGCGGGCCGCTTCGCCGCTCGGATCTTGGCGAGCGCTTCTTCGAGCGCGCTCTCGGGCGGTGCGATCTCTTGGGCACTCAGCCTCCCCTCGGGCGAGGCGGCTTTGGCATCTGGCGTTTCCACCACCTGCACATCGTCGGGGAAGACCATGTGGGAGACGCCTCGTTCGAGGATCGCATGCTTGCACGCGAGGGTGGCGATCTCTGGGAAGTTCGAGTTGTGGGCCGCCACCGAGGTGTACGTCGCGACGCCGCCGAACGCGGACGCCAGATCGACCTCCTGGAACGCGCCGCGGCCGATGAGGTGCGTCGGGACTTGGCCCGTCAGCGCGAGCACCGGTGACCGATCCACGTGTGCGTCCCACAGCCCGGTGAGCAGGTTCGTCGCGCCAGGCCCCGCGATTGCGAAACACGAGGCGGGGCGTCCGGTGAGCTTTCCGTAGGCCGAAGCCGCAAAGGCCGCGGCCCCCTCGTGACGGATCCCAAAGTAACCGATCTTCCCGGCTGCGACTTGCCGCCGAACGGCGTCCGCAAAGCCGAGGTTCGAGTGCCCAACCATGCCCCACATCCACTTCACACCCCAGTTGATGAGGGTCTCGACCATGACGTCGCTCGAGTTCCGGACGTGCGGCGCTTCCTCGGCAAAGGCCACGTAGACACCGTCTTCGCGGACGTCGACCGGGAACGTATCGACGCCATCGTCGAACCCGCCCGGCGGCTTGCCGGTCAACGGATCGAAGTCCCACCCATGCCAAGGGCAGCGAAGCAGCCCCTTTTCGATCGAGCCTTCGCCAAGGGGACCGCCCTGGTGAGGGCATTTGTTGTCGAGTGCTGCGAACTGGCCCTCGTAGCGGGTCATGCAGAGGGTCAAGTGTCTGCATGTCACGGCTTTGACACGCCCCTCCGGCAGCTCATCGGTGTCCAGCACCTTGAGCCAGGTGGTCTTCTCCACGGTCATGGTCGCCCTTTCGCGTACGATCTTGCCCTGACGCTGGCCGGCATCTTTTCACGATCCAACGGCCGAGGTAAAGGACGCGCGTCGGGGCGGCGCGTTACGGGTGGGTTGCGATTTGGTCGGCGGGCTCCGAGTGGCCGTCGAGCGCCTTGGCTGCGTCGGCTTCGTCTTCTTCGCGGAGGCGGATGCGGCCCACCTTGTCCGGAAAGTACCCCTGCTTGCCATCGTAGAACGCGCGAATCACGTCCATGTCGGCGCTGACGTCACCGGACATCATGATGGTTGGGCCAATCCCGCCGACTTTTTGGCTGAAGTCCAAGTAAGACAGCACCACCGGGACTTCAGCTTGCCGCGCGATGTGGTAGAAACCCGACTTCCAGTACTCGACATAGCCCCGAGTGCCTTCAGCGGGCACGAGGAGCGCGAGGTCCGCGTCGACCTCGAAGTGGCGAACCATTTGTTCGACGACGCCCCCCGCCCGGTGCCTGACGATGGGAACGCCACCGAGAAACCGAAAGAACGGCCCGAACGGAGGCTTGAACAGTGTGTGCTTGCCCATCCATCGCACCGGGATGTCGTAGACGAAGGCCATGGCGAGCATGAGCGGAAGATCCCAGTTCGTGGTGTGGGGTGCCGCGATCAGGACGTACTGCCGGGGCTCCGGTCGGCTCCCTTCCATCTGCCAACCCGACACCCGAAGGTATGTTTGGCCTACCCAGCGCTTCAACAACTTCACGGCGTGGTCTCCACCGCAGCGGATGTAGGGGACTTTCGCCCGTTCGGCACCGCTGAAGCGTACAGATGACAGAAGTTTTACATTCAACGCCGGTGACACGAACAGCGGCAACTCGAGTATGATCGAACTACCAGAGGGAGGCCCGCATGAAGCTCTACACGAACCTTTTCTCGCCCAATGCGCGCAAAGTTCACGCCGTTGCGGCCGAGCTTGGCATCGCGCTCGACACCGAAACCGTGAACCTTCAGGCGAGGGAGCACCGCACACCTGACTACTTGGCGCTCAACCCCAACGGCAAGGTTCCCACCCTCGTCGACGGCGACACAACACTATGGGAGTCCAACGCGATCCTCTGCTACCTCGCAGGCAAGCAAGATACGCCGTTGTGGCCAAAGTCGGCGCAGCGCTACGACATCCTGCGGTGGATGTTTTGGGAAGCGAATCATTTTTCGCCACCGGTCGGCAGACTCATTGGCCAAAAGTTCTTCAACCGAGACAACCCCGACGCCACGATCATCGAACAAGCGCTCAAAGAGTTTCGTCGGTTCGCCGGTGTGCTCGACCAAGCCCTGCACGGCAAACACTTCATCTCCGGCGATGCGCTCACGTTGGCGGACTTTGCCGTCGGGGTGACACTGAGTTACTCGGCGCCCCTCGACCTGCCGACGAGCGAGTTTCAGCACGTGTCGCGGTGGTGGACCGCACTTGCGGACACGCCGGCCGGGAAGCTCCTCCTGCCTCCCGGGTAGCGCGCCGTGAGCTATCACGGATCGGCGGGAATCGGACGAACGTCGACCAGGATCCCATTGAGCTGCGCCATGCCCGAGAAGTACTCGAGCTTGTCCGGCCCGTCCGCCGCAAGAAGGTTGACGTTGGCACCCGTCGTTTGACTCGCCACCGACAACCCATCGGCGTCTTGATGGCCCCAACCGTGAGGAAGCGCGACCGCGCCTTGCATCATGTCGTCGGTGATCTCGACAGGAAGCTCGATCGAGGCGACCTCGCTTCGCACTTCAACCCGCTGCCCTGACGCGACGCCAATCGCCTTGGCATCCTCGGGATGCATGTAGAGGTAGTTCGTCGAGCGGCGGCCCTCGACGAAGCGGGGCTGATTGTGAAGCCAGCTGTTGTGGCTGTGCTGCTCTCGCTTGCTGATCAGCTTCAAGCGATCCCGGTGCTCACGCTCTCGCTCGAAAGAGGCCTCGAGCTGACCCACTGCACGAACGAACTCGGCAGGCGCCAGATCCACGAGACCGTCGTCGGTCACGACTCGGCTGCCGAGGAAATCGTTCCCCGCGTGCGCCGCAAGGAGCCGCCCATGCGGTGCTTTTCGGAGCTCATCGAGCGACCCGAACTTGAAAGCCTTGGCCATCAGCCCGAGGAGGCGTTCCGGCGTGAGTTCGACCCGCTTGCCGATCCACGGCACCTTGCCGACCCCCATCCAAGCGTCGATCACGCCCTGCACCCATCGCGACCCGAACAGATTGGCGCCGCATGCGCGCGCGATCTGGAGAAGGATCATAGTCTCGTCACGCTGCTCTGCCTCGAGCGGCACGACGGCGTCGGTGAACTGCGCGTACGGGACCGGCTGGACACCCATCAACGATTGGAAGACGAAGGGCAGATCTGCGCGCTGCATCGCGCTGCTGCCGGGCAAGATGTAGTGCGCGTGGTTCGCGGTCTCGTTTCGGAAGATGTCGATGCTCACCACGAGCTCGAGTGCTTCGAGTGCTCTCTGCAACCGACCGTCGCTGTTTGGGACCGTGAGCAGCGGGTTGCCGGAGACCACGAAAAGCGCCCTCACCTGCCCGGGGCCCTCCGTGAGGATTTCGTCGGCCATGATCCCGGCGGGGAACGTATCAGCGACCGAGGGCAAGCGGCCGATGCGCGACATATCCTTGCGAAGGGTGTGCCCACCCTTTCGTGCATACTTCGGAAAGTCCTTGACGTAGCCGTGCCCGACCAAGGTCCCGCCACGTCGATCGAGGTTTCCCGTCACCGCGTTGATCGCCTCGAGAATCCAGAACGCAAGCGTGCCTTGGCTCCCTTGATTGACACCCGTCGATAGGAAGAGCGCTGCGCCATCGGCTTCGAGGTACGCATCGACCATGTCGCGAAGCAAGCGGGGGTCGATGCCCGTGATCTCGGCGGTGCGCTCGGGTGTCCAGCCCGCGGCCACCGACTTCAATGTGCCGAAGCCCTTCATGTGAGCGGCCACGCGGTCCCGCGCGACGGCGTCTCGGGCGATCACCTCGTGCAGGAAGCTCAACAAGAAGTAGACGTCCGTATCCGGTCGAATGAACACATGCGTGCCAAGTTGCTTCGCAGTCTCCGTTCGCCGCGGGTTGATCGAGAATACCCGGCCACCTCGCCCCTCGATCGCCCGCAGTCGTCGAATGGGGTTCGGGAGCTGCATGAAGCTCGCCCGAGACACAGCCGGGTTCGATCCAAGCATGATCAGGCACTCGGTGCGGTCGACGTCGGGGAACGGCTGGATGAACGGAAAGCCATACAAGCGCTCGGCAACCGCGAACTTGTTGTTGCAGTCTTGCGATCCCGTCTGAAACAGGTTCCGCGAACCGAGCCCCGTGAGGAACGCGGCGGTGAGAATCGGCGGCAGCAAGCTGAAGCTGATCGGGTTCCCAAGATACGCGGAGACCGAGTCGCCCCCGTGCTCGGCGACGAGCGCTTTGACCTTGTCGCCGATCTCCTGGAGTGCCTGGTCCCAAGAGATCTCTTCGAAACCATCTCCACTGCGCTTGAGAGGGACGCGGAGCCGGTCCGGCGAGTGGTGCATTTCGTGGTATCGAAGCCCCTTGATGCACGCGTACCCCTGACTCGCGACGTGGTCCTTGTCGGGGCGAATCGATAGGATCTGGTCGCCGTCCACCGTCGCGATCAGCCCGCAGGTCGGCTCGCAAATGCGGCAAAACGTGTGTTGTTCTCGGGTGGCCACGGCCTGAAGGGTGACAGGGCCCGCCTTGGCCTACAAGGGTGGAGGACCCAGGGCGCGGCGCCTGCTAAGAGACGCGCTTAGGAGATTAGCCGATGACCAAGCTTTCGATGGCCCTACTCGCCCTCGCGATCACCCTCACGGGGTGCGGCGACGATGGGGCCGCAAACCCAGGAACCGGCGGAGACACCGCGACTGGTGGGACCAGCGGCGGTGGGACGGGCGGCACGCCCGCGCCGGATTGCCCCACGCCCGAAGACATCCTCGTGTGCGATGGCGCGGTCCTCAACATCGCACACCGAGGCGGCCGACGTATCCGTCCAGAGCATACGCTGGTCGCCTATGAGCAAGCGTTGCTCGACGGAACCAACGTGCTCGAGCTCGACCTCCACGCCACGAGCGATGGTGTGATCGTGGTGTTGCACGATGACACCATCGACCGCACGACCAACGGCACCGGCGCGGTCCGCGACATGACGTTCGACGAGCTCCGAACCTACGACGCCGGCTACAACTTCAGCACCGACGACGGCGCCACCTATCCGTTCCGTGGCATGGGGCTCCTCGTGCCGACGCTCGAGGAGGTGCTCGAAGCGTTCCCGAACGCACCCTACGTGATCGAGATCAAGCAGGCAGAGCCGTCGATCGTCGACGACTTCGTCGCCATCGTGCGGGACTTCGAGGTTGTCGACCAGATCAACGGGGCCTCGTTCAACGACGACGTTCTCCAGGAGCTCCGCGCAGCCGCACCCGAAATGGCCACGAGCTTCTCGGAAGACGAGGTCGCGGAGTTCTTCTTCGAGTCGCTCAAACCCGAGGGCGTCGACCCGAGCTACGTGGCGCCCGCCGAATTTCTGCAAGTGCCCCCGACGCGAGGCGCGCTCGAAGTGGTCCACGAGGGCTTCGTCCCCGCGGCACATTCGCTTGGCCTCAAGGTGCACGTCTGGACCATCAACGACGAAGAAGACATGCGCCGGCTGATCGTCGATTTCGGGGTCGACGGTGTGATGACCGACGATCCGCCCTTACTTTCTCGGGTGATCGAAGAGACCGGAACCGGCGTAACCCTCAGCGGAAACCTCGGCGTCAGCCCCTAGGCACGAGTAAACACCATTCACGACGATTCAACCCAAGACCCACCGCCTGATCACACAAGGAGGACACCATGAGCGAAGACGAGTCCAAGAAATCGTTCAAGCAAGACCTCGAAGAAACGCGAGAAGACCTCAAGCAGATGGCCGACGAGATTCGAGTCAAGCTGCACCTGGCGGGCATGGACGCCAAAGACGCATGGGAAGACATTCAGCCGAGGCTTCAGGACTTCGAGAAGCGTTTCGACGCCACCGCCGAAGAGGTGGGCGATGAGCTGAAGTCGCTTGGCAGCGACATCAAGCAGCGCTTGCTCAACATCAAAGCCAAGATCACGTCGCAATAGCGCGGCTCCGGGCTTCGAGAACAAGTCGCAGCCGCTCACTTTCGGGTGAGCGCGGTCTATCTAGTTCCCACGGTGGTACGTGAGCGAGTACGCAATGTGCTGAGGGAGGTACTCGCTCTCGATGCTGGTGTGGAGTGAGACCGATCCGTCGTGGTGAAACCGATAGTCGAGGTAGCGCGTGCCGCGGTCTCCTTTGAAGACCTGCCGGAGGTCTTCTCCGCGGAGCGTGGCGCTCACCTCGACTTCGGTACCGGTGAGCCCCTCGAGCTTCGCGCCGTGTCCGTCCAACGGGAGGTCGTACTCGTGGTGGTCGATCCGCAAGAGCACGCGCTCGCCTTCAAACAAGACCTGAAACTGCGCGAACGGCCGGGTGCTCGCCTCGAGCCGCTTTCGCGCAATGCCGCGCTGGACGAAGTTGAGGTCGGCGGTCGCCGATTCGATCGCCTCCTCAATGTGGGCGTCGTCTCCTTGATGCGGCTGATAGACGTACGCGCCGTTGTAGTTGCCAAGCGACGACTGCGCCGCAACACCCGACGACAGCCCCAACAGCAACCATGCCCAGCGTCGCACGCCGCATAGGATGCACGGATCGGGCGTCCCGGGACACCCGTCGCCACCCTCGCAGCCCCCGTCTGATGCCAAGGCCACGACCGGTCCAACATCCCCTGCACAGGCGTCCCCTGACCGTTTCTGCCGGACACGTCCGTTTTTGGCCACCATTCAACTGTTTGAATTGATTGCATTTTTGAAAAAAAAGCCTCTCCTTAAACTTGACAGTAATGACTGTCATAGTTATAAATGATGCAATAGGAGGTGCTACATGGAAATCATGCTGATCACGCTCGGTGCGTGGACCGCGTTTGCGGCGGCCGCGATTCTTCCGGGCTTCCTTTACACTCGACTGGCTCGCCGGCATGGCCGAGCCCGCGCGTAACCCGCGCCACACCCACACAGAAGACCCAGCTTGCACGATGACTGAGCAAGACGAGTCCCAATACACAATCGACGAACTCGCCTCGCTCACGGGCGTGCCGAGCCGCACCATTCGGTTCTACCAAAGCAAGTGCGCGCTCCCCCCACCCGTTCGGCGTGGACGCAAGGCCTATTACGGCAGTGCGCACGTCGAGCGGCTGGAGCTGATCGCGCGACTCCAAGATCGCGGACTTCAGATCCGCGCCATTCGTAACCTGCTCGAGCAGCTCGACGCGGGCGAGACTTCGATGGAGCACTGGTTCGGTTTCGAGGCCGAGCTCCGTCGCCCGTGGAGCGAAGACACCCCAGAGCTGTTGAGTGAGGCGCAACTCCAGGCGCGTCTCGAAGGGCGCGCACCAGGGCTGCTTGCAGCCCTCACCCGCGCCGGCCTCGTCGAGCGCGAGTCGAACCAGTACCTCGTGCGAAGCCCCGCGCTCCTCACCTTGGCCCTCACGCTCGAAGAACACGGCATCGACGTCGACACCGCCGAAAAAGCCACGACGATCTTGTCGAGCCACCTCTCGAAAGCGGCCAAAGAGCTCACGGCCTTCTTCGACACCCAACTCCAAGACCGATTCACCCAAGGCTCGACGGGCCTCCTCGACGCCCTCAAACCGGTCGCCCTCGAAGCCGCCTCCGTCGTCTTCGCCCGCGAAATCCAACAAGCCCTAGAACAAATGCTCCGCGAAGGCCGCCTCCGCGGCTAGGGGGTCACTCCGCCCCTCCAAAACCCAAGCAATCCCCGCCCCTTGCAAACCGCACCGCGAAAACCCAAATCCCCGGCCCGCCGCAACCCGGTCGGCCCCGCCTAGCTCCCGATGGCGAGAAGCACTTTGCCACTCCGCCCCGGCCGTCTCGCGTGCGCGAGCGCATCGTGCAGCTCGGCCAGCGGGTAGACCTGCTCGACCGGCGTGTCGAGCACCCCGCGCCGGATGAGCTTCGTGTTGGCGCGGACCAGTTGGAGACGCTGGAACAACGAGCGCTTGTTGAGAAAGCCCGGCAGGTAGAACCCCTCGATTCGGGTCATCGGCATCATCAAGTCGCGTGGCGGCAACGAGAGCGGCTCCCCACTGAGCGTGCCGTAACAGACCATGCGTCCCCCGGGCGCCAGGCAACGCACAGCCTCGGAACCCGTCGAACCGGCCACAGCGTCGATCACGAACGCCACCCCACCCGGCGCGATTCGATGCACGGCCTCGACCAGGCCTTCGCGCTCGAGGGCAATCACATGTTCGGCCCCCAACGCCCGCAAGCGTTCCCCGCCGGCATGACTCCGCACCACATCGATGACGCGAAAGCCGCCCTCGCGCGCGAGGTTCCGGACCATGCCGCCAAGCGCAGACCCCGCCGCCGTCTGCAACAAGGTTGCGCCCGCCGGTACCTGAAGCACATGCCGGATCAGAACCAGCGCCGTCAGCGGATTGACGAAGAACGCGCACGCCTGTGCATCGGTGAGCGCCTTCGGAACGGCAAACGCACGCTTCGCGTCGACCAAGGCGTACTCCTGCCAGGTCCCGTTCGGTGGCCCACTCGCAACCGCGACCCGTTTGCCCACCAATCGCTTCCCCAGGAACCCGGGCCCCGCCGCGTCCACCACACCCACACCTTCGGCGCCGAGCGAGTACGGGGGCCACGCAAACGGCAGCTCGCCCGGACGGTCCCGCGGCCGGTCCTCGCCGTGGTTCCAAATCAACCGCCCGAACGCTTGCTGGTAGGTGCCCTCGATAAAGTTGAAATCCGAGGGGTTCACGGGCGCCATCGTCATGCGCACCCGAACCTGCCCGGGCCCGGGGGTCGGCATACCTACGTCGCGAAGCTCAACGTCGTTGGGGTCGGCCGTGAACGACTGGATGCAGGCCGACTTCACCCCGACTCCACCTGAACCTATTCGGCGGCGTCCGCCGGACCGCTCAGCCCACTCGGCATGCTGAAGGGCCAGTTCGAGGCGACCGTGCCCCCATCGACCTCGAGGTTTTTGCCCGTCACCCAGCTTCCCGCTTCGGACAGCAGGTAGAGCGCCGCGGCGGCGATGTCTTCGACGGTCCCGAGCCGCCCCATGGGCGTCAGGTCTTCCATCTGCTTCGACAGGTTGCGATCGGCCGTCACCATCGCCAGCGCGTCGGTCTCCGTTGCGCCGACCGCGATGGCATTCACGCGGACGTGCGGTGCCCACTCATGCGCGAGAAGTCGCGTCATGTGCGACATCGCCGCTTTGGCCGTGCCGTACGCCACGAAGCCACGGTCCACCAGGTGCGAGACCCCGGACGAGATGTTGACGATCGACCCATGCCCACGCTCCGCCATCGAGGGCGCAAGCAAGCGCGACATGTGCAGCGCCGTCGTGACGTTGAAGTTGAACGACTTGTTGAACTCCCCGTCGGTGCACTGGAGGGCCGGCCCAGGAAGCGTCCCCCCCACGTTGTTGACCAAAAAGTCGACGCCACCAAACTCCTCGAGCGCACGCTCGGCAAGACGGTCGAGCTGCTCCGGCACGAGGGCGTCGGTGGGGACGACCAGCGCTTTGCGCCCCGCCTTCTCGACGATACTCGCCACCTCTTCGAGCGTGTTCTCACGGCGCGCGGCGAGGACGACGTCGGCGCCCGCCTCGGCAAGCCCAATGGCGATGCCGCGGCCGATCCCGCGGCCAGCACCAGTAATGACGGCAACCCGATCGGTCACCTTGAAGCGGTCAAGAATACTCATGCAGTGCGTTCTCCGGCGCGTAATCTCGGGCATCGATCGCGGTTTCGCAACCGTTCCTCGCGCGTTTTTACCGAAATAGAGTGGAAGCCACCCCGAAAGCGAGATAGATGGCACAGCTTGGAGCCCAAGGCCGCCGCGTTCTTCGATCTCGACCGCACGCTTCTCGGCGTGAACAGCGGCACGCTTTGGGCCAAGCACGAACTCCTGAACGGCAACATCTCACCGACGCAGTTCGGGCGCGTTGCGGTCTGGAACGTCCTTTACCACCTCGCGCTCATCGACATTCACACCGCGTTCAACCAGGCCGTCGCGCACTACCGGGGCCGCCACTACGACGAGCTTCAACAAGAGACCAAACGCTGGTTTTTGCGCGAAGTCGCCCATCACTTGCGGCCGGGCGCAAACCGCGCGCTCGCCGAGCACCGTTCGGAGGGCCACCGACTTGTCCTCCTGACGAGCGCCTCTGCCTTCGCGTCGCGGGTCGCCGTGGAAACTTGGGGACTCGACGACTTCCTCTCGAACGACTTCCCGACCGACGCCGACGGTAAGCTCGACGGCACCTTCCGAACCCCACTTTGTTACGGCAAAGGTAAGGTTGAGCACGCGCGTGAATGGTCGGAGGCGCAAGGCATCGACCTTGCCCACTGCTACTTCTACAGCGACTCGCTGACCGACTTCCCGATGCTCGACGCCGTCGGGCACCCCCGCGTCGTCGCCCCAGACCCACGCCTCAAACGCGCCGCCAAGGAGCGCAGCTGGCCGATCGTCGACTGGGGAGGCTCGCGCTAGCCGTCGTCACCCAGGCGCGCGACCCCAACACCGACCGAGACTTTTTCGAGATACCCTGTAGTATCGCGGCGCGCCGGGACCCGACGACGACACCCCCGGCCGCTAGGAAAAGGTGGCATGACTCAATCAACCCGCGGCACGCCGATCAGCGCGCGCCCTCGCGACTGGTTCTTCGTGGCCTGCTTCTCGTTCTTCGCCTTCTCGTCCGCGTTCTCCGACTCGTGGCACGCGCTCGGGCTTCTCGAGGGCGACATGTTTTGGGCACGCGCCAACCGCTGGTACGGCGAGATCGCGCAAGACCACTACTTCCTCGCCGACCACGACTACCTCCGGATCAACACGGGCATCTCCGGAATGATCTACGGCCCATTCTACGTGCTGTTGGTTTACGCGTTCGTGACGGGCAGGAACTGGATCCGCATCCCGGCATTCATCTACGTGGGCGCGATGATGCACGGCATGACCGAGTTCGTGATCGCCGAGTACTGGATCGGGCCGCCACCCGGCAAGCCCTTGATCTTCTGGCTCTTCAATGGCCCGTACGGGATCATCCCGCTTCTACTCGCCTACCGAATGCGCAAGCCCAACCCCTTCGGCATCCGCACGGGCTAGAAACCACTCCTTGCGCCGGCGGGCAAGCCGTGGCCATGTAGTCCCATGCACCCCTGGCACGACGTCTACCTCGACGAGGATCAACTCGATTCCGTATTTCCCACCGTCATCGAAGTGCCGATGGGGAGCAAAAACAAGTACGAGCTCGACAAAGAAAGCGGGCTCCTCAAGCTCGACCGCGTGCTTTACAGCGCCGTCCACTACCCCGCGAACTACGGCTTCATCCCACGGAGCTTTTGTGACGACGGTGACCCACTCGATGTCTTGGTGATCGGCCAAGAGCCGGTGGTTCCGCTCACCATCATGTTTGCGCGCGCGATTGGCGTGATGCGCATGCGCGACGACAAGGGCATTGACGACAAGATCATCGCCGTGAGCGCCCACGACCCGGAGTACGACGAGCGCCGTGTGCTCGACGATCTCCCCGAGCACAAGCTCCGCGAGATCCAACGCTTCTTCGAAGACTACAAAGCACTCGAAAACAAAGAGGTCGTCGTCGAGGGCATGCAAGACCGAGACGTCGCACTCCGCATCCTCAAAGAATCGCTCGAGATGTACCGCCGCCTACGACGCGGCGAGATCTCAAAAAACTGACGACACGCGCTACGGCGAACCGAACATCGATGTCGAAAAGCCGTTGTTGAATTGAATGCCGACGCTGATCTCGTCGGTCCACTTCGGCTTGCCCCGAACCTTGCCCGACCAAGTTGCGGGCGCATAGCGGCGCTTCGTCGATAACAGTACCCCGTCCACGCGCTCGTACTCGACGGTCATCAGGAGCGGCTCTTTCATCCCGAAGTCGAGCACCGTGAACAGGAACTGATCGACACGCCAAGTCTGCGGGTTGATGTAAAGCAAATACGTATCGGCCACGTCGCCGACCCCCTCGTTGAACCCAACCCGGACCATCTCGTACGTCGTTTGTCCGACCTTGCGTTGGCCCTCGTATTGATAGGTCATGCCCGGGTCGAGCAGCTTGAAGGTCATCGCAAACCAGTAGAAGTTTGTCTTTCGAAGGAAGTCGGCAAGCTTGAGCGCCTGCGCGTCCGTTACAGCCTTCCCGTCGACGGTCTCCCACGTCGTCTTGCCGTCGTACCCCTGAACGACTGCCCCTTGCGCCTCCGGCGCCATCCCTTCGTGAATGTCGTACCGCGCCCACGACAACTCGCCATCGAACACGTAGCGCTCGACCGAGACATCGAGCGTGCCGTTGGGCCCATTGCGATAGACGTAGGTGTACTGAACGTCGTTGCGGTTCCGGAGCGCGTCGACTCCGCCCGCCTCTTTCACGACCTTCTCGACCAGCCCCTTCGGGTCCGGGTCCGCCGCGGCGCCAGGGCGAGGCATCCAAGCCAGGCCCAGCACAGACGCGACAAGCACCGCGTAAAGCGCGTATTTGTTCATGATATTCGTTCCTTTCGGCTCACCGAGGGGAGCTCGCCCGGGGTACGGGATGGCCACCACAGGGTTACATCGCACGGTCTCCGACAAGTACTTGCGATGTACTAGACCCTTGATAAGGTGCCGGACCCAAAACGGGAACTCACTTTTGGAGGGGTATATGCATAAAGCAAGCTGGGTACTGATCCTGGCGGTCGCGCTGATGTCGACCGCGGGCTGCAAGAAGAGCGATCTCGAGGCCGCCAACGCGCGCATCGCCGATCTCGAAAAGAGCGGCAAGATGACCGGCTCTGAACTGGCCCAATGCAAGAGCGACCGGGAGAACCTCAATAAGCTCGTCAAGGGTTACACCGGCGAGATCAACGACATGCAGGCTGCGCTTGCCGAAGCCGCCGCGCGCGAAGCACGCGCCGCGAAGCGTCTCGAGGAGTACAACTCGATGCTCCGCCAGCTCAAGTCGATGATCGACGCGGGCAAGCTCAAGGTTCGCATCGTTCGTAACAAGATGGTCATCGAACTGCCCGAGGCGGTGTTGTTCCCGAGCGGCCGCGCCAAGCTCAAGCAGGACGGCGTCAAGATCCTCGCGGAGGTCGGCCCGGTTCTCGCGAGCCTCGGCGGTCGTAGCTTCCAGGTGGGCGGTCACACCGACAACGTGCCCATCAAGACCAAGCGCTTCCCGTCGAACTGGCAGCTTTCGGGCGCCCGAGCGATCGACGTGACGCAGCTTCTCATCGAGTACGGCGTTCCTGCTGACCGCATCTCGGCCGCGGCCTACGCGGACACGCAGCCGGTTGCCTCGAACGACACCAAGGAAGGCCGCGCGCAGAACCGCCGCATCGAGATCGCCCTCGTCCCGAACCTGGACGAGCTTCCCGACCTCTCCCGCCTGAACAAGTAAGTCGATCGCAAGCGCGACACGAGCCCCCGACGGCGGCTCCTGTCGAACCACATGACGCGTCGGTTGCACGAGCAGCCGGCGCGTTTTGTTTTGCGGCCGTCCCGCCATCGCCGCGGGTGCCGTGTCGAGCGGGACGCCGACCGCATGTCGCGCCGGCCGCGGCCCTGCTACGCGATGCGCCCTGCCCTCACTTCGCGGCGGCCGCCGCTTGCACTTCTTGTAAGAGGCTCTTGCTGTAGATGCGGCCGACGAGGGCGTCTCGGGTGGCCTTCCCAACCGCCTCCCACTGTGCGCGGTACGGGGTGGTGTCGACGACTTGGATCCCCCGCTGGATCATGACGTCATAGGCTTCGGCGTCGTCCTGACGCACCACCCGGTCGAGCGCCTCTCCGGCCCGCCGGGCCGTCCGCATCAACACAGCCTGGTCCTCCGGGGACAGCTGGTCGAACTTCTCTTTTTTGATGATCGACGCGCCGACGACGATGCCGAAGCTCTGGCCCGACATGTACTTGAGCTTGGTGAACCACTGGAGTGCCACGGCGCCGATCGCGGAGCTCGGCACCACGTTGACCATCCCGGTTTGCAAGGCCGGGTACACCTCGCCCACCCCCAACCGAACCGGGTTGGCCCCGACCACCTTCAAGAACTCATTGAAGATCGGATCGTCTTTCCACGCCCAGGGGCGCTGCGCCTTGAGGTCCTCAGGCTGAGTGACGCGCGTGGTCGACATCAACCGGCCTCGGCCGGCGTCCGACCACGCCAGCAGCACGAACCCCGCGTCCTCGAACAGCTTCGCAAACCGCGGGTCCATCTCCTTCCGGACACGGCCGAGCTGCTCGTACGTCTCGATGACGCCTGGCGCAGACAGCACCAGCACCGACCGAACGACAATCCCAAGCCCTACGGTCGTCATGCCCGCCGAGTCGATCTGCCCTGCCCGCATCTTGCGGATGACATCGCGCTCGTCGCCCTGGCTTCCGCCGCCATAGAACCGAAACTCGGCGCGGCCGTCGGTCTCTTTTTCGAGGCTTCGTCCCCACGCTTTGAGGATCTTGCCAAACGGAGACTGCGGGGGCGCCAACGTGGCGTATCGGATCACGACTTTGCCCTCGGCATCCGCCGAGCCAGGCCGCGTGCCCGAAAGCCCGAGGCAACCCACGAGAACCACCCAAGGCACCCATCGCCAACCCCATCGCATCCGCTACTCCAACAACTCCGCGCGCAGGCGCTCGAGCGCGTCCGGTTCGACGCCCAACCCGGATGTCAGGAACGTTTCCATGTCCCCGTGTTGCGCGTGGATCTCCTGGTGCGCGGCGTGAATGCTCGTCGGTTTCACCACCAGCAGCGCCTCGATCTTCGAGAGGTCGACCTCGCTGCCATGCCTGCTCGCCGCGAACTGGCGGATCATCCCGATCATCTTTTCGTTGTCGTGCTTTCGGTACTCGTTCGACAAAAGGTAGTCCTCGACGACGGCCTCCCACGGAACACCGAGCGCCGACAACACCACGGCCGCCCCGAACCCGGCACGGTCCTTGCCCTGCGTGCAATGAAACACGAGCGGTCGTGCGTCCTCGTCAAGCAAGGCGTGAAGCAGCCCGGCATACTGCGCTGTGCAGTCCCTGACCAACGCGCGGTTTACCCGCTCGAGCAGGTCGTGCGGCAGCTGGGAGAAGTCGCCCTCGAGCAACATCGGCACGAGCTTGGCGAACATGTCGCCGGATGCGATCGGCAGTCGCACCGTGTTGGCCCCGTCGGGTGCCCGGCTCTCACCGCGCGCAGAGACTTCTTGCGGCGCGCGGAGGTCGACCACCGTCTTGATCCCCAGCGACGCCAGCGTGTCGAGGTCGTCGTCGGTGAGCTGACTGAGCTCACCCGAACGGAACACCATGCCCCACCGCACACGTCGGCCATCGGCGGTTGGGTAGCCACCGAGGTCACGAAAGTTGGGCTGGCCGCAAAGCGGAACGTGTCGCTTCATGATCCCTCTCTATGGCGTGCGACGCGCCCCCGCGCCATCGGCTTCAGCCTGGGCTCCGCCATCCCTAGAGCAACCGCACCAACTCCGCGGTGTGGCCACACACCCGTGGAGGTCCGCCTGAAGCCCAGCGCCTCAGGCCACTTGGTCTTCGGCGGTCGGCGCCGCGGGAACCATCGTCTCGCGGTTGCCCTGGAAGTACGGCGTCGAGGCCGGCTCGTCGCGGCGAACAGAGTCCCACAGCCACATGGCGGCGTACGCGCGCCACGGCCGCCATGACTCGGCGCGCGCCTCGAGGTCGGCTGGCGAAAGCGCCCCCTCGTCGTGGGACGCTGCCGCACGAAGCCGTTGGTCGTGCGAGGGAAAGGCGTCAGGCTCTCGGTAGACCCGCATGGCGACGTAATCGGCCGTGGTGGTGCCGACCCCGGGGATCGACCGAAGCCTTCGCAGCGCTTCGTCGAGCGACGGCGTCCCATCGAGCCGGAGCGCCCCTTCGTGCACCGCCTTGGCGAGCGCTTGGATCGACTTGCTCCGTCGCTTCGGTACACCGAGCGCTTCGAGCCTCACCGAGCTCAGGGCGTACGGCGTCGGAAACGCATGGGTCAGCACCGACTCCGACGTCTCGATCGCGCGGCCGTACTTGTCGATGATCCGCGTCGCGAGATCCATCGCCTCTTCGTTGCAGATGTGTTGCCCGAGAAGCGTCATGACCGCCGTCTCGAAACGATCGAACGACCCGAGAACCCGGAGGCCCGGTGTCGCGCGCATGCACTTGGCCACCGTCGGGTCGGTCGCCAGATGTTCCTCGATGACACCCATCTCGGCTTCCACGTCGAAGAGACGGCGCACACCCGACACCACGTCCAACAGGTAGGCGTTGAGCGAGTGGCTCACCCGGACGCGAAGTGCCGACCCCGCTTCGTCGAAGGTGACCGACACTTCACCGACGGCCTGTTTGAATCGCGCCACGCGGATATAGCGGCCGTCGATCACGGATTCGACGCCCGGCGTTGCGCCCGCCTCGAGTGACGCGAGGAGCGGGCTCCACGCAAAGGGCGCACGAACCGGAATCTCGAGGTCGAGCCCCGCCGCACCACGGGCAGGCCCCTTGCGGAGCGACGTCGGAGGGCACCCGTACACTTCGTTCATGACGGCGTTGAACCGGCGGATGCTTCCAAACCCGGCCGCCTCGGCGACGTGCGTCATCGACAACCCAGTCGTCTCGATCAAACGCCGGGCAAAGTCGGCGCGTCGCATTCGCGCCACCTGAACAGGCGACGTCCCAAGGTGCTTTCGAAACAAGCGTCGAAGTTGTCGCGCGCCGATCCCGAGTCGTTCGCAAAGCGCATCGATGTTGGTCCGGTCGAGCACACCGTCTTCAATGAGCCGGAGTGCACGGGATACCGTGGCCGAGGTGCCGTTCCAGGCCGGGGTCCCCGGAGCAACGTCTGGCCTGCACTTGCGGCAGGCGCGGTAGCCTTCGGCCTCGGCTTCGTCCGGGGTATCGAAGAACTCAACATTGTCGGCAGGCGGCATCTTGGTCGAGCAACTGGGCTTGCAGTAAATTCGCGTCGTCCGGGCACCGGCAACAAAGCGTCCGTCGAAGCGCGAGTCTTTTCCAAGAAACGCCTGATGGTATTCAGGCGAGGTAACGGGCATCCTGCGATGCTAGACCGTTTTCGACGATAGCCCTAGCAGTTTCCGGACGCCGGCGAACATTCGGTACGCGCATGTGTGCCTCGGTATGTGAGGCACCACACAATACGGAATCGTCGCCCGCGAGAAAGTATCACAAACGCACTCGCCCCATCCGGGCTAGCTCTCGATCGTGTGGGGCGGTGCAATCGCCAGGACTTTCGACGCGACTGTGCTAGACAGCCGCGCCATGCGTCTACTGATCATCGCCCTCGTTACGCTCGGTTTCGCCTGCACCCCGAAGGAAGCGCCACCCGCGGAGCCTGAGGCAACCGAGGCGGAAGTCACCCAAGTGGCAGAAGAAGTCGAGGTTGCCGAGCCCGCGGACCCGGGTGAGGCACCTGAAGCTGCAGAGGAAGAGGGGCTCGGTGAGCTGCCGCCGCTGCCAGGCGTGCTTCTCGGCAAGACGCCCGAGCTCGGGTCGGCCCCCACGGTCGTGGTCGAAAACGCCGGCGCGGACCCGAAGAAGAAGCTCGCGTTTGCGCTCAAGCCCGGGACGTCATCGGCATCGGTCGCCGTCGGACTCGAGATTGAAGCGGTGGTCGCCCTCTTTGGTGTGAAATCGCCCCGCTATACCGTTAGTTACGACCTAGCGCTCACCACCAAGAAGGCCAAGAAGGGCGCCTTCGTCGTGGAGGTCGCGGTCAACCAGGCCACGTTCGACGAAAAGACCATCGGCAAACCCCGACGGCTCGCGCAAATCGAGGCCGCGGCCAAATCCATGAAGAAGGTCAAGGGCAGCTACGTCCTCAGCGCCAACGGCGTCGTCACCAAGCTGAACCTCACCCTGCCCGACAGCGAGATCAAAGCGCTGAAAGCGGTTCCGGGCGCAGGCCGCACAGCGCTCGACATGGTCGAGACGATCCGATGGGCCATCCTTCAGCTGACGCCCGCGTTCCCGGACGAGCCCATCGGCGCGGGGGCCACGTGGACCGTGCAGCGTTCACTCACTCAGGCGGGCATCATCATCCACCAGCTCGCCACGTACGAACTCGTCAGCGCCGAGGGCGGCACCGTCGCACTCTCGGTGGGGACGCGTCAGGGCGCCGAAGAGCAAATGTATCAGAACCCTGGGATGCGGAACGATCTCAAGCTCACTGTGCTCAACGGCACAGGCGAGGGAACGGTTCGCTGGCGTGCCGATGACGCCCTCCCCACTACCGCGAACGTCGAGTCCACCGTCGTCAAGGGCGTGCGCCAGCTCTCGGACAAGGCCGACCAAGCTCCGGTCGACAGTGCCGTCCAGACGAAGCGAAGCGCCACGATGGGCAAGCTGTAACGCGCCGCTAGGGCGCGGGCGTCGCCGCCGAGTACTTGATCTCCCGGTCACCGTCGGGGTTGTAGTAGAGCACCATCATCGCCATCGCGTCGATGTCATGGTCGGTCGTGTTGTTGTAGAGCGCCTCGATCTCGTACTCGTGGTCTTTGTAGACGCGAAAGCCTTCTTCGCTGGCGTAGTTCGAGATGTTGGCGATTTGGTCGCGGTCGGGTTCGTTCTCGACGTCGGCCTGAAAGACCACCTCGCCGGTGGTGAGGTCGGTCAGCCGCATGTACACGCCGTAGTTGTGCAAGTGGGCCCACGCGAAGTGCACGGTGCCGTCGATCGGGATGAAGCCCTTCTCCTTCTTTCGGGTCTTTTGGAGGCCCGGCGGCACCATCCAGTGGAGCGCCAGCTTCCCGCCTAAGGGTTGCTCCACCAGCGCGCAGTGTGTGGTGACATCTTCGCTGATGGGCGGCTCGTTGGGGCCTGGCTTGTACTCTTCGAGGTCACCCACCTGCATGATGAGGCTCGCCAAGTAGAGCTTCTTCGGGCGGGGCCCGTCACCAAAGTCGTCGTCGCGGAAGTACTCGACCGACGCGTTCACCCGCGCCTTCTTGTCGATCTCGGTCTCGTGGTTGTTGAGCACCATCCCGAGGAAGGTGAGCGCTTGCTGCTCCTCTGGGAGCCGGCCGACTATCGAGGAGACAGGCATCGCAAACCCGTCGGGGAACCGAAGCTCGTCGGCCCCGGTGGCCATGGTGAGCAAGCGCGTCCCGTTGAGGAGCTGCAACTGACTGTGGCAGAAGAACTCGTCCCCCATCCGTGCCTCCGTCGACTCATCGATCACGTCGGTCCGAATCGCGGTCACCCAATCGAGTTCGGTCGGATCCACGTACACCCGGTCGAACGGGCCTTGCATCGAGTGGTAAATCTGATCGATGGGAAGCGTGTTGGTTTTGATCATCGCGTTCCGCGGTGTGGGCGCTTCGGCCTGAGGCGCTTCCGCCGCGCTCGAATCCGACGCGGGCGGCGACGCCGGTGCCTTCTTCTTGCAACCCGCAAGACTCACCGCTGCCAACAACCCAACGATGCTAAGCCACATCACCAAACGAGGTCGATCCATGAACTCATTATAGATCGAAACCTCATGCCCGCTTGAGAATCGGGTCGTCTCCGCCTAGGCTATCGGTTCTCCTTGCCCCGGAGGTTCCCGATGTTGCTTGGCCTCGTTCGATCCGTCGCATTCTTTTGCTCTTTTTGCCTCTTGCTTGCCGCCTGCGGAGGCGACAGCGGGACCACCGGCCCCGTGCAGGTGATCAACATCGGGGGCGACGACGGCGCTTCCGACGGAAACTGCGTTCAACCGGGTTTTCCCGCCGATCAGCCCGATCTATCCGCCATCTCGCCGCCTCAGTTCTTGCTGACCACATCGCAAGCCCAGCAGTCGACGAGCGGCCAAGCCCTGGTGCAACCCGGCCAAATGATCGAGGCCACCATTCCCGTCAACGCCGCAACGCGCCGCATTCGGATGGAGCTCGAAGATGCGTGGACCCCCGGCGCCATCATTCACACCGAAGAGTTCGAAACCCCCGGCAACGAGTTCGTCGACGTCGCCTTTGTGCCGTCGGTGGCCAACCGTGGCCGTTACTACATGCGCCTCACGCTCTGTGGGTTCGACTGCAACGAGCGCGAGGTCCTCTTTGATCTCATTGACTGCGACCCGCTCGCCACGGGCGGCGCACCTCCTTGCGGGATCAACGCCCCGTACGAGCGGTCGCTCTTCGAAGGCGGCGAGCTGGTACAAGTCGACGCCACCTGTATCGATCTCGGCGGCACCCCCGGCCAGGGTTCGGGCACGATCCTGATTCAGTAGTATTTTCGGGCTCTGCGCGGCCTCAGCGTCCGGTTCCAACTGTCGATCGGCAGTTTTCGGACTTCATCATGGATCCGGGGAGAACCGCAGCCTGGATCGGCAGATCCACCATGGCGCTTCGATACTCGCATCGGAGCTGCCCAAGGGGTTGATCCAAGGACGGGCACACCTCGGTGTCGTCGCCCCGCGCGTTGGCCCGTGTCGAATCGCCAGCGAATTCAAGGACGCCAGCGGACGAAGCAACCAGGGTGTGAAGAGGCTTACCTTGTGCGCTTTTCCTGCGGAATGTGCCCTGGCTCACAGAGAGTCGCGATGAAGTCGCTCGGCCCCGGGAAGTCCCACTCAAGGTGTTGACTTTCTGAAACGTGTTGAGATAGCCACTACCCCGTGAACCCGTTCATGAACGCTGCGCGTGGCGCAGTGACCTATCCAATTCAAGGAGCGTAACGAATGAGAAAGACACGATTTACCCAATGGATCGTG